>JBLFWP010000018.1:0-50493 GCA_047611225.1 Halioglobus sp.
GTTTGAAACAGCTCAATGTTAGCGAAACCGAAATGCACAGGCTACATGCTCCCATTGGCGTGGATATCGGCAGCAAGATACCTGCCGAGATTGCTATTTCGATTCTTGCCGAAATTATTGCCGCTCGCAGCGGCAAGGATACCGCCAAGTGGCACGTATAGGCGCGGTTGTAATGGCCGCTGGCGTTAGCCGGCGCTTTGGATCAGATAAGCGGATGTATGATGATGGCGAGGGTCCGCTGCTGCAGAAAACCCTCGCGCATGTTCTTCAGCTCAAGCTTCCAACCATCCTCGTCCTGAGGCCCCAGGATGAATTACAGGCCAAAGACCTGATGGGCAAGCACCACCAAAACAAGCTTTTGAGTGTCTTTTACGCTGCGAATCCAGAGCGGGGGATGGGCGCTAACATGGCGCAGGTTTTTAAGTCGCCACCGGATTGGGACGGCGCGCTAATATTTTTGGGGGATATGGCTTGGATAAAACCCGAAACCAGTCTGCTGGTGATCGCTTCTTTTGAAACCGAAACCGAAACCGAAACCGAAACCGAAACCGAAACCGAAACCGAAACCGGAAGCATTGCAGTTCCGGTGCATGAAGGACGACAGGGCCACCCAGTGTTGTTTCCAAAGTCCTGCTATTCAAAATTGGCTGCGTTAGACGGTGAGGCAGGAGGAAAGCGTCTTCTACAGGCTGGCGACTCAAGACTCATCGAGATTCACGTGGATGACAAAAATATCATAGAGGATTTGAATACCCGAAAAAATACTAACAACGAATAGGTGGCAGACCACGTTTAAGGGCAACGAAGACCTGCCATTGACCGGAATAAGAAAACGCGGTCTGTCGCCATTATTCCAAGGGTTCTTAGCTGAGTGTCAGTATTCTTTACGCTGGTCGGCCCCAGCCCAGTCACTTCGCCCGAAAACCCTTGTAGTTATTGGCGTGGTATGTATTTTGCATCGCTAGCTATAATAGTAGACTTCATCAATTGCAATAATAAGTTAGAGAGACTTGGCCATGAGATCGATTCAAATTCTATTCGTCGCTTTGTTGTGTATGGCGCTATCCGCCCACAGGGCCGCAGCCGACGTGCCCAACCCGGGCTTCAACTCACTGTTTATCGGGCACAGCTTTTTCAGGCCCTTTGCGCAGGGAATGCCCGACTACAGTGGGGCGGCTGGAATTGCAGGTCACACCCAGTCAATCGTCTTCTCCGGTGGTGCTACCGGGGCACCACAGGCGTTGTGGGAGAACGCCAGTAAGCAAGCTGAAATCCAGGCCATCCTCGACAGCGGTGATGTTGAGTTGTTCGGCATGACGTATCACGGTGATTATCCCACCACGGAAGGCTATGAAAACTGGATCGATTACGCGTTGGATAAGAACCCGACAACGCGTATTTTTGTCGGCTTACCCTGGTCGCCTTACCCTGAGAACACTGATGCTGCAACCTATGCCACCCATTGGCTCACGGCCCACGCGACAGCATGGCATAGTTTCATCAGCTCCCTGCGGGCGCTTTACCCGGGCGTGGACATCTATGCGATACCCTATGGGCAGAGTGCAGTGGAGCTGCGCAACCTGTTCGCTGCGAACAATCTCTCGGATGTGCAGGATCTGGTTGGCGATGCATCGGACTCTATCTACACCGACGCATTAGGACACCCGGGTGACATCCTGCGGGATCTGGGCCGGCTGGTGTGGCTGAACGCTATCTATGACGTCGACCTTTCCACTTACACGTTTGGCCCAAGCTACACCACGGACTTGAAAGTGATTGCCAAGTCGATTATGGACGCTCACGATCCGATTTTCGACGCCGCCTATCACGTTGACGCGGACGGGGACAGAGTGGGCGATTCCTTGGACAATTGCCCGTTGGTAGCCAATGCTGGCCAGTTAGATACCGATGGCGATGGTACAGGTGATTTATGCGAACTCCCGCCGGGTTGCTAAGGCTACTTGTCGTGATTTAATCAATGGGCACAGATTTATCTATTTCTAGCTTACTCTCTGCGTCTACAGTGAGCACAGTGCAGAAGAATACATCCGTCCCGGTTGTTGCACATATCCTTGCACTTGTCCCACAAACTGCACATGGGAAGAGAGTTTGAAGAACTGACGGAAGTAATGATCCGTTCGCTGAATCAGCGCAGTCATGCGCACGCCGTCAACGCAAGCTGCCACACGCACGGTCCGGGAGAACCGATAACGATGACTGAGCTTAAAGCACCATCCTTGCTGACAATCTTAGGCGAAGGCCTCACTCCCTTTGAACTTACCCGGCTGATTGCGGCATCCCCCTCGCTGGCGCGCGAGGCCCGCAGTAATGGGGAGCCGGTGATTGTGTTGCCAGGCCTCGGTGCCAGTAACGCATCAACTGCACTGCTACGCCGCTATCTGTCCTGGCTTGGCTACGATGTGCAGGGTTGGCTGCTGGGACGCAACCGGGGTAATGTCGCCGAGATGCTGCCTCAGGTTGTGGAGCAGGTCGGAAGCGTTCATACGCAGACTCGTCGTAAAGTGAACCTTGTGGGCTGGAGTCTAGGCGGAGTATTTGCAAGAGAAACAGCGAGGGAGCATCCCGAGGCAGTGCGTCAGGTAATAACCATGGGCACGCCCATCGTCGGCGGCCCAAAATATACCAGTATGGCCGCGATGCAGGAACGCAGGGGCGTTAACCTGGATGAGATGGAGGCAAGAATTGCGGCGCGAGAGAGCACACCAATCAGTGTGCCGGTCACTTCAATCTACTCGAAGCGCGACGGCATTGTCGGTTGGCAGGCAAGTATCGATAGGCACACCCCCCAGGTTGATAACGTTGAAGTGCGCGCCACACACCTGGGGTTGGGAATATCACCGGACGTCTTCAGAATTCTGGCCCGGAAGCTGGCCCGCTAATGAAAAACAGACTGTCCACGCTGGAACAGGGCCTAGGCAGACCGATGGCTAATATCTCTTTTGCGATGATGCAAACCTATCTGCATTCAGCACAAAGACGTGGGCTGGGCATGATGCATACTGCCCGCCCTTTCTCCCTTTACTGCAAGATGTTCTATCGCAGTCAATCCAAATCTGCCGTCCTCAAGAGTTTGGAAGGCAAGCGAATCATCGATGTAGGTTGCGGCTATACGCCCTATGCAGAGGATTCCATGTTTCGCGCCTGCCACAACGCGGGAATCGAATTTTATGGGGTAGATCCGCTGATCCATCCCGATATCAAGATCGGGTTTAGAGAGCGTGCCCTGGCTCGGGCCACCGGCGGCAGCGGTCATTTCAACGATCACCCTCCGGGGCTGTCAAAGGCCCTGTCTGCCCGTGCCCAGGAACTGCCCTTCGACGATCAAAGTGTCGACGAAATTCTAAGTAGTTATCTGCTATTCGTTTGGATTGAGGATGAAGAAGTGCTGGCAGATATTCTCGGTGAGTTTCAACGCGTTCTTAAACCGGGTGGTCGCATCAAACTGTTCCCGCTCTATGAATGGCGATTGATGCGCTTTAAAAACAAGCGCCTAAAAAATATACTGGCCAACTTCAAGATCGAGCAGAGCTTTGTTCACGGCGGCCTGGATTGGCGTGTCATGCCCTCTATGCTCACCCAGATGACCAAGCTCGTTTAGTTCCAGGCACACGCAAATAATTGGCTCCCGAGCTTTAGGGGTTCCTTGGGTGATTTTGCACTAGCCAATGGAGGCAGGTTTATTTGGTGCTTATCATTGGCGTTTACATCGAGCACAGTGTAGGAAAATGAATCTGTCCCGGTTTCTGAGAGTAGTCTTTTTACTTATCAAAACCGTGTACCCTTATTGCTGTGTCACTGCTGCTTATTGCTTCTAACTTTGCAACTCGAGGTATTTCCATGTCCCCAGACCAGCTGTTCCTCATCTGTAACTACGCAGTAATTCCCGCGTGGCTGTTACTGGCGGTCGCTCCCCATAACCGTATCACGCAACTTCTCGTGCACGCGATTTGGGTGCCACTATTGCTGGGTCCGTTTTATATCTGGGCCCTGTTCTTTGGAGAGCCCGCCGCTGATGGGGCAGGGTTCGGTTCCCTGCAGGGCGTGATGCTGTTGTTTCAGAGCCCCACCGCGGTGCTGGGCGGCTGGATTCACTATCTGGTGTTTGACCTTTTTATAGGCGCCTGGATAGTGCGCGACGCGAAACGCCAAGGCATCAATCACTGGATGACGGTGCCGCTCCTGTTCATTACCCTGATGGCAGGTCCGGCGGGATTGATGTTGTATCTGCTTCTGCGGTTGGCGCTGAAGCGTTCGCTGACGCTTATGGAAGTGACAGAGTAAGTAGTATCCCATGACCCTGGCCACGCCCCACCCGGGAATCACTGCGAGGAGGGCTGTCTGGTGGAGAGGGCGAGAGCCCAACCTGTGATAGCCTGACTTGCATGCCCACTAGAAACTCTCAAATCGATCAAGCCGTTTGCCCTTGTGGCAGCGAAGTTGAGTATTCGCTGTGCTGTCTTCGTTACCTAAGCGGCGCAGAAATTCCGCAACACGCGGAGCAGTTGATGCGCTCGCGTTACTGTGGATTCGTAACGTGTGACGAGACCTACTTATTGGCTACCTGGCATCCAGATACACGCCCAAGCAAAGTAAGTTTGGATGGGGAACAGCGCTGGCTGGGTCTCAGCCTACGTGCTACGGAGGCGGGTAGGGTAGATGATGTGTTTGGCACTGTAGAGTTCGTGGCGCGTTTCAAGGTCGACGGCAAGGGCCATCGCCTGCATGAGATCAGTCGCTTTGAGAAAATTGATGGCTGTTGGTATTACCTTGATGGCCAGCATTTGTAGTTTGGGATGTCAGCCTCGGAATTGAAATACACCCTACGACTCCAGTCTTTGAAAATGGGACCTGGAGCGACGGGTCACAGCTGGTTGATCAAGCAGGCCTCCTGGGTAGTTTACCAAAGTCTGTCCCCGGTATTAATAACGGTAAGTCACTGTCACGCCATAAGTACGCGGCTCACCAAAAATTTGCGTCTCATCTGCGCCCAGCGGCTCTAGTGCCGTCTGTCCTGAAAGACCGAACTCTTCGTCGAGCAGGTTGCGGCCCCAAAGCAACAGTTGGAAGCTGCCGGACATGTTATTGAGGCTCAATTCAGACCAGCTGACCGCGGCGCCCAGCAGGCCGTAGGCATCCACCACGAAATTACCGTTGTCTGTAACGCTGGTGCCAACGTCTTCCTGCCAGCCGTAATTGAGATTCACACTCAGGGTACCCGGCCCCATCGTTCTGGTGTAATCCAGTGCACTGTAAAAACTGTGGTCGGGGGCATAGGGTAAGTCTTCGCTCAATGTTTCCGACAGACCCAGGTCTGTGGTCAGGGCGCTCTCGCCAAGTTCTGTGTCCAGGTAACCGTAGCTCAGGGTGAGGGTCAGCCCTTGTGTGAGTAACAGGTTTAGGTCAACCTCGGCGCCCAGGACCTGGTTGTTGTCGGAGGGTAGAAAGTCGCGACCGCCCGGGCTGACAGGGTCAGTCTGGATGCTGGACTGCAGGCCGTCGATTTCCATGTAGAAGAGGGCGGAGTTATAGCGCCCGCGGCCACTCCAAAATTCGCCCTTGAAGCCCAGCTCATAACTGATGATTTCCTCTTCATCAAAGCCCTGTGCGAATAGGTCCCCCCGGGCCGAGCGTTGCGAGGTGCCGCCGGACTTATAGCCCGTCTCTATCTTGCCGTACAGATTCATATCATCGTTGATGTCGTAGGCCACCACGAGCGAAGGATTGAAATTGCTAAAATCCTCCTCGTAGAAACCGACAAAGGAGGACACCGATGACTGATTGTCACGCTCGGATTTACGTTCGTCGTAGGCGTACCTGCCACCGAGGGTAAGGTGCCAGCTCTGCTCCATCCAGGCCGGATTCCAGGTTACCTGTGTGTAAGCCGCTGCGGACCAGTTTTCGGTATCGGTGGTGTTCGTCAGGCAGCAGGTGCCAAGGGTTGCTCCCTCGAAGTTGTCCTGGAAGGCTTCGTCCTGATAGTAGTAGAGCCCCGTGACGAATTCCCAGTGCTCCGTGTTGGCCTGTAGTTGAAGCTCCTGCGACCACTGCTCGAACGTGGTGTAGAAACGGCCCAGTACAGGTGCGTCGCCGCCTAGGGTGATGCCGGTGGGGAGGAAGTCTGAGGGTGAAAAGCTGTCCAGGTCGCGATAAGCGCTGATACTCTGCAGGCGCAGCTTGTCGTTGATTTCCCATTGCAGCCACAGACTGTGCGCGGTGATTTCCTGGTCCGAGGAGAGTATAGGTCTTTGTGAGGTGACCTTGTCCAGCCGGTCCGGGGCCCAGTCGTCGTTGTAGTTGATCACGGCGGCGACGATCCCATTGGATAGCGCCGGGTCGGTCAGCACCTGGTTGAAGGGCTCGGAGTCTTTTATGCGAGCATTCTCGAAGCGGTAGTCCACCGTCACTTCATCACCTGCCAGCCAGCGCAAATCTGCCACCAGTGTCTGGCGGTCCTCGTTCATGAAATCTTCACCCGGCCCTTCGTTTTCCACGATACCGTCGCGCTGGGTGTAGTTGTAATTCAACTTAGCCGCCACGGTCTTGCCAAGGGGGAGATTGAGCATGGTCTTCGACTGGAATTTATCGAGGTTGCCAACGGTTATGTCCTGGCGAAATTCAACGCGCTCCACACTGGCCCTTCGTGTGATGATATTGACAGCTCCGCCGGTAGCGTTGCGACCGTAAAGGGTACCCTGGGGCCCGCGCAACACTTCTATACGCTCTACATCCACACCTTCAAAGCCCGCGGCAACACTGGTACCGATGTACACGCCGTCGAGGTACAAGGCAACAGATGGGTCCTGTGTGATTTGCGCATCGTTTTGGCCGATGCCGCGGATGAACAGACGGATTGTGGTCGAGTCGGCGGGGAAGGTGTTGACTGTGAAATTGGGAATGTCGAGACTGATATCCTCGATTTCATCGATGCCGCGCATCTCCAGCGTCTGTTGGTCCATCGCGATAATGGAGATGGGTACGTCTTGCAGCGACTGGGTGCGTCGTTGGGCAGTTACCAGTACTTCCTCAAGTGTCAGTGTTTCTTCGGCGGTGGCCGATAGTGGCAAGCCGGCGCTTAGCAGACCGCCGGCCAATGCGATTGTGGGGACTGAAATCATCGGTTGCCGCATAGCTCGCTTCTTCCAATTATTAATTGAGTAAGTTGATGGCGGACGCCCTGTTGGTTTTAAATCAGCACTACCCTTAGGTATAGCAGATAAATGCGGGAAGAATAGGGGAAGAGTAGGGGAAGAGTAAGGGAAGATCAGAGCACGTTTGACGACAGCTATGACCTTCCACCGGTCGAAGGGTTAATCTAGGTCTGTCTTCTATTCTTTTGCTCACTATTTTAGTTTATTGATTGCTAACAAGGAGTCTGAACCCTTGCACGCCGAACCCTGTTTCAGCTCACAGACGCAGCAAGCTGCGCATGTGTCTCAATATTCAACTGCCCCGCCAGACCTGCTTCGCGGTGCACGGCAATGGCCTGGTATTCGGGGCTGGAAACCATTTCCAGCATCGCGGCGCGGCTGGGGTACATAGCAATCGCTACGTCGTCCCACATGTCTTCTACCTCGCCCAGCATCAGGCGCGAGACGCTACCAGAGAAAACAATGCCGCCTTTGACGGCTGCCAGCCTTTCGAGCACTGCCATACCGTAGATCTGGTAGGCCTCTTGGCCGGATAGTTCTGTGTCACGCCCGTCGGCATACTCGGCCTTGTCCTTGTATTTGAGCAGGTTGAGCATGTAGATGGGCTGGTCATCGTCCGGCGCGAGAAAGCCGGCAATTTGTTCTTCGTTGGGCTCAAGGGCGTTGTGGTATTCCATGGTTTTTCCTCTGTTTGTCTCTCGGGCTGATTTTTCTGATTTGGATCACTGCATACTAAACCGCTCCCTGCAAGGAGGGCCAAACAATTGTGTATGTTTAGGGTCAGAGTAGAAAGTAACCGCCATATTTCGCTCTCCGTTCACGTGATAAGTAGCTCACGATGGCGTTTTTACTCTGACCCCAAATTCCGATAGCCTAGGCCGCATCACATTCCGAGCCGGTACTGTCATGAAAAGAAAAACTGTCTTCGTCAGTATCGGCCTCGTGGCACTGCTGGTGGCAGCAGGCTTTGCACTTGTGTCTCGCATCAGTTCGCAGATGTTCCCGCCACAATCCGCAGTATCCTTGATAGGCAAAACTGAATGCGCGCTGGATAGTTTCGACAGCCTCCCGGACTCGGTCCGGCTGCTCCTGGCTACGCAGAAATCCATACCCGCGAGCCACTGTAAAATTGACGGTGTTATCGACACAGAAATCCATTTTGAGCTTCTTTTACCGGACAACTGGAATGGCAAATTCGTGATGGGCGGCGGTGGTGGTTTTGTCGGAGCGATAGCAAATATGGCGGTGTTCTACGGAGCGCTGCAGTCTGGTTATGCGACAGTCGGCACTGATACAGGACACGCTGCCCATTCTCGAGATGCTAGTTGGGCGCTAGACAATCCGCAGCGTATTGAAAACTTTGGCCACCGGGCGGTACACCAAACCGCAGTGGTGGCCAAGGCGCTGCTTCGATCTCACTACGGTCGAGCCAGTGCCCGCAATTACTTCTTAGGGTGCTCTCGTGGAGGGGGCCAGGCCCTCATGGAGGCGCAGCGGTACCCTGCGGATTTTGATGGCATCGTAGCCGGTGCACCGGCTTACAACTGGACGATAGGTATAGGCGCCAATGCGACCCAAATCAATCGCGCCATGTTTCCCGATCCAGAGCAACTGGATGAAGCTGTCATCAGGCCACAGGACCAAGCGCTAATATCTGCTGCTTATCTGGCACAGTGCGACAGCCTCGACGGTATCGAAGATGGCATATTGGCCGACCCCAGAGATTGCCCCTTCGATATCCAAACTCTTCTGTGTGCTGATTCCAGCGCGACACAGTGCCTGACTAAACAACAGATCAATGCGATGCAGGTAATTTACGAAGGACCTTCGAATGATGCGGGGGCGCTGTTTCCTGGCTTTCCGCTGGGCGGCGAGATAAGCGAGCAGGGGATGGGGCAATGGCTCACCGGTGGGCTCAAACACATTTCGGTTGAGGACGGGGAAACGGATGCGGATGGCCATCGGGTGCCGCTCACACCCAATTTCAGCTTTGGCTTTGGCAATGGCATCATGAAATACCTGATCTTCAATGATGCCCAATGGGACTATAGCCGTTACGACTACAATCAGATTTACCCGGACACAAGGGAGGCGGAGTCTATTTTAAATGCCACTGACCCCAATCTGGATACATTCCGCAAGGGCGGTGGGAAATTGTTGATGTACCACGGCTGGTCCGATCGGGCGCTCAGTGCGTTGGCTACCATCGACTACTATGATCAAGTTCTGCAACACGACGCCGCAGCCGAGCAAGACGTGAAGCTATATCTCCTGCCGGGGGTTGATCACTGTTTTGGCGGGCAGGGACCCTCCCTGATCAACTACCTTACGGCGATAGACCACTGGGTAGAGAGCGGTGAGCAGCCTGGGCCTCTACAGGCACAATGGCTGCAATGGGACTTTCTGCCCAGTGGCTCAAGGCTGGTGTGTCCCTACCCACAGAAATCAGTGTATAGCGGTATAGGCGACACTCGTGAAGCCAGTAGTTTCAGTTGCTCCAATGACTGATGATCGGGATAGGAATATTTTGGGCCAGAGTAAACACTAGGCACTATCTTTCGCACGCTGTTCACTTGTTAAGCCTTCTCTCGATGGCATTTTTACTCTGACCCCAGATTCGGGGCCCTAAATTCCCGGGAGAAGTAGCGATGAAGGGTCTGGGTCTGAGGAATGCGGTTTGTAGTGCCCAGCAACACTTCTTGGTGCAAGATATTCCCCTCGAATATAAAATATGCAAATAACATATAAATATGTTATTTCTTGCCGTATAAAGCTTTATACCTTGGGTGAAAAATAAGAGACGGACCACACAGTACAGCCGTATTAATGTGGATATGTCACACTTTTGTAGTAGGTTGTGAAGGGTAAACGATAGTTTAGCGTTGAAAGTCTAACCTGATTGTCAGGCTCCCCAGCGCTGGGGGCGGCAGACATAATAAGAATGCAGAGGAAATACGCCATGCCGAACACTAATGAACCCCACAATTTTGTGATGTCTCGCCACCGTCTCATGCTCACATGCCTGGCCGTAGTGGTTGCTATGGTAATGGCTGTCGTGCCCGTTCAGGCACAGCCCTCTTTTATCACTTTCGAAAGCGGACAGGTCAGGCCCATCGCACTGACGCCCGATGGCACAACGCTACTGGCGGTCAATACTCCAGACAACCGCCTGGAGGTGTTTACCGTCAGCCTTGGCTTGCTCACACATATCGATTCTATTCCCGTGGGCATGGAGCCCGTTTCAGTGGCGGCACGCACCGACACGGAGATTTGGGTGGTAAACCATCTTTCCGATAGCGTGAGCATCATCGATCTTTCTACTAACCCGCCCGAAGTGGTCCGCACGTTGCTGGTGGGCGACGAGCCACGGGATATCGTTTTTGCCGGAACTACCTTTGATCGTGCCTTCATTACCACCGCGCACCGCGGGCAACAGCGGACGCACGGCTCAATATCAGCAGTACCTGGCGCGGGTGACCCCGGGCTTCTTACAGAGGGCATCGGCAGGGCAGATGTCTGGGTATTTGACGCGGCGACCCTGGGTAGCACTCTGGGTGGCACACCTATCGAGATTCTCAGCTTCTTCGCCGATACGCCCAGGGGCCTTGCCGTTACACCCGATGGCAGTACCGTATACGTGGCGGCGCACTTTTCGGGCAATGAGACCACCGTAATCAATGAGACAGTCGTGCCCAATGGCTTCAACGCCAATGGCGTCCCAGGGCCCGATGACAACGTCCATGGCGATCCGGCACCCGAGACCGGCGTGATCGTCAAATTTGATGGCAGCGACTGGCTCGACTCCAGCGGTACGACCTGGAATGGCGACGTCAACTTCAACCTTCCCGACCACGATGTTTTCTCTATCAATGCCAACACATTGGCATCCGGCTCTATAGTGGAATACGACCACGTCGGTACCATCCTCTTTAACATGGCGGTGAACCCTATTTCCGGTAAGGTCTATGTAACCAACACGGAACTTCCCAATCACGTGGACTTCGAAGGACCCGGAATCTACGGTGGCAGCACCGTGCAGGGTCATCTTTCTGAGTCACGCATCACCGTATTGAATCCAACGAACACGGGTGTCGACCCACAGCATTTGAACCAGCACATCAACTACAGCAATCTCCACACGGACGCCGGCGCCAACCATGCGTTGATTAACGCCCAGAAGGTCCACAGCCTGGCGACACCGGTGCAACCGGTTGTCTCCAGCGACGGCGTGACACTCTATGTCGCGGCTTTCGGCTCCGGCCAAGTGGGTGTCTTTGATACTGCAGATATAGAAGACGCTAACTTCGAAGCCAACTTCGATCCCACCGCAGAGAGTGCTAACTACATTTCGACCAGCGGCGGTCCCAGCGGTCTGGCACTGGATGAGACGAACAACCGGCTCTACGTACTCACGCGTTTTGACAACCAGATCGAAGTTATCGATCTGTCGACCAATAACACTGTGGCCACCCACTCCCTGCATAACCCGGAGCCAGCGCACGTCGTAGCGGGTCGACCCTTCCTGTACGACGCCAATGCCACCTCCGGCAACGGCGAGACGTCCTGCGCCAGCTGCCACATTTTCGGTGATATGGACCACCTCGCCTGGAACCTTGGCAACCCCGATGACGAATCGACAACCAACACCCAGCCCCAGGCCGTTTTCATCCCTGTGGGTGGCAATAACCCCAATACTTTCCACCCAATGAAGGGTCCCATGACCACCCAGACCTTGCGGGGCATGGCGACGCATGGTGCGCTGCACTGGCGGGGAGACCGCGTGGACGGCATCCTTGGAACCGACCCCTGCGCAGAACCGACGGGCGCACCGTGTTCGGAGGATGCGGCCTTCAATAACTTCATTGTGGCCTTTGAGGGCCTGGTGGGGATGGAGGGTACGATCACGACTGTAGAGATGCAGCAGTTCACTGACTTTGCACTGGAGCTCATGCTGCCACCGAACCCGATCCGCAGTCTGGACAACCAGCTTTCGACTTCGGCAGTACTTGGCAACGCCATTTTTGTCGGTCCGACAACGGACACCGTGTCAAACTGCATCGGCTGCCACAGCCTCGACCCTGCCGATGGCTTCTTCGGGACCGGCGGCGAACAGACCTTCGAGGGCGAAACCCAAAACTTCAAGGTGGCACATATGCGCAACATCTATCACAAGGTTGGCATGTTCGGCCAGTCCACTGGAGGTCCGCATACCGGCGATCAGATTCGCGGCTTTGGGTACCTGCACGACGGATCGATAGACACCGTCAACAGTTTCCTTAAAGCGGGCGCGTTCAACCTTACTAACGCGCAGGAGGACGTCAGTTCGGCTTTCGCCTTCGAATTTCCCACGGACCTCGCTCCAATCGTTGGCCAGCAAACGACATTGTCCGTTGACAGGCAAGTCGCCACCAACCTTCGTGTCTCGCTATTGTTGGCCCGTTCGAAGGCGAGCTTCACCTCGCTCGTGCTAGGTGGCTTGGTGAATGAGTGCGACCTGATCGTGAAAGGCTCCGTTGGCGGTGTGGCGCGCGGCTGGGTACGCGAATCAGGCGATGACTTCCGTTCGGATATCAATGATGTGATAGCCGACGCATCGCTGCGTGCTCTGTCACTCAGCGAGGGACCACTGACCTACACATGTGTCCCGCCGGGATCCGGTGTCCGCATGGGCATCAATCAGGACGAGGACAATTTTTTTGACGGGCTCGATAACTGCATCACGGTAGCGAACAATAGCCAGGCCGATGCAGATGGCGACGGCGTGGGCGACGCCTGCGACAATGTTGTTGGTCTTGATACAGATGGCGATGGTGTCGAAGACAGTATCGATAACTGCCCCGGAATAGTGAACCCTGATCAAACAGATACAAGCGGAGATGGAAGGGGTGATGCCTGTCCGCTTCCCCCTGGTTGTTAGTAATCCTTGCTCTGGCGGATTCGTAATTCAGCGACGAATTCGCCCTGGTTATACTTCGTTATCAAGATCCAGACTCAGTCTGCACAGCCAAAATGTCGGGTGAATATGCAGCCATAGATTCTCTCGACAATACTCTTGGACTTCAGACGTCGGCCCTCTTGCTGTATCCGCTTTAGGTCAAAAGGAATGCCCTTATCCTGACTGGCATTTGCCCTGGATATGTTCAGATCCGTTTTGCCCACGAAACTGTCCAACGGGTCTTGCAATGACTGAAGTTGTTCGTAATTCAACAAAAATATTGAGAATCTGGAAGCCTCTTTTTGCCCAAAACTCTGCTCGGTATTAAACAAGATATTTCGGCTCAGAGTAACAGTCGCGGCAAATCGGGGGGGGCAGACTACGTTTAGCGACAGCTAAGACCTTCCAGCACTAGAAAGTCTCCGTACCACGGAATTCCCCACCCACAGGCTAATTGCCCAGTCCGCTGTTTCGCGCCAGCATGTAGCTGGTGCACAGTGTTGTCGGGTAGAGTAGCCGCACACAGTAGTTAGTTGCGAGGGTGCGGTTTTTCGCGGCAGACAATGAAATCCAAAAAAGTGGAGGCAATGCAAAATGGCGATCATTTTTAAGGCAGTTGGCTGGCTGATGCTGGTGGCGGCTCTCTCCGTGTTCGCAATGCGCCTGCAACATGCTGGTCCCTATTTCCCACCCCAGGGCGGTAATTTACTCGCTGCGTTACTGGCGCTGGCATTGGGTTGCTGGTTGGTGCGCGCCTGGGTCGCGAACCCAAAGACCTCACGCGTACTCAACTGGCTTGCGCTGAGTGCCAGCCTGCCAGTGCTCTTTTTTGCGCTGTATGCAACGCTGGCGGAACTGGAGGAAGTTATTGTGTTATATGCCCCAAACACTTCAGGTCAACCAGTGAAATTACGACTCTGGGTGGTGGACTACGATGGGGCTGCCTGGGCGACGATGCCGCGCAGTAAAGCAGACGCGAATGGTCTGGATAACATTGAACTCAAAATGTTGCGCAAAGGTGTTATCGAATGTGTGAGCGCAAACCGATTCGAGGATCGTGAGAGCGTCAACAGAGCGCATCAGTTACGGCAAGAGAAGTACCTGGTGCAGCGACTCGCCACTGTGGTCGGCGTGTTCGGTAGTGAGGCCGGTGAGAATACTGTCACCTTGCGTCTGGATTCTTGCTAGATAGAACAGCCCTGCAGTTAGTGGCGCGCATTTATTTAAATTGAACCTTACACGATTGTCTTAGCTTAGCCCGCGAAAGAAATAGATCCGTCCTCGACAATCCTGACAGGCCTCATCTTTTGGAAAGGGGCGCATCACGATCTCTCGAAAAGTAAGAGCTTTTGAGAAAAAATGGGCAATGGCAGACCTGGCGCTTGTAGCTCGAGATCTTAGTATAGCTGAGTCTAATGGGTGGAGCAGGGCGGTTGCTTGAGATCAGGCGGTGGATTTTCCAGGCCTCAACAAGTTAATTTGTCAGTGCCCTGGTAAAGCAGTACTATCCTTAATGTAGCAACCTTTAAAAATAAATTGGGCCCTGTCATGAATAACCGTCGTTTTGCAACTAGCAAGCTTAGCCTTGCCGTATCTGTCGCTGCCGTTATCGGCGCCTCCGCATCCACCGCCAGTTATGGCCAGATGTTGGAAGAGGTCATTGTAACTGCGCAGAAGCGCGAGCAGAGCCTGCAGGATGTTCCTATCGCTGTTACTGCCTTTAGTGGGGCTATGCTGGAAAAAACCGGCGTGAAGGACATGTTCGATCTACAAACCAACGCCCCCAGCCTGATTGTTGGGCAAACCCAGACGGCCACCAATACCACGTTCTCCATTCGGGGTATTTTCACCAGCTCGCAGAACTTCGGTCTGGAGCCTTCCGTGGGCCTGTACGTAGATGGCGTGTATCGCGCACGTCAGGGTTCAATGATTAACAATATGGTAGATGTGGCCAGCGTAGAAGTGCTGCGCGGCCCGCAGGGCACTCTGTTTGGGCGAAACTCGCCGGCGGGTGCTATCCAGATCAATTCAGCGGGGCCAGATTTCGAAGGTACTGGTTTCATAGAGGCCAGTGTAGGTGACTACGGTCTCCTCGGTACCAGCGGCGCCAAATCCTTCACACTAATCGAAGATGTATTGGCGGTTCGCGCTACTGGCTTCTACATGGAGCGCGATGGTTACGTTGACTGGATCGGGCCCGATGGTATAGAGGAAGACGATGCCATCAATGACAAGGACCGTTGGGGCGGCCGGCTGCAGGCACTCTACACTCCAACCGATGACCTGACCGTACGTATGATTCTCGACCACTCTGAGGTTGATGAAACCTGCTGTGCTGCAGGTTCATGGAAGAGCAACCGGGTTCCTCTGGGCGGTGGAGAGACGCCTACCGCGCTAGGCGCGGGTCCGACCGATCAATTCGCTGACGATTTAGGCGGCACGGTGCTGACCAATGCCGATTTTTACGATTACAGAGTCACTGCGGGACGCCCGCCATCGTCCGCCAACGAAGATGAAGGCCTAACGCTGCAGGTCGATTGGGATACTGAGCTGTTTCTGGTGACCAGTATCACCGGGTATCGCACCCACGACGCTCAGGACGATGCGGATATTCTCTTCCTGAATCTCGATGGCGCCTACCGGACTAACGACGCTGAGCAGGAACAGCTCACCCAGGAGTTGCGCTTCACCGGTGAAGGCGAGCGCTTCAATTATGTGGCTGGCCTGTATTACTACCACCAGGATCTCATCAATGACCGCACCACGTCTGTGGGCGACGATGCGGCACAAATACTCCTCGGGTTTCCCAATAATCTTTTTATCGGTGGCACAGGGTCGCGCGATATTAACGAACAGGAACATGAGAGTTATGCGATCTTCGGCCAGGGCGACTTTAATATCACCGATACACTGGTGCTGACTGCTGGTTTACGCTGGACCTATGAAGAGAAGGAGATGAGTAATGTCTTTACCCAGGATTTACCGCTGGTAGGTGGCGACCCGGGTGACAATGCTGGCTTTCTCTTGTTCCCACCGTTTTCCCCAACACCCGATCTGACGGAAGACTTCGACGATGACCAGATTACCGGCACGATCAAATTGAGTTGGTTCGTGACCGATGACATCATGCTCTACGGTTCCTACGGCACGGGTTATAAGTCTGGTGGTGCCAATACAGACCGTATCCCCCCCACAGTGAATACCCTTTTCGATGCGGAGACGTCCGAGTCTTTCGAGGTGGGTATGAAAGCCGAATTTCCTGACCAGGCGCTACGGGTGAATGTTGCTGTACATGCAACGACTACAGACGAGCTACAAACGGTCTCATTCCAGGGTGGTGGTTTCACATTAGCAAACGCCGGTTCCGCTGAGACCTATGGTTTGGAAACGGATATCTCATGGCTGCCTGCGGAGAACACGACTTTGACCCTCGCCTACGCCTACAATCACGGCGAATATACGGACTTTGAGGACGGACCTTGCTGGACGGGTGAACCGTGGCATACAGGCCAGCCTGACCCGGGCGACCCAGATCCTCTTGTAGAAGGGGGCTGTGACCGTAGTGGAGGAGACATAGCGGGTAACCCGGAAAACGTTGTAGTGGGCTCGGTTAACCAGGACTTCCAGTTAGATGATGATATGAGTGGATTCATCTACGCAGAATATGCCTGGACCGACGAGCGCATGACTGACGTTAATAATGATCCAGAGAAATACGATGGTGCCTATGGGCTGTTTAACATGCGTGCCGGTATTCGCTACGAGCCTTGGGACACATCAATGTCTTTCTGGGGTCGTAATCTGACCAATGAGGAATTCACCACGACTATCGCGGATTCCCCAGGGCAGACGGGCCGCTACAATGCATATTACTCAGAGCCTCTGACTTGGGGATTCTCAGTTCGCAAGGATTTCTAATCCGGTGAACAACTCTAAGGCAAGAGTAGGGCGAATAAATAGGATGTAGTGAATCCACTGAAGGCCTCGTCGTATGACGGGGCTTTTTTTTGTCTACTGTTTCTATCTTCAGTCAGGTACAAAATTTCTTCTAGTTTTATTGTCAGTTTTCCGAGTGCACAAAAATATGAAAGTACAAATTGGTACAGTTAAAGAGCTTTGGCGGTATCCGGTAAAGTCCATGCAGGGCGAGCTTCTCCAGGAAGCACAGATAGAAAAGCCAGGCATGGTGGGGGACCGCAGTTGGGCGATCCGCGATGAGGTCGCTAATGAAATCAGCGGTGTTCGTAAACTACCTCGTCTATTGAACTGTACTGCTAGGTACGAAGAGCAACCGTTGCCCGGGCAGACGGGCGCCGATGTTGCCCACGTTCAGGTGCAGCTTCCCGACGGCACAAACTTTCATACTCGGGATAATCAAGGGAACAAAATTCTCAGTGGGTATTTGAAGAAGGACGTTAGTTTGCAAGCGTTGCAGCCTAAGTCAAACAAGGCGTTTTATCGTCTGAGTACGCTCACTGGAGAGCAGGCGATGAAGAAGCAGTTTGATGCCAGGGGTGGAATGCCCAGTCTGGGCTCCCTGTCATGGTCCAAAATGGTGGAGCTTGGTTCCTATGCCACGCCTCGGGGACGTTTTTACGATGTTTATCCGCTGCATATAGTGACTAGTAACTCCATTGGAATGCTCAAATCCTTGGAGCCTGAAGGCGATTTTCAATCGCGACGTTTCAGGCCGAATATCTATATTGAAAGCGCGCAAAAAAATGACAACCTGGATGAGTTCGATTGGGTTGGAGGAAAACTTTTTGTTGGCGATACTGTTATCAAATGCGAATCAAGAACGGTGCGCTGCTCTATGCCGGCGCAACCCCAGCCCGGTTTGGAAAAAGACAGCAAAGTGTTGCGTGCCTTGGAAAAATACACGCAGCGGCACCTCGGAATCAATGCGTCTGTAATACGCCCGGGAACCATACGCGATGGAGATCCGGTCTACTGGGAGCCGGAATCCCGGCTGTCACTTCGCAGGTTCTATCAACCGGTTTCTGATCGGATCAAAAATTCCCTGATTCAAAAATCCTTAAAAACAATCGATAAGAAAGCGAAGCGGTGAAGCATCGTGTAAACGAGTCAGGCACGGCTTAAGGACCGCTAATCCCCAGGGCAGGTGGTCCTACTTGCTCATTTGATTAACAGTGGTGGCAGGGAGTAAACGGTCTGCCTTGCCGGTGATTGCATTCGGAGTCAAATAGGTATGAAATAGTGCCAGTCTCCATGATTGAGTGAGTTTTGTGCTGCGCAGCCTGTCCTTGAATTACGTATTTCTATTTGTGGGGTTATTTATTGCTGGCTGCGCTGGCAATTCACAGCTCATCCCGCCGGCAACAATGGATGGTTTTATCAGCCAGCTAAGCCTGGCAAACAGCTATGACTTTGAATTCAGGAAAAAGTCGCAGGACGACACCGGTGGAACTCAGGATTGCTAATTGCGCGATTAGCGAGGTATTTATAGCAATATATGCTATGAAAAATAGTATAAATTGAATTATTATTGCTAAATGAAACTAGATCGTACCGATTCTCTTATCCTACAACACATTCAGAACAATGCGCGCATGAGCAATGTCGAACTGGCGGACGCCGTGGGCTTGTCGCCGGCCCCCTGCCTGCGCCGCGTCAAGGCACTGGAGCAGGCGGGCGTTATCAAGCGCTACGCCGGTATTGTTGATCCGGCCGCAGTCGGCTTGCCGATTTCAGTTTTCGTGAACGTATCACTGGAGCGACAGGAGCGCAGTGGGCTGGAAGACTTTGAGCAGCACATAAGCTCTTATCCGGAAGTGATGGAGTGCTACTTGATGACGGGTAGCTCCGACTACCTGGTGCGCGTCGTAGTAGCTGATTTGCAAGCCTATGAGCGTTTTCTGGCGGATAAGCTCACCCGCATTCCAGGAGTGGCCAGCATCCAGTCCAGCTTTGCGCTCAAGCAGGTGGTGTACAGCACTGAGCTGCCGTTGGATGAATCAGTATTCCAGCTGTAGAGAAAAAAATGGGACAGAGCAACCTGTTCTTGGCGCGCTCAAGGGGTCAAGCTGCGTGAAACTCTTATACGTAGCTTAGAATAACTGGCGCGGCCTGGAGTCCGACACCTTAAACATACCTACCTAGAACTGTGCGCGGGGAAGCTTGCCCAAAGATTCGAGATCCATTTTGCCGTTCAAATAACACTATAGGCGGCAGCGTTGATCCGTCAATTCACAGAGATGCAGTCGGTTCTGTGTTCGAAATTGATACCGCCTTTTTCGACGCTGGCACTATGTATCCTTATGCGTTCAATGACTCGGAAGGCATAGGAGACTGATTGAAAATTCGCCAACTAGAGGTTATCTAAATGCAATCCCTTAGATACATGATTATTTTGATGTTGGTTCCGATAATCACTTTATTTGTTAGCTGGCTTTACTGGTCTGGTGCGATATAGCGTTACAAATTGTCATACATAAACGTGAGCAAGGCGTTTGTGATTTAACCAAAAATTGCTAAGCGGCGGCTACGAAAAATATTAGGAAAATGTAGGACAGCCCGCGATTAACTCAATGAGTTCAGGGTGTTTGTGATATGCATCAAATGTAGAACATCCTGCTCATTTGCTAGTAGGTCAAGTGAGACCTACCCAAAATTGGGCGACATTCAACGCGTTCCTCCTTCCTGATCGATCTTCCCATCGGCAAAATGCTACAGCGGCATAAAGAATCACATCACTAAGTATCACTCCCAGAAAATTAGGTATATCCCACAATATCGAACCACGAAATGGCTGACGATAATGGTGCAGTTTACAAAATGGATGCCTCCATAGGAGTGCTTGGCCATGATAGGCAGTTCCAAATAGAGGGTGACTACAACGGCCTTTAGCCGGTCTAGTGACTCTGTGCAATGTTAACCCCATGACCAAAGTGGCCTGACAGCACAAGTAAAGAAGGATTCGAAATTACCGATGACACCCTATTTTGGGCGTTGCGCTCCGCCGGCCCAATCACTTGGATTCATCGGGTAAATCTCATTTTCGAGTGAATAGGCGTTGATCTCGACAGCCTCAAAAGTAGTTGACTTGGCTGCTGCTATATCAATGTTTATCGGGGCTGCAACATGAGCGATTTAAAAGAATAACCACGGCTTTGCATGGCAAGCTCGCCATTCCCAGCGCAAGACTTGGCGAAGATCGAGCAGAGGCTCAATAGTAACTGCTGTTTGTCTTCACCACATTTCTCGGTAATGCCGAGGGATGTCACGCTCGATTTCTAGGTAACAAGGCCGGATCATGGAAACATATAGAGATACATTCAGCATCAAACGGCTATGGATAATCCTGAGCGTGGGCATGGTTTTCATGTTTGGCATTTTGCTGTTTCTAGGCGCGGAAATTTACCACCAAGCACCACCTATCCCCGAAACCGTCAAAACGATTTCGGGCGAAATTCTGTACACCCGCGACGATATCGAAACCGGGCAGAATGTCTGGCAATCGATTGGTGGAATGGAGCAAGGCTCGATCTGGGGGCATGGCAGTTATCTCGCACCCGATTGGAGCGCGGACTGGTTACATCGCGAAGCTGAAGCGCTGCTTGCAATGCTAACGCAATCTCCCATCGCGGGCCTTTCCCAGGCTGAGGATTTGGCGTTGCAAATGGCGGTCTTGCAAACAGAAATGCGCACCAACACCTATGATGTGGCAACCGGCTCGATCACGGTTAGCGACTTGCGCGCTGAGGCAATCGCTCAGGTTCAGACTCATTATGTCAGCCTGTATGAAGGTAGCGATCCTGAGGCTCTCGCGCTGCGGCGCGATTATGCTTTTCCCATTCATGGATTGCTAGACAATGCAGAAGCGAAACAGCTCTCCGCCTTTTATTTTTGGACTGCCTGGGGCGCAACTACCAATCGTCCCGACCAGGATATTACCTACACCAGCAACTGGCCGCATGAACCGCTGGTTGGCAATAAACCGACTACTGAAATTCTGATGTGGAGCATTGCTTCGGTCATCCTGCTGCTAGCAGGAACAGGCGCACTAGTCACATATTATGCTAAACAATTTGATGTCTGGCGGCAGGAAATCATGCCCGAAGAAGGCATCGCCAACGCCGACATACTGGATAGCACGATAGTCACTCCATCAATGCTGGCGACGGCAAAATATTTCTGGATCGTCTGCGCCATGTTTCTGGCTCAGGTTTTACTGGGTATCGTAACGGCGCACTATGCTGTCGAGGGGCAGGGGCTCTATGGGCTACCATTTGCGGAATACCTGCCCTACACGGTGACGCGAACGTGGCATACGCAACTTGCGGTGCTGTGGATCGCCACGGCATGGCTCGCTACAGGTCTTTATGTTGCGCCAATGATGGGTGGCCGCGACCCGAAATTTCAAAGGTTCGGCGTTAACTTCCTCTTTTTTAGCTTGCTGATCATTGTTGTCGGTTCCTTTGCGGGCCAATGGGCTGCGGTGCACCGCTTCTTTAGCGACCTGACGATGAACTTCTGGTTCGGGCATCAAGGCTATGAATATGTCGATCTAGGCCGGTTCTGGCAGATTTATCTAACGATAGGATTGTTCCTCTGGGTCGGTTTGGTGGTTCGAGGATTGTGGCCGGCCTTACTGCAAAAAGGCGGAAAGTCACTGATTTATCTGGTGCTCGTATCGGCGATTGCTATAGGTCTGCTTTATGCCGCTGGCTTAATGTGGGGGCAGCACACGCATATTTCGATTATGGAATATTGGCGCTGGTGGGTTGTACACCTCTGGGTAGAAGGGATTTTCGAGGTATTTGCCACCGCAATCATCTCTCTGTTGTTCGTGCGCATGGGCATATTACGCACCTCCACGGCCACAGTGATGGTGCTATTTGCCACCATCATCTTCCTGTTCGGAGGCGTGCTAGGTACCTTCCATCACCTGTATTTTAGCGGGACGCCAACCTCGGTGATCGCCGTTGGAGCAATGCTATCAGCGCTGGAAGTGGTACCGCTAATGGTCGTCGGCTTTGAGGCGTATACCAGACACAAAGTAGAACATGAGGCTGAATGGGAGCGCAATTATCACTGGCCGTTCATGTTCTTTGCCGCTGTACTTTTCTGGAATTTGGTCGGAGCAGGACTGTTTGGATTTATGATCAATCCGCCGATTGCGCTTTATTATATGCAAGGGCTCAACACAACCGCCAGTCATGGTCACGCTGCACTGTTTGGTGTTTACGGAATGCTCGGCCTGGGTCTGACGCTATACTGCATGCGCGGTCTAACCAATACAGCCCTGTGGAATGAAAAGCCGCTCAAGATATCTTTCTGGTCGCTCAATATCGGTCTTGCCATGATGACTTTCTTATCATTGTTACCCCAAGGTGTGCTCCAAACCTATATGAGCATCGAATACGGATATTCTTTTGCCCGCTCGGCTGAGTTTATTCAAAGCCCGATCATGCGGGCCTTGGTCTGGGCTAGGGTGCCGGGTGATATCGTATTCAGTGTCGGTGTATTTGCTTTCGTGTGGTTTGTGTTCAGGGCTTTCGTGCCAGGTAAAGATGATGAGAAGTCCGCGATCTCTAGCACTTCAGCGCATTGATCTAGCGGCGCTGTCGCGGCATTCATAGTCACTTTGAATTGCAGCGCAGCTCCCGTCTGTTAATCGTTCAACTGTTGAGTCAGGAAATTGCGGAGTCAGATACACTATGAATGCCAGGTTCGTTTCTGTAACTACAATTTCTTTCGAATAATCTGATAACCTTCTGCGATTTCATCTCTTAGTAGCAACCATGCAGCGTGAGCTTCGGCTAGAGTAGGTGCAATGTCCTTTTTCAAACGGTCCTTTTTGGACACGAGGTGTTGCCATTGATTCTCAAGTTCATTCCATTCGTCCCGTACTTCCATATTAGCAAGATGAACCTTTACTTGCAGCTCATCGCGTTGCGTTTTCAGTCCTTCAAAAACTTCTTCTATGTTCTGTTTTAATGGGGTATCGCTTTTCATGATAATCTCCGCTTTTTGAGTGGTTATTGGCTAGGTGCTAACTGCACAGCCAATATCGATTTACTTCTTGTAAAAAATTATAATCAGCTATTGCCTGTTGGGTGAATTGAAACGCTGCAAGCGTCGTTTCAATTGTTGGTTTTCGCTACGTATTTTTTCCAGTTCTTCGATTAAGCTCATCGCCAGTGCGATGCCAGGCCAATCGATACTGAGATCTCTGTGCAGGCGTACGGCCTTCTGTACGACCGACACATTCCGAACGCTGAATTGCCAATTGGCAGGGTGGTTGCCGACGGGTTCAATAATGCCTTCGTCGGTGATTTCGATTAGCGTCTCGCTGGGCGTATCGGTAGCTTGGCAAAGGTCAGCCAGAGACAGATATAGAATAGTGATTTCCTTCATGCTGATTTACTCCATTCCGAACGTGGATCGAAGCTGGCTTCCTCCGATAATTGTTGCCATTGCTTCTTAACAATCTCGTTACTTTTGTCGGGTATAACAATCTTTAGCACTGCATAGAGATTCCCTCTAGCGGTGCCGTGTACCAGGCCTTGGCCACGAATACGCAGGCGCTGTCCAGTCTGGCTATTGGGGGAAATCGTAAGTCTAATTTTTCCAGTGATCGTGGGTATTTCTAGCTTTGCACCCAGCGCCGCTTCCCAAGGGGCCAAGGGCACCGTAATGATCAAGTCGTTGTGCTCGACATCGAATAGAGGATGAGGAACTATGCGAATACGCAAATAGAGATGACCATTGGGTGCGCCATTCAGGCCTGTTTCGCCTTGTCCTTTTAATCGGATAAGTTCACCGTCTGCAACGCCGGCCGGAATTGTGACGTTGAGGTTTCTATTCTCTCCATTTAGGTGATAGGCGAGGGGTTTGTGCGTCTCACCTAGGGTATCTTCGAGAAATATGGGCATATCAATTTGTACGTCTCGACCGCGATGCTGGAACTGCTCTCGTCCTTCTTGCTGAGTGTAGAATTCAGAGTGACCGCCACCAAATGCCGCTCGGAAAAAGTCAGAGAAATCTCCTTCGGAGCTACCACATTCTCCGTCATGGCTACTGCCAGAGTTCCAGCCGGGTGGGGGAGTAAAGCTGTTTCCATTGGCCTTGTGCTCTCTAAGAGCGTCGTATTCGGCTCGTTTCTCTGAATCTTTTAGGACTTCGTAGGCCTCTACGGCCTCCTTGAATTTATCCTCGGCGTTGATATGCTCGCTAACGTCAGGGTGATATTTACGTGCAAGCTTGCGATAGGCTGTTTTAATGCTCTTTTTGTCGGCGTTTTCGGCAACACCAAGAACGCTGTAGTAATCTTTAAAATCCATTTTTCTCCAGCGAAGTAGTGTCAACATTGAGAATTTTTACAGCGCTAACAAGCGTTGCATCATCGGCGTAGCGAGTCAGCGGAAACCACCAGTCCATCTGCCGTGTCACTCATACGAGCCAGTGATTCTCTGTCTATGTAATTACCACGACATTGATCTCAAGGTGCCGATCTGCCAGCAGTGAATTGGATATCAGACAAGAGGCTTCTGCTTTCTCTAGAAGGCGCCGGGCTTTAGTCTCATCTGCGGTACCGTCCACACTGAGTGATGCGTTAATAGTGACTGCGGTAAAACGAGTCAAACGGTCGACTTTATCGAGTGTTCCTTCGGCGGAACATTTCAGCTCCAGCCAATCAAATTTTGATGCTCTGGATATGGCGCGGAACGTTAGCAGAAAACAATCCGCGACAGCCGCAATTAGCAGTGCTTCCGGTGACCACAGATCTCCTGGGCCACCAAACTCGGCTGGCGCTGCTGTGACAATCGGTGGTAAGCCCGTGGACTCAATGGTGATGTTGTTGTCGCCCTTTAGTGTGCCGCTGGCGCTATAAACATGTGGAAGTTCCAGCATGGGATTTTGCCTCATGTATGACTGTGATTCGAGTACCTACTTAATTGGCTCTAAATCAGTCTTGTGCTGTGGTCGGCGTGTTTTTCGTCAGGGTTCTTATCGAACCATAAATTCGCCTAGCATCTGAGCCCTATACCTTCATAGGGCTTGCATTTTTCCATGATACGGCGATTTAGGCTCTATGCACTTGACGCAAATCAATCAGTGCGAGCAATGTGCCTCCATAATGTATGTAACTGACCAGCCTCAAGAGTGCAGCTTGACGCTCTATCGATTCCCGATATATGTCATTGTCACTATTGCCAGAGCACACTAACACTTATCTTTTATGCAGGAACTTGCTAATGGATCGCAAACTACTAGTCACCATTCACATGTATCTCGCTGCATTTTTTGCGCCGGCGGTGCTACTGGTGGCTATTTCAGGTGGTCTCTATCTGGCGGGGTTTAAGGGTTCTGTCGACGAGGAATTTGTCTACAGTAGCAATGCCATAATTGACAGTAAGTCCAGCTCACTACAAACCGATGTGGCCGAATTGCTGGTGGACGCAGGTGTGAAGTCCTACAATTTTGAATACGTTAAGGTTAGCGGCGAAAATCTATACACCCGTCCCACTTCATCGGACCACTATGTAATAAAGCCTAACGACAGCGGGGTAGAGGTCATTCACGCTCGACCCAGCTTGCAGAGTCGAATGATAGAACTGCACAAGGGTCATGGCCCATCTGCTTTCAAAACCTTCCAAACAGCCTTTGCACTAGGGCTTATCTTCATTATCTTCAGCGGGCTATGGCTGGGGTTTTCCGCTGCCAAGCTGCGGCGATCGATGGCGTTGACGGCGACCGCTGGGGTCGCGATTTTTATTCTATTGTTAGTCTAAGCAAGGGGCTACTACCGCTTTCCCTGAAAAGGAGTGATTGGCGGTCGAGTAAGTTGCGCGATGCAATCAGCATAGTGTTTATTCAAGGTTTTCATAAGCCAAAGGTCAGATTCCTTGAAGTTTGTCTATATAATGAGGTTTCTTCTCTGTTCTCGTGTGGTATCGCGCCTGCCCCTTAAACTTCTCTAGTAGTATCATTCCCTACTAGACTTAGTGTAGTTGTGCGTACTTGCGCCAAATCAAGAGTCGGAATCAACCAGCTGGAGTAAAGCAATGACCTCATCGATCAATTCTTTCAAGACCGCATCCACCTTGGAAGTGAATGGAAAAGTTTATCGTTACTACGCCATTACCGGTGGCGAATTGGCAGGCCATGACACGGCCGCAAGGTTGCCGGTGTCCAGCAAAATACTGCTGGAAAACCTGCTGCGACATGAGGATGGCGTGAGTTGTAGCCGCGATGATATTGAGGTACTCGCGGCGAGTGGCGGGCGCGGTAGCGCCCAGGAAATTGCCTATCACCCGGCGCGCGTGTTGATGCAGGATTTTACCGGCGTACCAGCAGTGGTTGACTTGTCTGCTATGCGTGAGGCTTTGGTTAAGCGCGGCGTTGATCCAGAAATGATAAACCCTTTGTTGCCGGTAGATTTGGTCATCGATCACTCAGTCAGCATTGACGAGTTTGCCACTCCTGACGCTTTTGAAGCAAACGTGGCGATGGAGATGCAGCGTAACCATGAACGTTACCAGTTCCTGAAATGGGGGAAGGGTGCCTTCAATAATTTTCAGGTAGTGCCTCCGGGTACCGGTATTTGCCATCAGGTAAATCTGGAGTATCTGGCTAAAGTGGTTTGGGATCGTGCCACCGATGAGGACGTACTCGTCTACCCTGACACACTGGTAGGTACGGACAGCCATACGACTATGATCAATGGCCTGGGTGTGCTTGGCTGGGGCGTGGGAGGTATAGAGGCGGAGGCCGCTATGCTTGGGCAACCGGTTTCGATGTTGATCCCGGATGTGGTGGGCTTCGAACTTAGCGGACAGTTACCCGAAGGAATTACCGCAACAGATCTGGTGCTTGTGGTTGTCCAGATGCTGCGCAAACACGGTGTGGTGGGAAAATTTGTTGAGTTCTATGGCCAGGGCCTGGATCAATTGCCGCTTGCCGAGCGGGCAACCATTGCCAACATGGCGCCGGAGTACGGGGCTACCTGCGGCTTCTTCCCAGTGGATGCCCAGACGCTCACCTATCTCCGGCTCAGTGGTCGTGATGAAGACAATATCGCGCTGGTCGAGGCCTATTGCAAAGCCCAGGGAATGTGGCGCGATGACAACTACCAGACGCCGGATTTTGCCGCCACCTTGCATCTGGACATGTCCACAGTGGAACCCAGCCTGGCCGGCCCTAAGCGGCCACAGGATCGGGTGCCTGTGCGATCGCTAAAAGCGGCTGTTGATGAGTTCATCGAGTTGCGGGGCAAGTCTGGTCAATTGGACACGGACTATCCGCTCGCCGCTAGCGGCCAGAACATGCACCACGGTGATGTGGTGATCGCCGCTATTACTTCCTGCACCAATACCTCCAATCCAGCCGTAATGATAGGTGCCGGGTTACTGGCAAAGAAAGCTATAGCCCGCGGGTTGCAACGCCAACCCTGGGTGAAATCCTCGTTGGCGCCTGGCTCTAAAGTGGTTACTGAATATCTGGAGAAAGCGGGGTTGCAGGATTCACTGGATACGCTGGGTTTCAATCTGGTGGGTTACGGCTGCACCACCTGCATCGGTAATTCTGGCCCATTGCCGGAAGCCGTTGAGCAGACCATTGAAGCCAACGACCTGGTTGTGTGCTCGGTACTTTCAGGTAACCGCAATTTCGAGGGGCGTATCCATGCGTTGGTTCAGGGCAACTGGCTGGCATCCCCACCGTTGGTAGTCGCCTACGCCCTTGCTGGCACCACGCGTATTGATCTCAGTCGGGATGCGCTGGGAAGTGACCAACAGGGTAACCCGGTTTATCTGAAAGATATCTGGCCCAGCGATATGGAGATAGCAGAGCTTATGCAGAGCATCGATAACAGCATGTTCAAGCGCGAGTACGCTGCGGTCTTTGAGGGCGATCAGATTTGGAAGTCTATCGATAGCGGTAGCGGTTCGACGTACTCATTTTCGGCGGATTCTACCTACATCCAGTTACCACCTTTCTTTGAGGAGCACTACAGCGGCAACAGGGATAACATTATGGGCGCTCCCATGCTCGCCATGTTGGGCGACTCGGTAACCACCGATCATATTTCCCCGGCCGGGGCTATTCCGGCAGACAGCCCCGCCGCGCATTTTCTGCGCGAGGCAGAAGTTGCCGAGCAGGATTTCAACTCGTATGGTTCCCGACGCGGCAATCACCAGATCATGATGCGCGGCACTTTTGGCAATATACGTATTCGCAACGAGATGACTCCCTCGATGGAAGGTGGGTATACCCGTCTCAGAGGAGAGGCTGAGCCCAGGTTTATTTACGATGCTGCAATGCTCTACCAAGCGCGCGGTGAGAGCACTGTGGTGGTGGCAGGCAAGGAGTACGGCACGGGTTCCAGCCGCGACTGGGCAGCGAAAGGTACTCTGTTGTTGGGTGTCAAAGCCGTTATCGTGGAAAGCTTTGAGCGAATTCATCGCTCCAACCTTGTGGGCATGGGCGTGTTGCCGCTGCAATTTATGCCCGGAGAAAGTCGCCAGACCCTGAAGCTCACTGGCGATGAGTGTTTCGATATACTCGGCTTGGGTAGTGAGTTGACCGCCAAACAGCAGTTTGCGGCAGTGGTTCATTACCCGGGTGGTGACAGCCGGCAAATCACGTTGCAATCGCGCTTGGATACGGCGGTGGAAGTTGCCTACTACCAGGCAGGAGGCGTACTTACCTACGTGCTCAACCGGATCGCGAGTCAGTCAGTAGGAGAGTGACATCATGCCTAATGTACGTATCGAGAAGGACAGCCTTGGAGAAATAGAGGTGCCGGCAGAAGCACTCTACGGCGCGCAGACCCAGCGGGCGATAAACAACTTTAACTTCAGCGACAGTGTGCTGCCGCAAGTCTTTATCCGCAGCCTGGGTTTGATCAAGGCGGCAGCTGCCGAGGCCAACCTCGAGTTGGGTCTGCTGGAGCCAGAGCTCGCTGCGGCGATTATTAGTGCGGCTACTGCGATCGCAGCGGGAGAACATGCGGATCAGTTTCCCGTCGAGGTGTTCCAGACAGGCTCGGGTACGAGCACGAATATGAACGCGAACGAAGTCATTGCGGCCCTGGCCTCTAAAGCACTGGGAGAAAGCGTTCATCCCAATGACCACGTTAATTGCAGTCAAAGCAGCAACGACGTGATCCCCACCGCGATTCATGTAAGTGCGGAACTTGCCATAGCCACTTCGCTGCTGCCGGCGCTAGGCCAATTACAAGATGCAATAAGCGAGCGTGAAACGGAGCTGGCCACCGTTATTAAGACGGGACGTACACACCTGATGGATGCCATGCCCATCACGTTTGCGCAGGAACTGTCAGGCTGGCGCGCCCAACTGGCCCAGTCCGAACAGCGTATTGCAGACGCACGAAAGTCCTTGCGTCGATTGGCCCAGGGCGGCACAGCGGTGGGTACCGGCATCAACGCCGACGCGTCTTTTGGCGCACTGTTCTGTAAGCACATCTCTCACAGTAGCGGGCACCCCTTTAGTGTTGCCGAGAACTATTTTGCTGCAATCAGCAGCCAGGACACAGCAGTAGCCCTGTCGGGTCAGCTACGTACCCTGGCCGTCGCGCTTATGAAAATTGCCAACGATCTGCGCTGGATGAACAGTGGACCGCTTACTGGCCTCGCCGAAATCAGTCTCAAGCCCCTGCAGCCTGGCAGCAGCATCATGCCGGGTAAGGTCAACCCGGTCATTCCCGAAGCAGTGGCTATGGCGGCAGTTCAGATTATGGGTAACGATAGCGCGATTGCAATTGCTGGCCAGTCCGGCAATTTTCAGCTCAACGTTATGCTGCCTCTAATTGCGCACAATCTACACCAGAGCATCACGCTATTAGCGAATAGCTGCACCGCTTTGACGCAGCACTGTATCGCTGACTTTGAAGTCCAGTTCACAAATATTGAAGCCAACCTGGCGCGCAACCCAATTCTGGTGACCGCGCTAAACCACAAAATTGGCTATACCCTGGCGGCAGCGATCGCCAAACGCGCCTATAGCGAAGGCCGCGACATTATGGATGTGGCGCTGGAGATGACCGACCTGGATGCTAAAGCACTAGCGGTGCTGCTTGACCCTGCAAATCTAGTCTAGGGTGGGTAGTGGGAGCTTCAGCCTGTTCCTTGTAAGCAGTAACTAGATATAGGATAAATCGACTGGGAAGTCGTTTTCATCCAACCATGCCTGTACCTGCAGCTCGCCTTCCGGGGTATAGCTATCTGTTAACGTTTGAATTTTTCCGTCGCGAAAGAGCACGTGAGAATGGCCGTGCAACTCCAAAGTCGGGAGGCCTGATTGTTCGTAGATAGCTATCCAGCTGATGCTAAATTCGTTGTCGCTAGATTGTATGTCGTCTTTGGGCTGGATGGTGCGTTTTTCGAATCTGCGATCAAGTCCATCGAGAGATTTTTTTGTTCCCCTGAAAATCGCCTCTGGGCCTACTAGTGTGCATCCGTACTTTTCGGAGACTACCTCATAGGTGGCATCTGGCTGTAGGAATTCGTATAGACGTTCCCACTCATTGTCAGCGTAGGATTTTTCGAATTCGCTCGCATAGGCGAGAAACAGGGTGGTAGTGTCCATCGTTTTTCCTTCAGCTATAGTTTCTGTTTTGTTGCCGCAGTGTTGATTGTACGTGAAATTCCAAGAATCCGGCGGCACTGCACTTTTATGAGTATGTCGAAGGGGGGGGAGGTGAGAGAGCTGCCCTTTGTTCGGTACCTTTAGTTCGCATTCACCTCAAATCATTCGTCATACAGGGGCTTAGACAGCTCCACCCAATCGATGTTGCCGTCGTCGGGTAGTGTTTCAAACTCCAGTAAACCCAGCTCTTCAAAATGCGGCCGTATCTTGTCAGTGAGTAAGCCAATCCGTTTCAGGTTGGGTATGATTCTGGTAAATACGAGATTGCGAAACTGTTGTCGCCCTGCGCCACCTAATGATATCGCTCTGGTCTCAGTGGTATCCCAACCAAAATGTGCGTGTACGTCAACCGGTACCATTCGTTCTCGCATTACAATACAAGCCTCTAGCGCAAACTGAGCCCGGTCTTCAACCTCCTCTTGGGTAAGGGATTTTACGTGGTCTTCAAGATAGTTTACGCCGAAGGTAACGTGACGGGCTTCATCTCGAATAACCAGGTGTAACAGGTCGCGAAGTACTGGGTCCCGGGTATTCATTTTGGCGACATTGAACGCAGCCAGCGCGAGGCCTTCAATAACAATCTGCATGCCTATAAATTTAAGATCCCAGCGCGGGTCTGTGAGTATTTTGTCCAGTAAATCCTTGAGGCTGCGATTAACCGGATACATCAGGCCGATTTTTTGCTGAACGAATCGATTGAACACTTCAACATGCCGTGCTTCATCAAAGGTCTGCGAAGCAGCGTAGAGCTTCGCGTTAAAGGTTGGTGCACAGGAAACCAGTTGGGACGCCACCAGTAGCGCACCTTGTTCACCATGGAGGAACTGGCTAATGAACCAGCTGTTCATATGGCGGTGTAACTCCAGCTGTGTGTCGGTGTCCATGTCGAGGTAGGGCTGATATTCCGCAAAAGGAAACCCCTCGCGAAACTGCGCCAGTGCTTCTTCTTTCTCGGCCGCACTGAGTTCAGGCTTGTCTATAGCGTCGACTGTCTGGCTCCAATCCACATCAATCTCGCCATCCCAATTCAGTTGCTTGCCCAGGGCGTAGAGTTTCTTTATGCGGTTATCTTGATCAGAGTAATCCCAGTTATAGGCCCCCGTTAGCGGTGTATTGAAAATTTCTGCAATATGCTCGACGTGTTCTGCGTCTAGTTGCGGCTCTTGGCAATAATCAGTTACATCGCTAGGGTTCGTTTCAAGGATTGTAATTTGCATCGAAAAAACCTCCGTTCTTAGTGAGACAGCGTCGCTGGAATCTATCGTGCTTAAAGAATAGGGGACAGACTACGTTTAGTCACTATATGGCCCGCTGGATTTACAGGGCTAGGCGCGGAAGTTTATTAATTTTTTAAGCAAAAAATGTGTTCAACTCAAAATTCACGGTCTCACAAAAATGGCGCACAATAATATTGCGCGCAATGTAAAACTGGCATATAGTCCGCGCCAATAGCGGGGAGGTCCCTGCGTCGGTTGTTATTGGAAGGGATATCTATGCCATTAAGTACTTTGGGAGTGTTTCACACCGTTATCGGTATTGCTGCGCTGCTCTCGCTCGCCTATTCACTGTGGCAATACAAGCAAATCCGGCTTGATCGGTTGATGGGGCGGGTATATCTGTTCACAACCGTCTTGACTGGAGCCAGTGCATTGGGCATTTATAAAAACGATGAGCCTAATATAGCGCATGGCTTAGCCGCGCTTACAATTCTTGCCGTAGTGTTGGGGTGTGTAGCGACCAAAGTGCGGGTCTTTGGCGGCTATCAGAAGTACTTCATTGCACTGTGTTTTTCGTCTACGGCGCTATTTCATATGCTACCCACAGTGACTGAGATTTTGACGCGTTTCCCAAGTGACGCGCCAATGGTGACAACGCTTGAAGACCCTCTGCTAACCAATGCTTTTATGGTGGTTCTGGTGTCCTTCGTTGTGCTACTCGGGCTGCAAATGAACTGGCTGCGTAAGCAAGCTGAGTAGTAGTTATTTGGTCTAGGGCATACGCATCGAGGCATTATGACCATGAAGGATGAAAATAGCGGCCATGAAAAATGAAAACAGCGGCGCGTCTCTGCGTTTTGAAAATCAAATATGCTTCCCCCTATACAGTGCCGCGAATGCCGTGGTTCGAGCCTACACACCTTTGCTAGAAGAGTTGGATGTTACCTACCTTCAGTACATGGTTCTAATGCTGTTGTGGGAAGATCCGCAAATGAACGTGAAGGCATTGGGTGAACACCTCAGGCTGGATTCAGGAACATTGACGCCTTTGTTAAAACGCATGGAAGCAAAGGGCTTGGTTATTCGTGCTCGCAGTGAGCAGGATGAGCGTGTACGTCTTATTGGTATTACCAAGAAGGGGTTGGGCTTGCAGGTAAAAGCGCAGGGCATTCCTGAAAAACTGGCCTGCAGCACTGGCATGTCCAAGTCACAAGGTAGGGAGTTTAAGAGCATGTGTGAGCAATTGCTAAAGGCGCTGGAGGCCTAGACAACTATGATGGAATTGAATGGAAAAACCGCGATTGTCAGTGGAGCAGCAGAGGGCATCGGTTTTGGGATTGCCGAAGAAGTCGGCCGCCTGGGAATGAATGTGGTGATTGCAGATATTAATGCCGAGCAATTGGAAGCTGCCAGAAAGAAGTTGGAACAGCAGGGCGTTGCAGTGCTGGCTGTTAGCCTCGATGTGGCCAATTGCGCTCAGTGGCGCGAGGTGGCTAAACAAGCCATTGATCGTTTTGGCAAGGTTCATATGCTGGTCAATAACGCCGGGGTGGGTGGCGCTCCTAGCCCCATTGAGAGCTCCACTGAAAAAGATTGGCGCTGGATTGTTGATGTCAATTTGATGGGTGTAGTCAATGGTGCGCAGACAGTGATCCCCCTTATTAAGGAACACGGTGAAGGCGGCTGGGTAGTCAATGTCGCTTCTATGGCAGGTTTTGTTTCATTGCCCATGGCTTCTGCCTATTCTGCGACCAAGGCGGCGGTAGTTGCTATGTCCGAGAGTTGGCATGCCGAGCTACAAGAAAGCAATATCCACGTATCGGTACTGTGCCCTGGCTTTGTAAAAACGCGCATCAATAAATCTCACCGCAACAAGCAGGCGCAGTATCAATCTGACGAAGGCGCAGGTAAGGGTAAAAGCTCGTCTGTAAATAAAGCACTGGGTGCTCAGATGCAAAGCGTGATTGACGCGGGTTCACCGCCGGCATTGATTGCCGCACGTGTTGTAGAAGCGCTGGTGGCAAAGGAGCTCTATATCGTGACCCATCCAAGTTTCTATCCCGCAGTGGCGTCCCGTTTTAAGGGCATTACAGGTGCCTTCGAGCGTGCCAAATCCAGCGTTGTATTGGCTGACGTTGTAGAGCAAAAAATACCAGGCTTCGAGTAGCATCTAACCATTCCGAACTAAACAGCGCGTTGCCGCGTACACCACTATTTGTTAAGGAGAATCACAATGTCTGATAAATCAGAGCTGGGCATCATTGTCTATGGTGCAACAGGTTACACAGGTCGTCTGGTCTGCGAGTACTTGAATAAGCGTTACGGCGTAGGAGGCGAGGTGAGTTGGGCAATGGCTGGCCGCAGTCAGGAGAAGTTGGAGTCGGTGCGCGATGAGCTGGAAATTTCTAACGACGTGACACTGGTTGTCGCTGATGCCAGTTCTTCTGCTTCCATCGACGCCATGGTAGCGCGCACTCAGGTAGTTATTACTACTGTGGGCCCATACCAGTTGTATGGCTCTGATCTTGTGCGGGCCTGCGCTGAATCAGGAACTGACTATGTTGATCTGTGTGGTGAGCCCGCGTGGATGCATGAAATGATTGGCGCCTATTCAGAGGCTGCCAAGGCTAGCGGCGCGCGTATTGTGTTCTCCTGTGGTTTTGATTCAATCCCATTTGATCTGGGCGTTTTGTTCCTGCAGCAGGCTGCACAGCAGCAGCTGGGAGCGCCGTTTAGTCGAGTTAAAGGGCGTGTCCGTGCCATGCAGGGCACATTCTCTGGCGGCACCCTTGCCAGCTTCAAGGCAACAATGGCCGCTGCCGCGAAGAATCCCGCAATGATCGAAGTGTTAATGAATCCATTCGCCCTTACCGAGGGTTTTACCGGCCCTGAGCAGCCCTCCGGTATGGCACCTGTGTTCGAAGAAGACCTGGATAGTTGGTCTGCGCCTTTTGTGATGGCAACCATCAACACTAAAAACATACACCGCTCAAACGCCTTGCAGGATCACGCATATGGCGAGAGTTTTGTGTACGACGAAATGATGCTGACAGGCCCAGGCGAAGGCGGGGAAACGATTGCCAGGGCTGTTGCAGAAGATAAGTCTATGGCGAACGATCCGCGTCAGCCCGGAGAGGGCCCCTCAAAAGAGGAGCGAGAGAACGGGTTTTATGATGTGCTGTTTGTAGGCTCAGATGAAAATGGCAACACGATAAGTGCAAGCGTAAAAGGCGATAAGGACCCAGGCTACGGCTCTACCAGTAAGATGATCGCCGAAAGTGCTGTATGCCTGTTACTCAATCAAGAGGCAGCTGCCCGTGGAATTCTGACGCCTGCGTCCGCTCTGGGGTCCCTGTTGATTACACGGCTGCAAGAAAATGCAGGTTTGTCGTTTGAACTTGAAAGCTAGTTTACGCTACGAGCAACGGGGCTGAAAAGCCCAAGAGTAGGGGTAGTCCGCGGTCGTCCTCCATTAACAATTATAGGGGCGGATCTATTTGTAGTGCTGGAGTGGCTATAAGTAAATACGTCCCCATTTTTATGACCATACTTTTAGAGTCCACACCAAAGGAAGGAAATGACAACACTTATTGTTGGCGCTAGTGGCGCAACAGGCAGGCTGCTCGTGGAAGAATTACTGCTTCGGGGAGAGAAGGTCAAAGCGATTGTTCGCTCGCCCAATACACTAACTGAGGCATCGAAAACCCACGATAATTTGTCGGTGATCCAGGCCAGCGTACTTGATATTAGCGCTGTCGATCTGGCTCGCCATGTTGCAAGCTGTGACTCGATTGTTTCATGTTTGGGGCACAACATGACGTTTAGAGGTATCTATGGTCAGCCGCGCAGGCTAGTGACCAATGCCACACAGCGACTGTGTGACGCGGTTAGGGCAAACAAGTATGAACGTCCCGTGCGTTTCATTTTGATGAATACTACGGGCAATCGTAATCGTGATAGTTCGGAAGTAATTTCGTTTGCGCAACGCTGTGTCCTGGGACTTCTTCGCCTCTTGCTACCGCCCCATGTGGATAACGAGCAGGCCGCCGATTACTTACGTACTGAAATTGGCCAAAAGCATATCGATATAGAATGGGCTGCCGTTCGTCCGGACGCTTTGATCGATGAAGACAAAGTGGGGGCATATGAGGTACATGCTTCACCTACGAGAAGTGCCATTTTCGATGCGGGAACCACCAGTAGAATCAACGTGGCGTCTTTCATGACGGAATTGATTACCAGTGATCAGATTTGGGAAAAGTGGAAAGGTCAGATGCCGGTACTCTACAACACTTATAGCGCCTGATTTAAACACTGCGCTAGACATAAAAGTCTTACAAGAAGAGGGGAAGGTTGATATCCGAGCAGCCTACTCCTGTTGTCGAGGACAGCCGCAGTACAATGCTGGGCCAAGCTAGAAATCGTGGTCTGTGCCTGATTCCCTGGTTCGCGGGCCCCTGTTTTTTTAAGCCGGAACATCTTCATGCGGTAAGTAAGGGTCCAGAGTTTGATACCTAGAAGTGTAGCAGCGCCCTCATCCCCCCAGACTTGCCAGTCAGCGGAACGCAGTGCAGCAAGGGTATTGGCCTTCTCTAATTCGCGGAATCCTGCGTCCGTCAGAAATTCCGAATCTTTATCGGGTACAAGCGGCGTGGCCGCAGATTTGGATTCGGTAAGGTCAGGCAGCGCCAGATCGAGACGCAAGCGATTACCTGTGGTCGAAATAACGGCACGTTTAATGACGTTCTTCAATTCGCGAATATTGCCTGGCCAAGAGAGTGCCTTCAATCGCGGCAGGTTTTGCTGAGTTAGTCTCAACGTATCGCGGCCAAGTTCCCGGCAGATGAGTTCGATGAGGTGAGCCGCGAGCGACGCGATATGATCGATTCGATCTCGCAGTGGCGGGACCTCAATCGGGAACACGCTCAACCGATAAAATAAGTCTTCCCTAAAGCGGCCAGCCCTCACTTCTTCAGTGAGATCGCGGTTGGTCGCTGCCACAACACGAACGTCCACCTTGATGGTTTGTTCGTCTCCAGCGCGCTCAAATTCCTGTTCTTGTAGAGCTCGTCATCATTTCCCCTTTTGTGGCAGTGGGATCTCATCAATCTTATCAAGAAATAGAGTGCCGGTGTCCGCCAGTTGTAGCCGCCCAACACGGTCGCGATGGGCGCCAGTAAACGCCCCTTTAACGTGACCGAAAAACTCACTTTCGAAAAGATCTTTTGGGATAGAGGCGCAATTTACTTTAACCAATGGTTTCTCGCTCTTATTACTCCTTTGATGCATCGCTCTAGCAATCATTTCCTTGCCAACGCCTGACTCACCCAGCACAAGGACGTTGGCAGGCGTTGGTGCGACAGCCTCGATCTGTGCGAGTGTTCGCGTGAGTGCCTGGCTTTCGCCAATGATTTCTCCGAAATTCGAATTTACCTGAAGCTTATCACGTAGGTAATCGCGCTCTTGCTCTAGTTGTTCCTTTAAATGTTTTATCTCATCGAATGAGATTGATCGCTGTCGCTCAATTTCTTGTCTGTCAGTAGTGCCCCGAAATACCACGACGGCACCGTCGGGTTTGCCGTCTTTTAGCTACGCAACATACAGGAATGATGATGAAACTATACAGCGCATGGTATTGCCCGTTTGCCCAACGAACATGGATGAGTTTGCTCTTCAAGGGTGTCCATTTCGAATATGTAGCAACTTATCTCTATGATAAGACGGAGCAATGGCTCGATACATCTCGGGAAACAGGTATGGTGCCGGTACTTTTGCCCACAAACGGCAATACAATCCCCGGCTCCACTCGGACGATCGAATACATTGATCATGCATATCCGCATACACCGAGGCTCTATACTTTTGATCCCAAGGAAAAAGCAGAGCAAAAGCTTTGGATAGACTTTGTCGGTGAGCACATTACCCCCTACTTTTATCGCTTTCTGAAATCACAAAAACCGGATGATTTTCAGTGCGAATCTCAAAGCAGGCTAATCGATGAACTTTGGAAATTCACGCAGGCAATGAGCGATAATGGTCCTATTTTGACGGAAATGACATCAGCGCCGTAGATATAACGCTGTTCCCATTTGCTTATAGAATTGAGCTCTTGTTACGCCATTACAAGCGTTTTGAGCTTCCGAAACAGGGACAAATATGGGAACGGTACAATCAATGGTACAACGGTATGTTGAAGCTGCCGAGTTTTCACCAGTCAATAGGAAGGGCAGAGGACTATGATAAACGTCTCATCGAATTCTATCTGCCTTACAGCTTGGGTGGCTGGCAAGCCGATGTTACAACGCTTGTCAGCGTAGAGATTTCTCGCGTAGCGACCGGCAGATAAGCTCAGCACTTCATTCACCACATACTGTCACTTTTATGAGGCTATCACCGTACACGGGCTGTTAGGTCATCCGAGCCCAAATACGGCAGTCATTCGCTGAGTAAGCGCTTGGAGTCCCTTACCTTTGTTGCCTATTTTCCACGCAAGAAAATTCTCGGTATCAGAATTCTTCCTCAGGTCTAGCGGGATGAGTGCTCCGCTGTCGAGGTGATGTTGAATACGCTGCCGCGGTAGGTGGCCTATCCCAGTCCCCGCCAGTATCGCTTCTACTTTCTGATCAACGTTTTGTACGTAGAGCTTTTGCCCATCGCTGCTTAAACCCTCACTCCGCTTTATGTCAACGAAGGAGGTGTCGTGCGTGACGATGCGTCGGAGTTTAGGAAGGGCGGCTTGTAAGGTTTCATGATCACTGACCAGGCCCGCCAGTGAGTGTTTGGACGCAATCACTGGCAGTAGGTCCAGGCCAGTCAATGGCATCGCTCGATAGCCCATCTGCAGCGGCACGGGGCCGGGCGCGCCTACAATCAGATCAACACGCCCCGCTTCAAGGGCCTCCCAGCCGCCATTGAGCACGCATTCACAAATGTCGAATTCAATGGTGGGGTGGTCGTTGAGAAATTCATTTAGTGTGCCAAAAAAGTCTGGATAAGATTGCAGGGATTCCACTGCGACACTGATACGGGGCTCCCAGCCCGTGGCGACCTCCTTTGCCTTGTTCACCAGCCGCGCTGTGACTTGAAGGATTTCTCTACCCTCTGCAAGTATCAATCGCCCCGCTGGTGTTAGTACTGAGCGGCGTCCCTGGCGCTGAAACAGCGCGATGTCCAGCTGCTCCTCCAGCTTCTGTACAGCGTAGGAAATGGCCGATGTGGCTTTGTTCAGTTCTTCCGCGGCTTTTGCGAAGCTCCCGCGCCGCTCGATAGCATCAAGCGTCTCCAGAACCTCGATAGTAATAGGGTTTCTCGCTGTCATGGTGTTGCCCGAATGTTCTAATATATTGATCATTCTAATCGAAAAATGGGCCTTATTGTAAATTTATCGATCATTACAATGGCTCCATCACTTGAGTAAACACACACAAATACATTTTTGGAGCAATAAAATGAAAGCACTAATCAACAAGATAACCACTACAACCGCTGGCCTGGATACCTTACCTGTTCGTGTAGGCGCAGGAGCAGTCTTTGCCGCTCACGGGGCACAAAAACTGTTTGGCTGGTTTGGTGGGTATGGCCTCGAAGGCACCGCAGGCTGGATGGCATCCATTGGGCTTGAGCCGGGTCTTCCCATGGCGGCGCTGGCCGGTGGCGCGGAATTTTTCGGCGGCCTGCTACTGATTGTCGGCTTACTGGTTCGTCCGGCCGCGCTGATACTTGCCATCACTATGGTCGTAGCGATTGTCACGGTTCATCTTGAAAATGGCCTGTTCATGGTGAACAACGGCTACGAATTTGGATTGGCATTACTGGTGCTCAGTATAGGTCTGGTAATCAGAGGCGCAGGTAGCCTGAGTGCGGATCGCCTGCTGCAAACCCAACGGGCAAATTAGACGAACCTAATTCAAATCAATTTTTCTGGAGCAAGAGCATGTCCACATTACATATCAATAGCAGCGCACGACTGAGCAATTCAAATACTCGCATTATTGGACAGTATCTGGTCGATGCACTTGGAGAGCCGGTAGTCAGCCGTGATTTGGCGCTGCAACCCCTGCCACCCATTAGTGCTGAAGACTTAATCGCTGTCCACGGATCTTCAGATAGCCAACGCGCAAGTTTGCAGCCACAGCTGGCATTGTCTGAGCAATTGATTGAAGAGTTGCGAAGCGCTGAAACCCTGGTGTTGGGTGCGCCGATGTATAACTTCGGGATTCCGGCGTCACTGAAGCAGTGGATTGATGCGGTCTGTCGTGCAGGAGTTAGTTTCAAGTACACCGAGCAGGGTCCGGTAGGTTTACTGGGAGTAAAGCGGGCCTTCATAGTCACCGCTACGGGTGGCACACACATCGGCAGCGAGATGGATTTTTCCAGCCGCTATCTCGAACACATCTGCGGTTTCATTGGTATCAGCGAAATTTTTCATATCGATGCCAGTGGTTCAAAAGGCACACCGGAGCAGGTGATTGCCAAGGGCAAACAACAGGTTGATGCGCTGGTGGCGGGCCTTCATGGCTTTCACCCAAACGAAATTTCAGGAGCAGCGTAATGGGATTGCTACAGAAGGGTGAATGGGTTGATCAGTGGTACGAGACCGACAATAGCGGTGGTGAATTTCGCCGACAGGACAGTCGGTTCAGAAATTGGTTGACCCCCAATGGAGAAGCTGGCCCCAACGGTGAGCCGGGCTTTAAGGCAGAGAAGGGGCGCTACCATTTGTATGTTTCACTGGCTTGCCCCTGGGCGCATCGCACACTAATTTTTCGCCAACTCAAGCAGTTGCAAGACTATATTGATGTCACTGTGGTTGAGCCTGTCATGTTGGAAAATGGTTGGGAGATGAGCGATCCGCTTCACGGTCTGGACTTTCTATATCAGCTGTATCTGAAAGCCGATGACAGCTATGAAGGCCGCGTCACGGTGCCGGTACTGTGGGACAAGAAAACACATACCATTGTCAGCAATGAATCTTCGGAGATTATTCGCATGTTGAATTCGGCGTTTAATCATTTAACTGGAGATACCGCTGACTTTTATCCGGAAGCATTACACGAAACCATCCGCGCATTGAACGATCGCATTTATGACACGATAAACAACGGTGTCTACCGAGCTGGCTTTGCGACCACGCAAGAAGCCTACGAAGCGGCATTTCATAGCTTGTTCGATTCGTTGGACTGGGTCGAGGGCGTGTTAACACAGCAGCGCTACCTGGCAGGCGACATCTTAACTGAGGCCGATTGGCGTTTGTTTACCACCTTGATTCGTTTTGATGCCGTGTACTTTGGACACTTTAAGACAAATCGTCAGTTGCTGGCCGACTACCCGGCTATTAGCGGCTATGTACGCGAGCTATACCAGATACCCGGCGTGGACGAGACCGTCAGCTTCGAACATATCAAAACGCATTATTACGCCAGCCATCTGATGATCAATCCCACCGGAGTTATTCCCCTTGGGCCAGAGCAGGATTTCAGAATCGCGCATGGCCGTGAAAGGTAGTCGAACCCGGCATGAGGCTGCATCGGTAGTTTACACCACGATAACTATTTGGAGAAAATGAATGAGAAACTTAATGCAAGTCATACCAGCTCAGCCAACCCAGGATGGTGACGGCGTTAGAATCCATCGGTTGGCGGGCAGGCATCTGCATCAGGCGCTCAATCCTTTCTTGATGATTGATGAAATCAATTCCGACGATGCTACCGATTATATCGGTGGTTTCCCTGAGCACCCTCATCGAGGTTTTGAAACTATTACCTACATGAAGGCAGGGCGCATGCGTCACCGCGACCATATGGGCAATGAGGGTGTTATTGGCGTGGGTGATGTGCAATGGATGACGGCGGGCGCTGGTGTGCTTCACTCTGAAATGCCCGAGCAGGAGGAGGGCTTGTTGCACGGCTTTCAAATCTGGCTGAATTTGCCTGCGGCTGAAAAAATGAAGCCCGCGGCTTATCAGGAAATACTCAGCGCCGACATAACCGAGCAGCCATTGCCAGGCGGGGGGAGGGTTCGTGTCGTCGCTGGAAATGTGACTATCGATAAACAGTCGCTGCAAGGGCCGTTGCCAGAAATATCAACTCAGCCGGTTTTTTTGGATGTGCAATTGTCCGCCAACGAAACAGTTGAATTGTCTTTCCGTAAAGATATTTCCGCGATGGTCTATGCCTACAAAGGCGCGACCGATTCGATAGCATCACGCCACTTGGGCATCTACGCCAGAGGCAGCACCTTGCATCTGAAGGCGGGGTCTTCAGGCGCAGAACTTTTGGTGCTGAGTGGTCAGCCTATTGAAGAGCCAATTGCGCAATACGGACCTTTTGTGATGAATACCAGCGAGGAAATCGAGCGTGCATTGAAGGACTTTCAGAGCCCGCAGTTTCTTAGCGGTCTAACGTCCAATAGAAAGGGGTGATCACTTGGACAAGTTGAGCCGTGAATTAGATTCCTGAAAGTTAAGTAGAAGAAAATAGTTGAATCCAGTATTGAGGAAGAAAAAACTCATGGCCGTTGAGCGCCAGTATGGGCGCTGAGAAATGAAGTCGCCGAGATTACTAAGAACAGACGATGAGTCGTTACAGGCGTTATCGCTAGATGTTGATGTGGCAGCATGACACTAATCAGTGCTAGGTTTTTTTTAATCAATTTGATCAAGCTCCTTACTCCATTGGTCGCTGATGTTGGGCCCCATTTTGGTTGCAATGAACTCAGCGCTAGATATAGCGCTGGTCCCATTCGCTTATAGAATTGAGATTTTGTTACGCGCATTACAGGCGATTAGAGCTTCCGAAACAGGCGAGAATATGGGAGAGGTACAATCAATGGTACAGCAGTATTTTGAAGCTACCGGTTTTCTTCCCGTCAATAGGAAGCGCGCAGGACGATAATGAGCGTCTCATTGAGTTCTGCCTCCCTTCCAGTTTGGGTGGTGGTCAAGTAGACGTGACAGCCTTGTCGGCTTTGAGATTTTGCGAAGAGTTTTTGGACGAATAGCCCTTTTCGGAAAGGCGAGGTAGTCTGCATACAGTTAAGCCTGTGACAGTGGTTGGTCACCCGCAGGTTTGAGTTTGCAACGAGGGTCCGCTCGTCCGGAACTGACCTGAATTGGAGCGGTCGAACAGTCATGAAGATTCTAGTCACCGCTGTACTTCTTTTATCCCTGGCTGCCGCGCCCGCGCTGGGTAAAGAGTATCGCCTTACACGAAACGATCAAGTCGTGGTTGTCGACATGCACTTTCTGATTCTTCCCAGTCGGCGCCAGGAAGTGCTGAGCTGGTTGCGGTCCAGTACCGATGCTCTCGCTTCAGTTTATGGTCGATGGCCCCGGTCTGAATTGCGCATAGAGATATCGCCAATCAGCGTGTACGCAAAAGATTCAATCCCTTGGGCGAGAGTGATACGCGGAGATCCGAATACCGTGTCATTTTATATCGATGCGATGGCCAGCGAGAGAGCGCTGGTTGAGAACTGGACCACCTACCATGAGTTGAGTCACTTACTAATCCCCTACCGCGGCTGGGGAGACATGTGGTTCAGCGAGGGCCTTGCCAGCTACTACCAGAACTTGCTGCAGGCGCGCACTGGTGTCATCGACGAAAGATTGATGTGGCAAAAACTGTATGATGGGTTTGTACGCGGTCTCGAAAATCCACGCCCAGACCTGAACCTGGCTGAACTGAGCCCGAACATGCGTGAGAATCGTAGCTTTATGCGCGTGTACTGGAGCGGAGCATGGTATTTTTTGAGCGCCGACATAGCTTTACGCAAACAAAGCGGTGGTGATGTAACGTTAGATTCCGCCCTGGGTATGCTTAACAGTTGTTGCCGGGAGCGTTCCATGTCGGCATGGCAGATAGCCGGGAAACTCGATTATCTTACCGACACTACAATATTTACCCACTTGTTTACCCAGGCGAGAGCTAGTCGAGCACTGCCCCCTGTCTTGGGTTTGTTTGCCGACCTTGGAATAGCTATCGAAGAGGGGAGCGTGAGCCTACTCCCAGATCACCCCGGTAGCGCGATACGTCGGGACATTGTAGATACGCAGTAATATGAAGTGGGCTGTCCTTATCAGGGCCTTGCCATAACCTCTATTTGCGCGTATCAAAGTACTTCTTTATGCTGAGAATCAGGAGATGCGAAATGGCCGAAAAGCTCAATGCAGGAGAACACTTCCCCGATCTCACAGTGATCGTTGGCGAGTCCTCTATAGACCTTCCCCAAATAAAGGATTCGGGCTATAGCATAATATTGTTTTACCGCGGGCACTGGTGACCTTTCTGTCGCCGTCTGTTAGACGGCTACGCCGAACGATTTGATGCGTTCACAAAACTCGGTACCTCTATTGTCGCGGCAAGCCACGACGTCCTGGAAAAAGCCGAAGAAGTAGGTGCGAACCTGCCCTTTCCTGTTGCTCACAGCGTCAGCCGACAGCAGGGGGACTCCATTGGTGCCTGGTGGGACGAAAAGCGTGATTTTATCCAGCCCTCGGAATTCATTCTCAATCACAAAGGCCGCGTGATGCACTCGACCTATAGTTCATCGCCTGTGGGAAGGACTGATCCCGAGGAGACACTGGTGTTGCTGAATTTTTTGAGTTCCCGCAAAAAGTAATTGGGGTAAGTAATTGGGGCCAGAGTAAAAACGCGTCAGGCGTTGCGGTGAACTACGTTGATCTTAGCAATGTCAGATGGCGGAGACAGCCAAGCTTGCCACCTCTAGATTGAGGAGAAAAGAGAAGACAAGAGGAGACAAGAGAAATGACAGGCGTGACATCCTGTCTGACTGCTTGAACTTGTGTCGTCGGATATCATAGGGGGTCCGTATTTATCGATCTACGACTCCCAATTCAGCCCTGCCACAGGCAGACGTTACTTGCGCGTACCTAACTGGGATGGCAATGAATGGGGTTGTTCCAGCTGGGTTTGTGATCTATTGGCGCCTCTTGCCCAGTGGAGTGATTGATTATTGTCCACCGCCATCCAGGGTCACTTTCTTTCGCACGAAAAAATAGCATTGGAGTAAGACTACGTTGAACGATTTACCAAACGAACCCGATTACACTAGTCTGCGCAGCAATGTCAGTGCTCTGGGCTCACTGCTGGGCGATATTATCTCTGCAGCAGAGGGAGGAGAATTCCTCGATCTGATCGAACAGATCAGAACACTGTCTCGCTCGGCTCAGGAGGGTGATGAAGCGGCGCGCGAGAGCCTGCTGCAGGTGCTGCGTGAATTGACTAATGAGCAATTGGTGCCGGTGGCGCGCGCATTCAACCAGTTTCTGAATCTGGCTAATATTGCCGATCAGCATCACACCGTGTCGCGGGAAATGGCCCCAGTGCTCTCATCGTCGCGGGCGCTGGCCAGTACATTCTCTGCACTGATGGAGGAGGGCGTTGCGCCGGCAGAATTAGAGCGCACCATTGCCGAGTTAAAAATCGAATTGGTGCTGACAGCGCATCCAACCGAAATCATGCGGCGCACACTGATCCACAAACACAGTGAAATTCGTGTCTGCCTACGCCAGTTGGAATTGGCGGGGATTACCACGCGCGAGCGCGAGCAACTGCAATTGCGTTTACGTGATTTGATTACCCAGATCTGGTTTGGTGACGATTTTCGTGTGCAGCGGCCGACGCCGGTGGACGAAGCCAAGTGGGGGTATGCGGTAGTTGAGGACTCTCTGTGGGAAGCCGTTCCAGAATTCTTACGTCGTCTTGATGCTGCCTTGTTCGATGCCTGTGGCACACACCTGCCGCTGGATGCGAGGCCGGTTAGTTTTGTGTCCTGGATGGGTGGCGATCGCGATGGCAACCCTAATGTCACTGCCGGGGTAACCGAGGAGGTTCTGCGTCTTTCCCGCTGGCAGGCAGCAGATCTATATTTGAACGACCTGATTGAGCTGGTGGATGAGCTCTCCATGACACCCTGCGATTCACCGCTGAGAGAGATGGCGGGGGAGTCTCATGAGCCCTATCGCTTCGTATTGAGAGAGTTGCGCGAAAAAATGCGCCGTACACGCGCTGCCATTGAAGTGGAACTGGCAGGCGAGCTTCTCGAAGACGACAATATATTTACCGACGTTGCGCAGCTATGGCAGCCGTTGCATGCATGCTATGTCTCTTTACACACTTGCGGTATGGCAAGTGTTGCAGAGGGGGCATTGCTGGACCTGTTGCGAAAAGTACGCTGTTTTGGCCTCCATTTGCTCAAAGTCGATGTGCGTCAGGACAGCGCTCGCCACACACAGGTGTTTTCTGAGCTCACGCAGTTTCTCGAACTGGGCGATTATGAGCAATGGACTGAAACTGAAAAGCAGTCCTTTTTACTGACCGAGTTGTCGAATCGTCGGCCTTTGATTCCGCGTCAATGGCAGCCATCGCCGGATGTTGCCGAAGTGCTGGCCACCTGTGCTGTGGTTGCTGGTCAGCCACCAGAGGCGTTGGGTGCCTATGTGATTTCCATGGCGAGGCAGCCTTCCGACGTATTGGCAGTTCACCTACTGCTACGCGAAGCCGGTTGTGCACCCAATTTACCCGTGTCGCCATTGTTCGAAACCCTGGATGATCTCGCCCGAGCAGAAGAGGTAGTTGCGCAGTTGCTGGCCCAGAGTTGGTATCGAGATGTCATCGATGGTCAATTGATGATCATGATCGGTTACTCAGACTCTGCCAAGGACGCCGGTGTGTTGGCGGCTTCCTGGGCGCAGTACACGGCGCAGGAATCGCTGCTGGGAGTGTGTGCTGCCAACGACGTTGAACTACTGTTGTTTCATGGTCGAGGTGGGAGCATAGGGCGCGGAGGAGCGCCTGCCCATGCTGCCTTATTGTCTCAACCTCCTGGCTCGTTACGCAGTGGCCTGCGTGTTACTGAGCAGGGAGAAATGATTCGCGCCAAGTTGGGATGGACATCCCTGGCCGTGAAAACACTGGCGCTCTACACCACAGCAATCTGTCGCGCGAACCTGATGACGCCGCCAGAACCACGTGCCGAGTGGCGGGCCTTAATGGAGACAATGTCTACCGACTCCTGCGCCGCCTATCGTGCTGTAGTGCGTGAAGAAAAAGATTTTGTTGCCTACTTTCGCCATGCTACCCCGGAGCAAGAACTGGCAAAGCTGCCACTGGGTTCGCGACCCGCTCGCCGTGGCGGCGGCGGTGGTATTGAAAGTTTGCGAGCCATTCCCTGGATCTTCGCCTGGTCGCAGAATCGATTGATGCTGCCTGCATGGCTGGGAGCAGGAGCGGCGATAAAGATAGCGGTGGACTCCGGTGAAGGAGACACCCTGCGTGCTATGTTTCAGCAGTGGCCCTTTTTTGAAGCACGCATAACCATGCTGGAAATGGTTTACGCCAAGTCAGACAGTGGATTATCCCAGTTTTACGATAGCTGCCTGGTGCCGCCACAATGGCACCACCTCGGTGAGGCGCTGCGCGCTCAGCTGGAGACAGATAGCACCACAGTGCTGGAGATAGCGGGACGAGATCACTTGCTGGATGATCAACCCTGGATAAAGCAGTCGATGCAACTGCGCGATATCTATACAAACCCACTCAATTATCTGCAGGCGGAATTATTGCAACGCAATCGCGCGCAGCCTGAGCCTTTCCTGGAACATGCCATCATGGTGACTATCGCGGGAATTGCAGCCGGTATGCGCAATACGGGGTAGTAGGTTTTTTTTGACACTATCGAGGAGTTCAAGAAGGTTACTAACAATGCGTGGGGCTCTGGGAGTGATGCGTTTAAGAAATCAATTTCGAAATCTGTCAATTGGCGCGCTGTGGTTACAGGTTTGGGCGGGAATACAAGACTAGAAAATGATTGGCCTGGCATGGAGTCTGACCGCTTGAACACCCAACGAATGTCTAAATGCTGCGCCTGTGCCAAAAGACGCTCACACTGACATTCCCAATGACGTTCTATCCAACTCCGCAGGCAAGGATTCACCACGTCGCTTCGCGATTCCCGCAAGAATAAAACACACATTGTCTTCGAACACAGGCTCTCCACTGCTGGCGTAGCCCTCTGCGACTAATGAGCGTAGCAGCGGCAGATCGTGTGGCGTTTTTCTCACAGCATCGTGGAACCGCTTGTCAGCGGTTTCCTGGCTATTGGGCATGAGGCCATGTTCGTATGCTGATGCTGCACCGACGGCAATGTTGATCATGGCGTTGCAGGTATATAACGCTGTGACGGTATCTAGTCCACATTCTACTAGTGCCAATATAGCCTCTTCCAAGTGCTTCATTTGCCTGGGGTGTGGCGTGAGTTGTTCAAGTAAAACGGGGTAGCGTTGAAACCCTTTAAGCTGCGACCCGGCATAGAGCCTTGCCCACTGGGCCCAATGCATACCCGATGTCACGGCGGGGATGCGGCTTTCTGCCATGACGATATCAGCCGCTTGCTGCACCAGTGCCTCTTGCCCGCGTATGTATTTGTAGAGAGTTGTTTTCTGCACGGCTAGCTTGTCGCACAGGTCATCTAGAGTGGGCACCTTTCCCTGTATGTCCAGAATGGCGATCCTAAGTTGCTCGGGGGTTACCCCGGAAGGCCTTCCGCGTGAGCGCTTTTTAGCCGGTGTCTTCATTACTGCGAAATCTCCCTGTTGATGCGCCACTAATTAGAGATAATATTATATATAACGCCCTATTAATTATCCCAGTATACATACCTACACTCTATGTGAGCTATTTTAGAGACTATATTATATATATTAATATACTATATTTTCAAAGCAAGCGTCATTGGCACGATGCGCTAGCGGGCTGAACCCACTATTTCTATTCAGGAGTACATATTGTGATATTGGAAGGAAAAACTGTAATTGTCAGCGGCGTTGGCGTTGGTCTGGGGAGAGAAGTTGCGAAGGTCTGCTTGAGAGATGGCGCGAATGTGATGATGTCTGCCCGCAATGAAGAGCGGCTTAAAACGGTCGCACAGGAACTCTCCCCAAGCGGCGATCGCATTGCTTACTTTGCCACGGATATAACAGCGTCAGAACAGTGTGATGCGCTTGTGGAGGAAACAAAGAAAGTCTTTGGGTCTGTCGATGGGTTGATTCAAGTTGCTGCACGGGAGGACGCTTGGGGCGGTCTGTTCGAAGCTGATTTTGACAAGTGGCGAGAGGCGTACGAGACCAACGTGATCGGTTCGCTGTCACTGATGCGAGCTGCAGCGCTAAACATGAAGGAAAACAAGAGCGGTTCTATCGTGCTTATCGGCTCGCAGTCGATGTTTACGCCTACACTCAATCAGCCGGGTTACGCGGCTACTAAAGGCGCGCTTCTAACAACAGCGCGCTACCTGGCAAAAGAGCTGGGACCCGAGGGTATTCGAGTCAACCATGTAATCCCGAGCTGGATGTGGGGGCCTAATGTGGAGATGTGGGTTGAGCATACTGCAAAGGAGCAAGGGATTTCGAAGGAGGAAGCGCTGCAGGGGATAGTCGGTGAATTCCCTCTTCAGAGAATGACAAAAGACAGCGAGGTTGCGGAAGCGACGGCATTCTTCGTTTCTGATCGCGCCAGTGCAATTACAGGCCAGTATTTGTTAGTAAACTCGGGTGAGATGTTTGCGCAATAGCGCGAAATCAGGTGTGATTGCACTGAGCTTCGAGATTCCCACCCTAGTCTGAGTTTGAACCAAGAGGAGATAGACAGCGTGAAATTTGTATTGCCGATGGCGTTTAGCAAAATGGAAGAAATCATACCGCTAGCGCAGGCTGCGGATGATGCCGGTTGGGAGGCGGTCTCTTTTTCTGATCACATTGTTCACCCCGAAACCATCAACGACGACTATCCGTATACGGATGATGGAGAGCGGCGTTGGCAGGCGTTCACGGACTGGCCCGACCCCTGGGTAACTATTGGGGCCTGCGCTGCCGTAACAAAACGTATTCGCTTTACCAATAATGTATTCGTACTGCCTATTCGCAATCCGTTTCAGGTTGCCAAGGCTGTCAGCACTGCCGCCTTTATCTCCAACAATCGCATCACTATGACCCTCGGTGTCGGTTGGAGCAAAGACGAGTACCAGCTGATGGGGCAAGACTTCCATACTCGTGGGAAGCGTTGCGATGAAATGATAGAGATACTCCGTCTGCTGTGGACAGGAGAGATGGTTGAGTATCATGGCAAACACTACGATTTTGATCGCCTGGAAATGAACCCGGCCCCGGCCGAGAGAATTCCGATTTGGGTAGGCGGGATTTCCAAAGCCGCTCATAAGCGAGCGGCGAGGGTGGGTGACGGCTGGCTAACGGACCTGCAGCCAACGTCGGAAATTCTTGACTCGATATCGCAGATAAAGGGTTATCGGGAAGAGTATGGGCGCTCAGATCTACCCTTTGATGTGATGGCCTCTGCCTCGGACGCCTATGAGATTGACGGTTACAAACGCCTGTATGAAGGTGGTGTGACACACCTGCTCACGATGCCCTGGTTTTTCTACCACGGTGAAAACGCTTCGCTGGAGCAGAAGATTGATGGAATACGGCAGTTCTCCAGAGACATTATCGCCAAGTTTGATTAGC
>JBLFWP010000019.1:0-49679 GCA_047611225.1 Halioglobus sp.
TGCTCAGAGGAAAGATCAACGCCCCAAGCCACAGGGAACTCAAAGCTCTCACCGCAATTTTTCAATATATCGACCGCCTCGGTGTACTCGAGCCGCTCAAAACTGTTGTCGATAACGCCCCTAAGCCGCTCGATCACTGTGTCATCAACGCGCTGCTGGAAAAAGGCGATGTCGTCTTCACATTCATTCAACACTGCCGTGATTACGTGCTTGAGCATGCTCTCAGCAAGATCAGCATCGTCCTGCAAATCTGCAAACGCAATTTCCGGCTCCACCATCCAAAACTCAGCGAGGTGCCGACTGGTGTTCGAGTTTTCTGCTCGAAACGTCGGGCCGAAGGTGTAAACCTTACTCATGGCCAGGCAGTACGCCTCAACTTCCAACTGGCCAGACACCGACAAAAAGGATTCACCGGCAAAGAAATCCTGCGCGAAATCTACATCGCCCTTAGCAGTGTGGGGCAAGTTCGCCATATCCAGCGTGCTAACGCGGAACAATTCCCCCGCCCCTTCACAATCGCTGCCGGTAATAATCGGCGTATTGATCCAGTGAAAGCCATTGCCGTAAAAATAATTGTGAATTGAATTCGCCAACGTTGTACGAACCCGGGTAATCGCGCCAAAGGTATTAGTGCGGGGGCGCAAATGCGCCTGCGTACGCAAGTACTCAAATGTGTGGCGCTTCTTGGCGATAGGATACGTCTCGGGATCGTCCACCATCCCAATCACTTCCACTGCTGTCGCCTGAATTTCAACGCTCTGACCCTTGCCCTGGGACTCCACTAATTCACCGCTCACGACAACTGCACAGCCAGTACTAAGAAGCAGCACATCGCTTTCGTAGTTCTCAAGGGTATTGGGCACCACCGCCTGAATCGCGTCAAAGGCAGAACCATCGTGCACCGCCAAAAAGGAAATGCCCGCCTTGGAATCGCGCTTGCTACGCAGCCAGCCTTTCACTGTCACAGTAGAACCAAGCGCTGCCTGGCCTTTGAAAATATCGCTGATGGAATGATGATCAGACATAAGGTGATTTCAATTCCTGAAAAAAAAGGGTTGCGCCGCAGAATACCTAAACCTGTTATTTGCTACCAGCTGTATTGTTACTTCGGGTTCGGATGAGATTGTGCCAACGTCAGGCCTTAGAAGCGCTAACTACCTGCGCTGGACCCGCCGTAAACCCATCCATGGGTTCACGGCGGGTCCTGTTGGGGTAATGTTCCTTGCACAAACCGTCAGGCCGGAGCACAAGTAGAATGAAATTGAGCCGAAATCCAACGAGGCGAACAGGGACCGCAAAATTATCGAGAAATCCGAGTAATTTTATTGCCTTTCAACTCAAGGTCAGTAATCAGGTTCTTCTCGGAGAATATCAGCCCAACGATAGGTTCAGCAGGGCCTATGACTATTCCGGGGTTAGTAGCAGACGTCATCACCGGTACAACACCATTCTCACCAATTTTCCAGGAACGAGAATCGCGGAAAGCCTTTAGAGTCTTCGGCGTTTTAAAAACGATAACTTCCGCCTTGTAGCCTTCTTTGATGTCATGGCCAAACGTTTTACCGGCGATAGCGTAGTAACCGACAATCTTGCCATCGACAACCAGAGCGCCTTCACCGAATTCACCGCCTAGCCCAAAACCCATTTTCACCATGTCTCCAAAAACCAGTACACCGGCTGAGTTCTTCAAAATTTTCGCCGTGTGTTTGTTCGTACCGCGCATCCATTTCAGAGCACGTTTGGTATGGGCTTCTATTTGAGTTTTGTCGTCCGCGTGAACAGGCGACAAAACCGAGAGGGCAAAAAAGCCCGCCAGCACTATCGCCAGTGTTTTTGATACGCCCCCGCGCATATATCCCCCAGCCTATTTACAGTTGGAATGGCTGCTCTACAAGCTCCTCGGACAAGGTCCAAAGGCGATCTGCGGCAGTCTCATCTATGGCATATGATTCTACGCCACTGTCGCTACCTTGCACGGCAGCTTGGGCTATTTGGCAATTTTCCAGATAAATACCGCCTTTTTCGGCCAAATCGGGCGACGTGGCGGCCCATACCGAGGTTGCTGCGCCCTGCTCCACCGATTTGAACACCAGAGGCGCCTGGTCTGGCTTACGGGTGCTGAGGATTTCGAAATCTGAATTGTCCATGTGCCGACTCAACTCAGTCATGATCACACCGGGATGGACGGCATAGGTACGTACACCTCGCTGGGCCAAACGTTTGTCCAGGGCCACCGAGAATAATGAGTTGGCCGTTTTGGATTCACCGTAAGCCTGCCACTTGTCGTAATCGCGCTTGAGATAGTTTGGGTCCTCTGCGCTGAAGTCCGCAAATTTGTGCCCGCCCGAACTCAGGTTTACGACTCGCGCAGGCGCCGCTGCCAGCAGTGCCGGAGCTATTAAACAAGTGAACAGGAAATGGCCAATGTGGTTGGTTCCGAACTGCATCTCAAAACCCTGTGCCGTGCGCATCAAAGGGCAGGCCATCACACCCGCGTTGTTGATCAGTAGGTCAATCGAGGGGTGCTTCTGAAGAATTTCGGCAGAGGCACTGCGAACACTGTCCAGATCGGCCAGGTCCATGCACTGGATATGAACTTGAGCAGCCGGCACAGCCTCGCGCAAATTCTGCGCGGCAGCTTCCAGCTTCGCCCGATCACGGGCAATCATCAGCACTTGCGCACCTGCACCCGCCAAGGCTCGCGATGTTTCCACCCCAAGACCTGCAGACGCACCAGTGATGACGGCCAGCTTGCCCGCCAGGGAAATTCCCGCAATCACTTCTTCTGTGGTGGATGTCGCATCAAAATTGCTCATGAAAATTTCTCCAGTAAGTCATCAGTAAACTATTGTAGACCTTGCTGATTGCCGATTTAATGACAGCAGTGGCCACACTTTCGTGGCCCAAGCTTACAGGTTTTATATGGATACCAGCGAATTGGAATTTCTTGAGGGCGGCAGCTACTTAAGCTTCGCTACACGCAAGCGCTCGGGCGACTGGGTCGCCACGCCCGTTTGGTTCGCCCCCGACGGCGACAGCTACTATGTTTTTTCCGCAGGTGGTGCAGGCAAGGTAAAGCGTTTGCGCAATTTCAGCGAGACGAGAATTGCCTCCTGTACCTTCAACGGCACGTTGACCGGCGAGTGGCACGATACCAAGGCCTATGTACTAGCCACACAAGCCGACAACGACACTGCCCTGCAAGCGCTGCGCCGCAAGTATGGTTATCAGATGTGGATGGGGGACTTTTTCTCTCGCATCACTGGCAAGATGGCACGCCGAGCCTATATCCGAATTGATCCCTAGCCCGCTAGGAGCCCGCCTGCCGCTTGCTCTGCAGTACGAGTAGCTCAGCTTCATAGACTTTAATGTCCGAATAAAGAGTGGCAGACGCAATGGCTTGCTGCAGATAAGACGAGGCCACTTCATACTCCCCTAACCGAGCGTGCAGAAGGCCCAGCGCATAGAGTAAACCGCTGTCTTGCGGCATCAGCGCAAGGGCTTTTTCATAATATTGTACGGCCTTGCGCCAATCCTCACCCTCCCCCGCCTGATCGCCCAACCAGGCGTGGTAATAGGGATTTGAGTTGCGATATTGCGCTACACGTCGCTCCCAATATTCCTTCTCATCAATGTTGCCCTCAATTTCATACAGCACCCCAAGATTATTCATCGCCGACCGCTCCCAAGGGTCCAACTTTAGAGCGTATTGGTAATTTGCTTCAGCCGCGCGGTGCTGCCCGGCTGCTCGATAGATCGCTCCCAGGTTCACCCACAAATGTGATATCCCCGGGCTGAGCTGTACCGCTCGAAGACCGTGTAACCAAGCGAACTCCAGATCTTCCACGGCCAAATACTCCATGGCAATATTGCTGTGATGCAGGGCCTGCGCGTCGGTGTCTGAAATCAGGCGGGAACTAGCGATGTCGCGGGACTGCAGGGGATCAATATCTACCATGAATTGCTGCTTGCCACGCATCTTCACCGCCACGTTCACGTGCAAGCGCAACATGACCCGCTCGCCCTTGCGGGTCCACTGGGGGCGAACTTCCAACCACTGGAACTGCGCGTCCAGACCAACCTCTCTCGCCATAGCGACAAACAAAGCGGCATAGGAAAGACAATTGGCCGAGCCACGGTGAAAGACGTCCTGGGCTGTGCCTGAGGCGAGTGGGTCGTAATCAATACCCAGAGTTGCAGAACCACTGATCGCATCGTGTAACGTCACGAGACGCTGCCGCTTATGTTTGATGTTGTCCGTATAGCGCGCCAAAAATTCCCGCATCTCGTCGTCCACGACGAGTAGGTCGGGAGTGACAATGCGTTCAGAGGCTTCAGCTATCGTGATAACCCTGTCATCCAGTTGCAGAGGCGGCAGAGAGCTGATTTGCACGTAGTGGGTAAAAGGGCTGGTGGTGGTGGAGCAGGCAGCGAGTGCAGCCGTAAGCAGCAGAGTAATGGCCGTGCGCAGCAGGCAAGGCATAGTGCTTCCCTGCGGAGACTGTAGCGTTATCGATGCTGTTACAGACTTCATGCCGCTCTCCACCACTGGGAGTATACAGCAGACAGCAGCTGGGCTCAGGCCGCCGTGTGCAGGCCGCACTCGCGACCGTCGTGGACCTTGGTGGGATCGAAATAGTGCCTGCAGGTAGGTAACTCGTGTTCTGCCATATAGTCTTCTACATCATCTTCTGACCAGTAGAAGATGGGCGCTACCTTGATGATGCCGCGATTGTCCAGGGTTACGATATCCAGGCTTTTACGCAACTCGGTTTCTTCTCGGCGAATACCGGTCAACCAGATCTCAGGCTGGAACTCTTCCAGGGCCCGAGCAAAGGGCTGCAGTTTTACTTCTTGAGTGAAAGCCTGATGGCGCTCCTCTTCATCCACAGTGGGAATACCGCCCATAATAGCGTTGCGGCGCTCAGACGTCATTTGCGGGGAGTAAACATGGATGTTGATTTCAAGATCGCGTATCAGCCGTTCCGCCACCAGATAGGTGTCACGCAGGTTATAGCCTGTATCCACCCAGATGGTGGGCAGTTCCTTATCCACCTGGCTCACCAGATGCAGCATCAACGCGGCATTGCGACCCATACTCGTAGTCGCAATTGTCTTTTTCCCCTGGTCCATCGCCCACTGCACGATCTCGCCAGGGCTGGCGTCCTTCAATGAAGCGTTAACAGTGTCTAGGTCCAAATCCACAACCACAAATTCCAATATCTCAAGGTTCAGGGTGCGAACTTTATAGGTTCAAAAAGGGACTTTCAAATAACTAAGTCTTATATAGATATGCTCGAACTTACTCGATGCGGCGCGACCGAAGCCGCACACGGCCTATGCAGCGGCCGCTAGGTGGGTTTCCAGTTCAGAATGGAGGTCCAAAAACTGGCCAGTCAACTTGTGGCTGGGTGCCAGATCAATCAGGGGGCGATGATCGCGGTGAGATTCTTTCATCTTCACCGAGCTGTTGAGGTAGGTCGGTAAAATTGGCAGGCCCTCTTCGATCAGCTCAGCCACCAGCTCCGCGGGCAATCTCGCCTGAGAACTGAACTGGTTAATGATGATCCCCTCGACTTCCAGGTCCGGATTGTGGTCTTCCTGTAGCTCACTAATATTGTCCAGCAATGTGTACAGGCTCTGACGCGCGAAGCTGTCGCAATCAAACGGAATAAGCAGGGAGTCGGCAGCGATCAGCGCAGATTTAGAGTAAAAGTTGAACGTGGGCGGCGTATCAATGTAGACCCGGTCGTACTCATCTTCCAGCTTATCCAGTGCATCGCGCAGCTTGTAAATCTTATAGCGGGACTCCAGCTCTTTCTCCATATCTGACAGAACTGGGCTGGAGGGCATCAAAAAGAGGTTTTCGTAGGGTGTATCCCAGACGAAAGAATCCGGGTTCTGCCGCATCTTGCGCGTGCCTACTGTCTGCCTGAACAAACCAGCCACGCCCTGAGCCTCCGCGGGGAACTCCTCGCCATCAATCTCACCCACCAGATAGTGTGTCGTATTGCCCTGAACATCCAGGTCGACGACCAGAGTGCGATAGCCCACGGCGGCACTGATAGCGGCCAGATTACAGGCGATGCTGGTCTTGCCAACCCCGCCTTTTTGATTAAATACGACGCGTTTCATAGGCGAAAAGTCCATCGTGGAGTGAGGTGAGAAACTTCCGGCAAGTGTAAACAATGGCACGGATCAATGTAAGCGCAGGCGAAAAAATTCAGGTGGTTTTTGATCCGAGGAAGAACTTTTGTCCAGAGGTTGGAGCTACCAAAGGGTCTCGTAGAGCTGAACAATCTCCTGCGCCGTGGGTATGCGTGGGTTATTGGCGGGAGACCCGGAGTCCAGCGCCTGCTGTGACATCAGCTCTACAGAATCGAACCAATCACTTTTGGCTATCCCGAATTCCTCAGGGCCTGGAACGGCAAGCGTGGCAGTCAGTACCTGCAGAGCGTCCACCAGCTTCGCACACGCGTTTTGGTCGTTGTCCGCAGCACTCGCCACGCCCATATACCGGGCACAATGAGCATAGCGCGGCGCGGCGTGATCCACGGACCAGGCCGTCACCGCAGGCAAAAGCATGGCATTACTCAAGCCGTGGGGAACGTGAAAGAGCGCACCAATGGGGCGACTCATACCGTGAATAAGTGTGACGGAGGCATTGGCAAACGCGATGCCACCCTGGGTCGCGGCCAGCATCATGGCCTCGCGAGCCACTCGATTGTCCGGCTCAGCACAGGCAGTTTCGATGTTTTGGTAGATGGTGCGCATCGCCGTCAAAGCCACACCGTCGGTAAAGGGATTTGATTTGCGGCTGATATACGCTTCCAAGGCATGACACAGGCTGTCTATGCCAGTGTCCGCCGTCAGCCTGTAGGGCATCGTGAGAGTCAGCTCATAATCCACCAGAGCCGCCACGGGCATCAGCCCAAGGCCCATGCACAACATCTTTTCCTGCGTTTGTGTATCGGTGATCACTGCAACCCGTGTGGCTTCGGAGCCCGTTCCCGCAGTGGTGGGAATGGCAACGATAGGCAGGCCAGAGGCAACCTGATGAGGCACCTTGTAGTCTCGCATAATCCCGCCGTGCTCGCCCAGTACGGCCACGGCTTTTGCCGTATCAAGAGAGCTGCCACCGCCCAGCGCCACTAAGCAGTCGTAGTTCCCTGCGCGTAACACAGACAGCGCCGCCTCAACGCTGTCGGTAGTTGGATCCGGCACGCATTCACTGAACAAGCCATACTCAATACCCGCTTCATCCAGTGGTGTCTGCAGACGCTCGCAATAACCACATTCGACAATGTAGGGGTCGGTAATCAGCAGTGGTCGCAACAGGCCCAGCTCAGCGAGCGTATTGACCAACTCGGCACTGGCCCCCGCGCCGACGCGCAGGATTCGTGGAAGATTGATGTTCGCCGGCATTTTGCAGTCAATCCACGATATCGATCAGTTCGATTTCGAAGACCAAAGCGGTATTGGGAGGAATAGACTCACCGGCGCCACGGTCGCCGTAGGCCAGTTCTGGCGGACAGGCAATACGCCACTTATCGCCAACGGACATCATCTGCAATGCCTCCGTCCACCCGGCAATCACCTGATGTACGCCAAACTGGGCAGGCTCACCCCGATCTACTGAGCTGTCGAAGACCGTACCGTCCACCAAGGTGCCGTGGTAGTGAGTGACAACATTGGATTGCGCGTTTGGCGTTGCGCCATCGCCGCTGTGCAACACTTCATACTGCAAACCGCTGGCTGTGGTAGTCACTTCATCGCGCTCGGCATTGGTCACCATAAATTTTTGCGCCAATTCCTGCTGCTTACCTGCTATCTCAGTGGCTGCAGCCTGTTGCCGGCCCTGGATAACCTGGTAGCTCGGGTTGATTTCCTCGTCATTCAAAAGTGCCTGTTGTTCGTTGTACCAGTGCTTTATGCCCGCGCAAACCGCTTCTAGCTCCATGCCGTCAAAATTATTGCGGCGCAGCTGCTCACCAAACTGCAGGCCAAAGCCGTAGCTTACTTTCTGTTCATCGGTATTCAATTCAACTTCAGGGTGTAATGCCATGTGATAAATCCGCTATGCTCTAAAAGAAAAAACGCACCTTATCATAATCTGCCGGAATGAGGAGTTAGCAAATATGGCGGTAAGCCCAGACGAGATTCACGCATTCTGGTTCGGTGAACTGGATGAACATGGCAAGTGCGCTGCCGAGCACAACAGCCTCTGGTTCGCCTCCAGCACTGAGACCGATGAAACCTGCCGAACGCGTTTTGGCCAAGGCCTGGAGCAAGCTTTAGCGGGTGATCTGGACAATTGGGTGGATACCCACGAGGGCTTGGTCGCGCTGATCATTCTGCTCGACCAGTTCAGTCGCAACATAGGCCGCAGCACCCCCAGCGCCTTCGCCGGCGACCCAAAAGCTCTGGCACTCGCCCAAGAGGCTATCGCCACAGGCCGCAATATGCAGCTGCCTCTAGTGCATCGTGTATTTCTCTACTTGCCACTGGAACACTGCGAAAATCTGGAGGTGCAGGAGAACTGCGCGGCCTTGTTTACAGAACTTGCAGCGCAGGCAAAAGATCCCTCATTTGACGGTTTTACCCGTTACGCGGTGGCACACAGGGATGTCATCGCTCAGTTTGGACGCTTCCCGCATCGCAATGAAATACTCGGGCGTACTTCCAGCGCAGCGGAATTGCTCTATCTCGAAAAACACGGAGGATTTTAGGTCGTTTAACCTATTGCTGGCCCTGCCCAACAGGGCGCAATTCATAGTGACTGTCCGTCATCTCCGCTTCCCAGATATCGAATGTGCCACTGTCCAGATCATCATAGGCCTGACGAATCGAATCGTTAACCTGAGGGTAGGCCACCTCTTCCCATGGGCAATCTTCACGGGCGAAAAAACGGCAATCCATGGATTCTTCACCCGGTGGACAGTCATCAGTGTCCACGGTTGCCCTGAAGCCCACGTATATCTGGTTAGTAAAAGTAATGGTACCCAGCATATAGAGATGTAACTGCGGCGCCGTCAGAACAACGCCCGCCTCTTCTCTCAATTCTCGGGCCGACCCTTCGGCGAGCGTCTCGCCATTTTCCAAAAACCCCCCGGGTATTGCCCATTTTCCCCGCTGCGGTTGTAAATCTCGCTGCACCCACAAAAGCCTGTTGTCGCAGGCAACAAATGCTGTCACCACCACCATGGGAGAGTTGTAACGCGGTTGTTCACAGCGTTGGCAATAAGAGTGATTGCGTTGCCCAGTCACGACGGTATACGGCAAAAGCGGGCCGCCGCACTGGTAACAGAAGTTTAGATCAGACAAACCTGGCCCCCTTTTTACAGGTTCAGTTTCCAGTAATGTGCATACTCTCAAGACGAGGTTTACAATCGCGGCTGGAGTCTCCGGACGATAGCACTTTGCCTTCGCAAAAGCATTGGGGCTATGCTGGCGTCTCATGCGCAAGCACTCGAGTCACCCAGCGAAAGAATAAGGACAAAAATGAAAGTACAACTGCTTCTTACCGGCAACGAAATCATGAGCGGTGACACCGTAGACTCAAACTCTGCCCTCATGGCCAGGCGCCTGAGCGAGCTGGCCATTGGTATTCATCGCAAGGTGACGGTGGGTGACGATGTCGAGTTGTTGAAAACTGAGCTAGCGGCCATGGCTGCAGACGCCGACCTCATCATCATGAACGGCGGACTGGGCCCCACCATCGACGACCTAACAGCTGAAATTCTGGCTGCAGTAGCCGGCGTACCCACAGTGGAACATGCCGCGGCTGTTACGCACCTCGAACAGTGGTGCGGCCGCCGCAACCTGCAACTAAATGCAGCCAACCGCAAACAGGCCATGCTACCCGAAGGCGCGAAAATTATAGACAACCCTATTGGCAGCGCTGTGGGTTTCGAATTGAATGTCGGCAACTGCCGGGTCATGTGCACCCCTGGCGTTCCCAGCGAGCTCGCTGTCATGCTTGATATCATCGTGGATGATCTTGCAGCTACGCTAGCGCAGCCGGCACAACGCAATACGCTGCGACTGCAAACCTTCGGACTGGGGGAATCAACAGCGCAACAAATTATTAGCGATGCCGTGCCAGATTGGCCCGCAGAGGTGGAACTGGGCTTTCGCGCCGGTGCGCCGCAAATGGAATTAAAACTCACCATCGACAACTCAGAGGCTCTACCACTGCAAGCGCAGTGCCGTGAAAAACTTGAGTCGCTATTCGGCGACCACATTATCGGCGAGGGCGATACCCTGTTAGCTGCGCGAGTATTGCAACTGCTAGGGGAACGTGGCGCCACACTGACGACGGCTGAGTCCTGCACCGGCGGCCTAATTGCCTCCATGTTGACCCGCATACCCGGCTCCTCGACTTCTTTTCACGCAGGCTTTGTCACCTACGCAAACGCTATCAAGCATTCTGTTCTGGGCGTGTCCAATGAGGTTCTCGATCAACCCGGTGCGGTAAGTGAAGCCTGCGTTATACAAATGGCCGAAGGCGCAATGAAACGCTCGGGGGCAGATTATGCGATTGCAGTATCGGGTATTGCCGGCCCCGATGGAGGCTCAAAAGACAAGCCCGTGGGTACTGTATGGCTGGCCTGGGGCAGTGCTGATAATATTCGCACACGCTGCCTACATTGGCCGGTAGAGCGTTCACTTTTCCAAACGATGATTGCTGCGGCCGGGCTGGATATGATCAGGCGCGCACTGTTGGGTCTGGAAGAAGAGCCGCTTTATTTCAAACAGCGCAGTGCTTAAGAGTAAACTGCAGTCCGTAAGCTCAGGGCTGCAGTTGAGTGATTGTCCACTGGCCCACTTCGTTTAGCCGGTAGCGGAACCTGTCATGCAAGCGGTGCTCTCCCCCCTGCCAAAACTCCAACTCTGTAGGCACCACCTGGTAGCCACCCCAAAATTCCGGCATGGGAATATCGCCCTCGCCAAAACGTTCTCGGATCAATTGCGCCTTCTCTTCCAACGCACCGCGATCGCTGATCGGCTCGCTCTGCTGAGAAGCCCAGGCCGCTATTTGACTCTCTCGGGGACGAGATTGAAAATAGGTATTCGCTTCCTCGCGTCCTATTTTCTCCACATGCCCGGCCACAATCACCTGCCTATCCAGTGCGTTCCAGGGAAACAAAAGCGACACACGCGGTTCAGACGCCATCGCCAATGCCTTCCCACTTTCCTGGTTAGTATAAAATACAAAGCTTCCTTCCTTAAAGCCCTTGAGCAACACAATACGCTGCCACACAAAGCCACTTTCAGCAATTGTAGCCAGCACCATTGCCGTTGGATCAATTAGCTCCGCTTTAATCACCTGCGCCAACCAGATTTCAAATTGCTGGAATGGACAGTCGTCGAGTGTTTCAAGACTGAGGCCACCGGCTGTATATTCTCGTCGGAATTTCTCGTATCGCAATGTCATTCCCTGCTACGCTATGTGCAATTCATTTTAGCGGTCTGATAACACAGAGGCAAAGCAAACAGCGATGGACGCGCTACCACAAATTCGGGAAGGGCAACTTGGTGATCTCGACAGGCTTGTCGATACACTCAGCGACAGCTTCTCAAACGACCCTCTGTTCAATTGGGTTTTTCCTCAGCCGCAGTTGTATCCTATCTTTTTTCGCTTGCTGGTAAAGGACCTCTATCTACCTCGCGGTATCATACACGTAGAAGAAAAAGGTCGAGCCGCGGCATTGTGGTTACCTCCCGAAGAGCGCTACGAATTGCCGCCGCGAATTGGCATGCTCAACTTTGGCTTCCAATTGGTGATTCGCGAGGGACTGCGACCTTTTTGGCGTATGCAGCAACAAGGTTCTGTTTATGCCAAACATCTGCCAAAAGAGCCTCACTACTATCTACAATTTATCGGCTGCAGACAAAGCGACCAGGGTCACGGCATAGGCGCTGCACTGATAAAAGAAGGCACACAGGTTTGTGACGACCACGGTATGCCCGCTTATCTGGAAAGCTCCAACAAACTCAACGTACCGCTTTATAAGCGCCATGGCTTCGAGGTTAAAGCTGAGCAGCAGGTGTCAAAGAACGGGCCAACGGCCTGGTTCATGTGGCGCGAACCTCGCTAGCATAAACCCACTACAACCGCTTTAGTCTTTGGTGCTGGGATAGACCGGCGCTCGCTTGGCCATCGCCGGTATCTGGGGAAACGGGAAGAATACTTGCCAATCTACGCCGAAATCCTCTTCGATTCCTTTCCCATTAACTGACTCATAGCTGACATTCATAGCCGCCACGAGTGCATCAGTAGAAGCTATACCCGACAAGACTACGGCTTCCATCATTCCCTCTGCACGCAGGCGCGCCGAAGGAGCTACGTCATCTCCAGCCGCCAGGGCGGCGAACATTTCACCCCAACGCTTTTCCAATTCATCTTGCAACACAGCCTTCATCCGTCTCACCTCTTCAGCTGGCAGGAGCACATAGTTTAACCTCTGGCTGAAAGTATGCGTTGTCGGGCAAAACAGTTAAAGTCTGTTCTTTGTGCAACTGATGGAAAAAAATAATTGTGAACACACTTCGATTTTCAACGATAGCCTTTGGCCTGCTAGGGATGGTATTGACGCTAACGGTGGAGGCCGCTGAGTCTAAAAAAACGCCTTCGCCCGCAACACCGCAAACGCCGATTATCGACTACGAGGAGCGCTTTTTGCCCGTGGTTGCTCGCAATGGCATGGTGGTGAGCCCCGAAAAGCTGGCGGCAGAAGTGGGAACGCGCATCATGCGCGATGGTGGCAATGCAATCGACGCGGCCGTCGCCACCGGTTTCGCTCTGGCAGTTACCTTTCCACGAGCAGGGAACCTCGGTGGCGGTGGCTTTATGCTCATCCATCTTGCCAAAGAGAATAGGCAAACACTGATCGACTACCGCGAAACCGCACCAGCGGCGGCCAGCCGCGACATGTTTCTTAACGATGCCGGCACCGTGGACAAAATGCGCGAATACTTTAGCCATCAATCAGCCGGTGTTCCCGGCACTGTCGCGGGCATGCTCTATGCTCAGGAGAAATACGGCAATCTAAGTCGCAAGGAAGTTCTTGCGCCCGCTATCGCACTGGCCAGAGAAGGACTGGAAGTCTCATTCGGGCTGCATTTTGAATTTCAGTCCCGAGCTGCGCAATTACGACAGAACCCAGAAGCAAAACGCCTTTTTTTCCGCTCTGATGGCGCCGCCTTCGAGATTGGAGAGACATGGACTCAGCCAGACCTCGCATGGACTCTTCAACAAATTTCAGATAACGGCCACAAGGGTTTCTACGAGGGAGAAGTAGCGCAGCGAATCGCTACGGAAATGGAAGCCGGCAATGGCTTGATCACAATAGCTGATCTGTCCGGCTACAACGTTGTTGAGCGGGAGCCCGTGCGCGGGACTTTCCACAACTTCGAAGTGGTTTCGACACCACCGCCCTCCTCCGGCGGCATACATATCGTGCAAATACTGAATATTCTGGAAGACTACGATCTACAATCAATGGGCCACAACTCGGCGGCGTATATACATCACCTGACAGAAAGTATGAAACTGGCCTACGCCGATCGCAGTATTTATCTGGGTGATCCCGACTACGTCGAAGTGCCTGTGGATCGATTGATTGACAAGAAATACGCCGCACGGCAACGAAGCCATATCGATAGTGCCAAAGCCACCCCCTCCAACGAAATCGCACCCGGTAAAGAGCTGGGCGAAGAAAGCACCGAGACGACCCACTACAGCGTCGCCGACCGCTTCGGCAACGTCGTGAGCAACACCTATACCCTCAACTTCAGTTTCGGTTCCCACATCGCCGTACCGGGCACCGGCATGTTGCTGAATAATGAAATGGCAGATTTTGCTTCGCGTCCGGGAACGGCCAACGCCTATGGCCTGGTACAGGGAGAAGCCAACAAGATTGAGCCGGGTAAGCGACCACTCTCATCGATGAGCCCCACCATCGCGTTTCGCGATGGCAAACCCTGGATGGCAACGGGCAGCCCAGGCGGCAGCGTCATTATCACCACCGTGCTGCAGACGCTGCTGAACGCCATGGCATTTGATATGAATGTGGCTACAGCGGCGGCAGAAGCGAGAATCCACCATCAGTGGATGCCGGACGAGCTGCGTCTTGAGCAAGGGATCAGTGCCGATACGGTGAAAATACTGCGGGGCATGGGCCATCCGCTGAGCATCAGTAAGCGCACTACTGGTCGCACCAATTCGATCATGTTGGACAATGGCTGGCTCTATGGCGCCACCGACACCAGACGCCCGGGAGGTTGGGTAGCCGGCTACTAAACAAACTGGCGGCAGAAGACCGCCAGGGCTTTTACTTTTTCTTGGGCAGACGAAACTTCGCAGTCTGGCGGCTGAGCGCGACCAAGTTGCCGGCACTGTCCCAATACTCGCCGTCTTCTTCCACTACACCCTCGATCAAATGGCGTGACGTGAGGCGCGCCTGAAGCGGCCCCGGCGCGGGATGAGCCCGCACCTGCACTGTCAATTCAATAGTGGGTACCCACCCAACCGGCCCGTAGATCGACAGCACCGGAGGCGGAAAGGCGTCAGCGTACATTAGCAACGAAATCGCGTCGGGCTCGCTACCATCGCGCAGCTTTACCCAGCCTGAAAACTGGCCACTACCATCACCCTTTTTCTCACTGAACACTTCCTTGCCCGAAACCAGCCGTATTTCTGCACGCTGCCGAAATTCCACACCCTTGTCACCGCTGGGCTCACATTCATCCCAGGAGGGAAACTCTGGTCTGGGAGTCGCGCTCCAGTTTTCACCCTTCAGCCTCGACAGATCAGTGTAGGCGGCTGTCACTTTAATTTTGAGTTCATCGTCCTGATACATTTTCACTTCGGCAAAACTGGTGCCACGGCCGGTGCGCAGTACCTCTACTTTGCAGTCGATGGGGCCCAACCTGGTTGGCGCCAGATAAAAAGCGTTAACCGACAAGGGATCTGGGTGCGGCAGAGCATCTCGCAACGCGCGACCGGCAACTGCCAGTACATAGCCCCCGTTAGGTACTTCTCCTACCCGCCAACCTTTTACTAGCTCACCGCGATACAAACCTTCAGATATAAGCTCAACAGCAGTTTCTTGTTCGAACAAGCTCATGCAATTCCTTTTTCGTGGGTCACTTCTTTCAGAATAATTCGATGGGCGAGTATTTTGTCTGCCCCAACTGCAAATGTATAGACTCGGCCTAAGATGAAAAGCTGATTCAATCTGTGCCGCTCAATCGCGTTGCTGCACCAGCACCCAGGGCGCCGCTACTACCGCCCACAGTAACTCGTTGGATTCATACCAGCTCAGACCCTGCGCATCGGTGACTGCGCCTATTTTTGCCTCTTCTATCCAGGCTTCAAAACAGGGCGTATTGTCCATCCCCAACTGCACAGCCACTTCCACCAAATCAAGCTCCGGTGATACCACGATCACACTGCCCTGCGCGTAGTAGGTCTGCAGGTCGTGCCACTCAATACGTGCCGTCTGGCCGTGATACTCCTGACGCAGTAACGCCTCGCGCTCTGAAGCCGAATCAGCCATATCGTTCGTCCGCCACAAAAGGGTTGGTCTGGCGTTCCTGACCAAAGGTGGAGGTTGGGCCATGGCCCGGAATGAAAGTGATTTCATCCCCAAGTGGAAACAGCTTGTTGCGAATACTGTCTATTAGTTCTTCATGATTGCCACGGGGAAAGTCCGTGCGCCCGATCGAGCCCTGAAACAGGACATCACCCACCCAGGCGATTTGTTGCGGCTCGTATAGGAAAACGACATGCCCTGGGGTATGTCCTGGACAGTGAAAGACTTGCAGCTGCTGCTCTCCCACCATCACAGTGTCACCCTGGTCCAACCAGCGATCAGGTAAAAAGGCCGCGGCAGGAGGAAAACCGACCATTTCGCAAGCCTGTGGCAAGCCATCCAGCCAAAATTGATCTTCTTTGTGGGGGCCTTCTATAGGGATTTCCAACTGCTGGCGCAATACATCGGAGGCAGCACAGTGATCCATATGGGCGTGGGTCAGAATTATTTTCTCCACGGTTGCGCCCATCTTCTCAACAGCACCGAGAATGCGGTCAATATCACCACCCGGATCAACGATGGCGGCCTTCGCTGTCGCCTCGCATTTTATAATCGAACAGTTTTGCTGGTAGGGAGTTACCGGGACAATGGTGCATTGAATGGACATGGTGCGGCTGGGCCTCGGTATGGGGTCAATCAGGTATTGGTCAGGTATGGATGGTGTCTTGGGTGATGCCGGCTCGCTGGTCGTACACAGTTAACGCAGCTGCCATACTAGCCCGCTAGAATACCACAAAGAGGCAGGCTCTCAGGCCTTTAGCGCCTCTTGTGTCACTGGATCCTGTTCAAGATCAGCCCGTGGATTGAGATAGACTTGCTGATCCAATTGCTTCTCACTATTGGCAACCACCAGTGAGACCGTGGCATCGCCGGTGACGTTGACAGCTGTTCTCACCATATCCAACAGCCTATCAACGCCTATGATCAAAGCTATACCTTCAACTGGCAGTCCCGCTTGCTCTAACACCAGGGCGAGAGTAATAAGGCCAACGCCAGGAACTGCAGCGGTTCCCACTGAGGCCAGGGTAGCTGTCAGGATGACCGTAACATAGGCGCCGACCGACAAATCAATCCCGTAGACCTGCGCGATAAACACGGTGGCCACACCCTGCATTATGGCGGTGCCGTCCATGTTGATCGTAGCGCCCAAGGGAACGGTGAAGCCGGAGACGCAATTGTGCACCCCCAGTCTACGCTCCACAGTTCGCATGGTGATGGGCAACGTAGCGCCGGAGGAAGCCGTGCTGAACGCGAAGGCCCAAACGGGGCGCATCTTATCAATCAGAATTCGCGGAGATAAACCGGTGAAGCCCCGCAACAATAGGCTATAAACCACAAGACCATGAAATAGCAGCACGCCCAACACAGTCAGAAAATACGTTGCAAGATCTAGAATTGCTCCTATACCCATGGAGGCAAACAGTTTCGCCAACAACGCAAACACGCCATAGGGAGCCAGCGACATTAAGATGCCCACCATTTTCATAACCACTGCTTCCATATCCCGGAAGAAGCTGGCGATGCGTTGGCCCGGCTCACCTGCGTGAGAAATCGCATAGCCAAACAGTAGGGCAAAGACAATGATCTGCAGCATTTTGCCCTCAGCCATGGCCCGAATTGGATTGGAAGGGAAGATATCCACCAGTACGTCAGCAAGCGGCGGAGGCACTGATGCCTGATAGGTAGTAGCCGCAGACAGGTTCACTCCACTACCGGGGGACACCAGTACTGCAAAAAAAAGCGCCAAGGAAACAGCCAAAGCCGTAGTCATCATGTACAGACCCAAGGTTTTTACCGCGATAGGCCCCATCCGGGAACTGGCTCCCAGAGAGCTGGCACCACAAATAAGAGACACCAGCACCAGAGGAACGACCAACAACTTCAGGGAGGCGACAAAGATACGCCCGATAACATCCAGAAAACCGCCAATCACATAGGTTTCCAGAGCCGCGGTCATTGCTTGTGGGAGCGCGCTGCTCTGCAAGAGCAGATTGAGCATAGAGCCGGCAAGAATGCCAGACACCATCGCGATCAGTATGCGGTTGGTAAGGCTCATTTAGGACACCCTCCAGGCATAAAGGCATCTACGGTGTCATGCGCACATGCATTGCAGGGTGAGGAGTACTCTTTGTGGGTGCCATCAGCCAAAACCACACAGGTTGGAGCGTATTCCATGGTGCACACCTGCGGTCTCGGGTCAGGGCACTGGGTAGTTTTGGGCGCAGCGGCACATGCACCCAATAAAATCACGAAAGCCACAGCGAAGACAGATCGCATCAATTTCACCTGTTTTTTTAAGAGCTAAATGAGTAGCCCGAAGCGTAACATTATGCTGCCCGGCGCGCATCCAAGCCGCGGCTCAGCGCGCTCCCAACTGGATGATCTGCCTGGCAATGGCTATGGAGTTCTCATAACTGAGTACCGATACGTACTCGTTTGTCCCGTGAATGGAAGTAGCCTGTGTGTCACTCATACTCACGCCGTGAAAGCGGTACTGATTATCGGCCAGATCTATATAGTGCCGGGTATCGGTAGTGGCTGTGAGCAGTGAAGGAACAACAACAATATCGCTGTAAACTGAGGCAGCCGCTTCGGCCAGCACCTTAAATCCTATAGCTTCATGATCGGAAATTCCGGGTATGTTATTCCAATTGTCGACGAGAAACTCTATCTCGGGGTCGTTCACTAACGCCTCTATGTGAGCGCGCACCAACTCCGGGGTATCACCCGGCAACAACCGAAAGTTGACCTTGGCCTCCGCCCGCTGCGGAATCACATTTTCCTTAATACCCGCGTTGATCATGGTCAGCGCTGTAGTAGTGCGCACAAACGAATTGGTCGTTGCATCCTCACTCATCTGGCCGGTGACAAGAAATTCAGTCAGCCAAAGGTTGTTAAAAATAAAGCGCTGAGGTTGCTCCACATGGGGGGCCATCGCTTCAAACATCGCTTCAACCGGGCCTACCAAGCGCGGTTCGAACGGATTTTCTTCGATGATGTTGAGCGCTCTGGAAAGTCGGCCGATGGTACTGATTTTAGGGGGTCTTGAAGAGTGTCCACCCTCCCCTGTAGCCACCAGCGTTAGTGTCAAATAACCTTTTTCGGCGACGTTGATCAGCGCCATGGTTTTACCGGGCAGCAGAGGCGTATCGGCGAGCACCATGCCGCCCTCATCCACCATCCATTCAAAGTGCCAGTTCAGCTCGCGCATGCGCTGGGCAAGCTTTACCGCGCCCTGCCCGCCACTTATCTCTTCGTCATGACCAAAGGCAAATACCAGCGAGCGATCAGGCACAAAGCCCTCTGCCAGTAGCGATTCAGCTGCTTCGAGAATACCCATGAGGCCCTGTTTGTCATCCAGAGTGCCGCGACCGTAAATTTTTTCATCGGCGATCACACCGTCAAAGGCCGGGTGTTCCCAGTCTTGCTCTGTACCGGGCTCCACAGGTACAACATCCATATGGGCAGTTAGCAGCACCGGCTTCAAATCTGCATTCTGCCCGCGCCAGTGAAACAGAAGGCTGTGTTCATTGACGGCTTCAATTTCCAGCTGGCTGAACACGCGTGGAAAACTGGAGCGCAGAAATAAATGGAAGCGCCGAAACTCGTCATAGTTAATTTGACTACGATCTTGATGGCTTATGGTTTTTATACGGACTGCTTCGGCCAAACGTACGGCGGAACCCTGGGTGACGTAGTTGCCGCTACTACCAGCATAGGAAGCCACATTGCCAATCAGCAGCGCTATTAACAGAACGAATAAATTGCGGGACACAATGAAACTCCAAATAAAAAGGGCGACCAACAACAGGGCCAGTAGAAAAACAGCTTAACTAAATTACTTTAGCCGCGCTGCCAACAGAAGCAAGCAATGAATTTTATCCAGTTGGTTGATCTTGGGGCAGAAGTCGCTGTTCATTTTTTAACCAACATTTTCTGAGTAAGCCAAAGGAATTAAGCGCTCTTCTTGCGTTTGGTTTTTAACAAAGCTAGAGTCAGAAGCGTTGTATGTGGTAGCTGTACCAGGTCGTTTTACTTTCCCAGGTGGTAAGTAGTTAGGGCAAGTGACCTCCATCAAGAGCCTTTCGGGGTGTGTGGAGTTCGAATGCGCAGAACGAGAACAGTAGCACCATATTGCCGACAGATTGCCCTTCGCAGCCTGCCATGGTTTTCTATTGTCCGTATTTCCAGCCTCCTCCACGTTTTCTATAGCACCTTCAATCTAGAAATTCGTATTGGACTCATGCCGACCTCAACAGGAGGTCAATGAGTTGAGTCCAAGCGAGACCTCCCTGTGGCCGTTCCTGGTCTATTTCATCGCGGTACTCCTTCTGGTCGCTACTATGCTGGGCTTGTCCTACGTACTAGGCCAGCGCCGAGCCAATAAAGCGACCAATCTACCCTTTGAGTCCGGCGTTTTGTCGGTGGGCTCCCCACAGATCCACATGTCAGCCGAATTCTATCTAGTCGCGATTTTCTTCGTGATTTTTGATCTTGAAACCGTGTTCATTTTTGCCTGGGCAGTCGCTTTCTACGAGCTGGGCTGGGAAGGCTTTGTCGCTGTCTTTGCGTTCATCATGATTCTCGGTGTCGCGCTGGTTTATGAGTTGAGCACCGGTGCACTCGATTGGGGCATCAAGACCCGAGCACAAGCCCCCGAGCCGTTCCATGGCCAATCACAGGAGCAAGAGTAATGGAGTGGAACCTCAGTCGCCCCGAAGACGTTATCGCAAGCTCCCCAGGCGGAGCCAGCGAGAGTCTGGAGGAGCAGGTCCAGCGCAATGTCTTTTTCGCCAACTTGGAGGACCTGGTCGCCTGGGGCCGTGCGCACTCGCTCTGGCCCTTTAACTTCGGGCTTTCCTGCTGTTATGTCGAGATGGCCACTTCTTTCACCAGCCGCCATGACATTGCCCGTTTCGGCTCTGAAGTCATTCGCGCAACCCCGCGACAAGCGGACCTGATGGTGATTTCTGGCACTGTGTTTCGAAAAATGGCGCCTGTGGTCCAACATCTCTATGACCAACTGCTGGAGCCCCGCTGGATCATCTCTATGGGTTCGTGCGCCAACTCCGGCGGTATGTACGACATCTATAGCGTGGTACAGGGCGTGGACAAATTCATTCCCGTGGACGTTTACGTTCCCGGCTGCCCCCCGCGCCCCGAGGCATTAATGCAGGGCTTGATCATGCTGCAGGACTCAATTGAGAAAGAACGCCGCCCATTGAGTTGGGTGGCAGGAGATCAGGAAGTACGTAAGCCGGAGTTGCCCTCACGGCGCGATCTCTTACAAGCAGAGCGCAACAAGGCCACAGATTTGAGAGGCCCAGGCAAAGTTTAGAATACAAACTACCAGCCCGGAGGGGCGATGCTGCAAGCGCAGGTGACAAACAACAACGCCACCGTGGACGACCTCTTCGCCCGCTTTGGAGCGCATACGTTTGAATTGCAGGCGACCCCCGACAATATTCCCACCCTGTGGTTGCAGCGGGATCAGCTCCTAGACGTACTGGCGCACCTGAAACCGCGTTTTCCCATGCTGTTTGATCTTTTTGGCATCGACGAACGGCTGCGCGAGCACAAACCGGATGCTGCCCTGGATTTTACCGTTGTTTATCACCTGTTCAATTTGAATGACAGGGAAGACATCCGTCTGAAAGTGGCCGTCACTGATGCCGATTCGAACGTGCCGACTGCAATTTCTGTATGGCCCGCAGCCAATTGGTACGAGCGCGAAGCGTGGGACATGTTCGGTATCGTGTTCAGCGGCCACCCCAACCTCAGACGCATTTTGTTACCCCCAACCTGGGAAGGGCACGCCCTGCGTAAAGAACATCCGGCCAGGGCGACAGAAATGGAGCCCTTCAGCCTGGATCAGGAAACTCAGGATCAAGAGCAGGAGGCGCTGCTCTTTAAACCAGAAGAATGGGGCATGGCGCGCTCCACCGAAGACACTGAGTTCATGTTTCTCAACCTTGGGCCAAACCATCCCTCTGTTCACGGCGTGTTTCGAATCGTCCTGCAATTAGATGGCGAAGTGGTGGTTGATGCGGTTCCCGATATCGGCTACCACCACCGCGGTGCTGAAAAAATGGGGGAACGTCAGACTTGGCACTCCTACATCCCCTACACAGATCGCATTGATTATCTGGGCGGCGTGATGAACAACATGGCCTACGTGATGGCTGTGGAACAAATGGCGGGGATTACCGTCCCGGATCGGGCCCGCGTTATTCGTATCATGCTGGCAGAGCTATTTCGTATTTCCAGCCACCTGGTGTTCTACGGCACCTTCGCCCAGGACATCGGGCAGATGTCGCCCGTATTTTATATGTTCGCCGACCGCGAGCGACTATTCGGCATCATCGAAGCTATTACCGGCGGGCGTATGCACCCCGCGTGGTTCCGCATTGGTGGCGTAGCGCAAGACCTGCCCCAGGGCTGGGAAAAACTGGTGCGCGAATTTATAGACTCCATGCCCGCACGGCTGGATCACTACCAAGTCATGACCATGGACAACAGCATACTGAAGCAGCGCACCGTCGACATTGGTAGTTACACCACCGAAGAAGCCATTGAGTGGGGTATTACGGGCCCCTCGCTACGTGCCACAGGAATGGATTTTGATCTTCGCCGCGATAGACCCTACGGCGGCTACGATCAGTTCGAGTTTGAAGTGCCGGTTGGTCACAAAGGCGACAGTTACGACCGAGCGGTGGTACGAGTTGAAGAGATTCGACAGAGCCTCCGCATCATCCGGCAGTGTTTGGATAACATGCCAGAAGGCCCCTACAAAAGTGACCACCGCCTAACCACACCGCCACCAAAAGAACGTACGTTGAATGATATCGAAACCCTGATTCACCACTTCCTCAACGTCAGCTGGGGCCCGGTGATTCCCGCAGGTGAATGCTCTTTCCCTATTGAGGCCACTAAGGGCATACACAACTTTCACCTTATCAGTGATGGCGGCACCACCTCCTATCGCACACGTATTCGCACGCCCTCTTTCCCGGCGCTGCAACAGTTACCTCTAATCAGTCGTGGCCTGATGATTCCTGACTTGATTGCAATTATCGCCAGTATCGACTTTGTGATGGCGGATGTGGACCGATGAGTGAACTCATACCCACTGTTAACGCCGAACCACTCAGCGCAACAGAGCTGGCAGCAATAGACGCAGAAATATCTCATGTTCCCTATCGTGCGGCTGTAGCAATTGATGCATTGAAAATTGTGCAGGCTGAGCGCGGCTGGGTCTGTGATGAAGCCCTGCAGGCCATCGCCAGGCACCTGGAGATGTCTGCCGAAGAACTGGATGGCATCGCCACTTTTTATAACCTCATATTTCGTCGGCCAGTGGGAGAAAAAATCATCCTGCTGTGCAACAGCATCACCTGCTGGATTAAAAACAGCGACGCACTGCAGGCCAACATCACCGAACACATTGGCGTGGGGCTGGGCGAGACTACTAAAAATGGCCGCTATACCTTTTTGCCGGTTACCTGCCTTGGGGCCTGCGACAAAGCGCCGGTGATGATGGTGGGCGACGACCTGCACGAGAATGTGGACGACGACGCCCTGAACAATATTTTCCGGGAGGGCCGCCAATGAGCCTGGATAAGCCGCTCACCCGTAACGTGCGCGAGGACCGTGTGCCTACTGACTTCACCGCCTATGAAGCCAATGGCGGCTATCAGTCTCTGCACAGTACCATCGGTAAAAAATCGCCTGCCGATTGCTTACAAATACTGAAAGATTCCAACCTGCGCGGTCGCGGCGGCGCCGGTTTCCCCACTGGTATGAAGTGGAGCTTCGTGCCAATGGATGACACAGATACCGGCCACAAGTACCTCATCTGCAACGCCGATGAAATGGAGCCGGGCGCATTTAAAGACAGACTACTGCTGGAGTGCGATCCCCATCAGTTAATAGAGGGGATGATTCTTTCGGCTTACACCATTGCCGCAGACGTGGCCTATATTTTTATACGCGCTGAGTACATCAAGGCAACGCAGCTGTTGCGCGAAGCCATTGCGGCGTGCCATAGCAAAGGGTATCTAGGGAAAAATATTCTCGGCACCGATTTCAGTTTAGAGATGCACGTTCACTCCAGCGCCGGACGCTACATCTGTGGCGAGGAAACAGCGCTGATCAGTTCACTGGAGGGCAAACGAGCCAACCCTCGTGCTAAACCTCCCTTCCCGCAGGTCAGCGGTTTGTGGGGCAGACCTACCATCGTGAACAACGTAGAGACTCTATGCAATGTGCATCACATCTTTGAACGGGGTGCCGATTGGTTTCAAGGATTAGGCCTGACCGAAGATGCTGGTACCAAAATGTACGGTGTCAGCGGTCGCGTCAAAAACCCCGGCTGCTGGGAGTTGCCTATCGGTACACCCGTGCGCGAAATAATCGAAGACTATGCCGGCGGCATGGAAGACGGCTACGCACTGCGCGGATTCTTACCTGGCGGTGGCTCTACTGATTTTCTGACCACGGAACACCTGGACCTGGCCATGGACTACGACACCATCGGCAAAGCGGGCAGTCGCATGGGCACAGGCACCATGATTATTCTCGATGACAAAACCTGCCCAGTCGGTTTCGTCAAAAACCTCGTTGAATTTTTCGCCCAGGAGTCCTGTGGTTTTTGTACGCCTTGCCGTGATGGACTGCCCTGGTCAGCGCAGGTGCTGGATGATATCCAAACAGGTCGCGGTACTCCCGAAGACATGAATACCCTCGCCCAGCAAGTGCGCTTCATAGGCGCCATTGGCAACACGCACTGCGCGCTTGCCCCTGGCGCAATGGAGCCACTACAAAGTGCGATGAAGTATTTTCCAGAAGCTTTCGAAAGACATATCGATGGCAGTGGCTGCCCTCACTGTGATGGAGGTGCTCACTAATGCCCACCATTTCTATCGACGGCAAAGAGTACGAAGTCGAGGCCGGCAAAAACTTGCTTGAGAGCTGCTTATCGCTGGGCCTCGATCTGCCCTACTTTTGCTGGCACCCGGCAATGGGTTCCATAGGCGCCTGCCGCCAATGTGCTGTCGTGCAGTACCAAAACCCAGAAGATGAACGCGGCCGAATCGTGATGGGCTGCATGACACCGGTAACCGACGGTGCCATTTTTTCCCTTACCGGCGACAAGGCACAGCAATTTCGACAGGACATTGTTGAGTCGCTGATGTTGAATCATCCACACGACTGTCCGGTCTGTGCCGAGGGCGGCGAATGTCACCTGCAAGACATGACCGTAATGGTAGGTCATCGCGATCGCCAATATCGCGGCCGTAAAAACACTCATCGAAACCAGTATCTGGGCCCTTTGATTAACCATGAGATGAACCGCTGCATCACCTGCTATCGCTGCACCCGCTATTATTCCGATTACGCAGGCGGCAGTGATCTAGCTGCGATGGCCTCACGCGACCATGTATATTTTGGCCGTCATCAGGAAGGGATATTAGAAAGCGAGTTCGCCGGGAACCTTGTGGAAGTCTGTCCCACTGGCGTCTTTACAGACAAAACACTGGTGCACGACTACACGCGAAAATGGGATCTTCAATCGGCGCCCTCCGTATGCACTGCATGCGCAGTAGGCTGCAATACACTCCCCGGAGAACGGTACGGAAAATTGAAACGCGTACACAACCGGTTCAATGATCAGGTGAACGGGTATTTCCTTTGTGATCGCGGTCGTTTTGGTGCGGGTTTCGTAAACAGTGATAAACGCCTCAACTTTCCGGGCTTGAAAAACAGCGACGGTAGCTACGATGCGCTGAATCATCATCAAGCACTGGAGGAAGTTCGAAAGGCCTCCGCTAGTGGAAAGGTTGCGGGGATCGGTTCACCACGAGCCGCGGTGGAACCAAACTATTTACTGCGCACCATGGTGGGCGCCGAGAATTTTGCGCCAGGATTTTCCACGGCAGAGCAAGGCCTGGTAACACAAGCCCTTAGCCTGCTACAGCAAAGCGCTGCAGTAGTCCCCGATCTGGCAACCATCGAATCTGCAGATGCGGTGCTGGTATTAGGCGAAGACGTTACCAACACCGCTCCGCGAATGGCGCTCGCCTTGCGTCAAAGCGTACGCAACAAAGCCTACGAGCTGGCCACCGAGCTGCGCTTGCAAACCTGGCAGGATGCGGCCATTCGCAACCTCGCACAAAACCAGCGCAGCCCTCTTTATATAGCGGCTGTAGCAGATACCAAACTCGACGATGTCGCCACGGCCCGATTCAGCCTCTCTCCCGATGACATAGCTCGGCTCGGCTACGCAGTGGCTGCGCATATTTCCGGTGACCCATCCACGGCGATGGCCCCGGAGCTGCAACAGCGAGCAGAAGAAATTGCGGGGGCGCTTGCCAATGCGCAGCGCCCACTCATCGTATCGGGCACTGGCACAGGTTCTGCGGATGTCGCCAATGCTGCGGCTTGTGTTGCAGCCGCCTTATCCGGCAAAGGTCGTCCTCCCATGCTGAGTCTGGTCGTCCCCGAAGCTAACAGTCTTGGCCTAGCGATGCTGACCGGCTCTGACGCCCAAGACCTGGATGACTTGCAACGACGGGCAGAATCCGGCGAACTGGAAACCCTAATCGTTCTGGAGAATGACCTCTACAAGCGGGGTTCAGCTGTAGAGATCGACAAGTTGCTATCGAGCTTTTCGAAAGTCATCGCACTGGATGGCATGGACAACGCCACTACATCAAAAGCAGATCTGGTCCTGCCCGCGGCCAGTTTTGCGGAAAGCGAAGGCACTTTGGTCAGTCTGGAGGGTCGCGCGCAAAGGCACTACGCCGTTTTCCAACCAGAAGAAGGGCGCCGTGCCAGTTGGGCATGGCTGCTGGCAGCAATGCATGGGATGAGCCGCGAAGAGGCCGCCGCTCTGCATCACTTTGATGATGTTACTCGGGCTTGCGCCGCTGCAACTCCGAACCTGTCTGGAATTACAGCCGCAGCTCCTGACCACCATTTTCGTAACGCGGGTGTGCGCATACCTCGGCAGACGCATCGCAATAGCGGCCGCACGGCGATGCGTGCAGATATTTCCGTACACGAGCCCAAGCAGCCAGAGGATGAAGAGTCACCACTGGCATTCACCATGGAAGGGCTGAACCGCGCCCAACCCGGTGCGCTGTTGCCCTTCGTATGGGCACCGGGCTGGAACTCCAATCAATCACTGCACAGATTTCAAGCTGAGGTTGGCGGGCCACTTAAAGGTGGAACCGCTGGCGCGCGTCTGCTCCATTCCAACCCCAGTTCAAGCGTTACGCCTACTATCCCACCCCCCGCTTTTGAAGCGCAGACAGGCCGTTGGCAATTAGTCCCCAGGCAGCGCATTTTCGGCAGCGACGAATTGAGCGCTCTCAGTCCGGGCATAGCGGAGCTTGTCGAAAGCGCCTACCTGGAAATTAGTGGTACGGACGCGAAACGTCTGGCGGTCAGTCATGGCGATGGAGTCATCATTGATAGCAGTGTCAGTATGGAAATTCGTATCAACGACAGTGTTGCGATTGGCTGTGCAGGGTTTACAACAAGCCTGGCCGGCGCAGAAGATCTCAAAGCACTGGGTTTTGTCACCCTTGAGCGTGACAGCGCGTGGCAGCGCCGTACCCCCCAGCTGATTACCAGCGATGGAGGTGGCCGTGTCTGAACTTGGCACAATGTCCTTCGGCTTGTTCATAATCCTGGCCGCCATAAGCGGAGCCGCATTTCTCACCTGGTTTGAGCGTAGATTGCTAGGCATATGGCAGGACCGCGAAGGCCCAAATCGACTGGGGCCCTTTGGTGTCTATCAGGTGCTGGCCGACATGCTTAAGCTGATTACCAAACACGACTGGGTACCCCCCTTCGCCGATAGACCCGTATTTATTTTTGCGCCTACCGCTATTGTAGTTGCCATGATGCTGGGCTTTGCCGTCGTGCCCTTCGGCCCGGACTTGTTCGTCCTCGATCTCAACATCGGTTTGCTGTTTTTCCTTGGCATGACCTCCCTCGCAGTTTACTCAGTGTTGTTAGGTGGTCTGGCATCCAATAATAAATACGCATTACTGGGCGGTCTGCGCAGCGCAGCGCAAATGGTCAGCTATGAAGTCTTTATGGGGCTATCGCTGATGGGCGTGGTAATGCTCACTGGCAGCTTCAGCCTGGTGGATATAGTCGAAGCGCAACGAGACATGTGGTATTGCGTTCCGCAGATCCTTGGCCTGTTTACTTTCGTTATCGCCGGTATCGCCGAAAGCCACCGATTGCCCTTCGATCTCCCGGAGGCAGAGCACGAACTCACCGCAGGGTTTCACACAGAATACGGCGGCATGAAATTCGCCATGTTCATGCTGGGTGAGTATCTAGGATTGATACTCATTTCCTGCATGATCGTCACCCTGTTCTTTGGGGGCTGGCTGGGTCCATGGCTGCCTGCGCCAGTGTGGTTCTGCCTGAAAGTATTTATTATTATTTGCTTTTTTATTCTGCTGCGCGCAGCCATTCCTCGCCCTCGCTACGACCAGCTTATGAGCCTTGGCTGGAAATTTATGCTCCCCCTGACACTTTTCAACCTATTGCTAACCGGCGCCCTGGCGCTGTGGATGGAGGGCTGAGGTCATGTTTAATGCATTGATGAGCCAATTCCGTACCCTCTGGACAATTCTCCAGCACACCTTCACCAAATCGGAAACCGTTCAATACCCGGAGCAGATGCCGTATCTCTCCCCTCGCTATCGAGGCCGAATTGTTTTGACCAATGACCCGGACGGCGAAGAGCGCTGCGTAGCATGCAACCTCTGTGCAGTCGCCTGCCCGGTTGACTGCATAGCACTACAACAAGGTGTGAAGGACGATGGCCGCTGGTACCCAGAATTTTTCCGTATTAACTTTTCCCGCTGCATTATGTGTGGCATGTGCGAGGAGGCCTGCCCCACCAATGCTATTCAACTAACTCCTGATTTTGAAATGTGCGAATACGATCGCAACAGCATGGTGTATGAGAAAGAACACCTACAAATTCAGGGCACAGGAAAATACCCCGACTACAATTTCTACCGCGTCTCAGGCTTGGCGATTACCGGCAAAGACAAAGGCGAGGCACAAAATGAAGCGCAACCGATTGATGTAAAGAGCCTACTACCATGATGGAAACTCTTTTCTATATCGCCGCGGTACTTGCCTTGTTGGCAACCGTAGCCGCGTTGACGAGAGCCAATGCAGCTCACGCACTGATCTACCTCATCGTATCCTTGCTGGCGATTGCCGTGCTGTTCTTTCTTATGGGCGCACCCTTTGCCGCCGCACTGGAAATTGTTATTTACGCAGGCGCCATTATGGTGCTGTTCGTTTTTGTCATCATGATGTTAAACCTAGGCGTAACGGGTACAGAGAGGGAACGCGAATGGTTAACCCCGCGGCACTGGATCGTGCCGGGCATTATGGCTGCGCTACTGTTACTGGAACTCATGCTGGCTCTGCGCGTCACTCCCGCGATGACCGGAGGCGTTGCTGTTGGCCCCAAGGCCGTAGGAATCACCTTGTTTGGCCCTTATGTACTGGCGGTTGAAATAGCCTCCATGCTTCTGCTAGCAGGCCTAGTTGGCGCCTATCATCTGGGACGCCGCTTTATTGTGCGGCGCAAGGAGTAAGGCGATGGATGGACTGCAAATTCCGTTGGAACATGTCCTCGTACTGGCAGCCTGTCTTTTCAGCTGCGGGCTCATGGGCTTGATGTTACGCCGTAATATCATCTTCATGCTGATGTCCCTTGAGGTAATGCTGAACTCTGCGGCACTCGCCTTTATCGCTGCTGGCGCGCGCTGGGGTCAGCCAGACGGACAAATTATCTTCCTGTTAATACTGTCCGTCGCTGCAGCAGAAGTGGCCGTTGGTCTGGGACTTGTACTGCAGATACAAAGGCGATTCAAAACGCTGGATATGGACCAGGCCACAAGGTTGCGGGGCTGACATGACTGAGCTCTGGCTAATTCCTTTCCTACCGCTACTCAGTGCAACGCTTCTGATACTTAGCGGTGGTCGCATGCCCAGGCATATAGCGGCGTGGATGGGAGCGGGCTCAATTGGCCTGGCGGCACTGTGCGTAGTGATGGTCGCGCGATCTTATTTGGCGGATGGTCAGGTACAGCAGTTAACACTCTGGACATGGATCGCAGTAGACAATTTTACACCGCGCATCGCTTTCTATGTAGATGGCCTGACCATAGTCATGATGTCTGTGATCACCGGCGTGGGCTTCCTGATTCATCTATATTCGATTGAATTCATGTGGGACGACGAGTCCCTATGTCGCTACTTCGCCTATATGAACCTCTTTGTCGCCGCCATGCTATTGCTTGTCATGGCAGACAATCTGCTGCTGCTCTACCTTGGCTGGGAGGGTGTAGGCGCTTGCTCCTATCTGCTCGTAGGTTTCTGGTATAGGGACTCCGATAACGGCAAGGCTGCACGGAAAGCTTTTGTGGTTACGCGAGTGGGCGACACCGCTATGGCGCTGGGACTGTTCCTGTTATTCACTCATCTGGGCACGCTGGATATACAACCCATGATGGCGGCTGCCAATAGTCAGTGGCAGGTGGGAGATACCCTGCCTATCATTGCAACAGCGTTGCTGCTAGGTGGCGCTGTTGGCAAATCTGCACAACTGCCACTGCACACCTGGCTCCCAGACGCGATGGCTGGCCCAACACCCGTTAGCGCCCTCATCCACGCTGCCACGATGGTGACGGCTGGAGTCTATCTGATAGCGCGGCACTACGAACTTTTCCTGCTGGCGCCACCCACACTTGAAGCAGTGGCATGGATTGGTCTTGCTACATTACTACTAGCCGCTTTCACTGCCCTTGCCCAAAACGACATTAAGCGCATTCTCGCCTATTCCACGATCAGCCAAATAGGTTATATGTTCCTCGCTCTGGGTGTGGGTGCCTTCGCGTCGGGGATCTTCCACTTAATGACTCACGCTTTCTTTAAGGCGCTGTTGTTCCTCGCAGCAGGTGCAGTAATCCATTGCCTGCACCACGAACACAATATCTTTCGCATGGGAGGTCTGAGAACGCGCCTCCCAGTCGTTTTCTGGAGCTTCATGCTCGGCTCTGCTGCTCTGGCGGCACTGCCCTTCACCTCCGGCTTTTACAGTAAGGATGCCATTTTACTTTCGGCTTGGACGCTACCGGATATTGGCCCCTGGCTGTGGGCGGGAGGACTACTGGGCGCTATGCTGACAAGTATTTACAGCTTCCGACTGGTGTTCGTTGTGTTCTTCGGCGAAGCGCAAACAGAACCCGACCGCCAACCTGGCTGGCGTATGTCTGGCCCCCTGATACTACTGTGTATGCTGTCCATAGTGGGAGGCTGGTTTGCATTGCCTCTTGCGGGTGTACTGCCGGAATCGGGCCACCCCCACGTTCCCAAAGCGGTCGAATACATCAGTATAGGTACCCCGCTTCTGGGTTTATTGATCGCCTATCTTTTGTTCCTTGGCCGGCAGGCTTCGATCGCGCCGCTACTGGAATCATCTACCGGCACAGCTGTGAAGAATTTCTGGCACAGCGGAGCCCGAATAGATGCCTTATATGACACGCTGTTGGTGCGCCCCTTCAAGGGCCTCGCTCACTGGTGGCGCAACGAGCCGGTAGATATGATCTACAACGCACTTATCGTTGTGAGCCGTTGGGGCCACGGCCGTCTGGTTACCCTGCACACGGGTGAGCTGCGCTGGTACGCCACCAGTATGGTGTTCGGCTTGCTTCTGCTGTTGGCCATCATGCTCAGGAACGCCTCATGAGTATGCTAATCCTCATTCTGCTACTGCTAGGTGGTGGTGTGGCTGCCTGGCAGGTAGAACGCGTCAGCGTTGATTTACCCCGTTGGGTGGCATTGGCTACTGTTGCGGTAACTCTTCTGTACTTGCTAGGCGTTATCGCAGGCATGCCCGCGGAACAGTTCCAACTCACTACCGATCCAAGCGATAGTGCCAGCTGGTTAATACACCTGAAACTCGATTGGATACCACGCTTTGGTATCAGCTTCGAGCTGGCAATGGACGGTCTCAGTCTGCTGTTGATCATTCTGACTCTATTACTTGGGTTGGTTGCCATTGCCTCTTCGTGGACAGAAATAAATTTCAAGTCCGGCCTATTTCAAGCCAATCTACTGTGGACACTGGCCGGTGTCTGCGGCGTGTTCCTGGCGCTGGATATGTTCCTTTTCTTCTTATTCTGGGAAGTCATGCTGATTCCCATGTACTTACTCATTGCCATCTGGGGCCATGAAAAGAAGAGTTATGCTGCGATGAAGTTCTTCATCTTTACGCAGGTATCCGGGTTATTGATGCTGCTGTCAATCGTGATACTCGCGTGGCAAGGCGCTGCGAGCGGCGCCATTAGTTTTAGCTATTTTGATTTATTGGGAACACAATTTGAGGGCCCTATCGCCTGGGTAACCATGCTCGGCTTCTTCCTGGCGTTTACGGTCAAACTTCCCGGCTTCCCATTTCATACCTGGTTGCCGGATGCTCACACGCAGGCACCAACTGCAGGTAGCGTGCTGCTTGCGGGCATTTTGTTGAAGACCGGCGCCTACGGTCTACTACGTTTTTGCATCCCGCTGTTCCCCGAAATATCTGCACAGTTTGCACCCGTTGCGATGGGGCTGGGTGTGGTCGGTGTTATTTACGGCGCCGTGCTGGCATTCAGCCAGACGGACTTCAAGCGGCTTGTCGCTTATAGCAGTGTCAGCCACATGGGTTTCGTACTTTTGGGATTGTATGCATGGAATAGCCTGGCGCTGCAGGGGGCTGTGATGCAGATGGTCGCCCACGGTGTGAGCACCGCTGCTTTATTTATGATGGCAGGCGCGCTGCAACAACGATTGCATACGCGCGACATGACTAAAATGGGTGGGTTGTGGCACCAGGCTCCTCGCATGGGCGCCTGCGCCATGTTTTTCGCACTCGCCTCTCTCGGCCTGCCCGGTGTTGGGAACTTTGTTGCAGAATTTTTGGTACTGGCGGGCTTGTTCGCGGTTTACCCTATAATTTGTGCTGTGGCAGCACTGGGCCTGATTACAGCAGCCGTCTACTCTCTCTGGATGATGCAACAGGCATTTCAGGGTGCACCGAACGAAGAACTGCAAATGCCTGATTTTCAGACGCGTGAAATGCTGGCGATGGCAGCAATGATTATCGCCCTGATCTGGCTAGGCCTTTATCCACAACCCGTACTCGACCTGACTCAACCGGTACTCGATGGATTGCAGGGGTTTGTTGCCCTGGGCGGCGACTTTAACGCCCAACTTGCTCAGGGGGCCACCCAATGAGCGCTATAGACTTCCAGGCTTTGCTGCCACTCCTCGTGCTCGCAATGGGCGCCACCCTCCTGATGCTACAGATCGCCTTTGTGCGCAGTGTAAATTTGAGCGCCATTCTCACCACTATTATCTTTCTCACGGCTGCGGCATCAGCAGACATCGCAGGCCAGGCTGCACCCAAGCTGGTTACTCCGCTACTGATGGCAGACAAATTCGCGCTACTATTCTGTATTGTATTTTGCCTGGCAGGCGCCGCTACTGCTGCTCTGTCCCGCGATTACATCAGGCACCATGGCGATGAACCTGAAGAGTACTTTTTACTATTGGTACTGAGCACTCTGGGCGCATGCGTTCTGGCCTATGCAACGCATGTAGCGTCACTTCTACTCGGCCTGGAATTACTCTCTGTATCCCTCTACGCGCTAATCGCCTACCCCAACAAATCGATTTTGCCACTGGAAGCGGCGGCCAAGTATCTAGTGCTGTCGGGCGCCGCATCTGCCACCACACTATTTGGCTTTGCGCTCTTGTATGCCGCTACCGGCACGATGGAGTTCACTTCCCTAGGTGACAAGCTTGACGACACCCTGATGAGTCCTGCCGTACTCATGGTAGGCGCAGCGATGATCTTTGCCGGGATGGCGTTTAAATTATCGGTAGTTCCGTTTCACCTCTGGACCCCAGATGTTTATGACGGCGCGCCCGCACCTGTTACCGGCTTTCTTGCATCAGTCGCCAAAGCTGCCGTGATGGTCGTAGTGTTGCGCCTATTTCTTGAAGCAGATCTATTCCGTTACACAAGGCTGGTGGAAGTCATTGGTCTCATGGCAATGCTCAGCATGATCGCCGGCAACCTGCTTGCACTATTACAAACCAATATCAAACGCATGCTTGCTTACTCCTCCATTGCGCACATCGGTTACCTGATGATTATTTTTATGGCGGGGCTTAACATCAGCAATCGTGACCTAGCTATCGAGGCTGCCATTTACTATCTGATTGCCTACACAGCGACGACTATCGCAGCGTTCGGTTTACTTACCATGATAAGCGCCGAGCAAGTCGAGCGAGAAAACGTAGAGCTGCATCACGTGAGCGGACTATTTTGGCGTCAGCCATTGCAGGCGTGCTTAATGTTAGTGGCTTTGCTTTCTCTTGCGGGCATTCCACTCACCGCGGGTTTTATCGGGAAGTTTTACCTGTTCAGCGCAGCAGTGACCGGGAATAACTGGGTGATACTCGCGGCCCTGATCGTTGGCAGCGCCATCGGAATCTACTACTACCTGCGCGTGGTCTACTACATGACTCGCAGGCAGGGCCAACAGCCGTCAGACTACACAGCGGCCAGCGGCACCCCCCAATACCTGCTCCCGAGCATCCTGATCGCAGTTATTCTATTTCTGGGTACACTACCGGAACCACTCATGGCCTATATAGCGTCTATACTATAAAAAAGCCCGGATTCACCGGGTGATGGAGATATCTATGCTGCAGTCCGTCAATCTACGAGATTACATGCTACTGAACCCGGTCAAAGTTCGGTCAGATGACAATATGCTGGATGCGATGCAAGTGATCATCGATAACAAAATTTCCGGCGTCTGCGTCGTCGACGATGGTGCAAACCTGGTGGGTATTCTGTCAGAACTAGACTGCCTGCGCGCAGTGCTGAGCGCTGTTTACAACGACAGCCCCCTCAGCGTAGTGAGCGATTACATGTCCAGTGACAATCTGGTAGTAGCACACCCCAACGAGGACATCGTTGACGTTGCACAGGACATGCTTCTGAAAAACAAGCGGCGCCGACCCGTGGTGGAGAACGGTAAGCTGATCGGGCAAATAACTTGCAGGCAGCTTTTAAGCGCGGTGAAAAAATTCAGCAACTAAACATTTCCTGTTAATCAGGAAGTGCCCTCGCGGTAGCTCGCTAATAAGATTGCTGCCGCTGCTTCAACATCGTCTACTATCTCAACTAGGTTCATGTCGTCATCTGAGATATAGGAATTGCTCTGCAGTTGCTTTTCCATCCAGAGATAGAGGTCTTGCCAAAAATCCTTCCCTATCAGGACGATTGGCCGCTTCCGCAACTTGCCCGTCTGCGTCAACGTTAACAGCTCGAACAGCTCATCGGCTGTGCCAAACCCACCTGGGAAAATCGCGAAACCAATCGCGTCTCGCATCAAAAAATATTTACGCGTGAAGAAATAACGAAAATCCAGATCTACATCCAGGTGGGGATTCGCCGCCTCCTCGAATGGCAGCTCGATTCGCAAGCCAATGGAAGCACCAATCTCCTCACTCGCTCCAGAATTGGCAGCCGCCATGATACCCGGGCCGCCACCAGTGATTACCGCAATACCTTCGGCAGAAAGCCTGCGTGCTAACTCCTGAGCTTGCCGATACTCGCGACACTCAGCTTTAGTTCGAGCACTACCGAAGATGGTAACGGCAGGACCGATATCCGCAAGACTCTCAATCCCCTCCCCCAGCTCTTCCCCTATTCGCGCAATACGCCCTAGCTCCCTAGCACTTATTTTAGGAGCGCTAGAACTCTCATTCTCATTCTCATTCTCTGACATATTTAATCCCAAGTTTTACCCAATAGGTACAGTCTTACTGCAGTGAAGTCCTGCGTCGGCAATAATCTGGCCAAGCCGTCATCCTGTTTTTACGCAGGGATTACTCCCAGCCATAATCAGACGCTTCGATATTGATCTCGCTGTCCAAGTCTTTGTCCAGTCGTTGTTGCAGCCAAGGCCTCATGTCTTCCAGCAGACCTTCACTGCTGAAATGCACCGGGACAACCACCAGAATCGAATCCCTACCACTATTCAGCTCTACCCGATGCCCAGGCACCCCGGGAGTAGCGTGAATTTTCAAGCTGCCCCATTCGATGGGCACCGCATGCCTTTGTTGCCACGCAATTTCATCCGACAACACCATGGCCTCCTGTAAGAATTGCCCACAAGTGAATCGGGCGCCTGCAAGATTGTCCACGCGCTTGAAGTGAACCTGAATACCACGATGCGAACAAACCGGTCCCTCCTGTGTAAAGTTCCAGTTCGGCCTCACTGTCACAGTCGATACAGGAATAGGCTCCAACGCTTCGCCCGGCGGTGAAAACTTTTCGCAGGGATGCCTGCTACAAAAATCGACAAGAATGGATTGCTCAAAAGCGCTCTGCTGCTCCGAGCGAGGATGGACAAGAATGGTGGTGCGCCTATCCACAGTCACCGCGGTGATCATAGGGTCGACCATGGTGAGAAGAAACGCTGTTCCTTCTGCCGTACTTTTCAAAACAATGTCCCGCAGAACAAGCAGATCGGACGAGTAGTGATCTACCGCTACTGACCAACCAGACAATTTGGTATTTGGTCCGTCGGCTTCGATTTCTTCGCGTGCCAGTGCCGCTTCTCGTGCATGGGCGGCGGCAAGTACTGCCAATGCAGTCGCGGCAAAGTCAGCCTGCAACTCTATGGACGCCTTTTTAATATATACCACGGTACGCTGAAAGCGGGTGCCATCAACCTCTTCGGCTATCTCAGTCTGCGCACTCAAGACCGAAGCACACAAAGCGATACCAATGCAGATAGAAAACCGAGCTGCCATCTGAAATGCAAACGATCTGCGCTGGCAGAAAAATTTCAGCATCAGCAGCAATGACGTATCTGCTGCATTGAAGTGATCAGCCAATGGTCTATCACGAAACTGTTAGGTGAAATTCCTACACCCGTAAAGAAGATGGCTTTTTTTGAACTCTTCTCGCATCGCGCAAACGCAAGCTGGCAATGGCTTATCGAATTTCTGCTCACGCTTTGCGACTCAAACATCCTTCGCATCGACTAAACCTAAAGACCTTAGCTGATGATCATGAGCTTTTGATAAGCACAACAAGCTGACTGAAGCTCCTATCAGTGCAAGAAACATATCGGACTGCGTATCCCACATATATCCCTGCGTGCCAAGGAAAGCCTCTGCATCCTCACCTGACGCCAAAGCAACCCACCACTCTAGTAATTCATAAAAAGCACTGAACGCCAGACAAATCGAGATAACAAAGAGTACCAGCCAGCCGCCCGGAGCAACCACCCCTTTTCTAAGTAGAATTTCTCTGGCGACAAGCGCTGGCACGAAGCCCTGGAAGAAATGACCCACCTTGTCATAGTTATTGCGTTCAGCCCCCAGCAAACCATCAAAAAATGGGACCTCAGCATAGGTATAGTGCCCTCCAACCATCAGCACCAGGCAATGGGCAAGAATCAAAACATACAACAATGGCGTTAAGGGAAATCGTCGGTAGCTGGCTGCCAGTAAACCCGCAGCTATCACAGCCGGCGCCACCTCCAGGAACCAGGTGAAAGGATCTTTGGGGTTTACGCCGGACCATAACAGCACGGCAACGAAAATTACTATCCACAGTACTTTGATAATTCTGACCTCGATCAAGAAGTGGACACTGGCCTCATCAAGCTTGGCCAAGCTTCCTCCCTAATACCTTCCAATTCCCAAAAAACCAGCCTGAATGGGTATATGTCTTTAAAAAACAGGGACTTAAACCCCTTCCCAAAGCTGCTATTACTCCCTTTCTGACACTTACTCACAGGGGCTTTCAGAGTGCGACTCAGCACCCACTATCATCCTTTCATGCTTCACTAAGAGGGCGGAAAATGCTAGGTTATTTATCCTGAAATAACAACGACATAGGTTTATTTATGAGCCAAGCAAACACGGCCGAACCTGGACAAACAGCGCCCGTAGATAGCCAGTATCTGCTCACACCGCAGCAAGTACATTACTTTGATACGTTCGGATACCTCAAAATACCGGGTTTTTTCGCGGACGATATCGAGCAAATTATCGCCGGCTTCGAGGCTGTATTTGGCACTGAAGATCAGCCGATCTGGGAAACGAAGGAAGCACTGCACGGAGACAAGAAGCGCCTCATCATTCCAGGCTTCATCGAGCAATCAGAAACTCTCGCGCCTCTACAGTACGATCCCCGCGTGGTAGGTGTTGTACAGAGCCTTATAGGGCGCGAATACCAATGGGCCAGCAGTGACGGCAATCTTTTTTATTGTGAGAGTTTTTGGCACCCGGACCTGTATGCGGCTCCTATGGATCACTACCACATCAAGCTATCGGTTTACCTTGACGATCTCACCGGCGAAAATGGTGCTATACGCATTATCCCAGGCAGCCACTTCCACAAAGACCCCTATGCGCGAACGTTATTACGTGACTTGAACGACCCCGCGGACGTCGAGAAATATTTTGATATCCCCGGCAACCAGGTTCCCTCGGTTTCAGTAGAAAGTAGCCCAGGCGACCTCATCATCTGGAACTTCCGATCCTGGCATGGCAGTTACAATGGCGGTGAGCGCCGGCGTTTATTTTCACTGAACTTCGGTGAAGCCGTTGCCGGAACCCACGACGGCCCTGAGCAACCAGCGGCCAAGCCACTGCCTTTAAGAGACATTTCGTAAATTTGGACTCAGGCTTCTTCATCACCCCTTACACATTGCTGTGTTGTGTGCCCGAGCGTAGAGTCGGGCACATACCAAGACACTTTTTCGATCAGTGAGTGAAGCTAGCAAACAATACCTTCTTCGTGATTCTCAAGAGCCTCACCTCCCATGACGCTAAAAATCCCCAGCCCCTACGAAATCAAAAAAGCACTGATGTACCCTCGCAAGATTTACATGCGCCACAAAGAAAAATTTGAGCCTGGATTTATGCTCAGTGCAATGGAACTCCACTACTACCGCCCGGCTTTCTACAAATGGCTTCGAGCCGTCAGTGAAAATGCGGACTTGCTACACGAGGCCGATATAGACGCCAACAGCCTGGTACTGGACGTAGGAGCTTATACTGGAGAATGGGCCCAGGAAATTATCGGCCGCTACAATCCGAGAATCATTGCGTTCGAACCCGACCCCAAAAACTACAAACAGCTGGCTAAGAAGTCTCAAAACAATCCCCACCTAAGCGCTTACAGCTATGGTCTTGGCGACAAGACAGAGGACGTTCGAATTACTCTCGAATTTTTGGGCTCCTCCATTTTCTCAGGCAGCATTGAAAAAGAAGGCGTTAAATGGGCGGATACAAAGATAAAAGATATTGTAGAGACTTGGTCTGAGCTGGAGCTAGACCGCGTTGACTTAATGAAAATTAATATCGAAGGTGGAGAATATCCGCTATTCGAGCGCATGATAGAAACTGACATGATCGACAAAGTCGATTGCTACTTCATTCAGTTTCACGAGTGGCTTCCTGGTGCATACCATCGAAGAAGAAAAATCAGGAAGGCCCTGAGGAAAACACACAAGCTAACGTGGGATTATCATTTCGTCTGGGAGAGATGGGACCTTAAATAACGCAAAGGATGGCTCTAGCGGCGCACCCACTTTTCCCAAATGAAGTAGTAGCCCCATTCCAATCGATGGGTTTTGGATAAAACTTCAATAATTTCTTTGCGCTTACTATAAGCACCGGCATGCCACTCGTGAAACTGAATCATAAAGCAATCAACCTTATCGATAAGGTCTGCTTCAATCATTTTGTTAATTAGCGGAAACTCAGCGCCCTCAATGTTGATTTTCATAAGGTCAACGTTACCCAGCTGCAACTCCTTCCAGATTCGATCGACCGCTGCAATCTCTACTTTTACAAGAGGCAGATGTGCGTGATCTGAGCGCTCCTCATACATGGAGGAGCCAAGACCGTTCAGGGTGAAATCAACTATCAGATCCTCATCACCGAGGCCGTACTTCATTGGCTTCAGTTTCGAATTATTCACTGCAAGCTCTTGCAGACGCTCAAATGATTTGGGATTGGGCTCAAACGCGTAAATGATCGGATCATAGCGCTCCACGATATGCTGTGCCCAAGCCCCCGTGAAGGCACCGACATCAACAACTACGCTAGTCTCCGTCAGGTCAATTTCGTGCAGAATATGTTTGTTCAAAAAGGTTGCGCCAATGAACTCGAACAGCGTTGGACGGTAATAATGCAATTCCATCATCGCCTTAATGGGCCCGCTAGTCTTTCTGTATTTCCAGCGCATGAACAACGTACGTGGCCAAAGTGCTATTTTCTTTAGCTCGTAAGCGCTCGGGAGACTGATATTCATAGAGTCACATTCGAAGATTATTATGGGAAGCTTTACAGTCGATGGTATTATATCGTCCTAACCATGTCGACCAGAGAGAAGTAATGGCATCGTCTAATTCATCAATTCTCGATGATAAATATTCATTGGGAATATTGCTGATCGTGCTGTTATTTTTTTCGTGGCTGCTGAGCATCAAAAATTTGGTACTGGACTGGACAGAGACGGCCAGCGACTCACCAACCCACATAGCCCCCAACATTCTTTTGATAGTCGTCGACGACCTCGGTTACGACGATACGTCCGCCATCAACGAAAATGGACTCCCGACTCCCAATATCCAGCAATTGGCTAAAGACGGTACAACCTTCCGCAGACACTATGCAGATTCAACCTGTACTCCAAGCCGGGTTGCAATGCTAACCGGGAGATATCCGGAGCGTTCTGGCTTTCGCCCTGTGGGCATAGAGATTCCCGCAGAGTTTCCCACAATCGCGCAGCAGCTCGAAGCCGCAGGGTACGCAACCTACCTAACGGGCAAGTGGCATGCAGGCGAGGACAGGCCTCAGTCAGGTCCCAGCCACAAAGGCTTTAAGGAATGGTTTGGCTTTCTCAACCAGTGGGAGCTCTCCGGCGAGGTGACCGAGGCCAACAAAGGCGGCTCAAAGAAACCGACTTACCACAACCCAATGCTGCGCAAAAACGGTGGCGAGCTTATTCAACATAGCGGCCATCTCACCGACATCCTAACGGACCACACGATCGCCAAAATTAGCGAGCTCAGTTCCAGCACGAAACCCTGGTTTATCTACCACGCTTTTCTAGCGCCTCACCATCCTATTCAGCCAGCAGAACGATACAAGGCAAAGTTTCCCAGTACACCTGAAGGTGAGTACACCGCTCTGGTGACACAGATGGATGACGCCGTAGGTAGGCTTTTAAAAGCGGTGGACCGAGAAAACACCCTTGTTGTTTTTGTCAGCGACAATGGCGGAACCAACAAGCAACGTGACAATAACTTTCCTTTCTACGGAAAGAAGGGCGATATGTACGAGGGTTCCTACCGCACCCCACTTATCCTCAATTGGCCAGGCAGAATTCCCCAGGGGAAGTTTATCGATGAGATTGTGATGAATGTGGACATCTACCCCACGCTGATGGCCACAGCTCTTGTCAGCCCGCCGGATGATCTCGACGGAGAGAATCTATGGCCACTGCTGCAAGGCGATATCTCAATGCCCCAGCGCAGACGAAGCTGGGAAATATTCAATCCCAATATCACCGCTCTAGGCTATAGTTTTCTCTCGGGCTCCGGGGATTGGCGCCTTGCTAGCTCGCAAGGTCTTCCACCAAACCTCTATGACTTGCGCAACGAACCCGCCGGGAAAAACGACATCGCTGATCAACACCCTGAAAAAGTTGTCGAGCTGGCGGCCTCATTCTGGCAAGAGTACTGGAACAAAAGCCTCCTTCATCCCAGCGAAGATGTCGGCAGCACACCAGATCAAACGCGCTACAGTGGCTTCGACACACTGCGAACACCTTTTCGTTACGGCTTCACCATCGGCCTGGAAATTGGACCGATACTCGAAACCGATGTAGCCAAACCACTCACATCACCCCTGATTCTTGCGGGACAGGCAGGTTTCTGGGAATTGAGGCTGGTTGAAGGCGAGGGACTAGAGTGGGAAATCGGTAATACTATTTTGCGTGATGCCAGTTTCGAACCCTCTGTTTGCAACGCAATAATTTTGACCGGCTACCTTCAACCTCGGGCCCACCTAGCTAAACGTGACCCGGTTTCGCAGGTTAACCTTTATTCTTCAGGCTTTATTAGAGACTACAACCGAGAGTTTGACTTCAGCAGCCTACCGGGAGATCAGTTACACCAGCCAACGTATGTTAACTTTAACGGCAGGGCAAAGTTCTCCAATATGATGCTCAATTCCTACGGCGAGAGCTACATACCCAGGATTTCTGAAGATTTTGTCGAAATTTATACGACGCTGCACAAGGAAGAAAAACTCTCCCTGGCAGACGTCAAACTCATGGACTCAGAATTGTGCAGGCCAGGCTTATAATCTCCCTATTCAAGTGGTTTAACTAACTCGCCAATCCCCACTGCCACATCACGCCCTTGTTTTATATGCCTTTTATCAATAGCCACACCACAATTAAGGCAATTGGCGTGCTAGCCGTTCAGCCCCCTATTCCATGCTAGATTTACCTGTTGCTGCGGCGTTTTTTACTTTAATTCCATAGTGTTAGCTACATCTCACTACACAAGGCTCGCCTTGACAGTTTGTGGTCCACAGTGGCATCATTTTTCGATTATTCACGCTCTCGAGGGCGCCATGTTCTTAACTATAGACATCGAGGTTACCAATCGATGCAATGCTACCTGCCATTTCTGCCCACGGGACGCGACCCCGCACCAAGGTATTATGGATGTCGAAACGTTTGATCGTTCGCTTTCGCGTGCCGTGGATTATCGGAAAGTCGTAGACGACGTCTCCGCCTTGCCGGTTACTATAAGCCTCTGCGGACTCGGCGAACCACTCATTAATAAGAACACTATCTCCTACGTCAAAAAGGTAAAAGCGGAAGGGTTCCAATGTTCAATGTCATCCAACGGGAACCTGCTCACCGAAGACGTATCCCGCGAGCTTCTCGCTGCGGGTCTTGATGAAATCTATATTAATATTTCCGATATCGACGACGAGTATGAGCGTATCTATAATCTGCCTTTTGAACGCTCCTGTGAAAACATTACGCGCTTTGCCCAACTGGCGAAGGAAGCCGGCGGACATTGCACGCCGGTAATTATCCTTGTCGACCACCGCGACGATCAGGAACATGTCAAAGCTATGGAAGCTTTTTGGCGTGAGCGTGGCCTTGCGAACTTTCACGACTACAGTGTTATTAATCGCGGCGGCGCTCTTTTCGTAGAGCATATGCAGTTTGAGGAATACACCGAAATGGTGAAGGCTAGACAGGAGCTGACCGAAGGTGGCGCACAACCTTTATGTGGAGCTCCCTGGGGCTTCCTCTTTATTGGCTACGATGGCAATTACTACCTGTGTTGCTCTGATTGGCGCAAGCAAGCAAGCCTGGGGTCAGTCTTTGATCATAGCTTTTTGCAGGTTACCCGCCAGAAACTCGAAATGGTGGTGAGCCGCGACCCAGTCTGCAAGACCTGCAACCACGACCCAATCAACTTGCTGACCGAAGAACTTCGCGCGCAAGCTGTTGGCGATGTTACTGAAGAGGAAGTCGATGTACTGCGACAATCTCTACTTCAGGGCAGCCGGGAGATTGAAGTCGCTCTTGGCAGATTATTGGATTACGGTGACAAACACCCCGACGGTATGTTGCCGGTCAATATGATCCCTGTTGTAGCGGCAAGCTAAAACGCCCCGGCCATTGGTCATCCCCAACAAAAACAACTCAACTTTGCCCCTACCAGCTACAGGGGCGGGCTTGGAGGCACCTACCGTATGGAAGATAGCCGACTAATAGAGAATCTCATTTACCGCTATGCCGAGCTCATTGATAGCGGAGACTTGGTAGGTGTATCAGAACTTTTCCGCGACGCGGAGATCGTCTCCACCGCCCACAACGTAACTCGTAGCGGTGCTGATGAAGTACTGGAAATGTATCAAGTATCATGCAGAATTCATGAGTCGACAGGTACGCCTCTCACCAAACATCTAACCACCAACGTAATTATTGAAGTTAATAGTAGTGCCAATGAAGCAAGTGCACGATCGTACTACACAGTAATTCAGGCCACTGACACCCTCCCGTTACAACCCATCATTTCCGGACGATACAGCGACCGTTTCCGAAAAACAGGCTCCAAGTGGCAATTTTCTCGCAGAGAAATGGTGGTAGATCTTATCGGCGACTGTTCCGCGCACCTTCTTTACGACGCCAACCTTGTCAGGTAGACGGGGGTTTCGATCTCATAAGATAAAGCGTTCGTACGCTCTCTGGTACAACAGCACTTTCCTCTATCGAGAAGTACTTACCAAAGGCCGCTTCAAATCCCTCTTTCGTATAATCCGCGAAGATGTCTTCCCGCGTAGCCAGTAAACGAATGACTTGCGAATCTTCTTTGGGAACAAACTCAATGATCAACCATTTAGTAATGCTGCTAAAGAGATCTGCGATTTTTGCGAGTGGCACGTTGTTACTGATCGCCAGGTGATGAATTAAAGCAAGCACCATTAAGCCGTCGCAGTTGCTGCGCTGTAGAAAAGAATCACGCTCGGCATTCGCCCATCCAATCGCAGGCGATGGAGAGCTAAAGTTCTGTATCAGCGGCAATATGTTGGCTGGGCCATGCGTGGAACTTTCCCGAAAGTTTGCCTCCACAGCAACAGGATCAATATCCTGAGAAACCACTAAATCGCTATGCCGCGCTGCAATACGACTGAACTCACCGGTATTAGCTCCGAAATCTTGAACAATAGAAAGCTTGTCCGGGATTCGACTTAAAAAGCCGTCTACCAAATTGCGTTTCTCTTCGCTCGCACGGTCAGAGTAATTGGTGTTTGCGTAGTAGTTACCCCATTCCGTCTCGGGCATTTTCCACTGGAGTTTTTCAACCGCACTGGCAAGGCTTTCCACCAACGCTGTTAAACCCAGCTTGGAAACACTGGCGCTCTTGGCTTTCTTCGCCTGGTCCTTCGCAGCAGCATCTCCATGATCCTGCTGCATTTTTGCATGCAAATGGATATGGCTCGCCAAGGAATAATTAAACCGTGACTTGAAGGGCAACAACTTGCTGGCAAGTGGAAGGGGCACACCATCGATATGGCTTATCATTAGTTTCGAAAGCTCAACGTCGGTATGTGCCATTAAAGCCAAAGGCGCCAGAAAGTGCTGACAAAATTGTTTATACGCAACCCAAGGACTACCCTCTTCATAACGATCAAAAGAAAGCGTATCAATAAATACTGCTTTGGAGTCCAGAAACTGAATATTGAATGCAGATGCATCTTTGAGCATAAAGCCGTGTTTCATTGCTTCGTGTTGCGAGCGCAATGTCAGCATTGCAGCTTCTTTTAACTGACTAAAGCTCCACTCATAGGGGTAGGAAATAAACGGTATCTGCTGTGGCTTGATGATTTTATAGCAACCCGGCGCGCCAGGGACACTACCATCGGTAATCTCCTCGTGGGATACCAGCAACTCTCTGCTAACCAATTTTTCATAGAGGCCAGACGCCATAAAAGCGTCATAACTTTCTGCGAAGCTCGAATTGATCTGACGGTAAATCATTCCAGCGTGAGAAAATATAAATCCGCTAGGGTCTCGAAAAGATGAAGACAAGGGTTCCATGGTCAATCCGGTTACAAAGATAAATGCAAAGTCGTTATTATTGTTTAGGTTGGATCTTACTAAAGCTCTTCAGACTTGTTCGCTTCGTCATCACCGTCAAGTAGACTTGCAGACGACTCCTTGCCAAAAAACCCTCGAATCTTATACCAGTAAGTCTTAACGGTGAGCCCAACCACAGCAATACCCGCAATGATACCTTGCAGAATCATGCTGCCAGTACCTGGATCCAAGTATGCGGCAGCTGTTTGCGAATACGATAGAAGAATAAGGGGAACCAACAAATATCGGTTCATAACACGGGCCTTTTTTACGGACGAAAATGCAGGGTAACTTAATGCAATTCGGCTGTACAGGCATCCCGTGGCCTCCTGTAGGGCGCTAATCCCTTCAAATCCAGACTTTTTCATTGGACCTAAGGGCTTCTTTGTGAGCAAATAGGCGCCCATTTTGAGACCCAATTCACAAAACTAAAATGCTGGAGTAAAGACAATGAAAAGCCTTTGGAGCGATCAGGACGCAGCCGAATTTGCCGGTGATGATCTGGCCATGCGCGTTTACAGCTCGCGGCTTTTGGGCTCAGAGGAAGATCTGGTAATGCACGGTGGCGGTAACACCTCTGTCAAAGGCGTAGCGGCAGACTTTTTTGGCAACGAGTTCGAAGTGCTTTACGTGAAAGGCAGTGGCTGGGATTTGAAAACCATCGAGGCACCGGGCTTTCCCGCTATCAAGCTGAAAGAAACCAAAATGCTAGCCGAGTTAGACACGTTGTCGGATCCTCAGATGACGCAGCAACTGCGCGCCATACTCATGGACCCAACATCTCCCTCCCCCTCCGTGGAGGCGATTCTGCACGCGATTCTTCCACAGAAGTTTGTGGATCATACGCACACCGACGCCGTAGTGACTTTGTCTAACAATCCCCAAGGCGACCAAATGCTGGCCGAGCTTTTTCCAGATTGCCTACTGCTCCCCTATGTAATGCCCGGATTCATCCTGTCCAAACAGGTGAACGATGCAATCAAGGGCATCGACCTGAATCGGTACAAGGGAATGATCCTGTCTCATCATGGCGTCTTTACATTCAGTGACGACGCAAAAGAAGCCTATGAGAACATGATCGAATTGGTTTCCAGGGCTGAAGAGTTTATTGCCAGTGAAGGTTCAAACACACACCCGCCAGCAGAACACAGTGTTAACCTGATGGACCTGGCCCGAATACGCAAGGCTGTGTCCGCAGCACGTGGTAGTGCGCAATTGGCAATGCTGGATCAATCGTCCGACGCACAAGGATACGCGGCACTGGACAATGTCGCAGACATCGCCACCCGTGGCCCTATCACGCCCGACCACGTTATCCGTACCAAGCGAACCCCCGCCATAGTGAACACGAGTCCGCTGGCGGACGTGCCTGAAGTTGCGGCATATGTGCAAGAGTACAAGGATTACTACGAGGCCAACTGCACGCCGGATCTGCAGATGTTGGATCCCGCGCCCCGCATGGCAATCTGGAAAAACTGCGGCTCAATCGCTTTCGGAAATTCCGCGAAGGAATGCGGCATCATCAGCGATATTGCCAGGCATACAAGGTGGGCAGTCCAGACAGGGGAATCACTTGGCGGCTGGGAGGCCCTGCCGGAAAAAGACATATTCGAACTGGAATACTGGGTATTGGAGCAAGCCAAGCTTGGGAAGAGCTCAGGAACACCAAAACCGCACCTGGGAAAAATCGCCATTGTTACTGGCGCAAATAGTGGGATTGGCCGAGCCAGCTGCGATGCCCTTGCCGCGGATGGCGCTGTGGTGATAGGGCTAGACCTCGACCCGGCAGTAACCGAGTCACTGGGTAAAGATGGAATGACCGGAATCGTCTGCGATCTTACCGATAACAGCGCAATTAAAAGCGCTGTTGAAGCGGTAGTCACGCAATACGGTGGCCTGGATATAGTGGTGTGCAATGCCGGAATTTTCAAATCAGGAGAACGGATAGAGGATCACACCGAACAAACCTGGGACCAAACGATGGCCATCAACCTAACAGCCACACAGCGATTTCTCACCGCCACGATTCCGTTTCTTAAACTCGGAGTCAGCCCCTCCATCCTTATCGTAGGCTCGCGCAATTACACTGCTCCCGGAGCCGGCGCAGCAGCCTACTCGGTCAGTAAAGCCGGCATCACCCAGCTTGCTCGCGTAGCCGCGCTTGAGCTGGCCGCCGATGGTGTAAGGGTTAACATCGTTCATCCAGATGCTGTTTTTGACACAGCAATCTGGACAGACGAAGCCCTCAACAACTCCGCTGCCCGTTATAATATGAGCGTTGCGGAATACAAAACCAAGAACCTGCTCAAGCGCGAAATCCGCTCCAGGGACGTGGGCAAACTGCTTTCAGTGATGGCAAGCGATGTCTTTGCCGCCACTACCGGGGCACAGATACCCATTGATGGCGGCAGCGACCGGGTTATCTGAAGGTGCTCAAGCCCTGGCAGGGGCAAGGCCTATTTTAATGGCGGTGAGGCAATTAATGCTATCTCTCGCAATTTGCAACTTAGGCTATACTTAGACCCGATACCCTAAATCACCTACAAGCAGGTGTCAGGAAATTTTACAAACCCTGCCGTTAGCGTATACAAAACACCCTCAAAGCCCCATAGTTACTGACTTGGCCCGGTTATTGCTTATATCTAGTTATACAACACGTAACACTGTTCAGGACGATTAAAATGATCAAGAAAATTACAGCTTCACTCGCGATAATGGCAATGGCCGGATGGGCCAACTCCGCTGGCGCAGGGATAGTGATAGAAGCTCCGGGGCCGAATAGTGCATTCGGCTCGGCGCAGGCTCTCGTCGCCTCCGACTTCACCCTGACCGCTGATCCTCGGATCGAGGATGAAAATGGCGATAATACTTCAACCTTTATTCCCCACGCGGAAATATTTGGCACTGGTGACGATAGCTACGACATCTTCTCCTTCATGGTCGGACCACTAGGCGCTATAGGTATTTTTGATATCGATTGTGCCGAGTCCGTAACCGAATTCCTGCTTGCCGAATGCCCCGCTTCCCCCAGCGTAAACATGGATTCTGAAATATGGCTTTATGATGCAGCCTTCACCGAAATAGCGTACAACGACGACGGTGGTTTCCAGCAAGATACGGGAAGTGTTTTTGCCCCATTCGACTCATTTATTCAAATCGCTTTGGCCCCAGGTACCTACTACATCGAAGTTGGCGACGCGTTCTATGGAGAACTACAGGACGGCCAAGAATACATTCTCAATGTTTCCATCGGTACACATCGGCAACCAACGCCTGCACCTGGCGTTCTCGCTCTGCTAGGCCTTGGCCTCGCAGGAATAGGCTTCAGCCGCCGCAAGAAACAAAAATAGTTTGGCAAGAATTCGAAAGCGCACCCGCGCTTAAGAGAAAGCGTTACTCCTCCAAACCCCGCCCAGCACTAGTTGGGTGGGGTTTTCTCTTTTTGAAGGGCTACTTCTAGTTTTTCTGCTGGGATAACGCGGTGCCTCAACTCAGTGTCTGCTCAGTGTTTAATTGGAGGGCGTATGGAAGAGCGTCTCAGAGACTGTATTTAGTAGCCACACCCTGCGCCCTTTTGCGGCGGAAAGGTCTACCTAAAGCGGCACAGACACACCAGCGCCAAAGCGAGACGCAAGTTCACTGTATATGGACTCCAGCCGCTCTCTAATATGCTGCTTTTGCAGCTCAGTCACTATGACGAGGACCTGTCCCGCTTTAAGCTCCATAAAAACACCCCGCAGCGCAATGCACTACGGGATCTCTAATTACATGGGGGCCGCCTTCGGCACTGGCGAGAGCCTGCCCTGTTTTACCGGGTATGACCTACAGTAAGAAGTTAGCCATGCTTACTTCTCTGCCCGCTGGTGCGGCATTCCGATGCCTGCAGCACTTCTCTTCCGTGCCTGCCGTAGCGGACTGGGAGCGCGCCCTCCAGCACATGAGCCCCATATTTAGTGACCACAGAGCATCATGATCGAGAATTATAAAGGGCCACCCATAAACACTGGCGATCCTTCTCAATTTGAAGGGGGCCGCCACCAGTACTGGCGAGAGCCTGCCCCGCCCTACAGGCCGCAGCAGCATATCCCCTCTACCAAATTTACGAGCGCCCATAAAAAACCCCGTAGCGCAATGCACTACGGGGTTTGGTATTAAAGCCTGGCGAGAGCCTGCCCCGCTTTATCGGGTATGACCGTAGGCCTTCGTCACGTGTAACGTATCCGTGATCCATAAAAAAACCCCGTAGCGCAATGCACTACGGGGTTTGG
>JBLFWP010000020.1:0-48699 GCA_047611225.1 Halioglobus sp.
AAGAGACATCTATCTGGGTCTGAAAGATACCGTCATACCCGGTTATGACGGCGTCATGCGTGAGGCTATCGAGCGCGTCTATGAACAGGACTACAAACGGCGAATTCATAGCGCGGGCTTGAGTTACCACTATGAGCTCATCGACGCGCAGGCAGCCCGTATCGTCGCTAACCCTCCCGAGCGTGCGCTGTGGGGTGTGCCGGATAACAATACCGGCAGAAAATTGTTTAAGTTGCTAGGCAAGCTGAAGAAATATGGCATCCCCAGCCGCAAGTACCACGTTTCTCTATCGCGCATGAGCGCCGGCGGCGGCGATCAGTACGGTAGCTTCAACATGCCCATCCTGGAAGACGGAATCCTCAAGGTCACTGTCGACGGTGTTGAAAAACATGCCCGCGATGTTTCGAAAAACGACCCCATTCTGTTGATGTCCAACGACAAGCAGGCCATTACCGATTGGGTCAGCCAGGTGTTTCGCGACGCATCGAAAAAAGACAAAGAGGTGTACTTTGGCCTCAAGCGCGAGTACATGGAATATGACGAAGTCTTCAGCACCGCCATCACGGATGTGCGTCGGGAACTCGCGAAAGCAGGTACACAACCACCCTCTTTTATGATTATGCGCCCGTCCAGCCAACTGAAAAAAATGATCACCGACCCGCCTAGAAATGCACTGTACCCAGCACAAAACCTGGATGGTGATATTTTTTCTGATATATCGGCGGCCTTGGGCGGGAGTCTGGCAACAGCCAGCTCCATCATCGAAAGTAAAGAGGGCACCATGCTCTTTGAGGCTCCCCACGGAACCGCACATGATCTTTATCTGAAGTACCAGGAAAGCGATGGTAAGGAAGCACTGTTTAATTCTTCTGCGCTGATCTACGCACTGGCCAATGCGCTGGAGACACTGGGGCAACGAGAAGGCAACGAAGCGCTTATTACCTACTCCATGCAATTAAAAGACGCGCTGATCGAAACAGTTGCACAGGGTAAAATCACAGGGGATCTCAAAGGAAAAACAACTGACCCCAGCGCAGAAACTGTGCTGGATATGGTTGGCTTTCTCAACGCAGTTGAGGAAAACCTGGCGGGCTCAAGTCCTACTTGATCCCGCCATCATGATCCACTTGGCCGTAGCGCTACTGCGCCAACGCTTCGCTGCGGCTCTCAGATTTTTCCCACACACGTAGGTAACCTTCAGCCGATTTGAACAGGGGCTCCAGCTCTTCGTCGGTAACGCCGTCGCGACGTACGTCTTCAATCACCTCAGCCACCAAGCCAAGATGCACCATGCCTTCGGTATTGAAATCCAAAGTTCGATCACCCACTACAGGCGGCTCTAAGGTGATGTCGCCGGCGTAAGAAGTGAAGGGATAAGTAATACCTTCATCGGTCTGGTTGGAACAACCACTGTTGTCGCCAAAACGCGGGCCGGGTGCACCGGCAAAGCCATTGAGGTCAAAGCCAAAGCCCTCTGCGGGGAAAGCCCCCATATCACGCATCAACTGGATACGGTTCTGAAAGCCATCGTCCATAGTGGCTGTCTGGTCTGGCGACCGGCAACGGCCCAGGTTTGACTTCGACATGCCGCCCAACTGATACAACAAACCATTGTTGTTGCGGCCGTGTGTACCCATCGCCGGATAGTCATTCTCTACCAGCAACTCATAGGCGCGCTTATAGCTCTTCCTGGGCATGTGGTCGACTTCAATAATAATGCCCCGCTTCATCATTTCCAGCATCAGGAACTCACCGAGATCGGTAAGCCCGTGATTCTGGCAGTAGTCGCCCTCCAGGGACCCAGCGCCTAACAAACCCACATAAGGCAACAGGGAACCCAGCACATCATCGGCGAAGCCACTCATATCAAAGGGCGGTGGCGAATCGTAAACTTCTCGCGGCTGATTGAGCGCGGCAAAAGGCACGCCGCCATTGTCAAAGCCGCCCGGGAAGGTCAGCAGCTCCGCAGGACACTCAATGTAATTGGTGTAATGACCTGTATGACCGAAGTTACCTATATCGATAATGCCGCGGTGGCCATCGCCTGCAGAGAAGCCATTGTCGTACTTGTGAACCGGGAACAGGACACGCACGCCCTTGTCGTAGTATTCATCAAGCTTTGCCACCACGTCGGCTTCCGTACATTTAGTGAAATCACCGTAGGGCACTAAAAAGCAGTCAAACAACACAGAGGTTTCGATACCCAGTACCACTGCCAGATTGCCTGCCTTAATTTCTTCGCGGGCTTCTTCAGGGCTGTAAACAATCCTGAACCAGCCTTCTCCCGGGCCCCCTGACTGCGCATCGATATAGCGCTCCATGGCATGGGTAGCCTCGAGGATTACGTCTACGTTGATCATATCGTTGCAATCATGACGTTCCGGCTGAGCGCCTACACCGACCACCAGCTGACACAGGAACTCGTTGGTCGTAGCGTGCTGTACCAGCAGGCGCAGGCCAGACAGATAGGCCCGTTCCAGCCATTTGTAGTACTGCACCTGGTGGGTCGCGCTGGAGGGCGCATTCGGCCAGTCGGTAAAGACAGGGTAACCCTCGGTATCGTGATTTTTTTCAGCCAGTTCACCAGTCGCTATTGCGGGCAATAGTGATGCGATGTCACCGCCCCCAAAGCCGGCACCCATGAGATCTTTGCGCCCGTCGGTACCGTGCACCAGATCGCAATCTTCCAGTGCATGCTCTACACCCAGTGAGTGAAAGGGAGCACCGTGGAAAGTACCGCCTCCACCAAAGGCCAAATTGGTAAACAGGTGAGAGTGGGTTTCAACAAAGCCGAACACCGAACCGTCATCAAACTCGGTAACCGTCACTTCTCCGGAGGCGTCCAGTGTCAGCTCGGGGAACACGGCGCAGTCTTCCTGCACAACAAAATCCAGATCCGCCGCATTCGCGGCATCGCCCACACTGCCGTCTTCGGCAATATAGCCGCCCGACAGTATATGCATCAGCTTGAAGCGACCGTTATTTGCCGCCATCAGCTGCCACTCACCTTCGGATTGCTTTTGGTCTTCTATCACTACACTCCCATCTACAACAGTAGTATCAGATGCTAGAGAGGACTGGCTCGCAAGAATCGCCCCGTCAGAGGTTACATAGTTCTCGTCCTCATCGAAGAGCAGGTATTGTCCGAGATCAGAAGGTCTCAATAGAAAGTGGCTAGCTTCAGTTGCGGAAGCCGCAATAGGGCCGTAGGAGCCGTTAAGCGTGAGCGCAACAGCCTGCGTACCGGCTGCCCCAGCTTGGGCAAGGAAACTATCGCCACCATTGGGGGAGATGGCCACACAGGTATTGGCGGCCTCAAATACAGTGGCTTCGTTGGGCGGCGTATTCATCGGTTCGGTTGAGCTCGTGTCGTTGCCGTCACTACAACCGATCATTGGGAGCGTCAGCGCGCCAGCCCACATCAGCCTGAAAAACATGTTCCGCATAGTTACACCACAGTTATTGGTTTGTTCAAATGGGAGCAAATTAGGCAGCTCCTTTCAATAAATCGCGCGAATCATACCTCAATTAGAATTGTCCGTGCCATTTAGGGCCAAAATTGATTACTGCGTTTAAGGAGGCCTTTCTTCACTCGCGAGTCTCATCACCGGCTGGATTCGCCAACTCACAGGATCCAACAGCTCATTGATGCGACTGCGCAGCGCGCTGGCAAAGTGCCGTCTATGGCGGATCTTCAAACAGCACAACGTAATCAATCTTCTGGTGCAGCCACGTGGTATAACAAGCGTCCACTAACACCCTCCCTAGCGGCAATCCCCAACATGAAAGACTGCAACCAGTGCGGCAAATGTTGTATTCACTACAGTGACGGTGGTTTATCGGCCACGGCTGAAGACATTGCCAACTGGGAGGTCTTCAACCCCGCCATTTTGCAGTATGTATTTGAAGGGAAAATCTGGATGGACCCGGCCAGCGGCGAGCAGCTGTCGCGCTGCCCGTGGTTACAAAAACTGCCCAGCAGCACTGAGTCGGCCCAGGTAAAATACGGCTGCACTATTTACGATGATCGCCCGGAGGATTGCAGGCACTACCCTACTCACATTTCAGAAATGATACGCGACGAGTGCGAGATGCTGGAACTTAAGGATCTTGAGACTCCAAAGAAAGCACAAACAGAACTGGATAAACTGATGGCCGATAGCCGGCCACCACTGTCATAAGGCAAACCTCAAAAAAGGACAATATTCATGGCGAATCAAACCATCAAATTTGAAATTGAAAAAGAAACAAAGAACAGTGTGCGCTACAAAGAGGTTCCGGAAGATGGGCAAGCACCTATTGTTGGCAGCTTGTATGTGCAAAAGTGGTTTGCGGGCGGCACCAAGAATATTGAAGTGACTATTGAGAAAAAGGACTAGCATTGGTCTCTGCAGATATAGATTCATCGATGCACTAAGGCGCAGAAACCCAAAGCGCCCGATTGCTTTACAATAGCGCGCAGCCACACAAATCAGGTAAACCCACAATGCTCGATGTCGGTCAATTCAATCAGCTCACAGTACTAGAGAAGGGCACGCACGGCGCCATTCTCGATGGCGGCGATGCTGGGCGCCTTCTGCTCCCGCTGTCAGAGTGCCCCAAAACCGTTGCACCGGGGGACCAGCTCAATGTCTTTGTCTATCTCGATGCCCTACGCGATGCCGTGCCCACTACGCGGCAGCCCGCTGCCCAACTGGGTCAGGTGGCTTGGCTGGAAGTTGTCGACGTCACTGATAAAGGCGCATTCGTCGATTGGGGCCTACCCAAAGACCTGTTCATTCCTTTCGGGGAGCAGCAGCACCCGCTAAAAAAGGCGCATCACACACTGGTAAAGGTCTACCTGGATAACGTCGGACGGCTCGCCGGTTCAACGCGTATTGATCACTGGATCAATGACGACCCCCGCGGCCTTAAACTGGGAGAGAAAGTCAGCCTAATAGTTGCCGATCAAACAGAGCTGGGTTTCAAAGCCGTGATCAACCACGAATGCTGGGGCCTGCTTTATGCCAACGAATTGTATAGGCGCGTTAAGAAAGGCCAAAGCCTGGACGGATACGTAAAACGCATACGCGACGACGGCAAGGTCGATTTATCATTGAGCCCGATTGGCTTCAGTAAAGATAAAATAGAAAGCGTCACCGATGCGATTCTCGCTTCGCTGGAAAAGAACGACGGCTTCCTCGCGCTTACCGATAAAAGCCCTCCTCCGGAAATTTACGCCGCATTTGGCGTGAGTAAAAAAGTCTTCAAGCAAGCCACCGGTGCACTGTACAAACAACGCCGAATTACCTTTGAAAGCGCGGGCATCAGGCTGGTCTAAATTAGGCAATTCTTACCTTTCTTTTACGATCGGCTCTGTTATAGTGCGCTCCGTCTTGGCGCACATCGGTCTGCGCCTCACTACAGCCCCACACTCTGTGCTGGCTGTTACCCCCAAAAACCCTAGTCTGGACCGAGCCAAGCGCGAGTACATTTTTGCTGTTTCGCATTCTGGTCAGACGGTTTTACCAAGCAAGAATCAGGAACAACTAAACATGTTATTTAAAGACCTCGGCCTAACGGCTGAACTACTCAGCGCTGTGGAAAAAAAGGGCTACGACGAAGCTACGCCCATACAACAACAAGCTATACCACTCATACTGGAAGGCAAAGATGTACTGGCCGGCGCCCAAACAGGCACAGGCAAGACTGCTGGCTTCACACTGCCACTGCTGCAGAAGCTGCAGAAAGCACACAATGAAGGCGAGAAGTCCTATCCCAAAGTTCTGGTGCTCACACCAACCCGCGAACTGGCAGCACAGGTGCACGAAAGTGTTCGCGACTACGGGCGCTTTCTACCCTTCCGCACAGCGGTAATTTTCGGCGGCGTAAGCATCAATCCGCAGAAACAAAAACTCATTAAGGGTGTTGATATTGTTGTTGCCACACCCGGTCGACTTCTCGATCACCTACAACAAAAAAGTATCAATCTTTCGAAAGTCGAAATACTGGTACTGGACGAAGCGGACCGCATGCTAGACATGGGCTTTATTCGCGATATACGCAAGATACTGAACGCTATTCCCAAGCAGCGCCAAACCTTACTATTCTCCGCTACCTTCTCCAGGGAAATTAAGGGGCTGGCGTCAGAGTTTCTGAACAATCCCTCAGAGATTCAGGTCACACCCGAGAACACAGCAACCGAACTGGTAAGCCAGGTCGTTTATCCTGTAGATAAGGGACGCAAGCGTGAGCTTCTGTCTCATAAGATCGGCGAAGAGAACTGGCAGCAGGTGCTGGTATTTACGCGCACCAAACACGGCGCCAATAAGCTGGCTGAACAGCTTGGCAAGGACGGCATTAAGTCTGCGGCCATCCACGGTAACAAGTCGCAGGGCGCTCGCACCAAAGCACTTGCGGACTTTAAAGGCGGCGCAGTCAGAGTACTGGTTGCGACCGATATTGCTGCACGTGGTATCGACATCGACAAACTACCCCACGTGGTGAACTTCGAACTGCCCAATGTAGCCGAAGATTATGTACATCGCATCGGGCGTACTGCGCGCGCAGGACAGCAAGGGTCCGCCGTATCACTGGTCTGTGTTGATGAGCTTAAATTGCTGAGAGATATCGAGAAAGTGCTGGGTAAGAACATCGAGAAGGTTAACCTACCAGGCTACGATGTTGACCCTTCAATTAAGGCCGAGCCTATTCAGAATGGGCGCGGTGGCGGTGGCGGACGCAACAATAGCGGCGGCGGTGGTCGCGGTAGGAACACGAACGCTTCACGCGGTAGAAACCACGCAGGCGGTGGTGGCGGCAGGTCAAGTGGCAGTGGTCGCAACGAAAACTCCCGGGCTCGCACAAGCAACGGCAATCGTTAAGCGAGCTGGCAAATCACCCTTCGACACTTTGCTCAGAGTCATTCCTTCCCCAGGACTCTGAGCAAGTATCGAGAATTTCTATAAGCCAGGCGATTTTACGCAACAGTCTCTGAACGCGTAACGAAAAGAGACACTTCGCAACGTCTATCACCAAAGTACGCTCACCCATACGGGTGCGGCTCTTTTTCCTTTTAATCACATTGATAACCGCTGCTGCGACATACGTAAGAGTAACGTCTATCTTGCCGGACTCTCTGTGCTAACTGGGCGCCTCGTTAGCGTATTCATACCCAGCGCCTGCTTGAGCGTGTACTTAATCAGCTGGATAAAAACAGCTACCTTGGGCGTAATATCTGCAAGCTTGAACTCATGCACATGGGCGCTCTTGTCAGCAGACTTTACGAGCCTCTGAAGACCTTCAAAGTAAGGCTTGGTCAGTGCGTTCCATTGAATGACTTCAAGAATCAAACCTGACTCAGGGTCCTCCAGGTATGACATTCGAGCGAGGCCATCAACACCTGCATCCACCACCGCGTCAAAGCCGTTATCAAGGGCCCAATTATACGCCTCGGGGAAATCATCCACGCAAACCGCGTAATGGTGCACATCGGTCTGCTTCCTATCCAGCGCCTCTTGATAGAGTGAGGGAGGGTTACCAATAAGCTCAATCAATTCCAGCTGCATGTCGCCCACGTAAGCGAAGGCGAGGTTAATGCGAGCTGGCTCTGCCTTACTACCGCGATAGTAGGCATTACTCAATGGTAATTGGTGCCTGGCAACCATGAAGGGGCCAACACAGTAGTCATCGCCCCATCGCTTCATGGCGGCATCGATGTCTTCGACAACATAAGCAACCTGCTTGGCCGGGCCAAAAATAACAGGCAGCTCAGGAATGTTGTCGAAATCGGCAATCACGATGCCAGGCCTTCCTCATTGACAGGACAGTACACACCGCCCGGCGCTTCAATCAGGCTGGCGCAACGGTTGCAGTGAATACAACCGTTTTTGTAGTTGCGATCTGCCATAGCATTGTTCACAAAAGCTGGATCCTTTATGAGAGGGCGACCCAGCTGAATGAAGTCGAAGCCCTGCTGCATGACCTTTTCGATACTCTCTACATCTGTGCACCCGCCAATGTAAACCATCTGACAATTCACCCTGTCGCGTACCCGCTTTGCGTCTTCGAGAAAGTACAACTCTTCGTAGGGATAGTAGCGGAACATTCTCGGCCCAATTAGTTTCAGGCCTAGCTTCATGATGGGGTTTTTTTCAACTTCTATCAGGCCCTTCTCTAAAGTTTCTCCGCGGAAATACAACATGGGGTTGAAGCTGCTGGTGCCGCCACTGCAGATGAGTGCGTCGATTCCGCCAGCATCCAACATTGCGGCGACTTCAATCGCCTCTTCAATTTGCAGTCCATCCTTAATGCCATCGGTCAGACCCATTTTTCCCAGAATTGGGAAATCGTCCCCTACTGCTTTGCGCACAGCTTCTAACACTCGCAGCGGTAGGCGCATACGATTGCCAAGACTGCCACCGTATTCATCGGTACGCCTGTTTGTTTTCGGACTGATGAACTGACTGATGCCATAGCCATGGCTGAAATGTATTTCGGCGGCATCGAAGCCGGTTTCCTTCATCAACAGCGCCGCGTCGTAATACGTTTGCACGAGGTAGTCGATATCTTTTACTGTCATAGCCCCTGCAAACGGCATGCCCGATGCAGCGCCTAACATATTGAATTGCCGGGTTGGTCCCATTGGTCGCTTGAGACGCTGCATTTTTCGATTCTTTGAAAAATTTCCGCAGTGGGTCATCTGGCCGGAAATCTTAACGTCGGGTGCCGCGCTCTTCAGCTGGGTGTTCATGTGAACCAATTTGTCGCGAATGCCGTCGTGCATCCACATCATTTGATCGTTAATACGGCCGTCAGATTCAGTGGTGCAGTAACCGATAGTAGTGAGGGCTGTACCTCCGGTGACGATTTCCCTGTGAAAGTTCAGTAGCAAATCACCAGGAATTCCGTCGGGTGTTTTACCCTCGTAGGTGGCCGCTTTCAGAATTCGGTTTTTGAGCTGTAACTTCCCCAATGTGGCTGGCGAGAAGGCCCTGTTCAAATAATCGCTCATGCTGTACCTCTAACAAGTGCGTCCAGGAATGGATGGCAAGACATGGATATGTAGTGACGCTACATATATTATGTAGTAGTGTTACATAAGTCAACGCAGAGACGGCTTAATGTCTGATACCAACACGCGCCCAAGCACCGCCACCATCAAACGCAGAACGCAGGCCCAACGCCGGACCGAGTCCCGCCAGGCTGTGTTGGATAGCGCCTGCCGCCTGTTTGGCCAAAAAGGCTATGCAGACACGTCGCTGGGGGAGATTGCCTCCGATTGTGGCCTCACCATCCGGCCCATCTACCACTACTTTAGCAATAAGAAGACCTTGTTCAGCGCCGTCAATGAAGTGATGGAGGAGCGCATTATTGCCTCTATGAAGATAGGTAACAAAAACGAGCCCGGCGCGGGCGTTCTAGAGAATTGGCGCGCCTACCTGGATTTGTGCGATGACCCCGCCTTCCGGCGCATTGTTCTCGTAGACAGCCCCAATATTTTAGGCCGAGAGCGATGGTCAACCAGCCCGGTAACGGAGAAAGCGCGGGCCGCGCTGGAAAAGGGCGACACCGGAGACCAGGCACAGCAGTATCGCACCGAGCTTATGAACGCGGTGGTAATGGGCGCCTTTACGGAGGCCGCGCTGATGATCGCTGATGCCCAGGATATAGATATGGCCAAGCGGGAAGCCGAAGAGGTCATGTTAGCCTTGTTCGAGGGACTGCGCGGCAGAAAAAACTAACGCAACTGTGGGCGAAATTTCAACGCCAACGATACATAGCGATACGATCTAATATCAAACTCTTGAGCTCCTACAACCGAGTCTTTAAAACTCAAACTGCCCAACCCACCGTGATCACACCGAAGAACTTCGCACTCGAATTATTGTTTTCAAAACTACTCAAAGAGACGTATTCGCCGACAGTCAATGCATCTTTCTCACCTACCAAAATGGGCAACAGTGCATTTTGGGAAACTGGCGCAACATCGTAGACCAGACGCTGGCCATTGTGCGTTTCAACATCAGTATTGCTGCAGTTCTGGGTGGTAAAACTCACAGGTGGAAAAAGCGGCGTGTTGGATTTCCCACACGGAAAGACAAACTCGCTCTGCTCAAACCCACGAATCACGTCCTGCGAAAACACGGGTATTTGGGACCCTCCCATTGTGGCAGCCGAATCCAATAGCAGGGTCAAAAAAGTAGGGCCGATCGAGTAATGATTTTCAGTTTTCATTCATAGGGATTCCATTCAGCACTCAGTTCAATTAAAAAAACCGCGCGGCAACTACGAATACCTGCTGTAATCATCGATATCTCGAAAGAACATCCTGCTTGCCGCTGCGTAATCCTCTGGTAGCGCAAGAACCGGATGCTTCTCCCGCAGAGATTTTAAAGAGCTGTGACCAACCTGTTTATCCCTACCAAAAAAACAGGACTTAATCCCACACTTAGCGCCCAAAAAAATGCCACAACGCGCTAGAATTAAGGCTTATTCGTTCGCTACGCACCTCACGATAATTAAAGGGGTTTAAGGAGATGCTCACTACAGTTGCGATCCCAGCCGTATCCAGGCTGATGCAACTCTTTATTTCGGATCGACTGCTTCAGGATTCTCTGGTCGACTCCCGGCAACGGGCACCCATTCTGGTGGCCATGCTGGCCATTTCATCTGTGTCTGCTCTGTCACTGACAGTCATGCTCAGCCAGCTGTATTTCTCCAGCGGAAGCCAGCTTTTCATGCTCGCAACCCTGATGGCTGGCATCACGCTGCTAGGCTACCTAGGCACTTTGTGGTACTTCAAACAAAAACAGGCCCTCTTATCCGCTGTTAATCTGTATGCAACCACCACAACCTTTAGCACTTTAGCGCCCTGTATGATCACCGGCGGCCTGTCTTCCTCACCCTATTTCCCTTTGGTGTTGGTCGTACCTACATTCATATTTCTGATCGCCGGTCGTAAATACGGTTTCTACTGGAGCCTGATTGCGGCGTCCTGCGTACTTGCAATCTATCTACTCGAACTCAACGGCGTGGTATTCCCGCAAATTATTCCAGAGGCCAATATGGCCTTTTTCAGTCTTTCAGTTTGGCTGATGGCCTTGATGTTACTGGTGTTTGGTTTGATCAGTTACGAGGTGAGTTTCGAAGGGCTGACCAATCGCATTATCGCTGAACGAACCCAGTTCGCTCACGAAGCCATGCACGATCCATTGACCGGGCTATCGAATCGAAAACTTTTCTACGCGCGCGCCGAAGAAGCAGTCAACTTCGCGCACTCGAACGAACACAAGGCAGCAGTCATTTTTATCGATCTGGATGATTTCAAAAGTGTCAACGATGGCCACGGCCACGAGGCCGGAGATGAAGTTCTCAATGCGGTGGCACAACGTCTGGTTGAGAACGTACGCTCTGTTGATACTGTGGCACGCCTTGGGGGAGATGAGTTCGCGGTCGTGCTGCACGGCATTGAACGCGTAGAATTGGCAAACACGGTGGTGGAAAAATTGCGCCTCGCTTTGGAGGAGCCTTTGCAGGTGGGCGAAATTACACTCAGCACCTCAGGCAGCATGGGTGTTGCCATTTCGCCGGACGAAGGCCTCGATATCGATAGCCTGGTCAAGAAGGCAGATGAGGCAATGTACCGAGAGAAGGCGATTCGCAAGACATTCGACGGCTCAGAGGATGAACCTCTATCCGCTTAGAAATAAGTCTTCTCGGCTACAACGGTTCTGCTAATTGTATGCATACACAAACCGCTATTTGCAGGTTAGAATTACGCCGTAGCCGGTGAAGTCCCTAGTATGAAAACTCGCCCAAAAAGCTCCGGACCGCATTTTCAATAATTGAAAAGCACTAGAATATATTCAAGGTATCAGACAGCCTCCATGGAAGATTTCTCCCCCCTCTACCTCATGCATCACATTCCCAAAACCGGCGGCGTCAGCATGCGCAATTGGCTGGCACAAAGACTAGGCATGCACCGAGGGTTTGTTCACTATGGGGTCGCGGGCGACCTGTGGTGCATGGAGAACAAACTGCCCTTCCTCGAAAAAATGCCGGCCAAGCAACTTGACGGCATTCGGGTGGTTATGGGGCACTACACAACCAAAGCCACCGCCGCGCTATTTCCTAACAGAGAAATTCGAAGGCAAATCACTTTGCGGGCGCCGGCTAAGAGATTTATCTCTCAATACAATCATGCAATGGATTTCTGGTGCAATGGCCTGGGTCGGCCACAAATTGATTTTTATCAGTGGTTTGAAGAACAGGCTATAGAAAAATACGACTATAAAGATGCCATGCGCCAGCAGGGACTTACGCCTGAAATCGCCTTCCAGTCGCAGGCATCACTGGGGCCGAATTACATGTGCCGGTTCATTTCAAATGGCTTCGAAAAACGGGAATGGCCTACAATGGAGAGCAACGAGCTTGCTAGCAAGGTTAATGAACTGCTGGAAACCTTCTGGCTGGTAGGGCTCACAGAGAGACTGGGCCTTGTCTCAGACGCCCTCGGGCAAGAGCTGGGAATCCCTACCCACATCGACCACCTGAACCGAGGCGATCAGCGCAAAGTGTATCTCGAGCCCAACGACGATCTCGTCGCCTTTATCAAAGAAAATAATCAGGCAGATTTTTTGATTTATGATTATTGGAAGGCGAAGACTGACGCTGTTAGCTAGGCTCAATGAGTACACCGAAACCAAGTTACTCCATATAAAGCGGCTCAAAACATTTTCTGTACCGGAGAACAGACCCCTCGCCAATTTTCGCACTAACTCACAGGCGAGTTTTGTCCTATAATTAGCCCATATTGACTTACTTGGTGCCCCCCATGGCAAAATCTCTAGAAGACGGACTGGCAGAAATTCGTGACTCAGCAACAACGGAATTCGGCGACTTCGAGGCAGAACGCTTGCATCGCAAGCAACGGCTTGCTGCAGGCCTGCGCACCATGGGCCGTTTGCATATGGCAGAAGGCGTTGCGGGCCATGTAACGGTACGCGACCCGGAGTTTCCAGATCGCTTCTGGGTGAACCCCTTTGGCCACAATTTTAAACTGATGACCGTGAGCGATCTCATCTGCGTGGACCATTCCGGCGAGGTTGTCATCGGTGACCGACCTGTAAATGCCGCTGCATTTGCCATCCACAGCGAATTGCACAAGGCACGGCCCGATGTAATCGCGGCGGCACACTCGCACTCTATGTACGGCCGCACATTTTCAACCCTGGGCGTACCGTTGAAAATGATCTCGCAAGACGCCACCATGTTCTATAACGACGTGGCATTGTGCAGTGATGGAAGTGGCGCCGTGGTTGTAGACACTGAGGTTTCTCGAAAAATGGGCGTGGCGCTGGGTCAGAAGAAGGCACTGATTCACCAGAACCATGGCCTGATTACTACGGGCGGTTCTGTTGATGCCGCAGTGTGGTGGTTCATTGCGCTGGAGCGTCTATGCCAAAGCCAACTGCTGGCAGAGTCCGCAGGAACGCCAGTCGAAATTCCAGAACAGCTATGCATCGACGGCTACAAGGTTCAGGGAATGGATATCGCAGGCTGGTTCCAGTTCCAGCCATTTTGGGATGAGCTGGTTGCACGCGAGCCGGAGTTTCTGAACTAGTACACTTTCAATTGATTATCCGATGCGCTTTTACCCAGTGTCCTCTAAAATCTGAATTCCGAGCTCTAATTAGAAATTCGATAATCCATGTGCCGACGTCTACATATTCTCTCGGGAAGCAATTACCCCCAATTGCAGCGGCGAAAAGCTCTGTTTTCTAATCTGCAAGCCACAGTGGATGAAGCCCCGCCCATTTTCGAATTCACTATTTCCCTATCGCAAAGACAACAGCGACTATACTTATAAGATCGCGCTGAATCGGGGTATACACTGCTCAAAATATTCATCATCACAACAGCTACTGCAATGCTTCTGCCTGTAGTTACCTCGGTATCTGCTAGCCTAATTCGCCTAGACTTTAGCGGAGTCATTAATGTGTCCATAGGTGATTTTTTCCGGCAACAACGGCGATCGTGTCTCGGGATCCTAGCAGTACAATTCTTCCAGACCACAAAGCAACCCTCCCAGCGATAGCGGCTTTGGCATTACGGCCAACTTCTTCGATGGGTTGCTGTACATGGATTTCGACAGCTACGCTATCGACAACACGGCAAGCTCACGCCATATTTCACAGATTGACCCCTACGTGGCAGGCACCGAAGACATCATCTTCAACGGAGCCGGAATCGATACCACCACGGGCTTCACAGAATTTATGAATGTGCGATTAAGCTTCCTTGATCTCTTCGACAATGTGTCTGAACTCACACGTGCCTTGGATATCACACAGCTGTCCTCATCAGAGTTCACCTATAGGCTTGCTGACACTCAGTATCCTATGAGCGAGTTCCGCGGCAGTATCGATACGCTGTCGGTCAGCGTTGTCAATCTGCCAATGTCACCGCTACTCGTCTTGCCCGGTCTGGCACTTATCATGGCGCGACGGACAAAGCGCTAACGCTGTAATAGGAGGTGTTCAAAAAAACCGAGTTCATGCGAGCAATATCTCGGGCATCGGTATTGTCAAAATATTTTTGCCTCATCATTATCTGCAAAAGCCTTCCAATCTCAGCCTTTTCATTTTTTTTATAATGTTATGGCCTGACCAAGACCCCGGGCAGGCAAAAACCACAGCTGAATTCGAATGGGAATCGGTATATGCAACAGAGACAGCCGCATATGAAATCAAATATGTTTCGCCGAGTTAAGAACGCCACATTGACTTTGCCAATCCCGCTCTTCCTGATCGCGTGTTCCACGCTAGCCAATCCTTAATATCGATCACCACGACCACACCGACCTTTCTAGCTACAAGACTTTCCGCTGGTATGGCGATTGTTTACGACTCAAAAGAGGCAAAGGACCAGTTATACAATGGCTCTGATGAGCGCGTTCGCACTCATATTGATAACGAGCTAGAGAAAAGGCGTCTTGAGAAGATCACTTGAAACCAGTGATAGGCCCCTACCACAAAGCCCTAATCATCTTCCGATAAGGTGGGGGCAACGAGCTCCTCACCATCGACGTAAAAGAGCGCAATTTCATTGTCCTGCTTAAGAGCCTCTGCTGGAAGCATTGCAAAAAAAGCATTTTCAGCGCCTTTGTAGCTTATAAGAGGCGAGCCAGTCACAATTTTTCCGTTGACGGCCACCAAAACACTTCCACTGACAGATTTATCGTCAAGCGAGCCTATCACTGCACCCAAAGGTACATTGACGCGCAGTGGCTTTTGCAGCTGTGACAATTTTTTTATCACCGCGTACCCTTCCCGCCTTATACTAAACTCCTCTGGAGCGCGCTCGAGAAAACGATCCAGCCCGAGACTTTCATTTAGCAATTTCAATGATTCCCCTTCAAGTGGTGCGGCCCCTATCCATCGTGATTGAAACTTCGGAAAATGGTCACCATCGCTATAGGTCTTTCGCTCTCCCACAGAACTTTTCGGACCACGATGAATGGCTTCCTTTATATCGCCTCGCAGCGCTATCTCCGGTGCTCCCACAGCGAAGCCCGCACTTGCCCAGGGAAGTTCCATACCGAGGATGTCTGCGATTGTAGGGACAACATCGTAGGACATGAGGTTGCTGTCATCGATCAACCCTTCTTTTTGATGCGGACGCTTTACGAATAACGGAGCATAGGCAACGCCCTCCATTGATCTTTCTGTTATTTCCCTGCTTTTAGAATTGTGGCGGAACGTTCGACCGTGATCGGCAGTAAGAATAACCAGAGACTTTTCCCAGATATTCGTTATCTTCAGCCGTTCGATTATCATACCTACAAGGCGATCGACGTGTTGTGCCTGCATAAGGAATCGATATTCCTTCACTCTAGCCACCCACTCACCGCCATCCCTGTTGGTATTTTCAACACCGGTTTTCTTTATGGGCATGATGTACCCCTTTCCCGAGGAATAAAAACGCCAGGGTACGTGTGGCAAATCAATATGGAGGAAGTACACAGTAGGCTTACCGGGGTGTAGCGCGTCGAGGAAGCGCTGCAGGCGCTTGGGCACATGGCGTTCAGAAAGCTGTTCAACAAAATTCGTCGACTCATTTGCGCCTGGTGTGGATGGGCCTGAACCCACCTGGTATTGCTCAAACGACTCTTCAAAATCGTCGAGATCAGCGCCGCCAGTATCGCTGAGCGAGATTCGCCGCTTCCAGAGTGACAGGGTTTTGGCGAAAAGCTGCTCTAGTTCAGGCGGCGGCTTCTGGGTGACTTCACCCGGCGCTGATTCGCTGCATGTTTCTAGACCGCACAAGGCCGTAATTGATTCGAACACTGCAAGATGATGACTGGGCGCCATAAGTGAAAATAGATTATTGGGATAGTTGGCTAAGTCTGGCGTAACATCCCGCGGAATCGAGCCGCTAAGAATCGAGGGAACCGAAATATTGGTTGCCGAATGGAGAACACTGTAGTGACGATACCAGGTTGACTCCCCGGCGAGTTCGGCTATTGATGGAAAGCGCCGGGAATCGAGAACTTCATTTTCATTCAAGAGCCCCAATGTAGGAAACTCATCCAGCATGATGAATACAATAGATGGCAGCGCCCGCTGGACCCTTGCCACTTTTTCAAGCTCAGCGGCGCGAGCGATTGCCACTCCCGACTCGGAACTGTACATAAACAAGCCGACTACTAGAAATGGCACAATAGCGGCTAGTCGCAGCCACGATTCAACCGCTCCCCATCGTAGAAAAGCCATCATAAAAAGGAGACCGCCAGTGACACCCAGTAACACCAGCAGACCCGGTATGAAGAGCCCAAAGCTCCACTTAAGAAGCTGCACCAGCCATAGGCAGGCCAATATGGAAATTGAGAGTAGGTACAACGCTGTGCCAAGGCGTTTGAAAGGATAGCCCATAACAATAATTATCAGCCATAAAGCGAATGGGGGTAGAAAGGCCACCACTAAGGCATACAACAGCATCTGCCCCGTACTTTCAATATTGTGAAAATAGAAAAGCTCTGGGTTCGCCCCAAAGATCGTCAGAATCGGATCTGAAATGGCAAATCCGGTAAGACAAAGGAGTACTAGGATCTTTCTTTCCATGAATCAGTTCCAACGTGGGCTCTTTAGTTACGTAACCCACAGATTGAGGAGCGCGACATCGTGATATCACATCAATACGCGCTATTCTCTCCTGAGGATCGTTCAGGGTATTGAAACCAACTAGGGATTGCAATCTTCCCTATTAGCTCAGAAAGTCTGCGAGAGCTAGACTCTACAGCGCACATAAGTGACACTGATTTCGGGATTCATAGAACCAACGGAGAGCATCAAATATGAGATTCAAACTTTATAGCGGGATGAAAAAAGCCACCTTGGCTTTAGTAGTGTCGCTCATGCTGGTCGCCTGCTCCAGCCAGCCGACCTTTAACATAGATCACGACGACCACACCAACTTTGCCAGCTACAAGACATACCGTTGGTATGACGATGTTTACGATTCAAAAGAGGCAGACTACCGGCAATACAATGCCTCAGATGAACGCGTTCGCACTCATATTGATGGCGAGCTAGGAAAAAAGCGGCTTGAGCAGATCACTTCGGGGCAGGCGGATTTCTGGGTCAACTACCACATTTCAAAACAGGACCGCATGAAAATAGACAACTTCAGCGGTTATCCTTCATCTGGAATGCATGGCGGGGTTGGTGTCGGAACTTATGGAACTGCAGTAAGCGTTGGCTACAGCAGCGGCCCCAGTGTCAAGGAGTACAGCGAGGGAACTGTGGTGCTGGACATCATCGACGCCCGCACCAGTAAAATTGTATGGCGCGGTATTGCCGAGGGAAGATTGAAGAAAGACCTGTCACACAATGAGAAAGATCACCGGGCCGCAGAAGTATCGCGTGAACTGCTGGCAGACTTTCCACCCAGCCCGCCGGTCACTAACTAGAACTACAGCTTACTTCGCCGGTGCCAGCTTGTATTGACTGGCATCGGTAATGAAATCCGCGTGGCCGTAGCTATCTAACAGACCCGCAAGTTTATTCGCCAAGCGTTTGTCCAATAAAGTATCTAAGCCGGGAATACGCGTACCCAGCGCGTAAAGACCCGTACTGGTCATAATCGTCATTAAGGCAGCCGCAGTGGCAAGCTTGTCATTGAAGCCATAGTGTATGCCCATCTTTTCGGCGCGATCAGTCTTGCCCTCCAAAAAATTTCGGATGAGGAAATATTTGGAGAAACCGCGCTCCATCCAACGATGCATTCGTCCCCGCAGAGACGGATCGTTCGAGAGCTCCGCTTCCATCGTACCGCGTATCAGTTCCCCGCAAGTGTCTTCATCAAACTCCTCTCTTAACGACAGTGTCCTAGCCATCATCAGATCGACAACTTCCTGGGGCGTCTCGCCCAATAGATCTTGCGGCAGGCCAAGTAAAAAACAGCGGTAACGAGCCATCTCCACGCGCTCTCGCTCCGCTTGAGTAAATGTTGTGCGGCCTTTTCCAATTAACTTGAATGACAATAAGAAAATACCAATCAAGCCAGCCGGCATCTGATCGACTTGAGGAATAGGAATGCCGTAAGTTGCCACATCCCAATTACCTGACTGCATAATGTTGTACCGCACCATTGAGTGCATCAAGCGCACCTTTGCCGCCGCCTTAAAGCCACTTCCAAATCGATTCAATGCGCCCGGCATGGCGGTTGCAGTAAAAAAACTGGCAGTCTCAAATACGCGCCTAGCTGATTTTGCATCCGACAGCGTGCCGGTCATAGTCATTGGCAAGGCGGTGTACTTATTCATGAAGGTCGCTATAAATGCACCCCGGATAACCAAAGGTGAAATGGTGGCCAGAGGCAGGCGCTCCTGACGGGCGCCCCTCTCGACCATATCCATGTCCACCCAATCTGGCGTGGCCTCCATTGAGTGTATGAACGTCAGCAGTTCCTGAGGCGCATTGGGAACGGTGTCGACGCCATTTTCGCAGGCATCATCGAGCATGGTGACTAAGGTGCGAAACCCATACTCCGGTATCAGGGAAGCATAGGCATCCGCCACCCGATCGCCGGTCATTGTGTAGTTACGGATTTTCTCTACCCTTGAAGGATCAGACAGCGCACTCACCGCATATTTCTTGTACCGCGAAGGCAGGCCCTCGCTGATACTGTCATCGCTTACATAGCGCTCAGGGAGGATAGAGAAATCCACATCCCCGTATATTCCGGGAATCTCATCTTTCTGACTCAGAACACTGTCAGCGTACATGGCGGTTGCCTGATGGGTCATTAGTCGGTGCTCTTCAGTTCAAAGAAAGTGCAGTGCTTAAAGTATGCCATTTGATGGTTTTGTCAACAAACAGGGAACACCTCGATGCTCCCAGGCGAAAATTTCGCCCCTCTAGTTGCCAATGGACGCGATGGCGAAGCCACCAAACTGACGAGACCAGCTGTAGCCAGAGTCAGCTACGGCCCTAACCCCCTACCTTGCCGCTATCGCTAGCGCTGCCAAAGGCTATCAGAATTTCAGCTGGTGCGACGCCCCCGAGAACCCTCCCATGAGCTCTGCAGCTTCTTCTGTGTAGAGAATTCACTGGCGGTGCTACACAAGATGGCCTTGACCGCTCATTCGGTGTTTGACATGCTCCTATCAACATCCCGCTACTCCAATTTGACGGTAACAGCTGCCACTGCTGGCAGACTGGCCATTGCGCTCCAGAATGGCTGATGTCACCTGTTTTCCATAGTGACTAATTCTAGCCAGAGCTCAGTGTTCACTTCGAAACAACGATCAAACGGCCCAGCATTATGACAATAAATATTTTTGCCAAATTTGACCGCAGCCGCAATGGCTCCCGAGTAATACCCGCCTTTCTCCTGGCGCTGATTACCTCACTCCTGCCAGCTCTGGTCTACTCAGAGGAAACCGCAGAAGTCGCCGCCCAGCTCAATGACGTCAAGCCTATTGGTGAGATAGATCAGAGCACGCCCTTAAAGACTGCTCAGGGCTTTATGCGTTTTTCCGAACTGGGTGAATTTGAGAGCGCCTCCGACTATCTCGACTTACGCTATCTTCCAAAAGTGATGAGCGAAACCGATGGCGCGACGCTCGCGGAGCAACTGTATATTGTCATCTCGCGAAAATTACCCATCGAGTTTGATGCTCTCAGCGACGTAACCGGTGGAATGAAAGGTGACGGCTTACCGAGCTATCGCGACACATTGGGTACCTTGGCCACAACGCAAGGGAAGCTGGCCATCTACCTTCAGCAGATACCTGGCGAGGGGGATACCCGCATTTGGCGCGTCTCCAACGCCAGTGTGGCAAGGATTCCACAACTCTACGAACTCTTTGGCTACAGCCCCTATGTAGAACTGATAAGAGCCCAGGTTCCTGAAGGTTCTTTCCTGGGCGCCGAATCATTCAAGTGGGTTATCGGTTTGATCGCTGGTATTGGCTCCGCTATTGCCTGGCTGATTATCGCCTGGCCACTGAGTCTTTTTCTCACTCGCCGCAATTCAGCAAACACGGGATTGGTAAAACAATATCTAACAAGGCCAATTCCGACCCTTATATTCGTGTTAGTCGGAGCCACAACACTCAAAATTCTTGGGCTAGGTGTCACCGCCAGTAGTATCGTAGAAGGCGGCACCCTGGTGACTATCGCGGTCGTCTGGTTTCTGTTTGCAACCATCAATCTATTGCGTGATTTGTACGCCCAGTTTCTAGACTCGCGCGGTAGAGCAAGCGCCCTGATGCTGCTCAGCCCGGTTACAAAAACGATAAAAGTAGTAATCGTCCTTCTTGCTACGGTTGTTTGGCTAGACAACATCGGGGTTAACGTAACAGCGTTGGTTGCAGGGCTGGGTGTCGGTGGCTTAGCGGTTGCTTTGGTATTGCAGAAGCCGTTGGAAGACATCATGGGCGCAATCACCCTATACGCTATGCAGCCTGTTACCGTTGGTCAGCTGTGTACCTGCGGTGAAGTCACAGGGACAATTGAAGTCATCAGTTTGCGAACAACCCGACTTCGCACCTTAAAAAACACAGTCTTTATAGTACCAAACGCGATTTTTGCGACAGCCAGTATCGAAAATATTTCCGAGAGGAATCGTATCCTGCATCGCCAAACAGTGCGTCTGGCATTAGACACCCCCGAGTCCGTGGTAAGTAATACCATCGAAAAGCTGCGTGAGATGTTACTGACGATAGATGAGGTGACAGAGGATGCCTCGCGAGTAAGACTTGTTGGTTTCGGCGAGTTCTCATTAAACGTAGAAATCTTCGCTCACGTAGGCACAACCCAGTGGACGGAGTTTCTGGCGATCGCAGAAGTCATTAATCTGAAAACCCTCTCTGCCCTGGAGGGAACAGGCGCCAAATTGGCAGAACCCCCTCGCTAGTACGCTCCACTGGAGAGCAGCTAGCCTAACGCGTCCAAATGCACCTAAACGTAGGATACAGACCAGCACTGTGACCTTCCGCTAGTCAAAAAAAAGCCCTCGCCGATGCGAGGGCTACTTACTCTACGACTAGCCCTTTCTATCTAGGGCAGGACTACATCCAATCTAACACCGAAGTGATCCGAAGGATGCGTAAGCAACGGTGAATCTATCACTTGAAGCTCCGACACCGGATTCAAAGCACTGATAGACACTGGGTCGTCAAATACTCTCTCAGCTACAATCGGCGCAGCAGGAATCAGGTTCTTCACAAAGATATGATCCAGAAAGAAGGCATCGGTACCGCCGCCAGGCTGCAATACCAGGTTATCCGCTTCACAGAATGTACATGGTAGTTGATCCGCGCTTGGGTCAGAGAAACCATCGTTCAACCACACCTGACAATTGGGGGCAAAGTCTGCGTCGTGAGCATTGGGAATGTTTTCAATGCTGCAGTTAAAGTCCCCGCCGAACAAGATCGCATTGCTGCCAGCCTTGGCATTTACGAAGCTGATCATCTCTGTCTGCATGAAGAGGTTCTCTTCCTCCCAGGAATTGAAGCTACCTGACGCAGGATAAGCAATAGTCGCCGCCAAGTTAGCCGTTGGATGCGTACAGCCAACAACGTGTTTCTTGTTGTTCAGCTCAACTTCAGCATACAGGGCACCTCGGTGGTTACCGGTAGAGTCGTCAATAAAGTCCTGGAACTCTCGTTTTTTGAGAGGGTATTTCGAGGCGAGTATCAAGCCCAAAGAACCATCAAAGGCGAATATCCCCGCGGGCTGGGTGACCACATCGACCACCTGCTGCACGGTAACGTCAGGAATGCCGACAGCACCGATCACTCCATCCAGGCATGCGCCGGTGGGAAGAAATGCAGCGCAGGCTGTAGGAGCACAGGCAACCAGTGCAGCACCGCTAAGGCCCGGACACTGCAACAATGCACAATCTGCAAAAGGTGTGATTTCCGCAAGCGTACACGCTGCTCCGGCGGTAAACACCTGCTCGGGTGGCTCGATATATATATGCGGGTATTCTGATCCCAAAGCCTGTTTTACACCATTCACAGCACCGGGCAGCCATACTTCCTGAAAGCAAATAACGTCACTTTCGTAAGTAGTCAGCAAAGTTTCGTTCGCCACCAAACGTTCGAAGGTATAGGGCACAAAGTTCAATGCCAGTCCCATGTTGTAGGAAGTAACGGACAGAGTATCGACCCTGTTCATATCAGTGATGCCAATAAATCCGTGGTTAAAGGCTTCCAGATCATTGGTGATATTCCCGATGGGCTCAACAGAAGCACAATCCTGCACCCCATAAGCGTCACCCGGCTCTAGCTTCGGCTTCACAAAAGTGTTCAGCGTACCGCGAGGCGTCAAAGCACCAAGACAGGTAGGAATATTGATATTGAGAACGCTGGTCTCGGTGTTCACGGTGCGACCCAGACGCCAATCTTCAAGTAGGGCAAGCGTCGCCGTAACGCCCGTTGGGAAATCTGTGAGCTCGCCGGAAATAATGCCCTGACTGGTAGCGATAGCAGAAACGCCGTTTCTTCGGCCTGCGCGAGCAGCACCGACAGTGCCTGAAAGCTTGTCACCAATGTTGGTGTAGTTTTGCCCTTCGTTAATGCCGCTGAGAACCACGTCGGGAGAAAGTAGTTGATCACGGAGAGCGAAAATTACAGCATCGGATGGAGAGCCGCTGCCCGCTAAATCTGCGGGGTCTGTACTGTGCACAGCCGTTGCAGGCCTGCCGCTAAGCGTTGTCGTGGCGCTGCCAGACACAATGTAAGGGTCCGGCGTAGTATCACTGCCAGAGCCAGACTGGTTTGCCAAAGGAGCAACAACCTGAACAACCGTATTCGGCAAGCCGTAGAGGCCTTCAACCAAAGCGTCAATACCAGCCGCCTGAACACCATCATCGTTAGCGACCAGTATCTCAAAGGCTTCAGTATGGGACGCGATGTAACAAGCATCGGTAGTGCTGGTTAAAGTCACACCCGATGCAAGACAAGGGTGCGATGCCGCGAAGACATTCGGGTGGTTCTGGTAGCCACGAATGGACCAAGCAGGCAACGCCCATTGCGCGGGGCCCGTATTTACCCAGACATCGCGACTGCCGGGAAAGCCGGCGGGAACAGTACCATCGATAGTCCACATAACGCCGACTAACTGAGAGCCTGGCGTGGTGCCATCATATAAAAGTGCCTGCGGCTTATTGGGATTGAATGTGGCTGTGTCGACACCAGGAATTCTGTAAGCCTCGCCGGTATCGGGCGGTGTGTTGGCGGTAATATTGACTGCACCTGCAGCCTGAAAATCAGCCAAAGTCGGATACTGTCTCGCCGCCTTTTCTAAAATGTCCAGCTGTGCTGAAAACAGCACACACTCTTGGATAGTCAGGTCAGGTGTTCCCTGACACCACCAGGGCGTGGTACCACCCGGGCGATTGAGATCACTAACCGCTGCTGTGAAATAGCAGCCACCAAGCAGGAGAGACATCGCCAAAGCAAAGGCGATTTTCATTGAGTTTTTTACTGCAAGCCCGGATGACTTATAAAATAAGCTTTTATTCATTTTCATTCCCGCCATGGGTGTTATTAGACCGATTTACTTTGTTTTCAGATGCTGTTGAAAACGAATGCAAAAATCAAGCCATGTCATACCTTTCAATGGCTTAGGGTAGCGGCACCCATGGAAGCTGGCTGTAGTGTAAAATTTTCTGACAGTAGCCCGAGCTATTCTCCCTATGATCCAGGTTAGCGACTGCTCTGTTAGCGCTTCCCCTGCAGCGCCACGCAAGGTCCGTTTTATACGGGCTTAAAAACGAAAGGACCCGGCACAAGGCCGAGCGGTAGATGGGGTTTTGGGGGGGCGTTGCGCGGAAATTGGTGTCTAGTGGGTAATCGAACCCATGGTGACTTCGGCACTGTTAGCGATGCCCGTATTGACTTGAATAATAGCGCCGGCTGCTTGCCCAATTAGAGGAACAGACCATGACATCTGGACGCAGTGTGGCAACATTAATTGGAGACACTGGCGCCAATGGCCGCTTTACTCCTTCCTGGATTACCTCTGAGCTTGGTAGGCGCTAGAGCACGCTGGGCGCTCTAGCAACTCACTAACAGCATCGCGGGGCGTTACTGATTGGATCGGAGAGCGGCGCCGAACTCTTAAACCACGGTTAGTATTCGCAGCAAAGCCCAACGCGCTGACTCAATAGAACGATAAAAACCGCCGCAGTACACTGACAGTGTCGCGATCCTGAGCCTGCAACAACAACATCTGCGCAATGCTGGCTTCAAGTCGCTCTCGAGTCAGGTCACGAATGTCTTCCTGAACTTTTTTTGAGACTTTCTTCCCCTTGTAAGCAGCAGTACTGATGGGCTCCCCAATACTCACGTAGGCACGCTGGGGTCTGGGAATCAAAGTGCCGAACATGCCCCTGGGTATGGGTGGCATTTGGTCTGACTCCAGAAATTCATCAGAGGCGCCAGCCAGTTTCAGAACACCGGCAATCCACGATTGCGCAACCTCGTCCCTGTCCATGTAGCGGCCAAACCATTCGTCTGGACCTACTATGCCAACAGGCACAATAGGCACGCCGTGTTTTGCGGCCATGCGCACAAAGCCCGTGCGTTGCTTCCACTTGATAGTGTAGCGCTCATCGAGGTTCTTGTTCGCTTCATAGGCACCACCGGGAAACAACAGGAGATCCTTGCCTGCCTTAAACAAAGCATCGCCCACTGCGGCATGCCCTATCACGGCGCCCGCGGAGATCACAAACTCTCGTATCTTCGGCGAGCGATACATAATTTCATCAGACATTCCTCTAACGAAACGCCCGCTTGCGCGCTGCAGTGCCGGTGCCGCCACCAACACGTCAAATGCCATCGTCGAGTGGTTGCCGATATAAAGGACGGGTCCTGCAGGGATATTCTCTGCTCCAAGAACAGTTGGATTAGCAAATATCTTTACCACACCATACATTCGATCAAGGAGAGCGGTTTTCTTCTCTTCATCGATTGCCAGACTGGCATCAATAATTTCCTGCAAGAGGGCAGGGTCAGTTGCCTGCGCTTTGTTGGTTTGACGCTTGGCCATAAGTATCCGGAAAATTTATCAGATTGGTCGCGTATTTAATCACAAGCGTGCTATTTTTACCGGTTGATTCGAGGGATGGGGAAGCAACTGTAGGCGTGCACGGAAATCACAGTCATCTGGACACTGTGCTTTTTACCATTCTGAGTAAATCGCCTTTCAATGAAAGAATTGATCGGGAATACTTATCTGGAGTGAAGACATTGGAGACAGCTCTCATCAAGAAATTCATTTCTCGCCTATTTTTTGGCCTGCTGCTTGCGCCGGTACTGGCCTATACACAAGAACTTACGCCAAGGGCATATTGGCCAACACCGGTAGGAACTGAGGTGGGCACTGTCGGCTACTCCTACGTATCCGGAGATACAGTTCCCGGCCCCTCGGTTCCCATAACCGGCCTGGATTCAAAAATCAGTACTCTACTTGTCGCTTACCGCAGGACAACTGATCTTTTTGGCCGCACCACCAATATCATTGTCGAGGTCCCTTACTCAAACGGCGATACCTACGGAGAAACCGACAAGGGCCAGGAATTGGAACACGAGTACCGAGGGGTAGGCGATGTTTCAGCGACCCTATCTGTTAATTTTATGGGCGCCCCTGCTATGTCCAAAGAAGCTTTCGCCCAATTACGCAAAGCGCCCAAGCCCATCCTTGGGGGGAGCTTGAAAATAGTCGCTCCCACCGGAAGCTACGAGAATGATCGCCTGATAAACGTCGGCGCAAACCGTTGGGCATTAAAAGCAGAGCTGGGTTTCATTGCACCCATCTCTCATAGATGGTTGGTCGAAGTAGATCTGGGTGTCTGGGTATTTCAGGATAACGATGACTTTTTGGGCCTGAAAAAAGAGCAGGATAACATTGGCTCAATGCAGGTCCATTTGATACACCGCTTTGCGCGAGGATTCTGGGCTTCTCTGGATGGCAACTATTACAAAGGCGGGCGCAGTAAGGTTGACGGTGTTCGTTTCGGTGCGCCGCAACGAGACTCTAAAGTTGGCCTAACTGTGGTGTACCCTCTGTCACGCGGCAACGCAGTGAAACTGGGATACTCCCATGACTCCACCAACGATAAAGATGAAGACGCGGACGTATATGTGATTTCATATTCTCGGGCGTTTTAGATCGACCTTGTTCACCGCTTTTGAATACTTGTTCACCGCTTTTGAATAATAGGTTACTGCTTTCGAAGATTAGATCACCACTTCTGAATATTGGGTGTCGCTGGACGCAGCTTACGACAGCTGGCGGGCACCATGTCTATCAACTCCGCATTATTCACCGAGCATCGAAAATCCAAGCCCCCACCTTCTAGCCCTTTCGCTTCAAGCATCACATGTCTTCTATTGGTATTGATCTTCAGTATTTTTTTGCTCGCGCGGATATAGAGGTTATTGTAACCCGTTTTCCACGCATTCTTTTTGTTAGGTGAGGGATTGGACATAACGCCTACCCGATCCCAAAATTCACTATCGGGGCCTGCAATTCCAGCTCTTTGCTCCACTTACCCTTCTCTTTACTGCTCTCCCAGCCCAATTGCTCCAGATACGCAGGCATTTTTTTATTCACTGTGTAGTAGGCTGTTATGGCAGCCTTTCTGCCCGTCAGGACAGCAACGCCCTCCACGACTTTGGCACGCTTTGCGTAGCCCTGATAGGTCGCCAGCGCTGCCGTGGCTAGAATTGAAACAATGGCCAGCACGGCCATTAGCTCAATGATTGTAAACCCACCTGACTGGCTGGTTTTAAAATTCTTCATTCCTTGAACTCCCCTGGTGACGAACCTCTGCGTTCGTAAATACTATTGCTCACGCTTCTACGTGAGGGGTGCACTATGATTTACCAGCGCTTCTTAGGTATCGATACTCATGCTTAAGCCCGGATGTGCTGACTTTTCCCCTCTTTACCCCTGCCCCTGCCCCTGCCCCTGACACACTTTTAGTAAAGCCTGCACCTGTTGAGCTGTTAAGTATCCGCCAAAATCCCAATCGGCTGAAGTGCTATGACACTATTTAACAATGATGAGCGCAAATTTTGGGTGCGCGGCTAGTGAAGGCATGTAACTCACACAGACCGCCCGCTATGATACGCTCAGTCATCTTCCAGCGCATGCCACGCCCGATTGCGGCGGTGGTGACATAAAAAGTCAACGGGAGATATGACCTCCCCACTTCTTGCAAAGGAGTGTACCGCCCATGACCGTCTCTTCTCTTAAAACGACCTTGCGTTCCATTTGTTGTGTTGTGATCATTGCCATCTTGGCTGGTTGCTCGCTCACGCATATTGGCCAGCAAACTGCCCGCTTGGAAAATTTATCGACCATTCAGGGGCAAGTAACTGTTAAGACCGGCGACTCCGGGCCGGTGCACATACTTTTATTCAGACATACTGGAATGGGGCTAGAGGTTTTAAGCCACCAGTCTTTACTCAACGACGGTAGCTATCAGTTTTACGTGGACGCTCGGCTCTATACCGTTGGAGCCTTTGTTGACATCAATGACGATGGCGAATACATCGGCAACGAACCAGCAACATACAACGGCCAAAGACTGGGCAAGCTTCCCTTACTAGAGGTGATCGGCGAGGAAACACTAGTAATTGACGAACTCGTGATTGAGGGAGTGCTGGATCGGGCCCTAAAACGCCTGTCTCGGTGGAATCCAGAATTTCACAAGCCAATGTCGGTCAAATCGTGAATCTTTCCGACGATAGATTCTCCAGTGGTTTTTCCAGTATGGGCCTGTGGCGCCCGGTCGACTTTCTCGACACCATCGGCGCAGGATTATTTTTGCTGGGTGAGTATGACGCAAGTAAAACACCCGTGCTGTTCGTTCATGGGGTCAGCGGCAGCCCGGCCAATTTCAGCAAAATTATCCCCCAGCTTGATACGACCAAATTCCAACTCTGGGTATTCCACTACCCCAGTGGCCTTTCACTGGAGATCGTAAGTGCATACCTTCTGCGCGCCCTCACCGAGCTTCAGACAGAGCACCAATTCACTAATGTTTATGCAGTGGCCCACTGCATGGGAGGTCTAATGGTCCGCTCATTTGTATTGCGCCATCAGGAAACGGAAAGCACTTTTGATCTGGGCCTGATTGTCACTATCAACAGCCCACTATACGGTATGGAGGTTCTGGCTGCGCCCTAGAGCTAATTCTGCAAAAGCGGGCTGAACCGCCCGCTTATTCCCTTTCCCCACTCCGCCCGGCCGCTCTCCGTCTCGTCCCATCCCGTTTCGAGCGAACTTTTGTGTCCGACTGACCTTAATCGGCACATATTCCGCTCCTAACCAGAAATAGTTACACAAATATACCCTTTAATATATATATGCACTATAGTGCAGTATATGAGTCCAGTTTCAAAAGGGGCTGTACAACTGCCGCTGTGGTAGCAAACTGCGCCAAGAGGTGCCTGAATTGACAATTTCTATAACCATTCTTGTTATCGCACTGGCCTTCGGCTGGTGGCTACTACAGAGCCGTAAACGGATCAGGCATCCGGTGGCTGCAGGACTGAACGAGCAGGAAACGATCCCGCATTCGCAGGAATTCGAGCTGTATCACAACGCCTTGTCCCTCTGCTCAATGAAGACACGTGTGTGCCTCGCAGAGTTGGGCATATCGTATCGTAGCCACCCAGTTGATCTTATCGAAACCGGTTGCTATGAAAATATTCGCCCTGAATTTTTAAAAATCAATCCTGCCGGAACAGTCCCAGTCTTGGTACACAACGGACACCCGGTGTACGAGTCTCACGTTCAAATACTGCACGCAGCTGCACACGCTCCTGCGGGCTCGCCATCACTGACACCCGAAAATGCCGAGGCGTTAGAGACAATGCAGTACTGGATTGACCAGTCATCGATCAAGGGTGACCCTCTCGCGAACGGCCCAAACACTGCGGGCAATGCTATTCCGGGCCTTACTGTGCCGCTGTTTTCCGCCATGGTTGCTGAAATCCCCGCTTGGAAGATTACCGAAGGTTTCTTGTTCCACTTCGACAAACGGCGCCCCTTTGTCTTTTTTGCCCTAAAGCTTTTGGGGCTGGAAAAATTACAGTATCTAAAGCCCGCACTGAAAGTGCACAGCGAGAGCCGCCTGCAGATGCAGAAGTACATGTCTGAGTTGGAAGCCCAATTACACAGTAGCGGCGGCCCTTGGATTCTGGGCGAGCTGTTTTCGCTGGCCGATGTCAGCTGGCTGGTAATTTTTGAACGGCTGGCGCAAGCCGACAGTCTTCATCTTTACATTGGTGACAGCCTCCGGCCAACGCTAACCGCATACTGGAAAATGCTAAAAGCCAGACCGAGTTATCAGTCCGCGATTCTCGACCATCAACACCCCACGGTTACACGGGGTACTGCGAGACTAATTGATTCAAAGATACGAGTAAGCAGACTACGAAAAGCACTGGATGGCGAATAAGCCACATCGCACTAATAAACTTAGATCGGAGTACCAGATGAAATTACCAATAAGTACAGGCTCCTGGGCAGCAATTGCATTGTCAGCAGCGGTGGCAACACCCCTGAGCGCTCAAGGCCTGGTACTCGAAGAGGTGATGGTCACCGCGACCAAGCGCACGGAGGGTCTGCAGGATGTACCCATCTCACTTTCCGTCATGAGTGGCGAAAAAATTATTGAGCAGGGCATTAGCTCGCTGGAAGAGCTTGCGGTTTTCATCCCCAACGTACATATCTCTGAGAGCATGGGCGGTGACCAACTGTTTATACGCGGGGTTGGCTCAGGCGAAAACTACGGCTTCGAACAATCGGTGGGCACTTTTGTCGATGGCATTTATTTTGGGCGTGGCCAGTCATCACGTTCAAGCTTTCTCGATATCGAGCGGGTGGAAATTCTAAAGGGCCCCCAGAGCACGCTCTTTGGCAAGAATACGGTTGCCGGTGCCATCAATATCACTACCGCCAGACCCACAGAAGAGTTCATGGCCAGAATTGAAATGAGCCTGGAACCGGAGTTTGATGCCTGGAGTACTACTGGCACGGTGTCTGGTGCTATCAGCGATACCTTGAATGCACGCCTCGTGCTGAAGCGCGAGGAAACTGATGGATACATGGAAAATACCCTGCGCAACCGGAATGAGACACACGAAAAAAACACCATAGGAAGAATGTCACTGAACTGGCTGGCGAGTGAAGAAGTCGATGTGTTGTTTAAGTACGAGTACGGCGAGTCAGACACATTGGGCAGGCACAATGCAATATCCATCGCCACACCTCAATCTACTGCGATTTACCAAGCCGCCGACCCGGATTTTAATGCAGCCTTTAACTACCACAAGTCTTCTCAAGGCATAACGGAGCAGGATAAAGATGATGAATTCCAAAACAGTGAGTGGAATATCGCCAGTGCCACAATCCAGTGGGCCCTAGGGGAAAATACGCTACGCTCAATTACGGGCTATGTGGACTACGAATTTTCCAGCAATATCGACGCTGACCTGGGGCCCCTAAAGTTCCTCGCCAGAGGCCGTGTTGAGCAGCACAAGCAGTTCTCACAGGAGTTCTTGTTGTCATCGCCACAGGCGGAAACTCTCGAGTACCTCGCGGGACTTTACTATCAGGAAGAAGATCTACAATCAGATCGCACCACCGACGCAGCGCTATCGGTCATCGGTCTCGGTGACGGCTCTCTGGACTCAACCAGCATTGGCGAGTTTCAACAGGACTCAGAGTCCCTTTCCGCATTCACCCAGCTCACCTGGAATGCTACAGACTCCATACGTGCCATTGCCGGTGTCCGTTACTCTCGCGACGAAAAGGAATTCACCAAGTATGCCTACACGGCAGAATTATTTGGAACCACTCTGGACCCAGTACGCGGCGGCTTTGCAGATGGCGCGCTAAACTTCCTGACTGACCACAGTTTCGATGCCACCGGTGCAACACGCTGCGTAGGCATTGACTATGCTTGCACCTTAGACACCAACTTCGACAACAAAAGATCCGAAAGCCATGTGACGGGCGACCTCACCCTGCAGTGGGACGCGTCAGACGCAGTGATGACCTATGCCAAAGTGGGCAACGGCTACAAGGCAGGCGGGTTTGACGAAGCCAATGTACGCGGCGTTATCGACGTACAGGAATTCGAAGATGAAACCGTAATCACCTACGAGATAGGGGCAAAGATGGACTTGCTGGAGGGTCGAGGACGATTGAACCTTGCTCTGTTCCACAGTGAATTCAAAGATGTTCAGGTGAGCGCCTTTGACGGCAACTCGGCATTTGTAGTGGACAACGCCGCCGAGTCTGAGAGTCAGGGGCTAGAAGCGGATGGCTCACTACTAATGGCAGACTCATTCAGGATCAATGCCGGCTTTGCCTACCTTGATGCTACCTACAGTTCCTTCCCCGATGCAGCATGTACCAACGCGCAAGCACTGGCCTTGGTTGACGCTGGAGGGGAACGCAATAACTGCGTGCAAGATCTCAGCGGAAAATCATTGCAGTATTCGCCAAAGCACTCCGGCAATGTATCGCTTGAATACTTCACAGATATTGGATCCAACCTGGAGTTCAAGAGCAGTGTGGAGCTACTGTATTCAGATGACTATGAAGTAGCATCAGACCTGGACTCCAATTTAGCGCAGGAGGCTTACACCAAGTGGAACGCGAGAATGGCTCTGGGAGACGCCCAGCAAAAATGGAATCTTGCAGTAGTATTTAAAAACATCACCAATGAAAAAACGACTCCGTTTGGAGCCGATGTTCCTTTGGCCGAGCTGGGCTTCGATCAAACCTATCTACAGTTTATCGACCCGCCTCGCAGTGTGGAATTTCAAGCGTTGTATAATTTCTAACTCGGCGAACAGGCACGCCCCTGTGTTAATGCTTCGGTTGTAGCGGCTGAAGCTTAATCTGGCCCAATGTCATCAGAACCATTTTCATCAGTCTCATTGGGCTCCCGTCTCTTGCGGTCAGAACTTTTCCTACCGCCTTTGCTACGCATTTTTTTGCCTTGGCCGCGACGTATCACCAACACTTCAAGCTCTTCCATGGCCCGATCCACCGTGAAGTGCCCCGCATCCTTGTGCTCATCAAACAGATTAACTACCCGGTCTGATCTGCGACCGAGAAGCATTAACCGCAAGTAGAGGCTGTCCTCCAGCGCCGGCTTGTTGATTATGTCGATCAGAAAGACCACCAGACTTACGGGGCTCAGAAGGAGGTCGCGTAGCGCGTCGGCCGCAAGCTTCAATTGAAAAACCAGCAGGTGACGCAAGGCCTGAGCCACAGTTACCTGTGCTTTGGAATCGGTTGGGGCTTTGAAGAACATAGACATCTCCGCTGATGTTCAGCAATTATACATCCATAACAGCACTGCAGCAGTCGGTGTAGCTCGGACGGCTCAAACCCGACAGTAGATACCCGAACGAAAGACTTTCAGTTCTAAAGAAAAATATTTTTGGTCAACAAGAATCTTGGGTAAAAACCAACGCGCTTAAGACTACAGTGGGTGGAAGCTATCAGCGCGAAGGCCTTCCCTAAAACTATTACTTCAAGTGCTCCACAAACCAATCCTGAGCGGCCTTAAGCGCCTGCTCGTAGCCCTGATCACGATATATCGCATAGTGGTTTCCGGGCAGCACCAAATAGCGGGTTGCTACCCTACCCTGCAGCGAATCGTGCAAGGCAAGGCCGTTGATTTTGCGGTCAAACATTTCCTCATCTTCTGCATCAATGACCAGCGTCGGAACGGCCAGCGCCGCCCAAGAGGCCGCGGGGTCGTATCTTTTCATAGCGCCCAGATCAGGATACCCCTTTAATCCTGGTGACCCGGACTCAGCGCCCGGGTACGGCTGCAGATTACCGCGCGCTCGTCGCGTTTCCAGTGCCCTCACCATCGCATCCGGAAACTTGGCGAAGCTGGCCTTGTTATTGACCGCCCCCACCTGAGTAACTAGCGCCTTAATGCGTCTATCGCCCGCCGCGGTAACCAACGCAAGGCCACCTCCAAGGCTGGTCCCCCACACGCCTATGTTATTCACCTGCAGATTGGGTTCTGCAACGAACCACGATAGGGCAGCGCGCGCATCTACCATCATTATCAGAGGATTCACTACAGTTCGCACATGTTTGCCCTTAACCGTCACGTGGCCAGCATCTTTCTCTTGCGGCAACTTATCGTCAGCGACCAAAAAACCGTCGCTCTCTCCCCAGCTTCGAAAATCAAAGGTCATAACAACAAAGCCGAGACTGGCGAATTGCGGCGCATAGGCGTTGTTGAGATTGGCCTTACTACCACCCCAACCGTGCATGAGAATTAGTCCGGGCAGCTTCTGATCCGGCTTCAAATTTGCGGGCTTGAAGACATCCCCGCTAAGACGAACTCCCCCGCTCCAAAACGTAATGGCCTGATGCACGACGGGCGTTTCATTGGCAATTGTTGGAGTTGCCAGAATTAGAAATGCAGCAAGCGTGGCGAGCCGCAAGGAAAATAGCTTGGTGAAAAAATCGGATATGACTTTCATACTTGAATCTCTGGCAACAAAAGTGGCAGCGCGGGAAGAGCGCAGATTCTAAAGGGCTTTGCCTTGCTAGCTACCACAAAATCAAGGCCTATCCAGTTCCTAAAACGTCTGGCTACTTAGCCGCCTGAACTCTTGCGCGTCTGACGCGCCACCCACCAGGCCAAAATTTTGTCTACCGTACTACCGGCGCCAGAACCCGACGATTCAGCCGCCAAATCCAATTCGCCGCCACCAGCGCGGTACTGTTCGGAATACATTTCCAGCACTTTCTTTTTGACCATGCCACGCAGAGGCACATGAGCGAGCATGCCGTAGGTGGCCGCCCCACCCTCCTGGGCCAGCGCTGGGTTAGCCTTCACAATCTCTATCGATTTATTTAGATCTGCCAAGTAGTGATCAACCACCTTCAGATGCTGTGCCGTTACCATCGCATGTAACCCTGCGGGATACTGATTGCGGTTGACCTGCCAACCCATAGCGTCCATCTGGTCACCTACTGCGAGAATATTCAGATCCGGGCTTAAGGACTTGTAGGCAAATAACGGCCCCTGGGGATTTCCCATCACTTCCAATTCAGGAATTTTTTCGACACCGGCTTTCAAACGATTTACGGCCTCCAGTGTATCTCGGGCCAGTGCTTGATAACCTTCTTTGCCGAAGTACTGCAATACACCCCAGGCCGCCGCGTAAGCGCCACCGGGGCGCGTGCCCAACAAAGCGGAAGAGGCAAACACACCACCGGGCCAGTTCTGATATACGAACATCTGGTAGCGCAGATAATCCAGGTTGCGGTAGGTGATGGTTGAGGCGCCCTTGGCCGCGTAACCATATTTGTGGATATCAGCTGAAATAGAAGTTACACCGGGTACTCGGTAATCCCACAGAGGCAATTTCTCGCCGTTCATCTCCATAAAGGGAAGAATAAAGCCGCCTACGCAGGCATCCACATGCAGAGGTATTTTCTTTTTCTGTGCAATCTCGCCCATGGCCGCTATGGGATCGATAGTGCCGTGCGGGTACTCCGGCGCGCTGCCCAGAATCATCACCGTGTTGCGGTTGATCATACCTTTGAGTTTCTTCAGGTTCGGACTAAAGTCGTCCAACAACGGCACCAAGCGAATTTTTACGCCAAAATATTCAGACGCTTTAAACCATGCAACATGGGCCGACTCAGCGATAATCATTTCGGGCTTCTTCACCCCACGTTGATCCTTCGCCATATCTCGATAGGTCTTTACCGCCATCATGCAACTTTCTGTGCCGCCGGATGTTACAACTCCGCACACGTCTTCCGAACCATTGAGAATATCCGCAGTGGCACTGATCACTTCCGTCTCAAACTTTTTCAGGCTTTTAAACGCCGTAGGGTTGAGACCGTTTTCACAGGCGAATTTGTGATACGAGTCTTTTAGAAATGCTGAGTGGTCTTCATCCAAATAGTAAACGAGACTCCACACCCTACCGTCTTTATAGTTCGGGTCGTGCTGCTTGAACGCATCCAGATCAGCCAGAATCTCTGCGCTGTTCTGGCCGCTGTCAGGCATTGGCTTATGTAACGGCTTATCAGTTTCCATTTCTTCCTGCGCATTCATGATGCGTTCCTCAAGCTTGTAATAGAAGTGCCAGGCTAATGCCCAGATAGTTACCCAGAGCGTAGCCAATGATGCCCGTTGTCATGCCTGAAAGCATGGTACTAGGATTTCCCAGGGCTTTGACTAACAGCGGCACAAACGGTGGGCTACAAATTGCAGACACGGACGTCACCATAAAAGTATCGCTGTCTACACCGGCCAGCTTACACAACATCGCGTGTAAAAAGAGGCTACCGGCAACGGTTCCGAATACAAAGACAGAGATACTAAAGCTAACCGCCGCTAAATCATCCAACCTGGCCATTGTCGCTACGGCAAAACAGAACACGTAAATCAGGTACATACCCGTTTTATAAGACAGGGCCAAGGCGCGCACCCGCGCATTGAAAGACAATGCCATACCCAGTGTAGTCAAAAATATAATAGTCAGCGCAGAGTTGTTCTCAATTGAAAATACATTTTTAGCCAGTTCAGACAAACCCAGCGACGCAGCCAGAACCAATACTCCCAGAATGAGTATTTTCACTAACTGTAATAAGTTCTCTGAGCGTAGCATCGCGGCATAACTTTCTTCATCGAACATGTTTGCGTCAACCGCTGCGCTGTCTACCTGTACCTCTGGCTTGCCCAAAAGGTGTCGAAACACAGGAATCCCCACTGTTAGCATTAGCAAGAGATAGGCACCGCCGATAACCGTATCCAGGCTGTGGAAGAGAATGTACTGGCTATGGGGGATATCCAACGCTGTTTTGATCGCCGCAAGGTTAGGCGTGCCCCCAGTGTAAAGGCCCACTGACATCGCTGCCAGATGGCTAGTGGTAACTACGCCTTCCTCTTTGAAGATGTAGAACAAAACGGTTGCCAGCGTCACCACTGATGTTGTGGCAAACAGCATGGACAACATCGCCTTCCCCGCCATCTTGCTCCACTGACGAATATCCAGCGTAAACAACAGCATGGGCAATGCCAGGGCGACGGTTATCTCAGAGACAGATTGCTGCACTGCCTGCGCACCTTCGGGAACCCATCCCGCATTGCCTACCAAAAGCCCAGCCAGATAGCACAGCAGAATCAGGCCCAGCTTCTCTGCCCAGCGTTGGTGATGAGCCAGGTACAGCATTCCCGCAGGCACGCAGAGAAAGATGAGGGTATAGATGAGGGTGGTAAGAATTGGCATCGCATTGATCATAGCGTTGTCTGGGCTTGTAGCAAGTAGCGATAGGTCAGGGGCGCGTGCATAGGCGTGATTCTGCACATCTACCGCGCCGAAATATCATGTAATTCAGCGATAGGCCTCGCTCTCCCTTTTTTTGCACTTTCTGTCCCTGCAAAGAACGAGTAGACTCCTTCGGCAAACCTTTTGCAGTAGGACCTGCATCTGCGCAAACACCGACCCAATCTCACCTGTTGTATATGGGGGGCGGCCGAGGATGAATCGCACATTACGTTGCAACCTTCACCGGCGACCAATCCTGGACGGATGCAGTGAAAGCCAAGATTGCTGATTTGAACTGGCGCACCCTCACAGAAAAAAATTTGCGCCTTACGGGCCCCGACCATAACCGAGCCCCACTTAGCCCTTCTACAAGCGCGTTGCATCCCATTTCATCTAACCTGAACCAATACCCGATCTGCCTCTTTGGTTTCATTTGCCTTAATTCGTTATTCCATGTGTACATGGAATAACGAATTATTGATATTTGCGAAAAAGGGGAGCTCGCATGGCCGACAATGCCAGTCCACAAATCGATTCGTCCTCAGACAAACGGAACTTGACGCTGCTTACAGACGGTGATCAACTCGCTCAGTGGTAGCTTATAGCAAGCTAGTACAATATCTGCAAAGAATCGCAGCTACTAGCATCGTTTACACAGACAACGCGGATAGTTTGTGGCAACAACGAAAAACACTGTTCTTCAAACCCGCCTCGGGCTAAGGCTCCAAGGCTGTCTATCGCGGCAGTAAGGTAAACCGTAAAACTTGGCAGCATATTGTTGAAGCCCAGTACGTTGCTCAGCAGTTGGTCGAACCGGCGCAGCGCCAAATTTATTCACAAGCTGGATCTCTCCAGCAATTGAAATACGACATTCGCGTTTACGCCTACGCCGGCAAGGCAACTGCACTGGCAGGTCGCGCGTACCGGGGGCAAACCACAAACTTTCGGACACCAGACGGCTGCTTTGCGCCGGTCATTGTTTTGCCCAAAGACCTTCTGGAAACCTACACTGCCTGCCCTTGAGCCCACTTTTCGATCTCTGTTGATCTAAGGTGCTCGCACGTAGTAAAAGCGTTAAAACAGGGTTAGTTGAATGCCCCCACCCACCCAGGCAGATTTTTCTAGCGATCGCTATATAAACAACGATCAAGAAGCTCTAGTATTCAGCCCTGCTTTGCATTTATATCCAGACGGAACTGGAAGAATGTAGCATCCTCACCAACTTGGGAAAACAGCATGAGCACTTCTGCCACTAAAAAACCCGCCTGGGAAAACCCCAATCTGGCTCATGTATCGGGCTTTCGCACGGGTACTGACAATCTTGCTTACGAAATAAGGGCTGACGAAATAAGAGGGAAAATCCCCGAGGACCTGCACGGCATTTTCCTTCGCAATGGCCCCGCACGCAACGAACTTGGGGGCAAACCCTTCGGTCACTGGTTTGATGGCGACGGCTGCGTACACACACTGCGCATAGAGAACGGCAAAGTCGACTATCGCTGCAGCTTTGTAAAAACACCCAAATATGTCGACGAAACCGCAGCCGGAAAAGTTAAGTATCGAAGCTTTGGCCACAACGCACCTGGCGGCTTTTTCAAAAACCTGCATATGCCCGCAAACGCGGCCAACACCAGCATCGTCTATCACGGTGGCAAACTGCTGACTTTGTTTGAAGGCGGCCTGCCCTGGGAATTGAATCTGGACACGCTGGACACCATAGGCCCGGAAAATTTCGACGGCGCCCTAAAGAGCATGGATACCTTTAGCGCTCACGGAAAATTACACCCGGGCACAGGTGACTACTTCAATTTCGGCATGGGAATGGGCATCAAGCCGAAAATCAATCTCTACAAGATTTCGCCGCAGGGCAAGATGACAATGCGCGACACAGTCGCCATCGATCGCATGGCATTTTGTCATGACAACGCAATGACAGAGAACTACCTCATCTTTATGGTGATGCCAGTCAATTTCACCAGCCCCCTAAATGTGCTGCTGGCGCGCGATACCATCGACAAGAACATGGCCTACCAACCCGAGGAAGGCATGAAGGTGTACGTAGTGTCGCTCAATGATTTTGGCCTCGTTCGCACTTTCGAGGTGGAACCCTTTACCTTTGCGCACTCCTCGAACTGTTGGGAAAACAATGGTGAACTTACGATTGATGTGATTGAGATGTCAGAGCAAGACGGCGAGGTAGGCACAGCTTTTTCGCGTGACCTATTCAATCAGCCTCGCCCCGCAACCGGCCAGCTGACACGCTATCGCCTGGACATGAAAACCGGCGCATCGAAACGGGAAGTGCTGCCCAGCGGCATACCCAGTGAATTCCCGCAGTGGGATTTGCGCAGGACAGGTTCGGAATCGCGCTATACCTATACAGCAGGTGTCTGCGAAAACGAAACTCCGGGGTTCTACAACGCGCTGCAACGGGTTGATTATAAAACCGGCGATGCGACAGTCTATGACTGTGGACCAGGGCGTTATACGTCAGAGCCTATTTTTGTACCCAGAAGCCCAGACTCCGATGAAGCGGATGGTTACATTCTCTGTATTATCTACGACGCCACTACTGAACTTTCAGAATTGATGATTCTGGACGCCGCTTCAATGGCAGACGAAATTGCGGTTGTTCCTCTTAAAAATCATATACCTCACGGCTTTCACTGTGGCTACATTCCTTTGTGAGGCCAACTAACAAAAGCCATGACTACTTGCAGGACTCAAAAATGAGATCATCAATATTATTAGCAGCGACTTTGCTTTTTCCAGTGGCAGCACAAGCTGATGACGCAACAGATGCTATATCCGCTGCGGCTACATCAGCGCCCGCCACAGGTGCGCTGGAAATCACCGTTACTAATATTGTGGATGGCAGCGGCACCCTGTATCTGGCAGTACAGGATTCCGCCGATACCTGGCTGGAGACTGACTCAGACGCAGCACCATTCCGCGATGTTATCCAACCGGTGTCCAGCACCCAGAACATGGTAATCCGTATAGAGGATTTGCCTCCGGGGCAGTACGCCGTTTCACTGTTTCAGGACCTGGACGGCGACGTGGAACTGGACACCAACTTCATTGGTTTCCCGAAAGAACCCTTCGGGTTTTCGGCGCCTATGGGGAAATTTGGGCCACCAAAGTTTGAAGATGCCGCGGTGCAGATTGCCGAGGAAGATGTCAGCATGAGTATCGAACTCAATTAGAGAAAGTGAAAGAGTCGGCGTTTTGCGCCGGCTCTTTTCGTTTAGACTTGAGTTTGATCTACTGCACTGGACGCTAATACGCTTTTGTGCCCACAACCTTATTCAGGTAGTACCCGCAGCCATGAGCGTTCCGTGAGTGTCAGGGCTTCAATCGATGTGCTCTCGCAATGCAGCGATAAGGTAATCGGGGTCTGATCCGTGTTGATAATTTTCTGACTGATCCATCCACAGCACACTACCGCTAGCATCCACCAGTAAGGAGGTGGGTATCGGTAACTTCTTCGCGCCCACCGGCGGTGGCGGCCCGGAATGCATACCCGTATTGACCAAACCAAAGTGGTTGGTCACACCAAGAACCCGGTCTGACAATAGGGTCGCGCCCAAGCCGTGTTTCTTGTACCCCTTAGCCAGCTCTGTAGGCGTATCTGTGCTTACCATGACGATCTTTATGCCACCTCTGTCGAACTCAGGTCTGAGCTCTTCCCATCGCCGTAACTCGGCGACACAGTAAGGTTACCAGTGCGCGGAAAAATTTAACTAAAAGAAGATGACCCGAGAGGCTCAGGGAGTCGAACAGTTCATTGTACTCATCGAGCGCTGTAAAGTGGGGAATGGTGTCTCCCACTGCAATCGCGTCGCTGCCCGCTTTTTGAGCGCCCATAAGGGCGGTCACAAGAAAGAAAATAGAGAGAAAGGCTGCGACTACTGCAAAGGATGCGAGACCCAAATAACCATCTATCATTTGCTCAACTCCTGCCTGTCGATGGGATCCACTACACAGCAACTACCCTTTGCACAGCCACTAACACTAACCAGAGAGTGCGCCCTGGTTAGTACTTTGCTAGGACTAGGCTAGAACTGGATTCCGGAACACTATTCAAAGGCTCTATGGTTTGACAGTAATTGTGTCAATCAATGACAATATAGACAGCTCAAGACCAAGTCATCGGCAATAGTTTCTATTCCATCTGACTTACAGCCTACTAAGCTATTCCCGAGTCACCACTAGTGATCAGAGGTGCTGCTAGAGGTGCTTATCCAGGAACACAACAGGGCGAACGTGCCGGGGTGCCGGTTCATCCATTACTGACCCGACACCCCACAATAGATCACAGGCACATCCCTGAACTGTCCCGACACCCACGAGTTTTCGAAAGTGAAATCGGAACCCTGAAAGGCGATGTATAGCTTACCCGACGCGCTGCCTATCTCGCGCTTGGCGCAGGAACCTTCGGCACTCTCACCCTTGCTCCACTCCTGAAATTCAATGACATAGGCTAGAGACGTATTCCAGCTGGTAGTGGGCACTGCTTTTCCAGGGTCGCGAATCTGAAACATGCCGCCGCCGTATTCCATCTCTCGGCCCATCTTCCCCCCTGCTTCTGGCTCCTGGGGTAAATCGACGGAAATAGTCTGTAGGTTAGAGTTCTCATGCCTCGCGTAGACAGAACCTTTAACGGGGTCAAAGCTATCGTCACTCACCTCTACTCTCCATTTACCAAAATCGTAATTGAAAGTCACGGTCAGACCTTCAAAGGGATCCCCATTGGCAAAGCCGAAGATCGGTAGCGCAGGGATAATTTCATCGAGGGCCGTTGCTGAGTACGTCATGCCATTGCCTTCGGCAATTTTAATCGTCGGGTCTGACAGAACCTCTGCAAGACGTTCCATGCCTGTTTGCCTATTGTCTGTGATTGACACTTTATAGACAGTTACATTTTTGGAGTGTGTGCCCGCAGTGATTGTCTGGCCTTCATCGGCGCGCAAGGTCAGTGGTGAGTTGATGCCACCAAAACCATTGCCTCTCGCGTCCTCCCACTTTCCCTCCACCAAGACCTCCAGAGAGGTACCGGAAGTGTTCTTAAGCGTTACAGCCGTTTCTATAGGATTCTTGAGCCCTGGTTTTTTACTTTCTACTTGCATGATCTCTACAGCGCCACCAACAGCGCCATCAATCGTGATATGGATTTCGATACCGCCGGAGGTGTCGAGAAAGTGCTCAGTGGTTGATCTGTTGTTCGCTGTTTCTTCAACTGTGATGGGCTCGGGAACATCCTCGCCCTCATTGCTGCAGATATAGATAATCACAGAAACCAGAACAAGCGCGACAATAAGCAACTTCATGATAGGTCGATTCCTCCGCTATATTTGCTGAGCACTAAACTTACAACTAAGCTTGGACGCCTTGCCTCACTTCACCGCTGCCCTCATCGCCTGAGCAACAATACCCTGCAATTGCTCGAAATCATTAAACAGCCAATCATGATCCATCTCGCTGACCGCCACTTTGCGATACCCTTCACTGTACAGAGCAAACGGCACCTGCGCACGCTTCGCTGTTTCTGCATCTACCTCACTGTCCCCCACATAAAGAGTCGGGCCGGCACCCAGTGCCTGGATCGTTTGCAACAGCATATCGGGTTCAGGTTTGCGGCTAGCAATCATGCCGCCGGACATTACCGCGTCGAAAACTGGCTCCAGCTCCATGTATCGTAATACTGCTCGCGTAGGCCCTTCTGCTTTGTTGGTGCATAGACCCATGCGGTGACCAGCGCCTTTGAGCGCGGCAAGCGCATCCATTACGCCCGGGTAGAATTCAGCTTTATCTACCCCTAACTCATACTGCGTAAGAAACTGCTCAAGCAATGACTGATGACTGGAAGATGAGTCATCGATTTCCCTTGCCTCCATCATCTTTTGCACAAAAACTGCGGCGCCCTCTCCAATAAAGCTTCGAGTTTCACTCAGAGTGAGCTTTTCCTTACCCACTCCGTCCAATACGTTCGAGGCCGCACACTGAATATCCGGAGCGCTATCAATTAAAGTGCCATCGAGGTCGAAGACTAAGTTCATACAAATTCCATTTTATTGTTACATCGATGAGGCACCCATATTGCTAATGCCTCGCAGTCACAGATTGCGTTAGCCGGCAAAACCCCACAACTGCGGCGATGCGAGGGCCCTGCACTGATGCTGGCCGAAACAATGCCACGTCTACGGCAAAAACAAAACCGCCCAGCCAACCGCTGGCCTGCTGCGGCTATATCCATCCACCTCCCTGATCTTGTTCGCCCGACCCTAGGCCCTAGGTTCGAATCCAGGCCCAATCCAGTGCCCCCACTGCCTTATAATGTGCCACACTACACAGTACTGACCACCCCCCGGCAAAAATCCAAACTATTTCCCAAACAATTCGTGAAATAGCCAAATTTCTCGTGTAATACTCTTCACTAAAGTAACAAGTCAGCCAAGATCGCTACACCGCAATCGCTCTAACTATGAAGTCTGGCTGACGACAGCAATAATTATGCGTTCAGTGTGCGGAAATGTGCACGAAAACAGCCGATGGAACGGCGTAAATTGTGGTTGTTGGAGCTCTGAATAGTGGCGGTTGCAATGTAACGTAATGAACATTTTTGACACGACAAGTCAGCTTCAAATCGGCCTCGGGATGTACTTCCTGTTGTAGGCACTTGCTGTCCAAGGCGAAACACAGATCGTCGAATCACAAAATACTGTAACGGGTTCTGTGCAGCTTGTGGAATCGGACAACAAACCACTGGAAAGCTCTACGGAGGTTGTGATTTTTATCGACGGCTACATGCAGGAATACGGTGCTGACACAGCGGGGGAGACACCTAAAACTTCCCACAAGGGCAAGCAATTCTCTCCTACATATTCATCAATACTGGTCATTGCGCTCAGATTTATATGGGTGTCCTGTAAATTCGATTCGGTGTGGTAAATACTCGATCTTTGCTTTATCTGCAGCTTCTTCTTTGCTATAGCTAGCGTGTAGGTGTTGCATAGACCTGTTGAAATCATACCTCATAGCGGGCTAAATTTTTCTTTAGCCAGTGCTCCAGCAAGGTGCTCCCTGACACCTCAAACTTGATCCAAGTCACACATTCTGGACAAATTTGATCTTCCTAATCTTTAGTTTATAGACAATATATATTGGAACCTTTAATACTATTGATCATCGCGGCCAAGATTAGAGTGCCGTTAACGCTCACTCTATTCGCTCCCCCGGCACGACCCAATTTTCCTGGTAATAGGAAACCCCTTAAGTTGAGCTATCAGAGAAGAAGTGGAAGCATAAAAATATTTGCCGGTATTTTCGTAATGCTTTTTAGCATCGCCTCTCAAGCAGGTAGTGTTATCGCTATTGGAGGCAACATCACCGCAGTATTGCCCATCGTGAAGGGCTCTGAAGTTGACCTCTACTACGACGATGGGGTTCACCACAACGCATTCTCGCTGTTTCCTACGAAACCGTTTGATCTGGGTATCTATGCGGAAGACAGCTCAAAATACGTAAAGTTTGAGAAAACCGGGCGGGTCGCGCTCTACTGTAATATTCACCCCAAGGTGATGAGTGCTATCCTGGTGCTTAACAATCCTTTCTACGCAGTTTCTGATGATAAAGGGAAGTTCTCCATCAGCGGCATTCCCGATGCGGAATATACTCTTCGAACGTGGCGCAAGCGTAGCGACACTGCGAACCTTCCCATCTCACTTTCACAGATACAGACAATGCAGATTGATCTTGATCTTACGGATGGAAAAGACAATCGGCCAACACAAAAATAAGATCGGAAAAAACCATAAGACCAGGTGCTAAATGCAATTAAGTATAGGGCAAAAAATATTTTTCGGATTGATGGCCTCAGTGATTCTGCTGGTCGTAACGGTCAATGTTGCGCTTTATCAACTTCTGAAAGGCATAGGGCAGGACGAAGTGATTCGCAACCTCGAACGAGGTATTGAAGAGTACTCAAACTTCGACAGGGGAAATCAGAAGTTGATGATTTCCCAGGTCGAGAATCTGGCAAACACCCCCTTCCTGAAAGCTACCTTTGACATCCCAAGGCTAGATTCTGAAGCGGCAAGCTATGCACTATCACAGCTTCAGTTAGGCGACAATAAGTCGAGGCTGTTGCTGTTTGACAAGCAACAGAAGCTTTTGGCAGGAAACCTTCCCGACACAAAAATCACTCTACAGCTGTCATCCATCGCCGGTTCCGACACGCTGAAATCGGGGCGGTCCTTATACAGCACCAAGGTTCTGGACGGAAAACTGTATAGGCTCGCCAGCACCGCTATCTTCAGCTCGGCGCGCGTTGTCGGGACTCTCGTTATAGCGAAAAGGCTCGATACCGCCGAAGCTATCAGCTCGCTGCGAAGCATTGTCGGCATTCCCGTAGCCCTTGCCTTCAGCAATCAATTAATTTTGGCCCCGGAGCAGGTCGATGGGCCTTCCGTAAGGCAACAGATGCCTCACCATCCCAGGAGGGATCGGCCGATAAAGAAGACTCAAGGAGGGATCCAAATTTACGCGCAAGGCCTGGAAGGAACCCAGTACTATTTCGCAGAAATCCCTCTGGGACCCGATGGGATTATTACTTTCGCGGGTTCCACTAATGTGTTGCCAGCCACCGCGAAGAAAATTAATTGGCTGATTTTTCTCGGCAGCGCGCTGGGTATAGTACTCACCACCATTTTTAGTTTCTGGGTTGCTTCGCGCATCAGCGGCCCCGTGCGCAGGCTAACAACAGCAGCAGAATGTTTTGGTGCTGGAGATATGACTTTTCGTGTAGAGGTAGACTCAAAAGATGATCTAGGCACGTTGGGAAAAAGTTTTAATCACATGGCGGATACGATCCAGAAAGATCGAGCTGATCTGGTTGAAACCCAAAAGGCCGCAGAGGCTGCGAACATAGCAAAAAGTACTTTCCTTGCAACAATGAGTCACGAAATCAGGACCCCGCTCAACGGTGTTCTGGGTATGACCGAGCTGATTGCCGACGAACTGGAAGACACCGAACATGCAGAGAGTCTTAATATCATCAAAGATTCGGGACAAAGCCTTCTGAAAATTATCGACCAGGTGCTCGATTTCTCTAGACTCGAAGCCGGCAAGCTTGATCTGGAGTTGAATAACGTCGATCTAATGCCCTTTATGCAAAACATCTGTAGTAGCCACGCTGTTCTGGCAAAGGCAAAGGGACTGGACTTCATTGCTACGCTACCACATGAAATCGAGCTGAATATCGTTACCGATGAAGTCAGGCTTCGAGGTGTGCTTACCAATCTGATCGGCAATGCGATGAAATTCACCGCAGAAGGTAGCATCGTCGTTCGAGCATCATTAGTGGAACAGATGCTCGATAGGGCCACTATTTGTTTTGAAGTGTGCGATACAGGCATTGGCATAACACCAGAGAAAATAGAGACCGTTTTTAGCTCCTTCTCTCAAGCAGACAGTACCACCACGCGAGAATATGGCGGCACCGGTCTCGGATTGGCAATTGCCAAGCAGCTTGTTGAGTTAATGGGCGGACAAATACAGCTCACCAGCGCCGTTGGTGAAGGCAGCCGCTTCTCTTTCGAACTTAGGTTTGGCGTTAATGAAGCCACTACAATCGAGGCTCTGGAAACTGAAAACTCAGACAATGAAAAACAGCGAGAAACTTTTTTTCGGAACGAGGATAACAAATCGTTTGCAACGGGCCAATTCCAGGGGCGCCGCATTTTAGTGGTAGAGGATGACGCCGTCAATCGTGATGTTGCCGGCGCCATGCTCCTATGGTTCGGCTGCGAGACACTGTATGCAAACAACGGCGAAGAGGCTGTAGAAATGATCCAGTCCGGCTCTTACGATCTAGTTCTGATGGACTGCCAAATGCCTGTTATGGATGGCTTTGAAGCCACTAGAAATATTCGAGCCCGCGAACTTGAACAAGGCACTACGAAAATTCCAATAGTAGCCCTGACTGCAAATGCCGTACGAGGAGATCGCGAGGCGTGCCTGGCAGCCGGTATGGACGACTATATCTCCAAACCTTTTGATCTGCAGTTACTAGGCGAAAAACTTCAGATGTGGAGCGCTAGCTAACAAAAAAAGTAAAATGACTGAATGCGAATTCCTCAATCTAATACTCTCTCTGCGCAAAATCGCACCGACGGGCAATGGGGTTTGTTCATCACTGTGCACCTTGCTCTACTGGGTGGCATCATCTACGCGGATCGCCCCCTTAGTACCGCGGAAAAATTCGGCGCACTAGTGGTTTATTTTGGGTTCGCACTGACTAACTATAAGATGATGCTCACTATCTTTCACCAGGTTAATGATCTGTATCTGGGGCTCCTGCATCTGGGCAATGACCCCTGCTGCTGCAACAGCGCCGCAGTGCAACGTGCGGTGGACGAGAGCGCCGCTGGAAGGAGCGAGCGTACGCATGCCTTATTTGTGGGGTCTCACATCATCATGGCAGCGGTGATTGCGCTTTCGATAGAGCGCTGTCCAAAATGACCACAGTAGAAAGTCATGATGATGGCAGCGAGAGTTCCGATTAGTGGAAAAGCTTAAGATACAGGCCGGCAAAACCCGGCCATTCAAACGATTACGAACCGTCCCCTTAACGGGACCGGCTCTGGGTTGTCGACCTACTGTATAGCGTCAATCGCCTCTTCAATAATAGGGATCAATTGGCTAACAACACCACCGGAACCTACACCACCGCTTGAACCGGTATATTCCTCGAACAGCACAACACCGCCGTAATTACGCTCGACATCAATCCAGGAAACCGCGCCGTAGAAACCAGGGTCAACATAAAGATAGATACTACCGCCCTCTTGGGGAGGAGACACCCACCAGCCCATGCCGTAACCCCGATTACCATCCAGTACAGGAGTACGCTCCTCACGCATAAATGCGACAGCCTCGGCGGACAACACCTGATTGTCACCACAGGCACCGTCATTTAGGTGCAGCGAAATGAGCTTGCCATAGTCGTCGAGGCTGCTCATCATCCCAGCCTCCATATTGGGGTTGTCAAGTCCTACCAAACTATCCGGGCTACCATCCCAGGCCTCCGCCAAACTCAAGTTATTGCCGAATCGCGCCACTTCCAAGTCACAGGGTTGGCCGATGTACTCATCCCACAGCTGTGCCCAGGTACCACCGCCTACTATCTCCGCAACACCACCGGACAACTGCCACTGGCTGCCGCCATAATCAAAGGCGGTATTTGCGGGTGTAGTGGCAAGAGCGGGCAGCGGTGTAGTGAAAAGAGTTTCAGCGCACTCCAGTAATGTCCCTCCAGGGACGTACTGGCAAATGTGAGGCGAATAGTCCGCAGGCCGCGTAAACAGGTTGAACAACCCGGGTATACCGGAACGATTGGAGACAAGGTGTTCAGTTGTAATTGCAGGATCCCAAACACCCTGCCAAGGCAGGTAATTGGCAATCGGCATCTGTATATCGAAATCTATATTGGCATCATCCTCATGTAGCGCCATTAACAACATCACCGTTGGCACTTTGCTGGTTGAGGCGAGTAACACGACTGAATCTTCCGTCAGGTTGCCAAAGGCACTCTTGTGAATAACGCCCTGCTCTTTGTCCACGATAATCATAGAGCCGCCGGGGAAGGCATCCTCTGCTTCCACAAAGCTCTCCATCCAGGCATCTGCCTCCGTGAAATCAGGGAGTGGAGCGATAATATACGGGTTGTCTTTGCCGTCTGAACAGGCCACCAACAGTAGACTGAGCAGTAAAATTGTGGGGCGAATCATGGAGATACCTCTGTTTTTGGTTTTTTGGTTTTTTGGTTTTTTGGTTTTTTGGTTTTTTGGTTTTTTGGT
>JBLFWP010000021.1:0-47731 GCA_047611225.1 Halioglobus sp.
AAACTAATCCGGGCCGATCTGCCGGACAACAAAAGATGGCTGTTTAACCTGGGCGAGGATGCGACAGAACAACATAATCTGGCGGCGCAAGAGCCAGTACAACTGGCAAAACTCGAAGCGCTGTTGGATGCTCACAATGCGGACCAGGCTACGTCCATGTGGCCAAGCGTGTTGCAATCGCCGCAGTTGATAGACAAGCATGGTGAGCAGGAATATGAGCCCGGTGATGAATATATCTATTGGCCGAATTAACCTAGCGGAACTTTCTTTCTACGCTAACTTCTGCGCCATCGATATAATCGATAGGCGTAATTGCCTCCTCGCTTAAAAGCAACTTCGTAGAGACTTTCGTTTTGCGTTGCGCTCCCGGCACACCAAAAAGTTCCGGGAGTTTTTGTTCCTGATCCAAAGAATAGTCCTCTCCCTGCAGGTGCTCATCAAGTACATCACTGGGAATACTTAAATTCAGGGGAGGAGGGGGCGGCTCAGTGCTATCAGAATTTTCAGGTAGGCCAGCATCAGCAAACGGGGCTTCTGGCTCTGATACCCCGCTCTCTACCTGATCGTCCACGGCTCCTGCGTTTTGACCTTCAAGAGCAGACTCTCTCTCACAAGCATAGAGAAATAAAGTCAGTGTCAAAGGCAATAGCAACAGTGGCTTGAGTCTTAGGGGGATCATTAGTTCGTCAGTCTGTAAAAGGCGGAGTATTAAGGGCCGGATTGTAGCAAGAGGCCTTGGGTCGTAACAATCTCGATCAAGTGCGCCTCTCGCCAAATTCTCCGCGGCGGCTCTTTCACAACGGTAAAAAGCAGTAGAGGAGTTCGAGTGACTATCGCCAGTTGTTATAAAAAACGCAACCGACGAAAACAGTCTAGAATACTAATGCCGACTAGAGGGGGTTACCGAGATGACTGAAGACAGAACTGATGAGGAAGTAGCGTTTGGGTCTATAGACGAAGGCATCGCGGGGGACTTTGAGCTCTCTCTGGGTAGTGTTTTGGAAGAGGCCTGGTCTGCCACAAATGGCTGTAAAGGGGTTTTTAATATCGCTTTTCTGGTTTACAGCATTGGCATCCTCATTTATTTTGCAATCACTGCCGCTATCTATGCCGTCTTTGGCCTTGGCATGGACGGCTCGGACAGCGGGGCTTCAGGGCTTTCACAGCTACTGAGTTTCCTGGTTAATCTCGTATTTTACGGGGTCAATAGCGCTGTATTTGCGGGGTTTTACATAATGGGAGCCAAGATTTCAATGGGTGAGCCCGCCGGTTTAAGCGATCTCTTTCTATATATAAAACAGAGCCCTAAAGCGTTGGTCACATACATTCTGATGGTCGTGCTAAGCGGTATTGGTTATCTGCTCTTGGTGTTTCCAGGCATCTACCTAACGATCGCCTACTCGCTGGCGCTTCCTCTGGCCCTAGAGAAGGGCCTATCCCCGTGGCAGGCACTCGAAACGTCCCGTAAAGCCATTACCCAAAGGTGGTTTACGGTTGCAGGCATAACTCTTGTTATCGGTATCTTACTGCTACTGGGCGTTCTCACATTGGGTATTGCCTGGATCTGGCTAGGCCCGATGGCTGTGCTTGCGTATGGCATTATCTATCGCAATATATTTGGCCTGACGGATGAGACTTTAAGGGAAGAAAACCCAACGGATTAAAAGCATCTCGCCGTTTTTAAGTACCAAGGCTCCAGTTTTATTTCACCAAGCCATCATGGCAGCCTCGTAATGAGTTTTAGCACTCGATCTCTCAACACATAAGTAGACGCTCGTAGACAGCCAATCTTTCTCATGGCAGCTCAGCTGCGTGTTCGTTTGACACACGCCTTAAAACGTCCTCAGCAACACTAGCCCTTAGGGAGGGCCGCCCACAAATACAAAGGAGCTATAGGGACAATCACCCTGTGGGTAACTGTGTGTCTAAATGCCTTATTTAACATAATATATATTATACGCACATGTGGATAGAATAACGTGGCGGCTGTGGAGCTGCCCTTTAAGGGTTTTGAGGCCCAAAAATGCAATAAGCGCATTGTCCGTGCGCTAGATATGCTTGCTCCATCTGTTACGAGCTCTACATTAGTTAGGTGCACTCAATTTATTTTGACTACAACACTGCGCTAGATATGAAATCTCCAAGCTATTGCTATACAAACGCTGTCGCCGCACTTCAATTCGACTAGTACTATTGATAACGTTTGTCTTAACAATCCCAGTGGATCAAGCTGACCGACTTACCCTACATATGCATCCCTTACAGACGTCTTTCGCGACAACCTAGCCCGCTGAAACAGAAATGAAGCGCCTGTGCGCCGATACCTTTTCTTGCTGATTTGGACAGCCAGCACTTATGATCTCCAATTACCTGAAAATCTAAATCATAGGAGCTACCTGGAACATTAATCCCCAGGGATTGCCTTCATAGGCGTTTGAGAGCCTCTTAATAATCAGAGCAAGCTTGATTGGTCTGTGCTTTGCTAGACGGCGTGCAGATACATGGCCAAGCCGCCATGTAGTAATAGTGACCGGGCCCCTGATGGCCCTCTACTTTGAAACGGCTTTTTCACTGGACAGGCAGCTTCATTGCAAGTTGTTTCAGCCTGGTAAGAGTCCTCCCTACCCTGCAGATAAGCACTTAATAATTATATTATGTTAAATACTGTATTGCCTTTAATTGAATAGTTTTTCCTGGGATCTACTGACTCTCCTGGAGCACCTGCAGTGTCAGCTCTGTAATAGTCACGAGTACGAACAGAGAAAGCACCAGCACATAAGGTGCAGACCGTCTCTTTGATAAAGATGCCCAGAATGGAGAAAAGAATCCGTGTTATCGCAGCCGTTCAGAAAAGAACCCTGGGTTCTCACACATTGAGGCCGCTGCCCTACAAGATTCAAAGGTTGCAAGTACGCTCATCCTGAGATGGACGCATCTTAGCGTTGAAATATTCAGAGCCTATAGCACTAGCCCAATTGCTCTTTCAACTCTTCTTCCATGCTTTCAAATGTTCCGACAATAGTCTCTGACGGAGAATTTGATAAAAGGCTAACTAAGACAATTGCCAGCGTACTAAACACAAACCCTGGAACAATCTCAAAAAGGAAACTACTGGGTGTACCGCCATTAATAGTGAATGGCGCGTAAATCCATATTAGTACTGTCGCAGAACCTACGATCATTCCAGCCAAAGCCCCAGAGAGCGTCATTCTTTTCCAAAATAGGCTAATCAATACAACCGGGCCAAATGCTGAACCAAAGCCAGCCCAGGCATTACTAACCAAGCTTAGAATACTGCTGTCACGGTCCTGGGCCAGCGCTACTGCAAGCATAGCGACTGCTACCACAGACAATCGGCCTACTAGCAGCAGCTCTTTGGATGAAGCTTTCTTACGCAGAAAGGTGTGATAAAAATCTTCGGTTAACGAACTTGATGTCACCAATAATTGCGACGAGATGGTACTCATAATGGCGGCCAATATGGCGGCCAACAAGAAACCGCCGACAAGTGGATGAAACAAGGTCGTTGAAAGATAGATAAATATAGTTTCAGGATCATCAAGGATTGCACCGGATGCGGTGATGTAAGCCAGGCCGACAATGCCCACCATAGTCGCTCCTACTAAGGAGACAATCATCCAGCTCATACCAATTCGCTTGGCGATCTTGATCTCTTTAACAGACCGAATAGCCATAAAACGGACAATAATATGAGGCTGTCCAAAATAGCCTAAGCCCCAGCTCATTGCAGATACAATCGCTAAGGCCGAAGCCGCACCAAAACTAAGCAGCTCTGGATTTATCATCAATAACTGTTGCTGCGTTTCAGCAACGCCACCTAATTGCTGTATTGCAACGACAGGAACCATAACCAAGGCAATAACCATAATGCAGCCTTGTACAAAATCCGTTGCACAAACCGCAAGAAAACCGCCAAAAGCACTGTACGAAACCACAACTCCGGCTGTAACTAACAGGCCAATTTCATAGCTTAGGCCAAACGATGCTTCAAATAATTTTCCTCCAGCCACTACGCCTGAGGTTGTATAGATACTGAAAAATAGAATGATCACCAGCGAACTTAAGAATCGGAGAATGTGTCGGTTGTCTTCGAAACGGCGCTCGAAGTATTCTGGAATCGTTACTGCATCGCCCGCGATTTCTGTATAGACCCTAAGCCTGGATGCGACTGTGGAGTAGTTCAAATAGGCACCAATAACCAAGCCAATTGCAATCCACGAACTGCTTGCGCCAAAAAGATACATTGCGCCGGGTAGTCCCATCAGCATCCAGCCACTCATATCAGACGCACCAGCCGAAAGAGCTGTCACGGCCGGACTCAGGTTTCTTCCCCCAAGTAAAAATCCCGACATATCCTTTTTGGTCGAAAAATAAGAATAGGCCCCTATTCCCAACATTGCCGAGAAGTAAATGCCGAGAGAAATGTAGATACCGGTTTCCATAAATTTTATTCCAACACTAAAATGAATTAACTAGTTCGTTATACACTCAGATCTCAATACTTGCGAGGCTCTGACCCTCAGGCACCTGCTAATAGAGAAGTATTTCCTCCAACAGCAGTCGTGTTGATGCAAATATGACGCTCCGTGGTCAATCTAGCCATGAGATCTCGCGACATGACCAGCGGCACTATTGGACCTTCTCGCTCTGATAGTGCCCTTCGAAATTCATTGGCACGATCCATTGACCAGTAGACAACGGCCTGCAACTGCTCTACTTCCTTAAGCTGCGCCGCTTCCACTTCCCCGCTCAGACCATCGGTAACACCTACTGCTATTGCAATAACCTGACAGCCAATTCGCCTGGCTTCCAAGCACTGTTGTTCTGCCAACTCTCGCCCTGGCCCCAAACACAAGACTCTTTTCTTCGCATGTAGGGACAATCTATTTGATTCTCCTGTAGGGCCTGCCATAGCAACGGTTGCAGTTTCAGCCTCGTCGCTCTGGAACACGCTGGTAGCGAAGGCCTCCTCGATATCTGCAGCTGTAAAATAACTTGAATTCGCTGGCGGGGAAAATTCAGGGGCCAGAAACTCGCTTGCCATGAAGCGCCCCAGGTAGTGGGGACCACCCGCCTTGGGCCCTGTCCCACTTAGCCCCTCCCCTCCAAAAGGCTGGGACTCCACAACGGCGCCAATCTGGTTCCTATTGACGTAGATATTTCCTATTTGAAGCCGTCTAATTACCCTCTGTATTCTTGAGTCAATACGACTGTGCATCCCAAAGGTTAGCCCGTATCCAGCTCCATTTATTGCGTCCACAACATTGTCTAGTTCGGACGCACTAAAACGCGCGATGTGCAATACAGGTCCAAAGAGCTCTTCCGGGATATCACCGATACCATCAACCCGCACTAATGCTGGTCCAATAAAGCATCCCGTGGCTGGAGCGGCGAGTTGCTTCATTAATCTCCCATCGTCTTTTGCCTGTGTAATACCCTGGACCACTTTTTCATACGTTTTATAGTCGCACATGGGGCCAATATCCGTTGCAAAATCGCCTGGATCGCCCACTTGCAATGAATCCATAGCGCCGGCAAGAAGTTCAACAAATTCTTGCTCTATGTCGCCCTGAATGTAAAGAACCCTCAGTGCACTGCAACGTTGTCCCGCTGATTGGAATGCGGAAGTGATTACATCATCAACGGCTTGTTGAAGCAGAGCAGAGCTATCAATGATCATCGCATTGATGCCGCCTGTTTCAGCAATAAAGGGCGTATCCGGTCGCAGGTTTCTAGAAATAGCGACGTCAATTATTTTGGCGGTCGCGGTAGAGCCTGTAAAACAAACACCATTAATCCGACTGTCTGTTGTAAGGGCCACGCCAACTTCAGGCCCTGTGCCCGGCAGAATAGACAAACAGCTCTCTGGGACTCCGGCTTGGTGCAACAACTTTACTGCCAGGCAAGCAATAAGAGGCGTAGAATCCGCAGGCTTTGCCGCAACCCCATTGCCACTCGCCAATGCTGCCGCTATTTGGCCTGTGAATATCGCAAGTGGAAAATTCCACGGTGCGATACACGCAAACAACCCTACAGGTTTAGCGTTCAACCGTTGCGCTTCGCCCGCGTAAAATCGCAGAAAATCGACAGCTTCCCTTAATTCACCAATGCAATCATTTATCGTTTTACCGGCTTCACATATTAGTAGCGCAAAGATCTCATCCGCATTTTTCTCGAACACATCAGCTGCCCTCCTCAACACGTTTGCTCTTTCATTTGCGCTCGCTGAAGACCAATCGGTAAGCCTCGATAACGCAACTGACACATCTAAAGCAGAGCAAAATTTTACTGACCCGATAACTTGCATGTCCATTGGGTTTCTGATGCTCTGTGACCCCGCAAGCCCATTACAATGCCTTGCTTTGTCCAGGTATGGCGCTATCGAATTACTCAGCTTACCGGTAACGTTCGGGTTACTCATATCCCAACCACTCGAATTCCGTCGACCGGGTGCAAACAAGTCACTGGGTGCTGCTATCCTAGGGTTTGGGGCTGAATCAATATATTCTGCGGCCAATGTCAGTGGGTCAAAGGCGATCTCTTCCGCCGATACATCTTGGTTAACAATTTGATTTACAAAAGAGCTGTTTGCACCGTTTTCGAGTAAACGCCGCACCAGATAGGCAAGTAAATCCTTGTGCTTACCTACAGGCGCATATATACGAGACTGAATGCGATCATTTTGATGCATGAAGCTGTGCAGTGACTCTCCCATTCCATGCAATCTCTGCAATTCAAATTCAGCAATGGGTGGTGACAGAGCGAGTACGACCGCCACCGAATGGGCGCTGTGAGTTGCGAACTGCGGATAAATGCGTTCATTCATCGAAAACAGTTTTTCTACGCAGCAAATAAAACTTACGTCGGTGGTAGGCTTTCTAGTAAACACTGGGAAATCAGACAAACCTTGCTCTTGCGCAGTCTTTATTTCGCTATCCCAATACGCGCCTTTGACAAGTCTTACCATAATGTGTCGATCAAGTTTTTGCGCGAGCTCGTGTATCCAATCGATCACATACATCGCTCGTTTGCCATACGCTTGTACGACGATTCCGAATCCCTTCCAACCAGTGAGGGCAGGATCTGACAGTACGCGTTCTATAATGCTAAGCGACAAGTCCAGCCGATCAGCCTCTTCCGCATCGATGGTAAATCCAATGTTTCTCTCACTCGCCAGCAGCGCCAATGAACGCACTTTGGGTACCAATTCCCGTAATAACTGTGCCTTCTTCAAAGGCTCGTATCGAGGGTGAAGAGCCGATAGTTTTATTGAAATACCGGGATTCGAATGAACATTTTCCGCGTTGCAACTAAAGCCAATTTCTTCGATGGCGTGCCTATAGGACTCATAGTAGCGGTCAGCTTCAGATTCTGTCCTGGCAGCCTCTCCCAACATGTCGAACGAATGGAGTATGCCTTTGGCATGATTTTTTTCCGCGCGGCTTATTGCCGAACCAATAGTCTGTCCCAATACAAATTGCCGCCCCAGCTCTGCCATAACGCGACTCGCAGCTTGTCGCACAACGGGCTCTCCTGTTCGTTTAATAAGGCGACGCAACGTTTGAGAAATAGATTGTCCCTCCTTCTCCTGCAACATTTTTCCGGTCAATAACAAGGCCCATGTTGAGGCGTTAATCAGAGAAGAATGTGAGCCTCCCAAATGCTCGCCCCAGCTTCCAGACACAATTTTATCTTCGATCAATTCTGTCATCGTAGAGCTGTCTGGCACACGCAGTAATGCTTCGGCCAGGCACATCAGAGCAACTCCTTCCTCGGTAGACAAACCATATTCCCCGAGAAAAAGCTCCATTAGAGAGGGTGAGCCTTCCTCTCTCACCTTGCGCACCAAAGTAGCGGCTTGTTGGCATATCTGCTCTCTGTCCGCGACGGTCAGCGCTGAGGAGCCCAGTAAGTGCCTCAACGCAGAATTTTCATCGATCAAAGTATTTTGTCGAATAAGGTCTCGATACTTGCTCATTTTCCTTCGCCTACCGTTTGTCAGTTAGGCGGGTATTGTAATATTTGCGTGATAAGCAATATTCCCGTATTTTTAGTATTTAATACTCTTATAAACTTATTATGGAGATTTAAATGCCCAGAAACACTGATATAACAGATTATTACGAACCATTAGACCAGTACGACTCAAAAATCCTCACTGCTTTGTCCGCTGATGGCCGCTTAAGCACTGCAGTACTTGCACAGCGGATTGGCTTGTCCAAGACAGCCTGCTATACGCGGGTACGCAGACTGGAGTCAAACGGATGTATTCTTGGCTACCGGGCCATCATCGATCCGATTAAATTGGGTTTGGAACACGTCGCTTTTACCGAAATTAAGCTCTCAGATACCACCGCCGCGGCACTGGCTTCGTTCGACAAAGCCGTCCTACTGCTTCCTGAGATCGAAGAGTGCCACATGATTGCAGGCAGTTTTGACTACCTTTTGAAGGTACGCACCAAAAATATCAGGGATTACCGGAGATTCTTCGGCGAGGAGCTAAGCCGTCTACCTTACATTGCTCACACTTCAACTTTCATAGCGATGGATATTGTTAAGGACTATGCGATGGCGACTTGATGGACGGCGAAGAACGACAGAGCGCTCATAATATTATTATGTTAAATGGAGGGCGGGGCTATCCAGAATGTTCTCAGGGGCAATAAACCATGCCCAACGCCACTGCCCACATTCACACTGACGCGTATTTTCAAGGCAACAAGCACATGAGGGGAGGAACTGAAATAGGGTGCCGGCCAGCGCCGCCAGCGTCATATGAATCGGCACAGGATCAGCGATCATTCCAACGTGCCCAACAATCCGGAAGAGGCACATTTCTCCAAGTTCTATATTTGTTGCACCTGGGCCAAGCTCGGCATTGTCATACCTTATTTCGGGAATGCCAAGTGGGCCTTCGCCCCAATACCAAACCAGTTCATCATTATTTGTATAGAAAGCGTAGTACTCCACACTTCCCGGTGTCATGCCCCCAGCGTTTAGGTTGTTGATGAACGTTGAGGCCCTCTGCATCTGCACGCACGGTGCGACCTCCTCACAGATAACACCGAACGGAGCGAATACTGGACCGGCAAAAAAATCCAGTAACGCGATAGAGCCAATCCCCGTATTCGGACCAGCCAAAGAGCTCATCTTGCCGACTGTGGCCTGTCCGCCGTAATTTTTGATATAGGACCGAGCAGCCAGAACGCCGTGGAAATGCCCTACCAGATCGACCTAGGTAGCGCCGGACCAACTCAGCACATCATCAACAAACAACTTTAAAGCCAGAGCCGAAATAACAATATTCATAGTGCCGGGTATCTCGGCCAGCGCTTCTACGCCCTTAAGCTCCAGAGCACAGTGCGTATAACCTGCAGCTTCAATGGCGTTGCCTAGAAATGGCCGGTTGGCCACCGCCGGGCTAAAAGCACCTCCTACGATAATACCGGGATTACCGCCGTTAGAGCCTGTAACACAGGCTTCGGCCGGAGTTGGGTTTTCTTTACAGCCGCTTAGCACAGCTATTGAAAGCAGCAAGCTGACAAGCGTTTTTGTAAGCGACAGCTTCATGCTTGCGTGCTCTAATTATCGCTATTCCGCGCAGTGAATGCAGTGTCAACTTTGAAGTCCAATGGAGGAGAAAAAACTGAGTGACTATTCGCAAATTGCGTGCGTATCGCGTACCTGAGCGTAGAACACTGGCATTAGACAACCTGCATCCTAACTATTTAACCCGGCGCCACTAGCGCTAAGCAGCCCCAACAGCACCGTGTATCACGACTTTCCCTACTGGGTCCTGCCGCCATCTAAACAGCGAGCAGGTTCAGCACAGCAATTCCGATCAATACCAGGGAAGACAGGGCAAACACAGAAAAACGTAGCATCACTTTATTGGCGGTGCACTGAATCAACGAATGCACTACCCGCAGGCCTACATACAACCAAGCAAGAGAGACAATAGCGCCAGCTCCGGTACCGGCTAACGCTGAATAAAAGGCGAGTGCGTAAAAAACCGTGGGCTGTTCGTGTAAATGATTGTAGTTGTCCGCTACGCGCCTAACGTTCGACGGCAATACACTTAACGACCCCGGGTGCTGGGCATCTTGTGGATCTATCTGTGCCGCTTGCATTGCCGGAATGCGCAGTGCGTACATCCATGCCCAGATCACCATTGTCCATGTAATCAGCGCTAGTACCGGCGTGAGGATTGCATTTTCCATACCCTGCTCCTTCTGTAAGTTTTTTTGTTGCTGTTATCGAGCTCTTGTTTCTAAATCCTTGTGTGATGACTGTTCAGCTGTTTCTAGACTGTGGTTTACCAACCGCCTCCCCCGCCTCCTCCGCCGCCTCCTCCGGAGAAACCGCCACCGCCGCCTCCATATGTAGAGCCTGGAGGAGTTGCTGCAGAAGAAATCGCTGATGAAAAATCGTCACCGATATTGTTGCTAAACGTGTTGATTCTATGAGCGTCGAAGTTACCGTGATACCACAGCGGGTGATAGCTGGCACCAGACTCTGCATCCATACGCTCGAAAACCTCGCTAAACTTTTCCGACCACTGCTGCTCAACGTCTAAAGCGATGGCGTAAGGGAGATATCTTTCAAACAGTTGCGGCGTCAAGTCTGGCGGATTACGAAGGTTCAAATCGTCCTTTTCTGCCACCTCAAGATACAGCTTAAAACCCGCCAACTTGTCCATCAGGCGCCTGCCGCGTCTGGACGGCGCTTCCATCAGAAACGAAAACACCATATGCATTAAAAACGTTGCTGCAAAAAAAGCCGTGGCGAGACTGACCGCCAAACCCGTGGACCCAACTATCATCAAGAGAAATGCCGAGATCAACAGAGAGGGTAAAAGCAGTAGCCCATTCGTTTTAAAGTAATGGTGGAGGTAGTCTTTGCTTAAAGAACGCTTGTGCGCCTCGCGAGACGCAGAAACCTGCACGTCAATATCACTCCAGGCGGCCCGTACCTGATTGCGGTCTCGCACCAGGACGTTATAGATCCAGATAGCCGGGCACAACAGCAGTGCGAGAATGAATATGAGTTCAATCATAGGGCTAGTATAGGGCGGCCAATAGTAAACTGAAATCCCCGTAAACAGGAATTTCTACACCCGCGCTTCTATCGCCTGATTAGTCCACATATACCAACATTTGAACCAATACGGCCCGACCAAAATCGTCCGGCATACCTTGGGAGACACAGCGCCATGGCTATGTATAATCGAACGGACACTCATAATTCAATAATAGTGGCCCTGCATGTATAAATCTCTTCGTAAACCTCGTTTCCTCACAGCCGGTTCCTTCACAACCTTTTGTGCGCTGGCCTTGTCGCCTCCGGCTTCGCTGGCGGCCCCAGTGCTAGAAGAAGTTATCGTCACCGCCGAAAAGCGCGAGGAATCCCTACAGGATGTCCCTATCTCAATTGCGGCTTTCTCCCAGGACTCACTTGAGAAGCTGGGCATAAACGACATTAAGGGGCTGGCGTCCAAAGTCCCTAATCTGTTGATCAACGAATTCACTGGCTCTTCTACCACTGTGCGAATGTTTATCCGGGGCGTCGGGCAGAACGACGTACAGGTGACTCAGGACCCGTCAGTCGCCCTCTACATGGACGGCGTCTATATTGGCTCATCAGTAGGCACTGCCTTTGAATCTGCAGACATACGCCGTATAGAAGTACTGAGAGGCCCACAGGGTACCCTGTACGGCCGCAACACAACCGGCGGCGCCATTAACCTGATTACCAATCGAGCGGACCCTGAACTAACCACTTTTAAGCAGACCCTGACTGCAGGCAATCTCGATCTATTTCGCTCTCGCACTATCCTAAATGTGCCGCTAAGTGACACCACTGCCATTAAGCTCGCTTATTCTACTGGCGAACGGGACGGCTTCGTGGAGAACATTGGCAATGGCGAAGACTTTGGCAAGGAAGACAGACAGAATTTCACCGCAGACCTGCACTGGGACATCAGCAAAAATGGCACACTGGATTACAAGTATGAAAAATCCACCATAGAGGATACCGCGCGTCTGTCACAGTTATTGCAATTCGATAGAAGCGCCCCCCTCTCTGGCGTAATAAGCTTCGCCAACCCCGCTTTAGATTCTGAAGGGAACCCTGTTGAGGTCAGCTCGGACCGACTGGATACCGCAACATCTTTCGACGAGCAAATGAAAGGCGACGTTGAAATTGATGCTCATACGCTGAATGTAGCCTGGGACTTAAACGACAACCTCGCCCTTAAATCAATCACTGGGTACCGCAAACTGGATGCATACACGCAAAACGCGCAAACACCGACTACCATTCTTCTCGGCCAGTACAGCATTACCAACGGGCTGCCCGATACTGAATTCGAACAGTTCACACAAGAATTTCAGCTGCTGGGCAATACAGACACGCTAACATGGGTAGGTGGTGTGTTTTATTATCAGGACGAATCTGAAGAAGAAAATCTCGGCGACAGTAGCGGCTCAGAGGCGATACCTCCCGGCGAGCTTATAGATTTCACCTCGACAGAAAATACCTCTCTTGCGATCTTCGGGCAGGCCACTTGGTCGCCTGAAGCCTTACAAGACAGATGGCACTTCACTTTCGGAGCACGCTATTCAGAAGACAACCGTAAAGCCTTCCGCGACAACAACAGGGTGAGCTTCGGGCTTGGCGGCGCAGCCACTCCGGTACCTGCCTTTACCGCAAACTATGAGCAGGACTTCAGTAAGTTTAATCCATCAGTGACCGTAGAATACGAACTGAATGAATACTCCAACGTCTACGCCAAAATTGTCACTGCCTATAAATCGGGCGGCACCAGCCAAAGATCTACCAGCTCGGAAAATTTTGGCAATGGTTTTGATGAGGAAGATTTGATCTCGTATGAGTTAGGTTACAAAAGCGATCTAGCGGACGGTAGAGTGCGACTGAACGGCGCGCTATTTCACATGGATTATGAGAATTATCAGCAGAGCGTATCCACCGGGCGCAATGCGGGTGAACGGGATTTTGTGAATATCGAAGACGCTACCATTACCGGCTTAGAAGTGGATGTAACTGTAGCGATTACGGACAACCTTATAGGCACTTTCAGCTACGGCTATCTCGATACGGAATTTGGGCCAGATGAAATTTCCTATCTGAGAATAGACGACGCTTCCCCCACCGGCTTCAGCGTAGTTACCGACCCACTGACTGAGACTCTCGCCCTTGCTCCAGAACACAGCGCAACTTTCACACTCGATTACAGCCAGGCACTCTCGTTTGGTGTTTTGGATGCCAGCGCAAATGCGCAGTATCAAGACGGTACCAATTCCGGCGTAACCGAACCCACAGGGCAGCTGGACGAAAGGACACTGTTGGGCGCCTCTTTGGGAATTTCAGAGATTAGACTGGGAAGTGACGAAGGGCAGTTACGAGTCACCTTGTGGGGCAGAAACCTGCTAGACGAGGAATATTACGTCGGCAACATCCGTCAGGATGCTTTCGACAGCCTCGGCCTGATTGGCCTCGCCACCTTCGGTGACCCACGTACCTACGGTATTACGCTCGAATACCGCTACAACTAGCTAACTTTCAATAAAACCGGCCAGATCTATAAAGATCTGGCGTGATCCAGGGCTTTGCGCAGTTGTAGGGCCCAGCGACGCAAAACACGGTCAGCTTCGGCCTTGTTGGTAACGCTGTTGCTCCATTGCATGTAACTGCTATTGATATCGCGGTATCTATCAGTGATGCGGGCCTGTACCTGATTTGTACCACCGTCTATCAATTCCAACACCAGTGTCATCTCTCCAGTGCCCGTGGTATAGGTTCGGCTCATATCCGGCGTCTTCAAATCCGGTGCAACTACATCCAAATCGACAATTGAAGGCCTGATGATAAGGGATCCTTCAGTCGCCTCACCTACTGTATAAGCTGGTTCTACTGCCAGCGCGCCGCGAAAATACTTGTCACACTCAACTCTCAGCTTCTGGCGAATATTCTCGACGTCGTCTTCGGACACTCGATGCGAAAGCGCAGCACGATCCCTGTTCTGATCGCGTCTCCAATTATCCTCAAAAGAAACCTCACAAGGTTCCAGCGCCAATGCTGTGTATGCGCCTACGTCAGCACCTGGCCTGGTGTAGACAGTATCAAACGCCGTATCAGCTTTTAGGTTCATGCCATCTTCAGACACCGGCGGCGGTGGCGTGGTGCAAGCGCCAAGCACAACTGTTAAAGAAAACGCAGCCATAGTTGTCAGTGTTTTATTCATAGTGATTCACCTGCTCCTGAGTCAAAGAGTGTAAGTCCAGTGCAAAAATAGTAGATCATAAAAGCCGTTAGCGCATGTAAATAATTGCGCTCTTTGACGTATTGTCTCGCCAATCTCAGCCCGTCAGTTAGTTAGTGATCAGTCAGAAATCGGCCAGCGATCATCCTGGGTATAGAAGGCGTAGCGTTCGGCTATAAGCTCTTTACTCAGGCCATAGTCCTCCAGCCGATATTCATGTTTGCCGTGCTTACCCTTGGGATTGGCATCAATATGCGCCTGCATCGCCGCCCTATCATCATCGGTCATGGGAAGCGCAAAGGCCTCGTACACTTTATCCACCATCGCCATGGGCGTGTCTACAAACTCTTTTTGAGAGCAATCTACAAAAAGAGACTCTGGAAGTTTGGCCCGTTCAGCCAGCCCTTTCTCCAAGGACATGGCGTACCAATCCATAACGGAACGCCCAATTTCTCCTGCATCCAGATGGCTGTAATCTCCTGCGTACATTACCATCACTGCCGTATTCATACTATTGATGGAGGGAACAACCGCCTGTGGATCCCTGTGACACCAAATGAACCTGGCGTCGGGAAACACTTCCATGATGGCGTCTATCGCCCACATGTGTGCAGGTGCCTTCAGCATCCACTGCTGGCCTGGGTTGCGCCAGTTCAACATCTGCAGCTGCCTCTTCTGGTAAGCGTACAGTGGTACAAGGTCCTGCTCCAAAAGCCAGCTTCGATAAGGTTCCAGCATAATCTCAAAACCCAGCTGCACACCATGAAAGGCAAAGGCATGCAGCAGCACACATTCTTCCGGTGTGTCGGCATCCACGTAATGAATCTTGGCGAAGTCAGAGTCCTTGTTTGCGTCCAGTGCCTTCACCAAGTAGGGATAGCGGAAATCTTCTTCACCTGGCTTGCTGTCAGGCCATGGGTCCGGAAACTGCACTTCCCACTGCAAGACACCGCGATTTCCCGGCGCTGCTTCCAGTAAGTTGAGCAATGCAGAGGTGCCTGAACGCGGCAGGCCTGTGACGAAAATGGGGGCTTTGATCTCCTGCTCGGCAGCCTCTGGAATAATTTTGAAGGCATTCTCACATTTAAGGCGCGTCGCTAGCTGCATCACAGCCCGGTCCCGACATTTCTTCCGACCAAAGGGATCGGCTATATTGCGGTCATAGGTTTCCAGTAGCACTTCCAGACCTTCGCGATACGGCATATCTCCGAAATCATCGAAACCGGTTTGCTCCACAGCTTCGGCAATCAATTCATCCGCGACGAAGGTGATTTTGTCATCACTCATTTCAGGTCTGCCAACTTTGCTACCCGTACATTCAGCAGAGGATGCTTCTCGGCGCCTATCCAACGCCAGCACATGGTGCCCATGTTGTGACCTGCAGTCTCTATCCAGTTTGGAACGCCGGGATCAGTGTGTGACACCACTACGCGAACACTGCCGTCGCTTTCGTAGTGCGCCGTATGTTTGTTCACGTGAATGGTGTGGTGTCGGTAGTCGAGGGACTCCATCCACCAGTTGTCCAACTGAAAGTTCCACGTCTGACACTCGGGGATTTCAGGGGCCTCGATGATATACACTTCATCATCTGCCAGCTCCCAGGCACTGTGAAAGTAAAATATATTAGGATCACCACCAATAGACTGACAGTAAGCCTGATCCGCTGCTGGCAGTTCATTAAGCGTGGGTAAAAAACTCTCCGACCAATTTTCAAACATGGTGGAAGAACCCTTAACAAACATCACGGCGCCTTGCAGGCCCCGCTCTAGCTTCTCTGGCGTGAATGGCTCAGGGCGATCTTCTTTGGCGCCAATCCGCTCGATTTTCATCTCGGCTGCCGTTTCATTGATTCGATCCTGAAAAGTCTGACGCACAGTGATAGAGTTTGTGCCCTCTTTCATTTGCAACCAATTGCCGGGTTTTTCAGTGCTGCTGAGAATAATCTCAAGCTCACCGTTGGGACCAAGCTCCATATTGCGGGCGTCGATATGGCCCGTTACTTCCATGGTGCCACCGGAAGCATACTTATTAATAATTGTGCTGATACCCAGGTAATCTACTGTGTTGCGATTGCCGGTAATGCGGTAGTCATACTTGGGGTTCACGGGCGCACTTTCGTAACGGTTGTCGGGGTTGTCTGCACCCAGCTTAATGGTTTCATGCGCACCGCAGCGCAGCTGTGGAAACATCGGGTCACGAAATTCCAGGAAGCTTTCCAGCCCACCTCTTAGCAGGCGTGACAGATAACGATATCCCTCTGCTTGATTGAATGCGTCTTGTGGGGCTTTTTCACTCTTGAGAATTTTTCCTGCGTCTTTGAGTGCGTCGCAAAATTCATCCCAGGTAGTGCCGTCAACAATCCTTTTCTCTATATCCGTCATCGACATCGTCATTCTCTATGTTGGTTTAGTGAGTTGGTGTGGATTATGAAGCTGAGGATCAGTTTCATAAAACCCGCAGCTCGAATCAAGTGATGTAGGCCCAATGGCCTGCCGATACGCCCTTCCATGATAGAAGGTCTAGCCCTTTGAACCATCTATTGGGGAACGGAACAGCTAGCGCTAGGCAATAGCGCCCTCAGCGAGCTGCTTAACTGCGTAATCCACGGCGCGAGCCGTGAAGGCCATATACGTCAGTGAGGGATTTACGCAGGACGCAGAGGTCATGAACGAACCATCTGTAACAAACAAATTCGGCACGTCATGCGCCTGGTTGTGGGCATTTAGAACTGACTCACGAGGATCTGCACCCATTCGAGCTGTACCCATTTCATGGATACCCTCGCCCGGCATCGACATAGTCTCCGGTAGCGGCATGACAAGGGCAGCGCCCGCAGCCTTCAAAATCCGATCAGCCTGGTTGCCTGCATCCTTGCGCAGCTTATATTCGTTGTCGCTCCATTCAAAGTCGAAAGCCACCTGAGGAATACCAAAGCGGTCAACCTTGGACTTACTCAAATACATATGATTGGACTCCTGCGGGAGACATTCGGTAAACCCCATCAACGCAAAAATCCATGGCCCAGGTTTACGCAGGTCGTCTTTCACCTTGGCGCCAAAGCCTTTGGTGTTATAGCTTGTCTCCCAGCTCATACGAATCGTTGCCGTTTGATAACCGTAACCGCGAATGAAATCGGCGTCTTCGTCTTGGCCACCGACATTGCGAAAACGCGGAACATACAAACCCGTTGGCCTATTGCCATGGTAGTAACTGTCCATATTATCGAGAAAGACGCCCATGCCACTCAGCCCTAGAGTGTGGTCCATCATGTACTTACCCAGTACACCACTACTATTGGCCAGACCATTGGGAAATTGCGCACTGGTTGAGTTCATTAGTATTTGTGTACTGCCGATGGTGGAAGCACATAGGAAAAATATTCGTGCCGAAAACCGCTGTCGCTCACCGCTCTGGGTATCGATCACATGCACTTCTGAAATCTGTCCTGAGTCAGCATCGTACTCGAGGCGTTCCACCAAGGAGTTCGCTTTGAGCGTTAGATTCCCAGTAGCACGTGCTGCCGGTAGAGTTGAACTCTGGGAGCTGAAGTAGCTGCCGGTTGAACATCCGCGATAGCAAGGACCGCAGTAGTGGCATGCGCTTCTACCGGGAAGGTCCTCGGTCAAGATAGCCGTACGAGCGCTGGTGAGCGTTATATCCGGCGCTTTTTTCTTCAGCCGACCATGGATCGTGTCTTCTAGCGCAAACCATGGCATTGGCTTTTGGAATTCACTGTCTGGAAGCTGTGCCAAGCCCTCGGCCTGCCCGCTAATTCCGGCAAACTTTTCGACATGGCTATACCAGGGTGCAATCTCCTTGTAATCCACTGGCCAGGGAATGCCATGTCCGTCTACTGAGTTCGCCTTAAAGTCTTGCTCACTCAATCTATAAGTCTGTCGCCCCCATATAAGGGAACGCCCGCCAACTACGTCGGAGCGCGCCCATAGGAAAGGCTTACCCTCTTCAGTGGCGTAAGGATTTTGTTTGTCGTTGTTCCAGAAGTGTCGGCTGGATTCGTTGAAGGAGTGCCCAACTTTACTCTGTATAGGATATTCTTCCTCGTAAAGCTCTCTTGGCTTTTTCCCCTGATAAGGCAACTTCCAGTTTGGTGCATGCTCACCCAAGTATCCTGAGCCCGCCTCAAGCGGCTTGCCGCGTTCGAGGATCAGAACCTTTAAACCTTTTTCGGTAAGTTCTTTCGCCGCCCAGCCACCGGAAATGCCAGAGCCAATGACAATCGCATCAAAGTCGTAATTTTTGCTCTCAATCATTATTTTCAATCACTGTATTTTGTTGTTGAAAGTATTTGTTGAACAAAATCGCTGATTCCAATTACTCATCCCACACGTCGTCAGAAAGTAAGTCCAGCCCAAGCGCTGTCTTCTGGAGACAATGGTGTGTCGCCATCAAAGTACATGGGCATAGGGTCGTAGCGTAATACCTGCGTTGAGCCAACTTCAGAGGTAAAGAAGCCCCAAATAGTCAGCTCTTTAACCTGGCAAATGAAAGGCGCATCGCTAATGAACTGCCGCTGGATGTTGGCAAATTCATACCAGGGAGAATCTGACGCGTCATCCTCTAGTGCCTCCATAATCTCCAGCTGCTGCGACGCGTCCAATTGATCAAAAGACTTACCGAATTCCTTTGGAATTCGAACTTCCATGTCCTTGATCCCCGCTTGAAAAATTGCCTGCTCTTCATCGTTAAACCAGTCCGCTGCCATCAGCTCGACAAACATGGGCACTCCGGCGTCGATCGCTCCGGGCGTTTCTGTGCGGGGAATTATGACCTCACACATAGCGGCAATGATTTTTCGTTGTGGCGCACTGAGATAGCTAGAAGCCGCTGTATTGTAATTAGGCGCCGTTGCCAGATAGACCTGCTGCTCTTCAGTGAGTGAAAAGCCGAGCTGGCTGGCGGTTGCACCACTTACCAGTAATGCTGCACATTGTAGAAATTCTCGTCTATTCATTATTGCCCCTCACTTCCCACGCAGTGTTCGAAACACCGTCGGAATAAAAATAGCCATCAACCCGGCTAGTATGCAGGCCGGTAGCCTATACTCCCAGACGCTTAAATAGTAGCCGGCAGCTTTAAAGCCGCCATAAATCCAGTAGATAAAGCCGAGTCCGGTTAGGTGATGAAGCTCATAGAACATCACCGCGGTGGCGGGCAGCAGGAAATAAAAATACAGCGCTGTAGCAATAGCGAATAGCCAGCGACGACCAGAGCCTGACATTAAACACACCTCACATTCTTGTTGTTCATATCATACACCGGAAACTGACTCGCGATCATTCAAAACAAAAGCAAGCAAATCGGCAGCTTCAACAGAACCAATCACAATCTGTTCTGGGGCTGCTACACCCGCCTCAAAGCGCTGCATACGCAGCCGATCACAGCCTCGGCGATCAACCATCAATGCTCCGAAGAAAAAGCCCTGAGATCTGACCTGCTCTACCGCAAAATCCACCCTGGGGTCATTCAGCGGAATATCGACATAGCTCACTTCTAGACCCTCTTGCGCCGCGCTAGAAATTGCAGTCGTGATAACAGTCGCCAGATCAGCGCCTACGCTCTCCAGTAGAACTCTGTACTGACCATTGGATGGCTTCACTTCTAGTCTAGAGTCGGTCGCGGGCGGCAAAACTTCGGATTGGCTGCAGGGTAGAACGTGCCTTGGCAGGGCTAGTCTAGAGTAAATATCAGTTAAGACGGCTACATAGCGTTCGGGAATATAGACGGATCTTTCAGGCAATACCCCCAGCGGCATAAATAGTGTAACGGCGCCGATGCGGACATCCGGGTAGTCATATCCAGACACTTTTGCCTCTTTGGAAAACCAGGCAGGCAGAATACCTGTTACTACAGCGCCAGCACTGCCCGCCTGCTTCTGAACCAGGTCATGCAGGCCCAGTGCATAAAGATGCAGCCCCCCCAAATTAAGCCGTTGATAGGTCTCTACCATCTCGTGACCGAGCTGGGCAACAATGCCCTGACCTCGGTACTCAGGTGCAACCATCAATGCGCTACCGTCGGCGGTTACATCCCCCTCAACTTCCAGAACGGTAGACATACAGGCTACCACTTGCTCATTCTCATTGAGAACAACAACACAGTGCAGCATGCCCTTGCTAATGGCACGCTGCAGATAGTCTGTGTCGTAGAATTCGGGTATGGGATAGGTACTGCCGTACACACGCTTGATGCCCTCACGTAGCAGATCGCTTTGAGAAGGTTGCAGCAATTGATAGCGTACCGTCACGGCAGCAGGTCAAGCAGTTGGAGAACGCCCCGACACGAAGGGTAGTAGCAAATCGGCATTAGGCACCGTAGGCAGTTTCAAAGGCTTCGACAAATGCGTCCAGGGTATCGAATGGCAGGTCATTGATGCCCGCTGCGCCCGCTCTACCACCACCTGTTGGAAACTGCATACACAGATCTGCAGCGCCCTGCTTATTGTTCATTGGCGCTCGTACGCTTACCAGATAGTTGCCATTGGCTTTTTCGGTGAGAACCGCGTGTGCCCTGGTAGGGTTGTCTGTCGCGAGGTCATTACTGTATACGCCGCTAACCCGTCGCGCCCATCCCTCATTGGGAAGAATAAAAACCGCGCTGCTGTCTTTGCTCTGCAGCGGCTGTAATGAAGCCGCCTGACTCATATCTTCTTTGTAGCCAGTGCTGAGCTTCTGGAAATCGCTGGAGTTACCAATGAAATCCAAGGGCCCTTCTGCGGCGTACAACTTCAGGTACAAATCCTTGGGGTCGAAGTGCAAGTCCTCAATTGAAGGGCCGTAGCCGTTGTAGTTGATGTAGGTACCCAGAGCTTCCAGCAAAGCGAGGTCTGCGTCAGAAATATCCATGTCCCGCGCAAGAGTGCGCGCTGTGTCCTTAAGGTTATCTCCAAAAGCACCTGTAACAGCCCAGGGCAAATGGGCGCCGCCCAAATGTCCATTCACCAATGCAGCGGTGCATACTTCCGGCGATTCATTAATGATGGCCGTCAGCTTAGGGTGATCAGGAATATCGCCAGGAAAATGGTGGTCTACGTAAAACACATTGGCGCCGGCCTGCAACGCCTGGTCTAGCGCAACCTTGTTCTTGTCCATGGATACATCGAGCACAGTAATCTCATCACCCGTTGCCGCCGCTACCTGCGACATCAAGTTGATATCACGTTTTACGCCCGTAATTAACTGCGCGTCCCGCGGCTCAGCTTTTCGAAGCTGTAAAAGTGCACAGATACCATCTGCGTCACCGTTGAAAAGGTCGTAGTTCATGTTGTTACCGAATGTTGATGGAACCGAAAAGTTAAGTACTGAAATCAGAGCGCCCGACACGAAGTGCCAGGCGCTACATGAATGCTTAGCCGTCTATACTCTGGTAGTAATCCGACAGGATCTTGGCGACTTCCGGGCGAGAGAACTCAGGTGGAGGCGCAATACCCTTGCCCAGCATTTCCCGAACGGCCGTGCCAGACAGCAGTACGAAATCGTCCGGCGTATGATCCGGCACATCGCGCATCATCACTACCTTGTCCAATTTCTTGCTATAGGCGGTGTGGTCGGCACTGAATATCTCAAGCTCCAGTGCGTCATCAGGTACCTCTTCATCAAAGATAGTCTGTGCATCGAAGCCACCGTAGTAGTCCCCTACCCCAGCGTGATCACGGCCGACAATCAGATGCGTGCAGCCACAGTTTTGGCGGAATACAGCGTGCAGTACTGCTTCGCGTGGGCCTGCATACAACATGTCGAAGCCATAGCCAGTAACCATTACGGTATTGGGTGGGAAATACACGTCTACCATTTTACGAATTGAAGCGTCACGCACTTCGGCAGGGATATCGCCCGGCTTCAGCTTGCCCAACAACATGTGGATTAATACGCCGTCTGCATTCAACTGGTCCATCGCCATACGACACAACTCTTCGTGGGCGCGGTGCATTGGGTTACGCGTTTGAAAAGCGACAACTTTTTCCCAACCGTGCTCGGCAATCTCTGCTCGAATCTCAACTGCTGTGCGGAAAGTATCGGGAAAGTCGGCCTGAAAATAGGAGAAGCTCAGTACCTGGATATCACCGGACAGCATGGTGCGACCAAGGCTGGAAAACGTAGACACGCCTGGATGCTTTTCATCAAGCGTCCGGAATACCTTCTCTGACATAAAGCTGATTTGGTCATCGCTAACCTGCTCTACCGCTGCTACATCCATGATCGCCAGAACCGGATTACCCTCAACATTCGGATCTCGCAGTGCAATTCGACTACCAGCTTCTACACCAGGTTCGTCGGTCAAATTGACGATGGGAACGGGGAAAAACAAACCATCAACCGTTTGCATTTTTTCGGCAACGCTTAGTGAATCCGCAAGATTCATGTAGCCGGTCAAAGGGTTAAAGTAACCGCCGCCCATCATGACAGCGTTCGCGGCTGCCGCAGAGTTAACAATAATAGAAGGAAGACCTTCGGCCTCCGCTATCAGTGCGTTGCGTTGTGCATCGTCGTAGACATAGAGTGGGTTAAGTTCGTCGGAACCGTGTGGCTTGATCATCTGTTTCTCCTGTCTATGCGCTGATGATGCCGCGAGAACGCAGCTCAGCAATGATTATGTCTACTTCTTCCTGCAGGCTCTGTTGGTCAGAGTGCAGATGAATTTCAGCCTTTGGGGGAGCTTCGTAAGGATCATCGATACCCGTGAAGTTTTTGATCTCGCCGGCGCGCGCCTTTTTGTACAAACCCTTGGGATCACGCTCTTCTGCAGCTTCCAGTGAACAATCGACAAAAATTTCGATGAAGTCCATGCCCGCTTCTTCGTGCAACGCACGAACCTGATCGCGGTCCGCGGCGTATGGGCTGATGAAACTACTCAGGGCAATGACACCGCTATCGACAAACAGTTTCGCCACTTCGCCAATACGGCGGATATTTTCGGTGCGGTCCTCAGCAGTAAAGCCCAGGTTCTTGTTGATGCCCATGCGCACATTGTCGCCATCAAGGCGATAGGACAACACACCCATTTCGCTCAGGGTGCCTTCCAATTCAACGGCTACCGTGCTCTTTCCGCTGCCTGACAGCCCGGTGAACCAAAGGGTCGCAGCCTTGTGCCCCAGCAGCTTCCCTCGATGTTCCCGAGTAATATCACCTTCGTGCCACGTTACGTTGGTCGCTTTCTGATCTGCCATTTTCTGTTTCCTCCAGAGATTTATCGATGAAGCCAGCGTGGAAATAGCTAGCCTTGTAAAAAGTGGTGCAGACTATGCCCTTTCCCCGGTCTTGTAAAACAGGATATTATGGATAGCTCTACCGGTTTAGCCGGTAGCAAATGCATCCCCTTACCGGCAACACAGGTTCAGCATGAAATTTACCCTAAGACAGCTGCAGATATTCCTCGCAGTGGCGAAATACCAGAACATTTCCAAGGCTGCCCAGAGTCTACACATGTCCCAATCCGCCGCCAGTGAGGCGCTGCTCAATCTGGAGCATACCTATGAAGTAGTGTTGTTTGATCGAGTCAGCAACAAGCTCGCCTTGAACGCCATTGGGCACACCTTGCGTAAGGAAGCCCAGAGCCTTCTCGCCCACTGTCAGGCTTTCGACCATAAGCTGCAGGATCATAAGGAAGTAGGCCATCTGAAAGTGGGCGCCAGCTTTACCATTGGCAACCACCTTGCAACGCGGTATCTGGCGGGGTATCTATCGACCTATCCTGAGGCTGATGTGCAGCTGGACATTGCCAATACTCCGGATGTTGTCGCCAAAGTACTCAACTACGAGGTTGATATCGGGATGATTGAGGGCGAGGTGCAGCACAAGGAGCTTGAGCTAATACCCTGGAGAGAGGATGAACTGATCGTATTTTGCGCGGCTGACCACCCGCTAGCCAAAAAGAAGACCCTGACCAACAAAGATATACGCGAGGCGATGTGGATTTTGCGCGAGCCAGATTCCGGCGCCAGGCATACTTTTGAAAGAGCCTTGGCTGGCATTCTTCCAGACATCAATATCTTCCTTGAGCTGAAACACAACGAAGCTATCAAGAATGCCGTCGAATCTGGCTTAGGCATTGGCTGCCTATCGCAAATCGTATTACACAAGAATTTTACCAATGGTGATCTGGTGCCTCTAAAGCTCCCCAGAAGGGACATGCGCCGTCGATTCTACTTCGCCCTGCCCCGCAAACGCTTCGAACTTGAGTCTGTAACTTCGTGGATGAAAACCTGCCGAAAAATGGATCGATAATACGCATTTCAATTGCGAGGCCACTCCCTGACACACCCAAACCACAACTTTGCATCAGGATGGTCACGGGGCCCAAAAAGCCGGTAGACTGTCCCCTTGAAAACTTTTCTATCCTCTAGGACAGATATCCATGCAGAACGGCTGGCCACTGCGCTTCGCACTCTTTTTCTTCGCTATATTGATAGTGGCAATACTGGCTTGGCTGACCAGTACTGAGGCACAAGACCCCTGCGCGAACCCGCAGGGTGATATCAGCGCCTCGGTGTTGGCAGACACAGCCGACGATCAGGACGCCCTGGTTAATCGTGCGATTATCATGAAGGGCAACTGCGATAAGGCTGAAGGCGCTGAGTAGTATTTACTGGCAGCGGACGGCTTGCGCCCTCGGCTAGATATCAATAAAAGCCGCGCTCACTGCGCTGCCATATTTTGAGAAACGTTCTTTCCACGGCACCTTCAGCCGCCATGCCCATTTTTTCCTGCCAGCTCTTCTTATTCGCAAATTTGACTTCAAATACATCCCAATCTTCAAGCCGCTCCTGCACATAGGCATCGCTGGTTTGTAGCGCATCTATCAGCCCTACTTCCAACGCATTCTGACCGTACCAGACTTCACCGGTTGCGACTTTGTCCACGTCCAGAGAAGGCCGATTGGCACTGACAAAGGTTTTGAACAGGCCGTGAGTTTCTTCCAACTCCTCAACAAACTTCTCCCGTCCCTTGTCGGTATTCTCTCCAAACATGGTAAGCGTACGTTTGTGCTCACCCGCTGTCAGCAGCTCGAAATCGATATCGTTCTTTTTCAGCAGTCGATGAAAATTGGGGAGCTGTGCCAATACACCTATAGATCCAATAACGGCAAAGGGAGCTGCAATAATGTTGTCGGCCACACAGGCCATCATATAGCCACCACTGGCGGCCACCTTGTCCACGGCGATAGTCAGTGGAACCTGCGCGCTGATGATGCGCTGCAATTGGCTGGCTGCAAAGCCATAGCTGTGCACCATTCCACCAGGACTCTCAACTTTTACCAGTAGCTCATCGCCTGGCTGTATCTGGGGCAATACCGCTGAGATCTCTTCGCGCAGATTTTCTGCGGCACTGGCGCGAATATCGCCGTCAAAACTGAGTACATAGATGCGATTACGACGCTCCTCATCCGCGCCCTGATCCTTCTTCTTCGCTTTTTTCTTTGCCTCCTTAGCCTTTGCCTTATCTGCTTTTTTGTCGGCCTTCTTCTGCAATTTTGCAGCAGTAGCGTCTTCCACGGCAAAGCGGATGTGATCGCCAATCATCTTGTATTTTTCGTTCACATTGCGAATTTCTATCTGGCCTTCTGCCTGATCAGCTTTTTGTCGCAACCCCATCGACAGTACACCGACTACAACAATCAATATTGCGGCGACCACTGTCACTGCCTGAGCGAGGAACAGTCCGTATTCATAAATAAATTCCAAAAGAGTACTCCGAGTTACTTTAAATTGTCGATGTGGTGTTGAATCAGCTGCCCTGAAATAGAGGCGACTGGCGGTATCATGGGCAGCTCGCTGGGATGAAACCATTGAGCGTCCGCTATTTCCACTTCGTCGCAGACAATATCGCCACCGGCATAGTCAGCGAAATAGCCCAGCATTAGCTGATTGGGAAATGGCCAGGATTGTGACTGGAAGTAGCGCAGATTTTTGACTTCCACACTTACCTCCTCTCGCACTTCGCGTATCAATGTTTCTTCAGCCGTCTCACCCGCTTCTATAAAACCTGCAAGGGTGCTGTACATTGGCTGTGGGAAGTTAGCGTTGCGCGCCAGTAGCATTTCCTCTCCTCGCGTTACCAGAACGATAATGCAGGGCGAGATTCTGGGGTAATTGATGACGCTGCAAGGATCGCAACGCATCGCGCGCTCTTCCACATCCAAATCCATCTCACTACCACAGCGGCCGCAGAATTGATTATCCTTCTCCCAATCCAGTAGTTGAGACGCTCTGCCGGCCAGCGCAAAGAGGCGCTCATCCACTCTGCCGAGGATATGATAGAGGTTGCCCTTCTGGAACTGCATAGGGTCTGGCTGCTCTATTTCGTCTATCTCCAATACGTAGCAGGGCTGATCCTCCCAATAACCCAGAAACTGGCGCCTCACTTCCTTCCAGCCGTTCTGCTGCACCTGCTCCTGGCCTATGAGGCACACCGCCTGTGACCGCATATCGCTAAGCAATTGGCCCTGCTGGAAGACGATATGAAGCTCGCCGCCGCCCTTGGTTGGGGGCTTATTGTCCGGTCGGAACATTGGGTCTCCAGCTGATTGAATAAAAGACCGGCTATAGTAAGCGCGGCTGACGGCTGGAGCAAGGCGAGGTGGTTGAAATAGCCCCCTGACACACGATGGGCATACACCGTATTTCGAAGACAAATTCATCGGGAAGTCTTGGGAAAGTACGCCACATTCCCGTAGACTACCCGCACCAATTACACCGACCTGAACTCGCCAAATGAATGAAAACGCCTTAAGCGCACTCTGGAAAAACTTTCTCGGCCCTTCACCCAGTTGGTATAAGAAAACCATAGTAGCGTTCTTATTGATCAATCCTGTTGCTCTGTATTTATTTGGCCCCTTTGTGACTGGCTGGTTATTAATCGGCGAATTCATCTTTACCCTGGCACTCGCTTTGCGGTGTTACCCGCTTCAGCCAGGTGGCCTGCTCGCCATTGAAGCCGTAGTGCTGGGCATGACAAGCCCTGAGGCGGTCTATCACGAAACGCTGGCTAATTTTGACGTGATCCTGCTACTGATGTTTATGGTAGCGGGCATCTACTTTATGAAGGAGCTACTGCTTTTCGTCTTCACCAAAATCCTGCTGAGCGTCCGCTCTAAAGTTCTTCTGTCACTGCTGTTTTCATTGGTGTCAGCGGTGCTCTCTGCCTTTCTCGACGCCCTTACCGTCACAGCGGTACTGATCAGCGTCGGCGTAGGGTTTTTCTCGGTTTATCACAAGTTCGCCTCCGGTCAGGGCTTGCAAGACGATGATCACGATCATTCCGACGATGCCTCAGTAGCAGAACAACACCGGGAAGATCTGGAAGACTTTCGTGCTTTCCTGCGCAGCCTGTTAATGCACGGCGCTGTGGGCACAGCCCTGGGAGGAGTCTGTACCCTCGTCGGAGAACCTCAAAACCTATTGATTGCCAACGTAGCTGGATGGGACTTCATCACCTTCTTTCTGGTCATGGCCCCAGTCACTATGCCGGTACTGGTAGCCGGCCTGGCAACGTGTGCCGCCTTGGAAATGGTAGGCAAGTTTGGCTATGGTGCACAGTTGCCAGACAATGTTCGGACCGTGCTAGAGGATTATCAGGAAAAAGAAGAAGCGCAGCGTAACGCTCGCAGTAATGCACGGCTTATTGTTCAGGCTACAGTGGCAGGTATTCTTGTACTTGGGCTAGCCATGCACGTGGCTGCCGTAGGCCTTATTGGCCTGATGATCATCGTTCTACTCACCGCATTCAATGGCGTTGTTGAAGAACACCAAATTGGTCACGCCTTCGAAGAGGCACTCCCTTTTACAGCCCTACTCGTTGTATTTTTTGCCATCGTGGCAGTAATCCACGACCAGCACCTTTTTACTCCCGTTATTGATGCGGTACTGGCCATGGATGCCGCGACAAGACCCGCCATGTTCTTCGTCGCCAACGGCGTTTTATCGATGATCAGCGACAACGTATTTGTGGCGACGGTTTATATCAATGAAGTGAAGGCTGCTCTGGATGCGGGCACCATCAGCCGCAAGGAATTTGATCAGCTGGCAGTGGCCATCAACACAGGCACCAATCTTCCCAGTGTCGCCACACCCAACGGTCAGGCTGCGTTTCTGTTTTTACTGACCTCTGCTCTGGCACCACTCATTCGTCTTTCCTACGGGCGCATGGTTATTATGGCATTCCCCTACACGATAGTGATGGGCAGCGTCGGATTTATCTGTGTTTCGTTGTTTATCTAGCGAACAGATATTCAGAAAGGCTTGCTCAGGTAAGCATGATGGCAGTTCCGTGCTGCCCTAGCGGCAGCAGCTAACTCTCGCTGCTGGCCTCTGCACTAGCCAAGCTACGCCACACCACCTCGCCAGTGCCGCTTGCGGCAGCAATCGTATCCAGCTGCACCTCATGAGAGGCAAGTTCTTCCTTGCTCGCACCAATGATAGCCAGAGGCTTACGCTGCTTCGACAACCTGCGCAGTGGCTCATGCCCCGCCTCACCACTGGAACCGCTGCTAATATCTGAAAGCTGCAATGCCGTTTGACCACCGGTCATCGCTAGATAGACATCTGCGAGAATCTCGGCATCGAGCAATGCACCGTGCAGATCGCGCTGGGAGTTATCTACGTCATAGCGATTACACAGAGCGTCCAGTGTATTGCGCTGACCTGGATGTCTGGAGCGCGCCAATACCAGCGTATCTATCACCGTACAAATTTTTTCGAGTTCCGCCTCAGCCGAGCCAGTACGCTGTAGCTCGCTATTGAGAAAGCCTAAGTCAAAGGGCGCATTGTGAATAATGAGTTGCGCCCCGCGCACAAAATCAACGAACTCCGCTGACACCAAATCAAACGTGGGCTTGTCAGCGAGAAAGTCTGTAGTAATACCGTGAACTTCTATCGCGCCCTGGTCGATCTCGCGCTGCGGGTTAACGTACTGATGATAGTGATTCCCCGTAAGTTTTCGGTTCTGGACTTCAACACAGCCGATTTCGATGATGCGATGCCCTTGGGACACCTCCAGGCCGGTGGTCTCTGTGTCTAGTACGATCTGCCTCATGCGGACAGTTCCTCTATTGTGACACCGGTCTGAATTCTAATTGGGTAGTTCATCAATTCCCTTATTTGCCAACTGATCGGCTCGTTCGTTTTCCACATGACCGCTATGACCCTTTACCCACTGCCAGTCAACGTCATGCCGTTGATTTTGCTCATCCAGAGCCTGCCACAAATCCACATTCTTGACCGGCTTGCGAGCGGCGGTTTTCCAGCCTTTCTTTTTCCAGCCATCCATCCACGTGGTGATTCCATTCTTCACATATACGGAGTCTGTGGTCAGCACTACCGTGCAGGACCTCGACAAGGCCTTCAAGCCCTCTATCGCCGCTTGTAGCTCCATGCGATTGTTGGTCGTATCGGGATCACCACCGTAAAGCTCTCTCTCGGTACCGCTATAACGCAAAAGCGCACCCCAGCCACCGGGCCCGGGGTTGCCTCTACAGGCCCCGTCAGTGAATATCTCTACAGTATTCAAGCAGCTACGTCCCCTTTCTCGAAAGGTTTACACCTTTGGGGCGTAGGAACACTAGGCGTTGGAGTAGGTACTGGCTTGGGTACCAGCCCAATCAGGCGACTGCTACGAGACAAACGACGGCGATGGGGCTGATAGATCCCCGCGACTTGCTTGGTTGCGTGCAGAATATAGATTCCTCCCAGAGGTAGGTTATGTTTACTTGCCCAGGCGTCACCCTGCCTCATCCACTCCCGTAACTTACCTTTACCCACGGGAGGCAAATTATAAAGGTGCAGTGTCTCGTGCACTTCACAGCCCAGCAGGTTCAGCCAATCAGCCAGCCGGCGCTCACCCACGGGCTGATGATGACGCCATAGAGAATCGCCTAGCAAGCCACGCACCCGGCTGTTGATGCCGAGGAGGCTGTAGGGATTAAAGCCCACGATGAGAACGTGTCCCTGGGGTGTCAGCACTCGCTGAATTTCACGCAGTACCTGATGAGGGTTATTCGCAAACTCGAGACAATGATGCACGATAACGGTATCTATGCTGTCGCTATCAAGGGGCAGCTCATCCGGATGAGCAACCAGATCGACGCCTTCGCCATAGCGCTCAGCACTATAGATACGATGATTAATGGGGCTGTCCAGGCTGAGCGGCCGGCCACCACTCACGCCCAGCTGTAGGATGTGGTAACCGAAGGACGTATCCAGCATGCTCTTGACGCTTTGTCGGGTCGCTCGCAGCAAGTACTGGCCATTGTTGCTGGCGTACCACGATTCCAGTTCCGACAAAATATCGCTACACTGTGCCTGCATCATTGTCTGCATATTTAACTTGCCTTGGTGGACAGTGCACTGCAATCCGTAGCACTTGTACCTGTGCTCTAATACTACTGCATTTTAGCTAATTTGGAACGCCACACCATGCTGAACATCCAACCGATCGCCGCTTTTTCTGACAACTACATTTGGCTAATTTCTGATGAATCCTCGCGACAGGCTTTTGTCGTAGATCCAGGGGATGCCGCACCGGTGGAAGCGGTGCTGTCGAAATTAGGATTGGATCTTGCCGGCATTCTTATTACCCATCACCATTTCGATCACGTGGGTGGGGTTGCCGACCTGCGTGCGGCGCACAGCCCCATCGTCTATGGGCCACAGAATCCCGCCATTGATGGCATCGATGAGCGTTTCAGTGCCGGTGACACAGTGGAAGTATTGGGCCACCAATTTAAGGTCATGGAGGTTCCCGGGCACACCCTGGATCACATCGCCTTTTTCCACGATGGCGAAACACCACTGCTGTTCTGCGGTGACACACTTTTTGCCGGTGGTTGCGGTCGCCTGTTTGAGGGAAATCCACCTATGATGCTGCAATCTCTGCAATCTCTGGCGGAGCTTCCCGCCGCCACGCGCGTTTACTGTGCCCATGAATATACGCTGGCTAATCTCGCTTTTGCGCAGGCGGTGGAGCCGGACAATTCTGCGCTAGTCGATCGTATTGCAAGCGCTGAGGCTACCCGCAATGCGGGCAAGCCTACCGTGCCATCAAATATCGCACTGGAACTTGCCACCAACCCCTTCCTTCGCTGCCACGCCCCCGAGCTTCAGGACTCTCTGCAGTCCCAGGGCAAGCTGGAAGGCTCGAGCACAGTGGAAGTTTTTGCCACAGTTCGTGGATGGAAAGACAACTTTTAGTCAAAAAGTCCAGATAACGCTCGCAATACCCTGTGAACCCAATAAAATAGGTCTTACAGGGGATAATAATTTAGTAAATTAATAAAAACATGAAGTTAGCGAACTTATTTATAGTAATTTCTAGCCTAGTACTAGTGGTGGGCTGCCAGACCATTGGGGACAACGGTGTCGCTAACAGCGATGGCTCGTCCGACTCCCAGCTATTGGAGGGGCCTGAGCCGCAGCACTTCGACGTCACCGAGCCTGTGACTGCCATTGCACAGCCACCTGCCGATTTGTGGCAGCGTATCCGCATGGATTTAAGCTGGCAGGATATGGACAGTAAACAGGTAGCCAACGCTCGCAATAAACTCCTGAAACAGCCCAATCTGCTGCCTGTTCTTGCCAACCGGGCAAACTACTACCTCTACCATATTGTTGAAGAAGTGCAGAAGCGTGATATGCCGATAGAAATCGCATTGCTGCCTATGGTCGAGAGCACACTCAATCCTTTCGCCTCCTCTTCTTCCAGCGCAGCTGGCCTGTGGCAAATCATGCCAGCGACTGGACGCCAGCTGAAATTGCAGCAGGACTGGTGGTATGACGGTCGTCGGGACTTGCCAGACTCCACACGTGCTGCTCTTGATTACCTCGAGGCGCTACACAAGCAATTCGAAGGTGACTGGCCGCTCGCACTAGCCGCATACAACTCCGGTAACGGTCGCGTTTCACGAGCGCAAAGAGCCAATGCCGCGAAAGGTCTGAGCACAGATTACTGGTCTATTAAGTTACCGCGTGAGACACGCAACTATGTACCCAAGCTAATCGCCCTGGCACAGCTGATTGCCGAACCCGAGCGTTACGGCCTGGAAATCCCCGTAGTCGCCAATGCTCCTTCCTTTGAGATTGCCGCAACGGGTGGGCAGTTGGAAATGCTGCGCGCCGCAGAACTGGCTGGGATTGATCTGGGTACCCTTCGCGCTTTTAATCCAGGCCAATTGCGCTGGGCGACTTCGCCAGACATGCCACCGCAACTGCTGCTTCCCGTTGGACATCGCGCACGCTTTGAACAAGGTATCGCCACGCTGACTGAAGATGATCGAGTGCAGTGGCAGCACTACCGCATCGAACGCGGTGACAGCCTCATACGAATCGCCAACCGTTTTGACACCCAAGTGGGCCTACTGCGACAGGTGAACAATATTCGTGGCAGCCGCATTCGCGCAGGCGACACATTGATGATTCCGCGCGGCAATGGCTGGGCCGATAGTCTTGCACTAGCCTCCAGCGGAACAGCGGAAAAACAGGGCTACCGCGTGCGTCGCGGAGACTCTCTGTATGTCATCGCCGGCAAGTTTAACGTATCAATCAACGATATCATCGCGTGGAATGAACTGGACCCCGGCAAATACCTCCAGCCCGGCCAGAAACTGACACTCTACGTCGCAGGTGGCTGACCCCACTGCCACTGCCCTCGCGCATCACCTGTGAAGGTTAGCCAAACCCTCTACGAAACGCCTTACGGCTCATTCAAATTGACACGCTACCCAGCGCGGTCGAAAGAATCTCTACTGCCATGGTGCGGCGCTGACACTCTCCTGCTGGATGCTCTATACGCACACCCTGTATCGCCTGCAGGCACCCTGGTGGTCAACGATAGTCAGGGCGCTATTAGTATTGCGCTTCAGCCCAAGGCGGCGTGGACAGACTCCTCAATAGCGCAACTGGCCCTCGCTGGCAATGAGCAACAAAATGAAGGCACTGCAACCGAGATCATCTGGAGCACGCAACACCCGCCTTCTACTCAATACGTTGCGCTGCGAGTTCCAAAACAGCGACGCTATTTCGAGCATCAGTTATCTGTACTGGCAAGCACTTTGGCCGAAGGTGCCACTATATTCGCGGCCGGCATGGACAAACACCTCTCTCCACACACAGCAGACTTACTGGAAAAGTACATTGGCCCTACGCAGCGACATCGAGGGCGATTGAAGGCAAGGCTTTTCACTGCAACCAAGGACTCGCGAAAAGCGCCTGGCGTTTCTTCGCAGTCCAGCTATTACTGTGAGTTCCTCGACGCTACGCTGATCAGCCAGCCAAATGTCTTCAGCGCCGATGCTTTGGATTTGGGCAGCCGCTTTCTTTTGTCGCAGCTGCACTCGCTAGCACCAGCCGAGACGCTAGTCGACTTGGCCTGCGGTAACGGCGTTCTGGGCCTGTCTGCCTATAAGGCTGGATTGGCGAGCAATGTTATTTTTATCGATGAGTCTGCAATGGCAGTCGCTTCAGCGCAAAGCAACGCGCAACAACTTTACCCGGACCACTCACAGTGCTTCAGCTTTCATCAAGGGGATGGACTAGCCAACTATGCAGGCGCTCAAGCAGACCTTATTATTTGCAACCCACCCTTTCACATGGATCACACGGTTGATGATTTTTCCGGCAAACGCCTTCTTTTACAGTGCGCAGAACACACCGCCCCTGGCGGCAAGCTTTGCGTTGTGGCTAATCGTCACCTTGATTATCAATCATCTTTGAAGCGCAGCTTTGGCCGAATTGAAAAACTGGCAACAAACTCCAAGTTCAATATTTTTCTTGCACACAAATCTAGATAGGCCCTGTGCAATAACAATCGACCTAAGCTTGTAACAACTCATGCACGAGCTGCTCAACTTGCTCTGTAGCCGCACCTTGGCGCTGCTCGTGAAATTGGCCGGTCACCTCGCTAAGTTCCTTATTGACCTCAATTGTCATCGCACCTGCGCTTCGCGCTTCACGTACAAAACCTGCTGCTGGATACACCACGCCGGAGGTTCCAATCGCTATAAAGAGATCACAGGATTGCAGGCGCAGGCCAATCTCATCCATGTAGTAGGGAATCTCACCAAACCACACTATGTCGGGCCGTAACTTTCCCGTCGCTTTACACAATGGGCATACACTGCTGTCATCGTAATCCTGCGTTGCTGGCATATTGCTATCACAAGCTAGACACAACATGCTGCCAAGCTCGCCGTGCATGTGACACACCGCTTCGCTACCGCCGCGCTCGTGCAGGTTGTCGACATTCTGTGTTACCAGAAATACACCGCCACTAAACCCTCGTTGCAACCGCGCAATCGCTTCGTGTGCTGCGTTGGGTTTTACGTCTGTTAGTTGATTCCTGCGGGCGTTGTAAAAGCGATAAACAAGGTCAGGATCTCGGACGAAGGCTTCCGGAGTCGCAATATCCATCGGGTCATGTTTTTCCCACAAGCCATCAGAGTCCCGAAAGGTCGCCAGACCTGATTCAGCAGATACCCCCGCTCCCGTCAGTATCACAATTTGATTCACAGGATGCCGCTGAAACTGTGGCATTAAAACTCCCGCGGCAAACTGAGCTCTTCGACTGTATGAAGATGGCCTAAAGCTGTAAAAAACAGCGCGCAACGCAGCGGAGTGTCGACCATGAAGCGCAGGGCATCGCGGTAGCCCAGAAGCTGCTGGTGGTAGTGTTCCGCCTCACGCTGGGTGAAGGCTGCTAGTGATTCCCCCTGTGCTGGCTGGCTATTCTTGTAGTCTACAATCCAGCGGATACCTGTTTCGGTATCGACAAAACTCCTATCGATAACAATGTCACGAATGCGGCCTTCTTCGTCGACAGTAGTCAGCGGCCATTCACTGCGGGCATCAGTGTGCTCGTTCGAGAGCACCCATCGGCCGGCGCCATTGTCACTCAGTGTTTGGGTGACTGCTTCCATTACCCTACTTATCGCTTGCTCCAATGGCGCGCCAAATACGCCATGACTCATAAGCGCGTGTCGCCAGCGTGACTGCTGGGCATCGCTGGCCGCGCCAGGCAACTCCTTTGTTAGCGAAAGCTGCTCCAACGCCAGATGCACCACTGTGCCGATAGTGCGATCCAGATGGTTGTCCAGGTACTGCGGGATATTACTATCCGCCGGCGGTGCAGGATCGCTTATCGGCGCTGCTTCAGGCTGCCCGGGCACCAACCTAAGCCGGCGAAGAGACTTACCACGGCGCGCAGAGGCGGGAGAATCTGTGTGAGGCTCAGTGTGCGTAACGTGCATCTGCTGCTCTACGGTGGGCCATATGGGGCTCAATAGGCTACCTGCCGAGGGTGCAGCGACTGTATCCGCTTTATCATTCCAACCAAGACTCGCGGTAAGCAATAAATGGCCTATTGCGCGAGTCGCACCTACATACAATAAACGGGTGGTCTCGAGGCGACTCTTATACTTGCGACGCTCTCGCAAATAGTTATAAAGCGTTGGCGATTCCTTGGGGCTATGATCATCCGCCGCCAGTAAAAAGGTCCGCTGGCCTTGAGCATTGCTGTGCTCATCCCAGAGCAACAGTTGCCGTTTATCACTGCCCGTAGATCGCGCCAATTGCGGGATGATCACCCGGTCGAATTCCAAGCCTTTGGCTTTGTGTAAGGTCATCAGGTGCACGCGGCTATCGGGATCGCTGGCACTCATAAATCGCTTCTGCAACTTCAAAGTCAACCAATCGACATCAAGACCCATACCCTGAGACTCGGCCTCCTCCAACAGCTGGAGAAAGCTTTCTGCATCTTGTAGGCCTACAGCATCGGGCGCGCACTGTGGCCCACACAGGCCCAGCCACAGTTGTTCTATCCACACTCGAAGGCCAAGCCTGTCTCTGGCGTTTCTCGCGCGTTGCAAGGGCTGCACAACGCGCCGAAAGCGCTGCTCGCCGTCATCGCTGAGTGCAGCTTGCCAATGTCCGCTATCGATAAAACTCCATAGTGATTGATACCGGGCATCTTCACTGGATTTGGCCACTGCCAGTAAATCGGCAAGACAAAGCCCACACCATGGCGCCCTCAACAAGGCCATCCATGCCAAGCGGTCAGAGTCGTTCGTCAGCACTCGGCAAAGGACCATTAAGTCCGCCACTACCGGCGAATCTTGCAGGCTATCCAGATCTTGTGCATTGTGCGGAACACCCAGCGCTTTCAGGCCGGTGATGATGTCCTGCAGTTGATTACGACTCCGTCCCAGCACAGCGATGGTGCCTTCTTCTTGTGCATGATAGGCCGCAATTTCATCGCAGACGAAGGCCACTTCCTGGCCGCGTGCGTCATCGCCGGTGAATATTTCGGTTTGCACTGCCTCGGGCAATCCCAACGGCCTCACAGCACTGGCCGGGCTATAGCTAACCTCCGCCCGACTGGCATCACTGTTCGCAGGAAAGGCCTGTTGAAATGTTTCATTTACCCATTCAACAATGCCAGCATCAGATCGGAAATTACTGCGCAAATTCAGCGAGGTAAGCGCTACGCCATTAAAACCTTCGAGTTGAGCTTTGAGCAGTAATCCCACATTGGCACCGCGGAAACCGTAAATGGACTGCATGCCGTCTCCTACAATCATCAAGGTGCGCGGACTCTCAGGCTGCGCTGCATTGTGCTCCCCCCACCCTCTGGTGAGTTTATCCAATAAATCGAATTGGTTAATCGATGTGTCCTGAAATTCGTCTATCAGGATGTGCTCAATGCAATAGTCCAGACGCAGGGCAAGATCGGTGGGAGCATCGTCGTCCCCCAGTGCGAGCAATGCCGCCTCCGCTACCTGACTGTGATCAACCACCCCGTGCTTTTGGAAAACCAATAACAGCTGTGCAGCCAACATCGGCAATAGCCGGGAAAGGTGTAGCACCAAAAGCCAGGAATCACTGTCAGTTGCTGTTTCTGGTAAGGCGTTGACCGCCGCCAGGATTTCTTGCAGCCCCTCAATTTCCGACATCTCGGCGAGCAACGTGAGCAGGCGCTGTTTTCGTTCGGCAGGCTCGCCTTTGCCAGTAGGAAAGCCCTGTTTCTTGGTGATACTTTTTCGCCAAAGCCCTTTTTGAGTCTGCAACATTTTCGCCAGCTCGCGCCAGGCCGGGAGGCACTCGGGGTCACCGCCGGGAAACGTATCTGGCTGCGACTCCTGGAGAGTCCGCGCGGCGTATTGTTGTAAATCAAGCAATTCAGACTGGTGTGGCGCTAGCGCATCACCCAACTCCTGCAGTGCATCACACACTAAGGACTGGACCGCATTTTGCAGGTACGTCTGGGACTCTTCTGGCTGATTGTGCACTCCAACATAGCTACGCCATTGGTCCCGCCTAGCCAACATGCTCACTAACAAATCCTGTAAGCGGCCCCAATTGTTATCAAAGTGCAGCATCAGCACCGACAAATCCTTTGCCAAAGGATGCTCAGTCTCAATCAAGCCGAACAACTCCGCCACAGCCTCACGATAGAGAATATCAGCATCATCCTGCGCCGATGGCTGCCCGCCCAACTGGCTTAGTATCGGCATCTGCCTGGCCAACCCGGAACAGAAGCTATCGATCGTTTTAATGTTGAGTCTGGCGATATCTCGCGACAGCTCCCAACCGGCTTGCTGATCCGCTTCCAGTGCTTGCAGCGCGAGATCACGCGTTACCCGTTGATGATCACTGTCACAGGGCAATGCCTCGGACGCCTCTTGCAGTGCTTGCAGCACACGCCCTCGCATTTCCGCGGCAGCTTTACGCGTAAAGGTAATCGCCAGTACCTGTTCCGGTCGCTCTACCCTCGCCAGTAAACGCAGATAACGTTGAATCAATAATTCAGTTTTGCCAGAGCCCGCTGGCGCACTGACACAAAAACTAAGTGTAGGGTCTAAGGCTGTTTGACGTTCCTGCGCGTCCACTATCGCTGTCATTGTGACGCACCATCTGTAGTAACTTCAGGCATCTCGATGCGGCACAAAGATTGCAGCCCGCACCACTGACAACTGGTAGGAGCAAGAGGGTCCACTTCTGCATCACCCGCCACAAAGGCCTGTGCGATGCGCTCCAAATTCGCTTTCCATTCATCGTTCAATGTCTGCCAATCCTCCGCTTTCATACCCGCTTTAACGACTGCTTTCATATCGTTGCTGACGCCTGGTACCGTTTCAATATCACCCAGACCAACGAAAGCACAATCTCGGGTGCGCACTTGCGCAAATGCCAGAGCGGCGGGAATTTCGGGTGAGGCAATACCATAGAGAAGAAGCTGTGGCTTGGCCGGGCGCTCTCCCAACCAATCCTTCACGTTACTGGTACCTGACTTGTAATCAATGACCATGCGCGAGCCATCTGCCAACTCATCCACCCGATCAACGCGTAACTTCAATTTAAGCTGCCCCAACTGCAGTAAAACTTCCTGTTCGCGCTGAGCTACAACAAACGTTTCACGCTGGCGTTCCACCGCGAGCCATTCACTGAGCACACCGAACAAACGCTGCCCCTCCAGCTGTAAATAGGAGACTCCCAGGCGTCGCTTACGCACACTACTCATATCATCTATGGCGACCTGCGCTGCTCGCTCTATCAGTCGGACTTCATCCTGCCCCGACAATTCAAGCAGAGTATTGTGGCTGCCTATATCGCCCCACAGAACATCCAGCGCTTTATGCAGTAAAGATCCGCGTTCGGCTGCAGTCATCGCAACACTGAACTCTGACAGGGGCTCAATACGTAAGCGGCGGCGGGCAAACGCCCTGAAGGGACATTGCGACTGGTCTTCCAATAAAGCACTACCACCGCCTAGCTCTTCCAATTCATCTTGCTCAGCTGGCGGAGCCCTATCGTCGAGTAGGTACTCAATCGTGTTTTTGGCTTGTTGCTGCGCCCATTCTTGCGGGATCAGCATAACCTCCGGCGTATCCACAATAGTGAACTGCCTCAGTAGTGGACTCGGCTGGTCCGGCACACCGTCAAGCTGCTGACAATAACTAGCGTGTAGCACACCCGCGTGGTTTGCATATTGTTGCAACAAGCCCTCACTGACCTGCCACTGCCTCTGAACAGTGGCATGGGGCATTTGCAAACGAGATTGTATCTGTGGCGGGATAAACGGATTCGGCCGCGGTGATTCTGGCCACGAACCCGCCTGCATGCCACAAACCCAGAGCTCATCGAAGGCCAGCCCGGCAGCCTCCAAGGGACCCAATACTTGCACCGCGCTGTCGCCTGTTTGCGGCTGCGACATCTGCCGGCTGCAATGTTCTCGCAGCAGCTTCAGCGCCCCTGCGTAATCCAGCGATTTACCCAGCGCATCGTATGACTTGAGCTCATCCAATGTCTTGTGCCACAGGCCCACCTGCTGATGCTCCAACGAATCCAGCGCAGCGATACCCGGCCAACCCCACAGCGCAAGTACCTCAGAGAATTGTTGTGCCCATACAGAGGGTAGCGCCTTTTTCTTTAACGCATGCATACCCGACTGCGTTAGCAAATGTTCACCCAACTTCAGGCCTTTCTGATCACCACGTTTCACCTCGCAGGCATCCCAGCGCAACTCTGCCACCGCTACAATCTCCATGCCCTGATCAAACAAGCGCCGCACAAAGTAGTGCGCCAATGGTGTATTGGCGTCGGGCAAATCAACGAAGCGCGATTGCAGAACACTGATCACTTGTGTCACCGCGATATCGTGTAAACCCAATGCAAGAGTCGCCAGTCCATCGCGGACAACAGGCGCCTGTGATAACGCGATGCCTGTAGAAAAGTTAACCGGTAAACTGGTGTAATTGGAACCCAGGCAATCAAACTCGCGGCGCAGCAAATACTCCAATGGCACTCTGTCTGTCTGCATATCGCTGAGAACGATACCCAGGGTCTTCGCTGGATCTTGTTCATGTGCTGCTGCAGCCCAACGGGCCACTGCCTGCAACTGAGCGCGGTTATCGTTAAACGGGTGACTGAGGCACTGTACAGTACCAGGCACGGGAGAGACCCAGAGCACCTCTTCACACAACAACTTCAATACACAACGCAGCAGCGGCGCAATGTCTCCAGATTCAACTAAAGCAATTTTCCCCAAAGGCAACTGATCGGCCAGCGTAGACAATTGGGTGATGCGGTCCACCGGGGTGACCTGATTGCCCTGCCCCAACTTGCGTTCAAAGGCATCCAACCATTCGAGAAAAGTCGCACAATCCCGGTCGAGCTCGAATGACTGCCGCGTAGCACCGCTGCCCATTGGCACTTGCCACAGCTGCAGGCTATCCCGGGCGGTGCCCGCAAGTTCAGCAGCAGCAGACGGCCGCAACAGATGAAAATCTTCGGACTGCCTTTGGTGGGCATCAATTGTGTGCCGCCAAAGCTCCTGAGCCTGCAGCGTTGTCAGTGGCACAGATGGGGGGAGCAACTCAAGCGCCACCGCGTCCGCCCATTGCATCTGCAACCAGTTCATCAGGGGATAGACCTGCACCGGCTCCCAAACGCGATCACCAGCCTCCACCCGCTGCTTGTCCCACTCAGCCTTGATACGTCTGGCGAGGCGAGAATTGGGTGTGAGAATGACGTAGCCGGACTCTATGAGAGGCTCTATTGGCGAGATGTCGTAAAGGCTGTGAGGCAATATCCTCTCCTGAAACAAGGTTTGAGACGCGGTAACGCCTACACAAAGTGGCTGGACTGCTATAAAATGCCGCGCCCGGTTTCACATCGTTAGCGATGTAGGCGGCGATCTCGCCGCCCATTTCGGCCACAGTTTCGACAACGATGGCCGCTACGATATTTTGGAACCCCAGGCAACTGGAATTACTTTATCAGGTAAACACCGATGAGCAACATCGAAGTACACAATGTCAACGTCGACTCTCAGAATATACTGATTACACCTGAGCAGCTGAAATCTGCGCTGCCCATGTCTGAATCCGTACAAGAGACTTTGGCCGAGAGCCGTCAAACTATTGAAAATATCCTGGACCGCAAGGACCCACGCCTGTTTGTAGTGGTTGGGCCCTGCTCCATCCATGACCCCGCGGCTGCGTTGGACTATGCCAAACGCCTCAAGGCTCTGGCTGATGAATTGGCCGATACCTTGTATATCGTCATGCGAGTCTATTTCGAAAAGCCACGCACCACAGTGGGCTGGAAAGGCCTGATCAACGATCCGCATCTAGACGATTCCTTTAAGATCGAAGAAGGGCTGCATCTGGGTCGTGGTTTACTGCTCGATATTCTGGATATGGGCTTACCCACCTCTACGGAAGCACTGGACCCAATTTCACCGCAGTACCTGCAAGATCTGATCAGCTGGACTGCCATCGGTGCGCGCACTACTGAATCTCAAACACACCGGGAGATGGCCAGTGGACTTTCCAGTGCTGTTGGATTTAAAAATGGCACAGACGGGGGCCTTACCGTTGCCACCAATGCGCTGAACTCTGTGGCGAACCCACACCGTTTTCTAGGCATTAATCGTCAGGGACAGGTTTCGGTGTTTACAACAAAAGGCAACCCTTACGGCCATATCGTTCTTCGCGGCGGTAGCGGCGGCCCCAACTATGACTCTGTGCACATTAAACTGTGCGAAGACGCGTTGGATAAGGCAGGTGTTTCCGGCAACATCATGGTGGACTGCAGCCACGCTAATTCCAATAAGGCGCCTGAGCTGCAACCGTTGGTGGTGGAGAATGTGGCGAACCAGATTCTTGAGGGTAATACCTCAATTGTGGGCCTGATGATTGAAAGCAACCTGAAGGCCGGTAATCAAGCAATTCCTGAAGATCTGGATAAGCTCGAATACGGCGTTTCTGTTACCGACGGCTGCATCGACTGGAAAACTACTGAGAGCTGTCTGCGTGAGACAAGAGAAAAACTGAAGGCTGTAATGCCCACGCGCCAATCATAGCGCTGGGACATCGCAGCCCCTAAGAGCTGCTTACTGCAGAGAAAGTTAGTAGTAGGCCTGAGAAGTATCGGTGTGGTCGGTGATATCTCGCACACCTTTGAGACCAGGGATCTGCTCAAGAAGCGTTTTTTCCACGCCGCCTTTAAGTGTTTCATCAACTGCACTACAACCCTGGCAACCACCACCAAACTGCAGCACTGCAAACATTTCGTCAGTGATTTCCACTAAGCTTACTTCTCCACCGTGGGAGGCCAGCGCGGGATTCACTTCGTTGTAGAGCACGTAGTTGATCCGGTCTTCAATGGAGCTGTCATCGCCAACCCGTGGCATTTTCGCATTGGGGGCTTTGATCGTCAGCTGACCACCCATGCGATCCTTGGAATAGTCTACGAGGGCATCTTCCAGAAACGGCAGGCTACGCGAGTCATACCAGACAGTAAACTTGCCCAGCTCGAGTTTCTCATCCTCTTCGCTCAGGTCGCCTTCACGACAATAGGCGATGCAAGTTTCTGCTTTTGCCGTGCCAGGATCATTAATAAACACTCTGACACCCAGGGCGTCGTCCTGCTTTTCAAGCAATTCAGCCAGGTAATCCTGTGCCGATTCAGTGATGGTAACCATCTGACAATCCATTCCGAGTAATTTACTGGGATATTCTATCAAACTTGTGCCCTAAAGTGTGAGCTATCCCGCGATTCAACCGCCACAAACACCCGCAATCTGCTAATATTGAAGGCTTTTTAGTGGCAATGCCACTATTCACCGCAATTATCCATAGACGGCATCACAGGACGTAAAAATGGCAGCAGATACATCTAATCCGGGGCTTCTAGAGCAGGCATTAAAAGAGCGTATTCTGGTCATCGACGGCGCCATGGGCACCATGATTCAGGCTGAAGGACTGGTAGAGGCCGATTTTCGGGGCGAGCGCTTCGCGGATCACCACGCCGACGTAAAAGGCAATAATGAGCTTTTAAGTCTCACCAGGCCGGATATCATTGCGAAAATACACCGGGAGTATCTGGAAGCCGGTGCGGATATCATCGAAACCAATACCTTCGGCAGTACCTCGATTGCTCAGGGGGACTATGATCTTGGCGATCTGGCGCGTGAACAAAACTTCAAATCCGCACAAATTGCGCGCGAAGTCGCAGACTCTATTACGGCCACCAATCCCGACAAACCACGTTTCGTCGCAGGTGTACTTGGGCCAACTCCCAAAACTGCCTCTATTTCGCCCGACGTGAACAACCCGGCTGCTAGAGGAATCACCTTCGACACATTGCGCATCGCCTATGCAGAAGCAACGCACGGCCTGATAGAAGGTGGTGCCGACTTCATCATGATAGAAACAATTTTCGACACTCTCAACGCCAAGGCGGCCATCTTCGCCGTAAAGGAAGTGTTTGCAGAACTGGGGCATGAATTGCCCATTATGATTTCCGTGACCTTTCCCGACATCAGCGGGCGCGTACTGTCTGGACAAAACCCTGAAGCCTTCTGGAATGCGGTAGCGCACGCGCGTCCCCTCATTATGGGCAGTAACTGCGGGCGCCCCTATCGAGAAATTCGCCCCTTTATAGAAGATTTGTCCAAGGTGTCTGATTGCTATTTCAGCGCGCACCTCAATGCAGGTCTGCCCAACGCCTTTGGCGATTTCGATGAAACTCCGGACATCATGCAAGCGGACTACAGCGAATTTGCAGGCCGTGGTTTCCTCAACCTGGCTGGCGGCTGCTGTGGCACAACTCCGGCGCACATCCAAGCCATCGCAGAGGCAGTAGAGAATGTTACGCCCCGGCCTATTCCCGTGCCCGAACCCGCCTGCCGACTAAGCGGCCTTGAGCCTTTCAATATCAAGCCGGACAACTTGTTTGTAAACGTGGGCGAGCGCTGCAATGTTACTGGCTCGGCGAAATTCAAGGACCTCATCCTTGAAGGGGAATTCGAAGCAGCTTTAGTCGTAGCGCGCACCCAGGTTGAAGACGGCGCCCAGATTATCGATATAAATATGGATGAAGGCATGCTCGACTCTGAGGAAGCGATGGTGATCTTCCTCAACCTGATTGCCTCGGAGCCCGATATTTGTAAGGTGCCCATCATGGTTGACTCCTCCAAGTGGAGCATCATCGAAGCGGGCCTCAAATGCATACAGGGCAAGGCGATAGTTAACTCCATCAGCCTGAAAGCGGGCGAGGAAGAATTCCTCGAACAAGCCAGGCTGTGCCAGCGTTATGGCGCTGCAGTAGTCGTCATGGCATTTGACACCGACGGGCAGGCCGACAATTTACAACGGCGCAAAGATATCTGTAAGCGCAGTTACGATCTGCTGATCAGCGAACTGGACTTCGATCCCAACGACATTATTTTTGACCCGAATATTTTTGCCGTCGCAACGGGTATCGAGGAACACAACAATTACGCTGTTGATTTTATTGAGGCAACCCGGTACATCAAGGCAGAGTTACCTGGCGCGCTGGTATCCGGCGGCGTGTCCAATGTGTCATTTTCATTCCGTGGTAACAACGTGGTGAGAGGGGCGATTCACTCTGTGTTCCTTTACCACGCAATTAAAGCCGGCATGGATATGGGCATCGTTAACGCCGGCCAGTTGGCGGTCTACGATGAACTGGACAAAGAACTCAAAGAGGCGGTGGAAGATGTCATCCTGAACCGTCGCGACGACGGCACAGAACGCCTGCTCGATGTAGCGGAACGCTTCCGTGGCGGAGGCAGTATCGAGCGCGTTGAAGATCTCACCTGGCGTGAGCAGTCTGTTGAAAAGCGCCTGGAACACGCATTGGTCAAAGGCGTAAACACATGGGTGGTAGAAGACGCCGAAGAAGCCCGCCTGAAATTTGATCGCCCCATCCAAGTGATTGAGGGGCCGCTGATGGACGGCATGAATGTCGTTGGCGACCTGTTCGGGGACGGCAAAATGTTCCTGCCGCAGGTGGTCAAAAGTGCGCGCGTGATGAAACAAGCGGTGGCACATTTACAGCCCTTTATCGAAGACGAAAAAGACGGGGTCAGCTCCAGCAATGGCAAGATACTGATGGCGACCGTTAAGGGTGATGTACACGATATTGGCAAAAATATTGTGGGCGTTGTGCTGCAGTGTAATAACTTCGAGGTCATCGACCTGGGCGTTATGGTGCCATGCGAAAAAATTCTAGCAATAGCGAAGGAAGAGAACGTCGACATCATTGGGCTGAGCGGCCTGATCACACCGTCTCTGGACGAAATGGTGCATGTGGCAAGCGAAATGCAGCGTTTGGACTTCAGCGTGCCACTGATGATCGGCGGAGCCACCACATCCAAGGCACACACAGCGGTTAAGATTGACCCAATGTACGATAAGGACGTCATCGTGTACGTGCCCGATGCTTCGCGCAGTGTCTCTGTGGCCACTCAACTGATGGGTGAGAAGAAAACAGGCTTCGTCAAAGATCTACAGGAAGACTACGTGGTGGTCCGCGAGCGTGTGGCTAATCGAAAACCCAAGGTCAAACAACTTGCCTACGCGGCAGCAGTAGCCAGAGGCCCCCAATTTGACTGGGACACCTACCAACCACCTCAACCTACTTTTACAGGCACACGAGTGTTTGACGATTTTCCACTACAGGACCTTGTGGATACGATGGACTGGACACCGTTCTTCATCACTTGGGAATTAAGCGGCAAGTACCCCGACATCCTGCAAGATGCGGTAGTCGGCGAGCAGGCGCGGGAACTCTTTGCAGATGCGCAGGCCATGCTGAAGCGTATTGTGGATGAGAAACTTCTTACTGCAAAAGCCACTGTCGGTTTCTGGCCCGCTGCTCGTGTCGGCTCAGACGATATCGCTGTGTATGCTGATGAGGCGCGCGACGAGACCCTAGCCACACTGCATCACCTGCGCCAGCAGGGAGACAAACCAAACGGCAAGCCAAATTTGAGCCTCGCTGACTTCATCGCACCTGCTGATTCACCTGCAAAGGACTACATTGGTGGTTTCTGTGTAACAACAGGCCACGGCGTCGATGAGCTGGCGGCAGTATTTGAGGCAGACCATGATGACTACAATAGTATTTTGGTGAAGGCGCTGGCTGATAGGCTGGCAGAATCTTTTGCCGAATATATGCACCGTCTCGTTCGTACCGAGCTCTGGGGCTACAAGCCAGACGAGTCACTCAACGATGAGGATCTCATCCGCGAACGGTATGAAGGTATTCGCCCAGCTCCTGGCTATCCCGCCTGCCCTGACCACACAGAAAAGGCCGCGTTGTTCAGCTTGCTGGATGCCACGGCAAGTTGCGGTGTCACTCTGTCAGAAAGCTATGCCATGAGCCCCGCGTCTTCAGTCAGCGGCTTCTACTACTCGCACCCAGAGTCACAGTACTTTGCCGTCGGCAAAATAGGCCGTGATCAGGTAGCGGATATCGCCGCCAGAAAAGGCGAAACAACGGACATTATAGAACGCTGGCTGCGCCCCGTTCTCGATTATTAAAGCAGGCAAAAGCGATGACTATTAACAATTCGGAAGAAGCAGAACAGAGCGACGATCAGGCCACGCAAAAACTGAACCCCATGCAAGTCATAGGCAGCGTGTTTGCCGCGGGCCTTGGGGTACAGAGCAGCAAGAATAGAGAGAGGGACTTCAAGCAAGGTCGCTTTGGCGTGTTCGTCGGCGCCGGCCTTGTATTTACTTTGTTGTTTATCGGAGCAGTGTTTACCGTCGTCCAGGTGGTCCTACAAAACGCGGGGAAGTGACTACTTCCTGAGCGAGGCTCAGGAAGGCATTCCCGACAGCCAGATGTACAATGTCAGTATGATAATAGTAATGACGGCAACGGCGGCCATAGAATCGGCCATGCCATCTCCCTTGCTTTGTTGGTCTGTATCCTGCGACATGTTCCACTCCAATAGGGTCTAGTTTGCGGCGGCCATTATACCTAGATTGTCTATAATCCCAACTGTAATCATTAGCACTTACAGGGCCTCCGCCCTTCTGACCCAAATGATTCTAAGCTTATGAATATTATAGCTATTTGTTGTCTGCATTTTTCTGGTAAGGTAGCGCCTCGTTTTTCGGATTACCTCGATATTTCCGCCAAAATCCAATAGACCCAGCATTGGGACGGGAAGCTAAGATGTACGTTTACGATCAGCACGACCAGACCATCATTGAGGAGCGAGTCGCTCAATACCGCGACCAAACTGACCGGTTTCTAGCCGGTCAGCTGACAGAGGGAGAATTCCTCCCACTGCGCCTGCAAAATGGCCTCTACGTTCAGAGGCTTGCCCCCATGCTACGCATCGCCGTTCCCTACGGCTTGATGAACAGCAACCAGCTGCGCAAGCTCGCAGATATATCCCAGCGCTATGACAAAGGCTATGTGCACATCAGTACGCGGCAGAACATCCAACTAAACTGGCCACAACTGCCCGAGGTTCCGGATATTTTGGCGGAACTGGCCACGGTACAAATGCATGCTATTCAGACTAGCGGAAACTGCATTCGAAATACTACAACCGACCAATTTGCAGGCGTGGCCAGCGACGAGCTAGTCGATCCAAGGCCCTA
>JBLFWP010000022.1:0-44423 GCA_047611225.1 Halioglobus sp.
CCAACAGCGCTTCGAGTTTTGCCAGTTGTACTGGCTCTTGCGCCGCCAGATTATGTTGTTCTGTCGCATCCTCGCCCAGGTTAAACAGCCATCTTTTGTTGTCCGGCAGATCGGCCCGGATTAGTTTCCAACCTTCATGCAGTACCGCTTGGTGATAACCTTCGCGCCAGAAGAGGGTTTTGTGGGGGGCATCATTTGTTTCGCCGCGTACGCGTGGTAGTAAATCGACGCTGTCGAGTTTGCGGTCTGATGGTGTCGTTGCCCCAGCGGCTGTGGCGATGGTTTGAAACAGGTCAATATGGTGCACGGGATCATCCACCACAACGCCCGGCGCAATTTGGGCGGGCCACTTGGCCATGAAGGGCACATGAATTCCGCCCTCAAAATGATTCAACTTCCAGCCGCGATAAGGTTGGTTGATATCCGGCAGTCCTATATAGCCTGCCCCGCCGTTATCACTGGTGAATATAATTAAAGTGTCATCCGCCAGGCCTAACTGTTCCAGCTTCACATTAATTCTCGCCACGCTTCTATCGACAGCGCGGATCATCGCAGCGTACACACGAAGGTGATGATCTTCTACTTGTGCGAGAGCATCGTAATCTGATTTCAAGGCTTGCAGCGGATTGTGAATCCCCCAGTGTGCAAGGTATAGAAAGAATGGTTGATTGCGATTGTTCTCAATAACCGTGAGCGCTTCATCTGTGTAGTAATCTGTCAGATAGCCAGCGGGCTCAAATTTTCCGCTTTTATTGAAAGATGCGCTGTAGACCCCATTGGCCCACACCATTTTCTCAATGCCGTCTTCTTTGCGTTTCGCGTTGACGACATTAGGGTCGTCTTCGGGAAGGTAGAGCATGCCTGCCATATAAAGACTGTCTATAAAGCCCTGATCCTGTGGGTGCATACCATTGGTGGACCCTAGGTGCCACTTCCCAATATGAGCGGTGTAGTAGCCTGCATCGCGCAGGATTTCTGCAATGGTAATTTCAGAAGATGGCATGCCCATTTCCGAGAAGTCCGGGAAAGCAGCCAGTGCTTCCTCATCGACAATACTGGGTAGCACAGGCGGATCTATTTCATCCATCCAGCGGAAAATGGTCGCGCCGGTTTTGGGAAAGGGTGTGAACTCAAAACCAAAGCGCGTTGAGTAGCGGCCGGTGAGTATGCTGGCTCGGGACGGTGCACAAACGGCGTTGGCAGCGTAGCCATTGTTAAAGACAACACCCTGGTGCGCCAGGCCATCGATGTTGGGCGTCATCAGTGAGCCGTCAGCCGCCCCGCCGTTGTACAGGGAAATATCATTGAAGCCCATGTCATCGGTGAGAATGAGAATAATATTGGGTGGGCGGTCACCAGGTGCGGCAGCTGCCTCGGTAGGCCCTGCCGTCCAGGTAGTGGGAACGTTCGGTGCAATGGGTGAGACAACCGCCAGGACCTTGGGCATGCCCCATACCAGGATATCCACTCGGTTCTGCCAGGCTCCAAGTCCCACTACCATTAACACAGTCAGTATCGCGGCTAATTTTTTCACTGGCATTGTTCGTCCGTTGATTTGAACTCAATAACTGCGAGAGCGAGGCGCTCTTCGCCGTGTAAGTACAGGCATATGACTGAATTTGTGCGAGGCTATCATTATGGCATAAATAATGCCAATATAATTGAAATCACCCCTGCATGCGCAGGTACCGCCCTCTAGGAGAGCCACGATGAAACTGGGATTAGGACTTATACAAACAGCATTTAGCGCGAATCCAAGCATAGATCTTGAAGTCGTGCGGCTAGCCGAGACACTAGGCTTTGACTCAGTGTGGGCTGCGGAGGCTTATGGCTGTGATGCTGTGAGCAGTGCTACGTGGCTTGCCGCCCATACCAGCTCGATCAAAGTGGGTACGGCCATTATGCAGATACCAGCTCGTTCCCCTGCCTCCGCAGCTATGACGGCTATAGGCATGGATGCTTTATCTGAAGGGCGCTTTATTCTCGGCCTTGGCAGTTCCGGCCCGCAAGTCGCCGAAGGATGGCATGGCGTGGCTTATCACAAGCCACTGATGCGCACGCGAGAATACGTTAGCATCATACGAAAAATTCTAGAGCGCAAAGAGCCTCTGACGCACGAGGGCTTTCATTACCAACTGCCGATGATGGGTGCCAACGCTACAGGCGCAGGTAAGGCGCTTAAAAGTGTAGCTCACCCCAATGCTGATCAACCCATATACCTTGCCTCTATCAGCCCCGGTGGACTGCGCTTGGCGGCTGAGATTGCCGATGGAGTGTTGCTCTCATTTATTGACCCAGACAACACTGAGGATGTCGTCGATCGGCATTTGCGCGAGGGCTTTGCTAAAGAAGGAGCGCGCGGTACTAGAGAAGACTTTACGGTCAGTACCTTTACCAATGTGATCGTGCACGACAACGTTGATGAAGTGCAGCAGATGATAAAGCCAAGCCTGGCTAGACAATTGGGTGGTATGGGCTCTAAAGGAAAAAACTTTTACGCAGAATTTGCTAAGCGAATGGGTTTTGAAGAGCAAGTTGAGCAGATTCAGGATTTGTACCTTGCGGGCGATAAAGACGGCGCAGCGGCGGCAGTACCAGGCGAACTAATTGACCATACAAATTTGATTGGACCTCCAGGGCGTATTCGAGAGCGTTTAGAGAGCTGGAAGGCTGCGGAGAAACGCGGCTCTCTGGATATGATGTTACTCACTAGTGTGCAGCCAGAAGCTTTAAAACTGATGGCTGAAGAATTGCTGTAAATTTTTGCGGCTTGTTTAGAAGGCCATTTGCGGGAGGCTATACGGCCGCCCCGCTCTGCCCGATTTAAGAGACAAATTAAACAACATTCGCCATAGAGACGATTTGGCCAATGGTGGGGTCAGCTGAGCCAGACAGAACCGATTGATAGGTTTTCTCAGTCTCCTCAATACCGTAGCTTCGATTGATGGAAAGCCAGTTGTCACTTTGAGTGCGAAACTCTACATAGTCTGCACCGAGACTCATCATTAATTCCATCGCACCCATTTCGGCACTGCGGCTCTGGATGTGTGACGGAGCAAAGAAAAATTCCGGCTCAGCGCCGGGCAGATCATCCGTGGCTCCCATTTCCTCATAGTGCGTTGCGCCAATACGGCATGAATGTTTCATATTGTCTGTGAAGTGATGATGCAGGTCGCTCAGCGTTTTGGCACTGCCCGCCATATCGACCATTACTACCACCTGTGATGCATCAAGACTCGCAATGTCATCGTAAGTAACCACACGGTCGTAATAGCCTAGGCTTTCACAGAAGGCCACATTGCCAGTGGAAGTAATCCCTATGGTTGCCATATCGTCACGTCTTTTCACGCAGTGTGCCAGTGCAATACTGGTTTTACTTGAAGCACTGGTGATAATGCAGGAAGAAGCGCCAAAGCGCTCATTCACATTCATAAAGTCTTCTACTAGCCAGGACGTCATGAACAAGCCGCGCAATAGACTGTCGTGATCTTCTCTGGCGGGATCATAGATGGGGCTGCCCGCAGCGCGGTCAAAGCGCGCATAGACCGGTGCAAGATCGGCGCGATGAGGTGAGACGTCGACAAACTGGTCTGCACGCACCTCTCCTGCAACTATTTTTAGATGGGTGGAAAAGGGAAAGAATCCCCACACACGCTCACCGGTCTCTATGCCGGGATGTGCTGAGGCGATAACATCTGCCCAACCCATGGCGGGAATGCGTCCCCAGCCATCCTCTGCGGGGAAAAAGTTCCAGTAGCCGAGCATATCGCCGGCGCCGGCGTAGGAAATATTGTTTGCCGTGAGGGCAAATCTATCGATGCGCAGCAGAACTTCATTTTCCTCGAGATTATCGTCAAGGTCTGCAGTAACAACCCGCGTGTCACTCCATTTGTCTTTGCGGACCTCCAGCGTATTCGTGCTTGATGTGTCGGTCATTGCTATGTTCCTTTACTTGGAGTGTGTGATGCACAATGTGCTGATGAAGTTACTAGTAGCCAGCACTGCCATCCACAAGTTGCCGGTAGAACTTATCGTCTAATGGTTCATAGCCAGCACTGCGGGGTTTGCGCACATAGAGGGTGTCATCACCGACTTTGACCGGATGGAAGGCCTGCTCTCGTAACTCGCCTTTCAACAGCTTGAAGGTGACGGTCGTTTCGGCGGAACGTAGAATTCGAACAAACACGGGCTGTGCGTATGGTGGTAAGTCTCTATCCACAAGCGCTGTAAGGGACGCAAGATCGAGTTGGGTGCCCTCCTCCAGTTCAAAGGCTACCATTCCTGCCCTGCCTTCAACGCCAGGTACCTCTACGCCATACACGTTAGCCATACTAATTTGTGGGTGGCTGTTGAGAACCTCACCTACTTCGTTGGTGGATACGTTTTCAGCGCGCCAACGGAAAGTGTCGCCAGTGCGATCGACAAACTGGTAGTGCTTAAAGCCCATTGAGAAACCCACGTCAATACGGCGGATCAGGTCACCGGTGTTAAACCACTGGTCGCCGGCTACCTCCACATTCTCAATGATCTTGCTCGCAGTGGCTTGCGGGTTGGTGTAGCCATCGAACTTTGTCGCGGGGCTTATATGAGCGAGCAATAGGCCGGGTTCGCCCACAGGAACTTTAATACAGTGGCCTCTGTCGTCGCGGCGGATTTCGTCGTTTTCCGTATCGTATTCCACTAGTGCAACTTTGGTGATGGAGGCGCCAATGGTCTTGTCTTTGTTCAGTAAGTTTATGAATGTCGCATTGCCTTCGCTGGAGCCGTAGATTTCGCAGATGCGTGGCACATCGAAGCGCTTTTTGAAGTCGTCCCATACATCGGGTCGCAAGCCATTCCCCATCATCTTTTGCAGCGGATTATTTTTTTCCTCAGGGCGCACGGGTTGCATGGCGAGATAGCGGCACAGCTCCCCTACATAGATAAAACAGCTGGTTTGATACTTCTGAACTTCCGGCCAAAAATTTGAGGCGGAAAAATTGCGTCGTAGATAGATGGATGCACCGCTGGATATGAAGCCACAAAACCCTGGGCCCATACCAGTGATATGGTAAATGGGAAGGCATAAATAGAGCCTGTCTTCGGGTTTAATCTGAAACCCCAGTCGCCCCATGCCGTCGCCCGCGGCCAGTATCTTGCGGTGCGCAACAATCGCTGCTTTCGGCAGGCCGGTGGTGCCCGATGTGAAAATATAGAGTGCAGTATCACCCGCCAAAATTTCACCGGTTACGGCCAGGTTATCAGAGGGCATACTTGCCATCCCGGCACTGGCATTTTCGGCCCACTCAGGTAGCGCCTCGTTACCGGTGTCGGGCATCCATAAATAATCGCGCCCAGCTTCCAGCGTCAGATCGCCCAGTACTTCAGCCATGCGTTGGCTGCGTTCCTCACCCACTATGCATTTTTTCGCATTGGTGGCAGTGATGCAGTGGACCAGCCCCGCTCCTGTGAGACTGTGATTGATTAAGGCCGCTCGCGCTCCCAATTTGACGATAGCCAGCATTGCCATCGCAAATTCGGCGCGATTCTCCATCACCAGCGCAACGGTGTCGTTTCTTCTAACGCCGCGATCGTGTAGTAAGTGGGCAAGCCGATTGATCTCCCCATTGAACTCGGCGTAAGTCCATTGTCGGCCCTCAAACAGCAGCATGACATTGTCCGGATATTGGGCCACCGTTCTTTCAAACAGCGCTCCCAGAGACCATGCCTGATCGTCCGCCGGCATTTTGAAGCGCAAGGCGGGAAGGACTTTGCGCATCTCGCCAAGTACGCGCAGGGTTTCCTTTGTTTGGGCCAGTAGACTCATATCAGCTGTTGTATTCCCTGATGCAGAGTTTGCCTAGTTGCGACATGTGGACTTCGTCTGGGCCGTCTGCGATACGACAGAAACGTGCGGTGGTGAAGACCTGTGGAATGATTGTGTCCTGGCCTACACCCATACCGCCAAATACCTGCATGGCTCTATCGGCAACAGATTGGGCCATTTGCGGTGCTACAATTTTCAGCATTGAGATATACGCTCTAGCGCCATCAATCCCTTCCCTGTCCATAACATCGGCTGCCTGTAAGGTAAGAAGGCGGCATTGTTCTATCTCGCAGCGGCTGCGCGCAATTTCATGCTGCACACTGGTTTTTTTGCTGAGTTTTTCGCCAAAGGCGACGCGCTCTTCTACGCGCTCGCACATAAGCTCAAGGCAACGTTGCGCCATACCCACAAACATCATGGCGTATTGGAAGCGGCCCGGTCCCAGACGGCCCTGGGCGATTTCGAAACCGCAGCCTTCGCCTTTGATGAGATTGCTTGCAGGCACACGCACGTTTTCAAACAGTAGCTCTGCTTCACCACCTGGGGAATGTAGGCTGTCGAAGACCGTAAGAGAGCGTACCAAAGTAACGCCAGGGGTATCTCTGGGGACGAGTATGGTTGAGTGCTGGCGGTGGCGATCGTTTTCGGGGTTCGACTTTCCCATTACCAACATGATTTTACACTCTGGGTTGATGGCCCCCGTAGTCCACCACTTGCGGCCGTTGAGTACGTAATCGTCACCGTCGCGTTTGATTTCCAGTTCCATGTTGGTGGCATCGGACGACGCTACTTGTGGCTCTGTCATGGCGTAGGCAGAGCGTATCTCGCCTTCCAGCAGTGGCATTAACCACTTTTCCTGTTGCTCGGGTGTGCCGTATTTGGCGAGCACTTCCATGTTGCCGCGGTCAGGCGCGTTACAGTTAAACACTGGCTGCGCCCAGCTGACTTTGCTCATCGTCTCAAAAACGGTCGCAATTTCCAGGTTGGTTAGCCCGGGACTCCAGGGCTCGTACTCGTGAGGCAGGAAGAGGTTCCACAGACCCTGTGCTTTAGCTTTTTGCCGCAATTCGGTAAACCACTCCGGGGTTTGCCATAGGTTGGCTGGATCATGCGTAAACTCGTGGAATTCGTGTTCGCGAGGATAAATATGCTCATCCATAAATGCCTGCACACGGGCAGTGATTTCGATAGCGCGTTCTGAAGGTTGGAACCCCATGATGAATTACCTTTGTTGAGAAACGTATTTAATCAATTGAAACCAGCTGGATGTCTGGTCATTCGGCGTAGATATTTGTTGAGTTACCATAGACTGCTTCCCAGGATATTCAGGCAGCGTACTGGCCCGCTAAAGTGCGCATGATCTTGTCAAATTCGATCATGGTGTCATCAACCACCTCTTTAGCGCTCTTAATGCTGTCAATTCTGCCAGCGACCTGCCCCGACAGAGGAATGGCTGCTTCCATATCGCCGCCGAAATAGAGCTTCTGCAAATCTGCCATGTGCTCCATCACGTTGAATTGGCCTAAAGGCGCCAATGCTGTAGTGCGCTCCGTGCGCAACGCTCGCAGGGCCGGTCGTGATTCTTGATTGAGAAACACAGTGTCAGTAGCTTTTGCTGCGACGACAGCTTGCTTCCAATTTTCGTGCACGGGAGAGTCTGAACAGGCCAACATACGGGTACCCATCTGCACGCCTTCGGCACCCATGGCAAACGCACCAGCCATAGAAAGACCATCGGAAATACCGCCTGCGGCGATGATGGGCACATCGAAGGCCGCTCGAATCAACGGCAGTAGCACCATGGTTGAGACGGGGCTGGGATTCTTAAAGCCCCCGCCCTCGCCGCCTTCAACGATGAGGCCATCCACACCCGCGCTAATGGCCTTGGTCGCCATCTCCAGCGTGGGCACGACATGAAATACTGTAATACCCGCTTCTTGAAACGCAGAGGTGCAAACATTCGGGCTGCCTGAAGACGTGGTGACAAACTTGATGCCCTGCTCGATCACAAACTCCACGATGTTGGTGCCCTTCACGTAGGACAAGGCCACGTTCATGCCAAAGGGTTTGTCGGTGAGGTCGCGCATTTTTTCGATTTCGAGTTTGATATTGTCCAGCTCACCGGAAGACGTTTCGATAATGCCCATACCACCTGCGTTGCTCACAGCAGACGCTAGCTGCGCTCTTGCGATCCAGCCCATGGGCGCCTGAATAATGGGGTAGCGTGTGCCCAGTACGTCGGTAACGCGGTTGCTAATGCTTATGTCACTCATAGTTAAGGCCTGTTTCGTGCTTCGTTTGTAAAGAGATGTTATTTGTTATTCGCCGATCAGAACCGCTTCGCAGCCTGTGCCGGCAAGCACGGTATCAACTCTGGCTTTGTCGGCTGAACTCAAGGCACGGTATTGCTCGTTAATCCAGTTGAGACATTTTGCTTGATAAGGAAAAGTTTGCTGCGTCCACGGCTTGCCGTCTATCTCTGAATCCCAGGTTTTTTCTCCGGCCTGCACGGATTTGGCATTGGCCAGTAGTGCGGGTACGTAGACGCGTCCGATTTCTGCCAGTACTTCTTTTAATGTGTCTGGCGCGTCCTCAAGCGTATTCCAATCACTGTCCAGGGGGTTGAGACCGCACTGGTCTTCCATAAGATCTACCCATGCAACTGTACGCGGGGACACCTCGTGGGTAATTGCACGAGGTGTCGGGTCGAAGCCTACCAACTGTGTGAGTTGGCCGTACAACGCATAATCGCCAGCGCCTGGTCGATTTCCCAGCATGAAAGGTTGCTGCGACAGGTGATTTTCCATCGCGGTGAGGAAGCGCCTGTAACTGGCATCAATAACCGGAGCCGTGGTGTCGTTCGAACCTACCACGTAGAGCCTATCAATTTGCCGTTTCGAGAAATGATCCTTGAAGGGTTTGTGCATCTCAGCTGGCAGGCTCACGCCCATGCCATAGGGCAACAAAGTACCTGCATTGTCAGCATCCGCTTCGGGGTACCAACGGTAATGGAACATGTATTTGGTGCACCATTCGTCGCCGAAGTCTTCGATCAGGTAATCGATGAACGCCAGCGCGGGATCTACGGGCAACACTGAGCGGCCGGAATACATGTCTTCAAGGCGGCGAATGATAGGCGTGGAATCACAGGTGGCTTTGACGCCGCCGTCGCCGTCATCAAAAAGAAAGGTTGGCAGAAAGGTTGGCCTTGGTTTTTCAATGGCCCATTCGTCCAGTTTGGTGCCTGGGTCGGCCCACGTTATGGCGTAGGGAATGTGGCGATAGCGCAACAGGGCCAGCATTTTTCGAGTGTATGGAGAGCCGGTGCCGCCTATCAGGCGAAGTCTTTCTGTACTTGGCATTTATCTGTTTCCTTTTGTACGGCATTCATCGTTTCTGGGTGATGGTAGGCCCCACTAATACTGGTGTGCCTGTAGCCATTCCCTAGAGCTGCGTTATATTGACATATTCTATGCCATTATGTCACTCTCGCAAGCGCGATTTGGCGTTCATGGCTATTGAATCGTGTTCCACATTGGTATTTCATCTACATTCCAGAATGAAAAGGCAGAGCATTAGTGTATAGAGGCGAATACGGGTTGATAGGCGTCGAGTTAAGTATGTTTACGCGCAAACTAGAGGCGCAGCTACGCTTTCAGAATATCCCATGGCATTGGCAGTACAAGACGATGGAAGCGACCGCTGATATTGAAGCTCGCACCGGCACGCACTTTGTACCTGCGTTGGCCACGCCAGAAAAATGGATGATTCATGACACTATCGTTTTGGGGCCTATGCTCAACGATCGCTTTTGTGAAACGCCTGTCATTCCAACAACGCCATTGCAGCGAGCTTGCTGCTTTATCCTGGAAGACATATTTAATCATTGGTTGGGTCGGGTCTGTGTGCACACACGTTGGTGCTACCCCGAGAATGTTGCGTGGGTTGGCCCGCGTTTTGGCGCCAACGCGGCGTTGAATAGGTCCATTGACGAGCCGTTCACAGAGCAGGAAATTACGGACCTGACTCCTATAGGCGACATGATGTACGAAAATTTCGGCAAGGGTGTGTGCGAGTACAACGGAGTTGGCCCTGATCAGGAAGAATCTGTCCATGCCGACTACACGAATATGTTGCAAGCATTGGCCACGCACTTTGCGTCAAACGATTTTTTGCTGGGAGAGCGTCCATGCCTGGCGGACTTTGCTTTAGCCGGAGCGGCCAAGGCGCACTTTGTCACTGACCCTATTCCTACCCGTTGGTTGGGCGAGCATCGCGATATGTTGTTTGCGTATGTGGATCGATTCTTTTCGGAGCAGCGTTTCGATGATAGGCAGTGGCTGCCCGAGGATGGTGTTCCTGAAACTCTGGGTGTTGTACTCGACTATGCACAGGGCACTTATTTTAATTTTGCCACTGCTAACATTGCTGCAGGCTTGGCCGGTGAAAAATACTATGAGTACGATTACGGTTTTGGCCCGACTAAAGCGCGCACACAGAGGCGTTTGAACGTTGCACGCTTGCATGTGCAGGATGAGCTTAACAAATTGGGTGCGGAGTCTGATGCTGGCATACAGGACTACTTCAAAGGGCGTGGTATTCTCGAGCACTATTTGGGTTGATTTGAGCGAGCAGTATTGCTGTCCCGAAACGTATAATTTGGCTGAGAGATTAGTGCTAAATCGAGTGGTCCTTGCCCCGATGGACACGCCGCGCTTGCAATTATGTAGTCTCGCTTCAGCCATACCTCACAAACCTGGGCAGGCTCTCATGGCCTCAGAGGGTCCCGGCACGCTGTACTAAATTTGGCACCTACGTGCTGTAATTTTGTGCAGGGCGCGACCGCTCCAATCATTCTAATTCCCTTCCTTGTCATTCTGAAACATCTGGGTCTATCCTTAGGCAAAGCACACGAAAAGAGAGCTTTGCAAAAATATGCACAAACCAGACACAGTGTCTCCTGAGGCTTGGCAGCAAGCGCGTTTAGCGCTGATGGAGCAAGAAAAGGCATTTACCCGGCAACGCGATGCACTTAGTCAGGCACGCAGGGAACTACCCTGGGTTCAGATTGGTAAAAGCTATGAATTTGATTCTCCTGATGGCAAGAAAAATCTTGCAGATCTGTTTGGCGATTGCAGTCAGCTAATTGTTTACCACTTTATGTTTGGGCCCGACTGGAAAGAGGGCTGTCCCAGCTGTTCGTTCTGGGCCGACAACTGTCAAGGTACTCTGCCGCATCTTCGCGCCAGGGATATTAGTTTGGCGTTGGTGTCGCGCGCATCGTTAGGTGTTTTGGAAGGCTACATAAAACGTATGGGCTGGACATTCAACTGGGTGTCATCGGGTAACTCTGATTTCAGCCTGGATTTTGTAGTTTCCTTTGAACACAAAGATGGGCCACCGACCGAGCCGAATTATAACTTTGCGAGACAAACTTTTAAAGGTGACGAGGCGCCTGGCCTCAGCATTTTCTATCGGGATGAAGCAGGCGACATCTACTACACCTATTCCTGTTATGCTCGCGGGCAAGATATGCTCAACGGTAGCTATCACCATATGGACCTGATACCCAAAGGGCGAGACGAAGCAGGTTTGCCTCATACAATGGCATGGCTGAAACGTCGAGATCAGTACGGTAGTTAGGCAGTGCACCCAGGCACGCTTATAAGTACCCTCATTTAAGGAACTGCATGAATTCTTCTGACCAAGCGGGTATAGGCCAGCCATCGAATGTTGATGAGAGTGGTGACAACCCCTACCGACAGCTCCCATCTGTTGACGCGTTGTTGCAAGATATGCCCGATGAGGTCGGCCAGTGGGGACGCGACGCTGTTACGCAGAGCTTGCGAGATATACTCACCCAGATGCGCCAGAGTATTACCCAGAAAGAGGGTGCAGATACTTCGGCTAAAGAAATAATCCGGCTAGTGAACACTAAATTACGGGCCTCTAGTTCTGCCACACTGATCCCAGTCATTAATCTTACCGGCACTGTGTTGCACACTAATTTGGGGCGCGCCATTCTTCCTAAGGAAGCATTGGACGCGATTGTTACCGTAGCAGGTTCCGCCAGTAACCTGGAGTTCGATTTACGCGAAGGCGTACGCGGCGATCGAGAATCCCATGTGGAGTCTTTGATTTGTGAGTTGACCGGCGCTGAAGCTGCAACGGCGGTTAACAATAATGCCGCGGCGGTGTTGTTGGTTTTGAATACGTTGGCACTCAATAGGGAAGTGCCAGTGTCCCGTGGTGAGCTGGTAGAGATAGGCGGCTCATTTCGGATTCCCGAAGTGATGCAACGTTCTGGCTGCACGCTGGTAGAAATAGGCGCCACAAACCGCACCCATTTGAAGGACTACCGCAACGCGATTAGTAGCAACACGGCATTACTCATGAAGGTGCATACCAGTAATTATCAAGTGGAAGGGTTTACACATTCCGTCGAAGAGATTGAACTCGCGTCACTTGCCCACGATAACGACCTCCCATTAGTGATTGATCTGGGAAGCGGGAATTTGGTGGATTTCGGGGCTCTGGGGCTACCCCCTGAACCTACAGCGGCCTCCTCCATCGCCAACGGTGCTGACATCATCACCTTCAGTGGCGATAAACTACTAGGCGGGCCGCAGGCTGGAATAATTGCTGGCAGTGCGCAGCTAATAGCCCAGATAAAACAAAACCCCCTGAAGCGCGCTTTGCGGCTGGATAAAATGACGCTGGCGGGCCTTGCAGAAATACTGAAGCTCTATCGCGACCCGGATACTGTGTTACAGCGCTTGCCAACACTGCGTCTGTTGACTCGCCCCGCCGAAGATATTGCCGCGCAGGCGAAACTGATTCTTCCCGCGGTGCAGGAGGCTTTGGGTGCAGATTTTTCTGTTGCAGTCGCTGCGTGTCACAGTCAAATCGGAAGTGGCTCTCTTCCAGTTGAAACCTTGTCTAGCTCTGCCCTGACCATTACACCGTTTTCATCCGATGATGCTCAGTTGCGAAGGCTGGCGGCCGCATTGCGGGAAAGTGCTGTGCCCGTCATTGGCCGACTCCACAAGAATGCTCTTTGGCTGGATCTGCGTTGTCTGGAGCAGCATCAGCAACAAGTGTTCATAGAGCAGCTGCAAACCCTCAAACTGTGATTATCGCGACTGCAGGACATGTAGATCACGGTAAGACATCGCTGATCAAACAACTCACAGGTGTTGAGACTGATCGCCTGGAAGAAGAAAAACGCCGTGGTTTGTCAATCAATCTAGGCTACGCCTATCTACCTTGCGAGGGCGAAACGCCAATCGGTTTTATCGACGTGCCCGGTCACAGCCGTTTTATAAATACCATGATTTCCGGTATCAGTGGCATTGATATGGGGATGTTGGTGGTGGCTGCCGATGACGGACCCATGCCGCAGACTCTGGAGCACCTCGATGTACTCCAGGTGTTGGGTGTCGAGACCTTGGTTCTGGTGCTGAGTAAAATTGACCGAGTCGATAGCGCGCGACTTGACGTTGTGGAGCAAGAAGCACGGGCGTTACTGAAGGGACGTAACTGGAACGACATTATCGTCCACCGCATCAGCAACGAAACAGCCGAGGGCATCGATGACTTGAAGGCCGAGCTGCTCAATCGAGGGAATACGCATACGGCAGAGGCAGCCAACGGAAGTTTCCGCCTCTCAATTGATCGAGCCTTTAACTTGAAAGGAACGGGGCTAGTGGTTACGGGTACAGCCAGTACCGGGGAGATCAAGGTTGGAGAAACACTAAAACTCCTGCCTGCGGGAACCGAAGTACGCGTGCGCAGCTTGCGGGTTCACGATCAGGACGCTGAGCGCGCCACTGCCGGGCAGCGCTGTGCGATCAACCTTGCCGGCAGTATCGAAAAATCCGATATCGAACGGGGCGACTGGCTACTGCAGGCCGATGCGGGTGACGCCTCTGCGAATATCGATGTTGACTTCACTCTACTGCCAGGCGCGCCCTTCTCTCTCAAACATCTGTCTCCCATAAAGTTGCACATTGGTGCGAAGCGTATCGCCGGGCGACTTGCTCTACTAAAAAAGCCCTCAGATGAAAACCGATTGCAGCCGGGTGAGCAATGTATAGCGCAACTGGTGCTCGAATCCCCGGTGGCAGCATTTCACGGACAACGGTTTTTGCTTCGAGATCATGCAGAGAACGTTGTACTGGGAGGTGGCACAGTGCTGGACCCCTTTGGTGAGCGCAATTCCCGTTCGCGTACAGCGCGGCTAGAATACTTGCAGGCAATGCAGGAAGACTCGCCTCTAGCAGCATTGAATAATTTGTTATCGCAAGGGCAGCTTGTGAATCTCAATCGCTACCGCCTCATTTGGAATCTACGAGAAACCGATACGGGAATGTTAGTGCCAGACGAGGCGCATACGTTTGAGGTAGATAAAGGGCAATGGGTTGTAAATACTGCACGCTGGCAGCAGGCACAGGCCGCAGTGGTGGCGGCCGTGCGCGCTTGGCATGACGCAGAGCCGAAAGCGGCGGGTATCAAAGCCAATGCGCTCAAAAGTTCACTCGCTTCTGTGTACGAATCCCCTTTGTTTGTAGCCGCGCTGACCAAGCAGCTGAGAGTGGGGGTATTGGTACTAAGCGAAGGGCTTATTCGGCAAAAGCAGTTCAAGCCCGCGGTATCAGAAGAGTTTGCAGCTGACTGGCAGAAGTTTGAGCAGTTTCTGACCGGCAGGGGGAATCAAATACCGTTGCTCTCAGAAGTCTCTGAGGCGATGCGGCAAAAGATACCCGCTCTGGAGCGCATAGCGGCTTGTGCAGCTCGCGACGGGCGCACCTTTAAGCTCACTAATCGACGGTATGCATTACCTGCTCAGTTGCTAAACTTAAGTAAAGCCGTGGTCGATGTTGCCAATGAAGGGGAAGCTATTACCGTCGTTACGCTGAAAAAACGCTGGGACACTGGCCGTAATCTCACCGTCGAAATTTTGGAGTACTTTGACGAAATACGTTTTACCCAGCGCAAAGGCAATGAACGGATCGTGTTGGACGCAGAGCTTCCCGCCCGGAAGTTCGGCAGGTAAACTGTATATACGGAAGAGCGATGTCCCCGGTGGGGCGCCTGGTCTTCAACACCAGTGAGGTGCTGATAAAGTGCCTGGTGGGTTCGACTCCTACCTCTTCCGCCAGATCTAAGTTGTAGCCAAATGATTTAGCATAACTAATACATAGAAAAATTCTCGGCCCATACGTGAGCCTATACAGACAATCTGGCCTAGCTTTTCATGTTGCCCACCAGCTCAAAGGGGTCTATCATTTCGAGCGGGTGTAAGCGAGGAACTCCCAGCCTCTCCAGCCAGGCATTAGTTTGTGTCAGGTTCTTTTACAATGTCCATCTTGTTCTTAGTTTTAGGCTGCGTAAGTGATTGATTTATAAATACGGGCATGAATCTTGCTTTTGTAAAATATGCTCGGAAGTAAGTTGTAAGGAGATTGAACATTAGAACATTTAGCATTGCTGGACGCTTGCCTATTGAGAGGATTCCTGGGACCCCATCCCGATCGCTGAATGTTGTTGTGTTGTCTCTCGCGTTCACTTTTTTCTTCGTTTTTTCGGCTAGTTTGCAGGCCCAGCCGACGGGCAGGAACATTCTGTTTATCGTAGTGGATGACATGCGAAACTGGGCTGGCTATACAGGCGACTATGAGGGTGCCGTCCATACGCCGAATATTGATGCGCTCGCCGCCCAGTCAACACGCTACCTGAATGCCTACGCTACAGCAACGCACTGCCTAGGATCGCGCACCTCGGTTCTGATGGGAATGAGTCCCCCCTCCCATGGCGTTGGTCACACTCATAATTTTTTTACCTACGTCGGGCCAGTATATGACGCAATTTACGACAATCCGGCTGTTGTTTCATTGCCCGAGGTAATGACAGGCTATTACACGGCAACAACTGGTAAAGTATTTCATTATCCTGAACCCAGTAAATGGGATGAGAGCGGTCCCGCTCCTTATGTCCAATACCTATATAATATTTGGCTTCCCGGTCCGGATGGGACGCACCTGTACGCTGCAGAAGTCGGAGATACCGATTTGGTTCCCGATATGGAAATTGCAGATTGGGCCTCCAGCTTTGTGACGGCCTACGACAGGCCAGAGCCATTCTTTTTATCCGTCGGCTTCAATCTTCCTCATCAGCCGTGGTTTGTGCCGGCGTGGGCGTACAATCACTATCCTCAAGTATTCGTTGAGGTGCCAATTACAGGGGATATGGATGACGAGCCGGCTCTGGCCGTGGAGCTTGCCGCTATGCCGAACTTTGGTCCGTTGTCCATTTTCGAGCTGGTTCAAAATGCAGGCAAGTCTGAGGAGTATACGCGGGCTTATTTGGCGGGAATCACGCATACCGATGCCATGATAGGACAGGTGTTGGCTGCCCTGGCGAATAGTCCCCATGCGGATACCACCGATATTGTGTTCTGGTCAGATAATGGTTTTCAACTTGGAGAGAAAGAGCACTGGATGAAGTTCACGTTCTGGGAGTCGTCCATAAGAGTGCCATTACTGATCAAGTCACCGAAGTATCCCCCCGGAGATGTTACGTCGCCGGTCAGCTTGCTCGATCTGGCTCCCACCGTGTTAGATCTTGCAGGTGTAGCGGCAAACGCGCAGTTTGAAGGTGTTCCGCTGCATGATGCAGGTAACCGCAGCCCAGTAGAGGTATTCGTCGGCCCTGGCAAAGCGACGGTGGACAGTGCGGGCTTAAAGCTAATTGATTACGATACCAGCCTGGCCGGTCTTGGAGATTTTGCAGCCTACTCCCTACCTCTGGACCCTAAGGAGCTGAACAACATTGCGTCCATTCTTGACCTGGATGGAGACGGCGTGCCTAGCGGTGTCGAAATTTCCCCGGGAATTGGAACTGACCCCTTCGATGCAGACACTGACGATGATGGGCTGGATGACGGAGAAGAAATTAACTACGCGCCTGGTCCTGACGATATCTATAGCCCGGGCTTGGATACTAACCCACTGGCAGCCGATACAGATGGGGATGCCCATTCAGACGGCGACGAGGTTGACGCGGGTTACGATCCGCTGCTCTTTGCAAGCTTTCCTCCAGCTCCAGGTTGCTAGTGCTTGCGTATTGTAATGACGCAATAATTACCAGCTCGTCATGTCAAATCCATTTTGAAAGCCTGGGCAAACTCCTACGGGGCATACGGCACTGATTTCGTCTCAGGACATGGCGAGATATTTGTTGGGTTGGGTTCATTGCACCGCTGGAGGAGTTATCTGGATAAAATTGGCAAGCGTTTAGTCACCCGATTCACGCACTAGTTGGAGGCCTGCACAATCTATAGTGCGGGCGAGCTTATTCCGCTCCTTTTCAAATGAGCTCCAGCATTTTGAGCTAGCACCATTCAAGGCCTATTTAACAAAGTTGTTCACTAGTGCTAGCGAGGCATGTTCTCTAGAAAGGCCTGAAAAGCAGAGTCAGAGAAAAGCCCTCCAGGAAACGGTAAACACTCAAGAACAAGCTGCACAGCTTCGGTATTGCCCGCCATTGTCTCAGCGGGGGAAGCAAGCGCGATTTTGTTGGCACTGGCCAGATCCCATGCCTGCACAAGTACTGCGCCAATACTCAGGGTTTCCGTCTGTACTTTACAGGCAAACTCTTTGTCGGGTAGCGCTGCAACCAGGCATGTGTGACTCAGCAGAGCCGAAGTTAAGCAGATACTGTGGATTAATTTGTTCATGTTGGTCCTCTCTGTGTTAACGCCAGCACTGGGAGGCCAAGTGCCCGGTCGCGGACTTCGCGCCAGAAAAGTCTAAGCTGAAGCCAGTGCATTGATCGTCATCTGCCAATGGTGAAGAAGCGAGCGGTGTGGCGGTTAGTACATAACAAGTCGTTGCATCTCCGCCGGTACAAGCGGCAGCATCAATGCTGAAATGTCCCTCAGCCGTAACCATGGGGTCCGCAGCGTAACCCAAATTACTCATGTCGTAGGTATAGGTGCCGCGATCCAAAATGTACTGTTCCATGCGCCCCGCTACGTCTAGCAACCCGACCTTCGCATCACTGCGCTGCCCTTTTCGCACGCTGTTTTGATAGCTAGGCAAGGCAATTCCTGCCAGCACTGCAACGATTACTATAACGACCATCAACTCCATTAGGGTAAATCCCCGATTGCGATATTGCTTAATAGATGATGCTCCACGTCGGGTGCTCATTAGTTGCTCTCCAGATGCCAGTAGGAGCCATAGGGTGTGGGTAATGTTGAACCCGTTTCCATTGGGTTTCCTGCTACGTCAGGCGAGGTCCCGCCAGGCGGGAGTAACAATCGAACTACCCCATCTGCATCGAAGTGCGGCGAGGGTGTATCTGGGATCAGCCCGCCTACGAAAGTTAGCCTGTCCAGGGTACCGTCATTGTTGAAATCTCGCACGGCAACGGCATCCTGCAGGCTTAAGTTATAAAGCCGCCCGGCGCCGGGTAGCGGTTCACAGATGTTAGTCACCTGCGCATCCGGTGAGAACGTCGTAAAGTACACTTTGCCGTCTATCGTCAACGATCTGGCGAGCGCCTTTTCCCCATTTGCTTCTAAGCTGAAGCGCCAGCCAGCCGAATTACTCAGTGCAGTCTCTGCTGCAGCTTGCTGCGCGGTGTCTCCCTCTTGCAGCAGATTCGCAGTAACGTCGTATAGAGATGCAGGCGTCAGGGGTAGCGAACATCTAAAGTCGTGCTCTGGTTCTGTGGAGCAGCGGACGCTGTCTAATACGTTGAAGTAAGGGTTAGTTTGAAGATCACGAATCATATAGAACTGATTGCTCACCGAAGGGTCTGTCACATCAGTGGGGTGATCCAGTTCCGAGGGATTTGATCGATCTCCGCTGCCAATGAGAATGGCATCTACCGGATAGCCGCCAACGGCAGTGCGCACTACATCAGGTGCACTAAAGAAACGCCGGTCAGTAGCGATGCTGCCACCATTTGCAGACATCATTCTTACTATGCGCCAGGTATTCTGCGAACTCGTCGGTAGTGTATCTCCCGGCAGGTCCGCGCGCCAAAGATTGCCGCCCGAATCGGCAAAGTAGATTCTGTCTGTCAGCTGGTCGCCATTGCTGTCCAGGGTCGTTACAGAGCCTGCAACTGAATGTACCAGCCCGGTTTCTTGTAGATTGGTACTGGAATCGCCTGCCGGTGTGATACTCCATATAAGTGAGCCAGTTTGTGCATCCACGATAAATAGGCCTCGACCCATTGTGTCGGAGTTGTCGCCCGCAAGCGTGTTGTGATCATCTTTTATCGGATCGTAACCTCCACCGAAGATCAGTACCGGCTTGGGATGCCCGGAACCATCAATGTGCCCTGGAATATAGCTTACCGCTGGCACAGACCATGTTTGTCCCAGTTCCTCCAGACCCACTACTTCTTCGTCAAGCCTCCACATAAAGGTTGGGTCATCTGGGTCAGAGATATCCAGTGCATAAAGTAAACTACCGCCACGACGCAGACCGAAAAACAGCCAGGCTTTGTCACCCACGGATTCGTCGATGGTACCGTCGTTGTTGAGGTCGATGGTGTATGAAACTGGCGGTCCATCCATGCCATAAGGCCGTTCCGCAGAAACAAGATTATCTTTGCGCTTGCTTAGCACAGGTGCGAGTTCCTTGGCGAAGAACGCCCAGTCTTCCTCGCCGTCGTCACTGCCGAACATGTGCAGAAAGCCAGCATTAGTGCCTACCAGAATACGTACATCGGGATTGCTGGGTGTATGGCTACCAAGGGCACCGTAGTTTACAACAAGCGGTTTGCTGTGCAGGATATCTGCCAGAATCCACGGTCGGTTGTCGTTGATTGACTCGTCTTCATCCTCGTCTTCGATATCGTAGCCAATCGCCCATTGAATAACTTCGCCAAGCTCTATGGCATCGCCAACACCCCACAGGGCGTAAAGCAACTCGTCAGGGTTCAGTGGGTCTATATCTTCGAAGTTGTAGACATCTGTTGTGATGTTTGTGCTGTTGAACAACTCCAATGCTTGGTTGGTGCCGGTATTAGTGTACATCCGGCTAGCACGAGCGGCTAAGCTGGTATTGGCCAGTAGCTCCCCTACCCCGCCTTTTTCGACCTTTGGGCCGTCGCTGGTTGTGCTCCACATCGTTACCGCGTTTTCCTTGATCAGTCCTGTTCCTTCATCAATCGCTGGGACGCCGTTTTTATCTACCAGTACGGCATCTCCTGACGTAAAAGAAAGATCCAGGCGTTTGATGTTGCCGCGCCAATCCATAGAGGCACCTGGCTTGAACATAGCGAAGAACACCTCATTACGGCTCTGGGTACGAGTGAAAGTATCTACCGCTACTGCTGGTGAAGTGAAGGTTGAATCGGTAGACAAGATACTGAGAATAGCGCCCTGAAACGCAGCTGTTAAGCCAGCAGAATTTTCTGCCTGATAGTACTCTCCCTTGCCTTTCGTAGCAGTGTCTTCAAGTAGATCCTGTGAGGTTCCGAAGCCAATGGTGTAGGTGATGGCAAATTGATTACCATTGTTGCTATCGTTATCCAGATCTCGGTTAGACATGTATTCAGCCAATATCGGCAAACAGTTCTTGTCCGATATACGGTTTCCGTTTTGCGTCTGGTCGGTCAGGTAATCTGCACAGGTTTTCCCCGTCAGTGTTTCGATCGCCGCGTTTGCATCTGTGTCATAGGTTGGAAACCCATCGGTCATTAGAATGACGTAGGTGTAGGCGCAGTCTGCTGAAGGTTGAATGTAGTTGCCGCTGCTGTCTTCAGCCGCAAGGTCTCTGGCCGGGGTGTCAACATCAGTGTCTCGGTCATCACCATAGTACACCGAGGTGCCGGCTAGATATCGATAGACTTCGTAGGTAGATTCACACAAGGGCGTCCAGCCATCATGTTCTAGCCCATTGATAATACCGCTGTCTCCGGCCAGCGCGGTGCGTTGCGCCGGCGACGTATTCTCGACAATCCGCTGAACGATTCGGCCGCCGTTGTGGCCAGTGCCGTTGTTGTTGAATGTAGCCAGACCAAAATCAATGCCGGGGTTGGTGTTGACCAAGCTGTTGACCACTTCTTGCGCCACCTGCATGCGGTCTTTTTCCACGGAGACGATAGTGTCGTCATACAGCCAATCCATATAGTGGGCGCTGTAAAAAGTTTTAGCACTATTACCCCAGCTCACATTCGAATCACTACGATCTGCTGTATATGCGTCGCTATCTGCTGCATCGGGAGAGTTGGGTTCAAACGGATAACCGTCCGCTAGTAGAGGCCCGTTACCCGGATTCCCTGGGTTAACTTTGTCCGAGCGGCAGTCCATGTGTACGGGAGATTGAGCATTGCTACTGAGGTTGTACCATCCTGCTTCAGTGCCTTCCCAGCTAGTGACGGTGACATTTTCCCACTCACGGCAACGGCGCCTACCCCAGCGCACGCACTGGCGAACAGTTTCTGTTTCCCATTGCCCATTGGCGGAGCGCCAGCGCTTGGCTTTGCTGGTGAACTTACCCACAGTGCTCAAGGGTACGAACGATTCCTCGCAGCGGTTACTGGACGCTGTAATATAGTTGTTGGTAGTTTCTGAGGGCGGACTCTGGTTGTTAGACCAATAAATTTTGGTGGTATCAAAAGCGCTCACATAGGAGGCAGTGGGGTCATAATCTGCTCGTTCGCCTCCCTCCTGCACAACCGTACGCATACTGCCCGAATCATCAAAGATAACTAATACCTTGGGACGGCCAGTACTTCCCGCCTGGTAATTGGCATGATAAATTTCAGTATCATCTGCGCGCAGACCACTGCCTGCTAAAAAGTACACAGCGACTGCACCAGCGAGCGTTACCAAATTTCTTAATGTAATACCACCATGTTTCATTCTGCTAATTCCCGTACTTTTTCGCGTCGCTGTTATCGGTCGTCTAAATACCCTTAACGCACGCTCTTACCAATAATTGTTTTTACCACGCCCACATTGACCTGGCTTTGAGCACGTCTAGCTACAGCGTGTTGAGATTCAATACGGTAGTAGTCACAATCGAACAGGCTCACACTGGAGCCCGCAGCTCTGCGTGGGCAAGCCGTGGCAGCAGAGGTCTGAATGACGTCTGTCGTCACCGAATCTGTGCCACTCTCGAGATTGCCGAGCGGGCTGTCTTCCTCGTCCATACCGGCGAAGACATCACTGCTGGATACGCCAGTGAATAGATCCTCCGGCGTTCCAGCGGTAGCAAATGCTGCATAGGCGCCTGCCTCTGCTGCTTGAAAGGAGCGCGTTGAGTCCTGTTTATCCATGGCCATCTCGAGCGCGCGTCTACTGTTGCTCGCGGCAACTACACTTATCATTGTGATGACCAGCAGAAAGAGCAGGGACACAACAAGCGCCACGCCTCGTTCAGAATTTCTCTGTGAATATTGACTCATGCTGCACTTCCACGAATAACCAGCTTGGGATTACGAAGAGAGATGCTGGCCATTACCAGCACCCGGCGAAAATTGTCCGCAGGCGTAATGGTGGAGCCCGCGAGTTGGTAGCTTTTACTGTTGTTATAAGCAGGATCAGCACCGGGTGCCCGCACCAGTAATGCGATTTCTATCGATTGCACCTGATTCCAATTTGTCCCCATAGCAGTCACTGCGGTGTAGATGTCGACTTCTCCAGCAACACCGGCAACCCCGTCAACTCCAAAACGCATGCGCATCTCCTCGACCCCTTCTACAAGATCTTCGGTGACGACCGTGGCTGTGCCAGCGATATTGAGCAGCGTTTTTCGACTCAATTGCGGAATGGCTCCAGCGCGCACATAAAACACTTCATATTGGTAGGCCCAGGCGACACCACGTGGTACTGCCCCGCCGTCGGTGATGCTTGGAGGCGTGTCCGCGCCGTCGAACAAAACGCCCAATGTGTCGTTGGTCATGATGTAGGTTTGGGTAGCAGCCAGGCCCAAGGGTGTATCGATGACGCCATCCCCCTGCGTTGCTATATCGGGGTCAGCGGGTACGCCACGGGGGCCGTCACTGAGAGGCTGGGGCTGTACGGACTTAACAACAAGAACGTGGCTGCCCGGAACAGCGTCAGTTATGCATCCAAGCGCTTCACCATCGGCATCGGCGACAGCTGCAAAGACATAACTTTGCAGTGCGTATGCAGCAGCTGGGCCGGTGCAGTCCGACGCAACTGCCGTCAGCGCGCTATCGACTTCAATACGATTGAATTGCACCTCACCGAAAAAGCCGGCATGCCGCAGGGAGTCTGTCAGGATGCGTTCAGCAAACTGAGCGTTTTCCGCAAGGAATGAAAATTGCTCGACTTCGAGGTAGGAGCGTTTTGATGCCAGATAACTGGCTGTAGCACCACTCACGAGAATTACGCCCAGCACCATGCCAATCAAGAGTTCGAGTGCGGATAGTCCGTATTGTCTTCTGCTTGTGTAATGACGCATCATTAAAACTCCGTTTCATCCACTACATAAGTGTTAACCGTTACCTGCCGGCGAAAATTATCGCTACCTGCTGCATTGCTGCCACATACGGGATCGCCAGCGCTCAGGGCATCGATGGTTTCTTTGAGTCCCCGCCATTGGATGACTATGGAGACCTGGCCCGTTCGTGTGCGAGGAGCGTCAGCGATAAAGACTACACATCCAGTTGCCGCTATCAGACCACCTGCACTCTGTCCCTGGTCCTGTGTGGCTTCTCCCAGTAGAAGCTTCTCCCACGCCCAGAGGTCATGCAGAGCCAGTTCAGCAGAGCTGCAGGGGTCACTGGAGCAGTTGGGAGATGGTTCGGTGCGATTCTCCACTAATCCCAATGGGGTAAACCCAATGTTGTAGCTTGCTACGGCGGCTGGATTGATGCGAATACGTTCTATCAATGTGTCGGCGATCGCCACTGCCCGTGTGCGCTGTACGGCCTGGTGCTGGAAAAGCTTTGAGGTTCCAATCAGGCTTACAACGCCTAACAACCCTACACTGAGGATGAAAAAGGCTATCAGAACTTCGAGCAGGGTAAAGCCTCGCTGTCTCTGATTCGCCCTGTTATGCATTGCAGGAAACGTCCTCACCGGTGTGGTCATCGATAATATCTGAGGAGTTGTCGCCGCCCGCCCCCAATTCCCGTGCTGATCGAAGTGCGCCCACTGGAGAGACTACGATTCCTCTAGCCTCTTTTGCACCTCGCATGTCACAGAAGGTGAAAGTGCCACTGGTCCCCAGCGTGTTGCCACTGCGATCAAAGCGTAGAACATTTGCACCCTGGCTAAAGTCAATTGCTACCAATGCGCTAGGCGCCTGACCCCTTTGTAGAATCTGTTCCCCGTCCGCGTCATCGGGATCATCAAGAACACCGTCCTGGTCGGTATCCATAAAGGCGATATACCCAACGTTCCAATCTCCTGCGCTGCAAGTAAGGCCGTCCTCGCTGCGACACAGCGTTACCGTCGCGCGTAGCGTCTGCGCTGCAGACCGGGCAGAGCTCAGCACGCCACGCAAACTATTGGCCTCAGCTACCATACGATTGTCGCGAACCATTTTGTTGAATGAAGGGGCGCCAATTGACATCAGCACACTGGCAATAACGAGGGTGATCATTAACTCAACCAGTGTGAATCCATCCTGTAATGACGCTGCTGTTCTAAAACTCATCTGGGTACCTAATCTTGTAAACGGCTCTGCGTCCTCTGCTTAGAGTGAGTTCGACGCTTCGTTAGGAATTCGTGTTGTATAGATTATTGGCGTCTACACGTATTTACTCAAGACGGGTTAATGTGGATAAAAACCATATAGATCAGGGTTATATGTAGATATTCATTATGAGTATGCCTAGCGATGATTCGCTTGAATGGCTACTCTTGTCGCTACTAGAGGTCGCTGGGGCAAGAAATTTCAAGGTTTCTCTTCTCATACATCTGCAGGGCTTCTCCTAGTCTATTTCTAGCTCTCTGTGACCCTTGAAATACTGTGGATTCGATACTTCATTTTCTCTATCGTTAGCGACTCCCCTATTTAGCGATACAACATGAGAACTATGCAAACACCCGTGCAGCTAAATGAACAGTTTCAATCCGACTCTATTACTTTCATTCATGGAGAGGGAGGCTTAAGCAAATGTATTATCAGCAATCAATTCGCAGATGCTGAGATCTATCTCCATGGAGCGCACGTGACTCACTTTCAGCCCAGCAATACTGGTGCAGTGTTATGGCTCAGTGAGGATGCTATTTTTGATTCCGCAAAGGCGATAAGAGGTGGTATTCCTATCTGTTGGCCCTGGTTCGGTCCACACCCGGATAATTCTAAATTTCCCCAGCACGGTTTTGCGCGTGTATCCCAATGGAACGTTGATGCAGTAACTGAAACGATTGAAGGCACCGAGTTAATTCTGGGTTTGTATAGCAGTGAAGCCAGTGGGAAGTATCTGAATGGAGAGTTCGAGGCCAAGTATAAAGTTTCAGTCGGTTCACAACTGACGGTGGAGCTTGGCGTAACTAACACGGGAAGTACTTCGCTTAGTGGGATTGGTGGCGCCCTGCACAGCTACTTTGCAATATCCAACATTGATAATGTGTTAGTGGATGGATTAAATAACAAAAAATTTCTTGATCAATTGACTGGCAAGACTATGACTCAGTCTGGCCATCTTCAATTTGAGCAAGAGGTTGATAGCGTCTATTTCGGCACGTCACAGCCCATTGGTCTAATTGATGAATTGTCTAAACGGCGATTGCAGATTTCCAGCGAAGGAAGTGAATCCTGTGTCGTCTGGAATCCGTGGACTGATAAATCAAAACTAATGGGGGATTTTCCAGATACAGGCTTCCAGACGATGGTTTGTATCGAAACTGCGAACGCATTTTCAGATGTAAGGGGGATTGAGCCTGGAGAAACCCACCTGTTGTCGCAGACAGTCGCTATCACTTAGGCATTGGGCCAAGAGTGCCCATATAACCGCATTAATCCGAAAACAAGTGCCCGCCCTTGACACTACAATCCCAATAAAACTAGACAATCTCTTTTCCAGCGCGTAGAAGAGTTAGAGTGCCAGCACAAAAAAGTATAATATCCAACGATAGCCTTAGAGTGGCCACTGCGTTTTTTTGCCCCTCTGACTGACGTTGGGACCAGAATTTCTGGCTTTGCCGCAGTGCGGGCAGGACGCCCAAAGCCTAAAGCACAAACGCTGCTGTGGAAGTCGCCAAAAGGAGGCCACATTGGCCGACCGCAAAGAGATACTGACTCATGCACATTATGTGCCCCTCGCGGGTGTGTGTATGCTGCTCCTCGTCCTCGTCTTTATAGCTTACAACGTCAGCTTCCACACTAGTGCAAAGGTACACGGGATAGGCCAGCTGTTCGCCGGAATGTTTGCACTGTTTTATGGCGTCTTGGTACTGCGAGATGAGAGCAGAGTGCGGGATAATGCTCTCACCATCGCTGCCGTTGGGTTTATTGGCTCCGGAATTTTCGATATATGCCACGGGGTTGCGACGTTTCCCAGGTCGCAACACGTCCTACTCTCAGAGCTGATCGCCTGGGGATGGTTACCCTCCCGTGTCTTTCTGGCAGCCATGCTGTGCGTTAGCCTGCTGGTGGGCCTGTACGAAAAGCGGGGAGGTGGAAGCGGGCTTCACCTATTTACTGTGGGTGTTACAGCCATTTTTTCTCTGGTGGCCTGCATCCTGGTTTTCTGGATACTGCCAGTGCCTCTGCCGCAGGCCTACTACCCTGAAAGTGCGATACCCCGCCCAGCGGAACTGCTGCCTGCGGGGCTGTTCTTAGCTGCTTTTCTGGGTTATTTCTTCAAGGGCAATTGGCGTAAAGACAGATTCGAATACTATCTGTTATTAGCGCTGGCGATGTTTACCGCAAGCCATACTGTGTTCATGCCCCATGCCCAAGCCAACTTTGATAGCTTTTTTATGGCTGGAATGCTGTCAAAAATTTTCGGCTATCTGTTCTTAATAACCGGTTTGATATTGCAATCTCGTTTGCAGTTGCAGCAGGAAGCTGAGGCACAAAGAGTTCGCCATCAGGCGATTGTCAATGTGGCTGTTGATGCCATTATCACCTTTGATGTTACTGGTAAGATTGAATCGTTTAATCCGGCCGCAGAAAAAATGTACGGCTACTCCGCCAGGGAAAAGATCGGTAGTGATGTTAAATCGCTCGCAGCGCCCTCGTTTCAACGTGCTCATGCTCGTGACCTGGAGAAAGTTCTAAAGAAGAGAGACGTTCCCGCTGATTCAATCCACTACGCGGGCCTTGGTCAGCATAAGAATGGATCCATTTTTCCTGAGGAGAGCGCTACCAGTTCGATTGAGGTTAACGGCGAGACTCTGTTCATATCCATCATCCGCGATATCTCAGACGGCAAAGCGAAAGAGGACAAACTGATAGAAGTCAAGCAGCGTCTGGCGCTGGCGCTTGAATCGGCTGGGCTGGGCATTTGGCAGCTAGACCTCGAAACGAGGGAGCTGCGCTGGGACCCGCAAATGTATGTGTTGTACGGACGAGACCCAGCCGACGGTATCCCTTCCAGTGATGATTGGGTGGAGATGACTCACCTCGATGATCGGGAGGCCTGCCTGTCGGCTTCGCGCAATGCTAGTGAAAACAATGTACCTATAGATCTGGAAGTTCGAATCATACTGCCCGATAGCGCGATACGCTGGCTTAAGCTTAAGGGCCGGAGAGTCGAGGGCAATAATGTTGGCCGACCGAACACTCTCATGGGAATGAGCCACGACATCACGGACCAAAAACAGCACCAACAAGAGTTGGAGGCGGCCAGAACTGAAGCCGATGAAGCGAACCGAGCAAAATCAGCCTTCCTCGCAACGATGAGTCACGAGATACGCACCCCGCTCAATGGTGTGATTGGCATGACGGAAGTACTGCAGCAGAGCAACCTGCAGGAACACCAGTCTGATATGGCGGGATTGATTCGCCAGTCCGCTTTCTCCTTGCTCGGCATTATCGAAGACGTTCTCGATTTCTCCAAGATCGAAGCGGGCAAGCTTGAGATCGATTCTACGCCGGTAGAGCTGGAGGAGCTGGCGGGAGATGTGTGTGCGATACAAGTCATTCAGGCTACAAAAAATGACGTGGATCTTTGTCTATTTGTTGATCCGCAGATTCCAAAAAATCTCCTGGGGGACGGTCAACGCACGCGCCAGATACTGACCAATCTCGTCAGTAATGCCATCAAATTTAGTAGCAACCAGAATATTCAGGGACGAGTGTCTCTGCGAATTAGCGCCACCAGTGTGGGGCGACACCAGGCGGTTATCGAGTGTTCGGTTACCGACAATGGTATTGGTATGGATGAGGCAACCATGCAGCGACTGTTCAGGCCCTTCAGTCAGGGAGATGCATCGACCAGTCGAAACTTCGGCGGTACCGGGCTTGGCTTAACGATCTCCCAAAGTCTTGCGAAACTGATGGGAGGGGAGATAGTAGCGCAAAGCGAGCACGGGGAAGGTTCAACTTTTACAGCGAGGCTTCCTTTTACAATACTGCCCTTTTCTCAGGCGCAAGTGGAAGCGCAGACAGACCTAAGTGGCATAACGTGTCTTACCATTGGAGGTACAGAGTCAATCATGCCAGACCTTGGTGTGTACTTGGCTCATGCGGGGGCAACTGTAGAGCATGTGCCTAACCTGGATAGTATTTTGGAGCTTACTTCCGACGACCAGAATGACCCTAGAGTGTGGGTGATTGATATAGGGCTGAATCAATTTTCCGAAGAGGAGCTCAGGCATACGTTAGAACGACATCCCCGTGCCGTTGTGCTAACTCGAGACGATAGGCTACACGTGCAGCTGGAGGCTACCGGAGTAGTTGCAGTAGATGGCAATATATTGCGCCGAATCACGTTATTACGGGCTGTTGAGGTAGCCGCAGGTCTAAGTGGCGCAAAGGCGTCATCGGAATCGGTAGCCAATGAAGACGACTTTGCGCCACCCTCTCGTCGAGAGGCACTTATGCAAAACCGGCTCATCCTTGTCGCAGAAGACAACGAAACCAACCAGAAAGTCATCCAGCATCAGCTCACCAGGCTTGGCTATTGTGCCGAAATTGCCAACCACGGTGAGGAAGCACTGCGCCAGTGGCGTACTGGTGAATACGCCCTATTGCTCACGGACCTGCAGATGCCAGAGATGGATGGCTATCAACTGGCTCAGGCAATTCGTGCAGAGGAGGACCCTCCAGTACGAATCCCCATTGTTGCCCTAACCGCCAATACGCTGTCCGGAGAGGCTGAGCACTCCATTGCTGTCGGTATGGATGACTACTTGAGTAAGCCAGCTTCACTTGCCAGCGTGGGTGCCGTACTGGCGAAGTGGTTACCTGCCGCTGAGGAACCTGTTGCCGAAGCGCGTGATCCCCGACAGGCTTCTTCGGGTGTCAGTGAGAGCGTGATAGATCTTACTGTTCTGGAGAGTTCAGTTGGTGCTGGTTCCAACGTGATCGACTCTGTATTGGAAGTCTTTCCGGCGGAGGCGGCGAGTATTGGGGAAGAACTTCGCAGAGCATTTACTTCAGGCCAAGCTCGCACGCTGGAAAAAGCGGCCCATAAACTGCGTTCGTCGGCCGTAACTGTGGGTGCTAGAGCGTTGGGGGAACTGTGCACTTCTATTGAAGTTGCGAGCCTCGCGAGATCGGGCCCTTTACCCGCTGAACAAAAGGCGGCGTTGTTGGCGCAACTCGAAACCGAGCTGGCGGCTATCGATAAATTTATCGAAAAGAGATTGCTCGAACAGTTGTAGTTCTTTTTACGCAGCCACCACTATGTTCCCACTGGTGTCGCCCCCCTGTCGTGCATGCGCTAGTGTCAAAGGTCATGCACAACACTCGTGATCAAGGCCATTGGAAGGGTTTTAGGGCCCCCTCTCCTACTGCTACTTCTGGCTGGTAGCGCATTAGGGAAATATTGAACGACATTTGAATTGTTAGCTTTTCTGCATTGCTCAGCCTCTCCCGATTCTCGCGTTGACCTCGATGAGCGTAAGGTGTCATCGCAACCAGATCACGTAGCATTTCACCCTCTATGTCCACGCTGTAGTGCAGAAGCTCCTTAACTACAGATTCAAAATGGGCAGGCTGCGGGGGTTCATCCTTGTGAGGTCTGGGCGTGTTGTACAGTAAACTTCGTAGTTCCCATAAATGGCGCGGTGCTGGCGTTATCTTCAGGTAACTTCCGCCGGGCTTGAGTACTCGCGATAGCTCGGCTTCGTCTATAGGCGCAAATACACTTGCTACCAGGTCCAGGCTTGCATCTGGCAGCGGTATGTCTGCCATGCTGGCGACCGCGAAGCTCCCCTCTGGACATTTCTTTGCAGCCCATCTTACCGCGGGCTTGGCAATATCGATGCCCAATACTTCTGCACTGGGAAGCGCCGCTTTAAGTGCCGCGCTGTAGTAACCCTCACCGCAGCCCATATCCAGTACTTGAGTTGGAGTGTTGGGCATGTGTGTCATCTGTTGCTCGATGGCATTGGCAAGTGGTTCAAACAAGCCAGCTTCATGCACACGGGACCGAGCAGAGAGCATGTCTTTGCTATCTCCAGGCTCAAGGCTGCGCTTACGGTTGGCCAGTAACAAATTAATATAGCCTTCTTTCGCGCGATCATAGCTATGGCCCTTGGAACAGGCGAGCACTCTCCCTTCTTGGGCAACAAGTGATAGTCGACAAACGGGACAGGTCCACATAGGGGCATCAAAAACAGTGACGGAATGCCGACAACTTAACCCTGTGCGGCGGGCAGAAGCAAGTAGCTATGTTTGTGGATCTGATTGCGGGTGCTAAGCATGATTCACCGGCTAGTATGGCAGCTCAATTGATGTGCGCAGGGTATCGAGATTGCTATTGTTGGGAAGCTGAACTATTATGGCACTATATATGCCAATAATTTCAATACTCAAGCAATCTGGTGAAAGCCCGTGATTTGGTGAGTCTGAGGGAACTGGAGCGGAAGGGATGCCGGACATTTTTTTAGCTATGTTGGCGATGGTGCTGGGTGCCATGGCCTTCCAGCATTTTCGCAATCTGTGGCTACGCCGCGTTTCTGCGCAGGATCAGCAAAACCTGCTGCACAGTGCTGAAGCGTGTTACGTAATCACTTTGTTCAAGATAAAAAGCGGACAAAAAATTGTAGGCTCTGCACGCCGCTTTATTGAACAGCTTAGCGCTGCTGGACCATCTCGTTGAATCTTCGCCGGGCAAGCGGGTTTTAGTCTGGACTCTAAGCAACTGGGTGAACGTCATAGGGATGGCGTGGTGTTAGTTCAGTTACCTTCAGGGATTAGCTACGCCCAGTGTTCTGCGGAAACCTTAGGTTTCGCGACGCACGAAGTATTTGCCCATGCATATATTCACGGGATGCGTCGCAATTGCCAGCGCAGTATGTCAATCTCGCAATTCCTGTTGAAACTTCGGATACGTGATTTTTTTCTGGCAACTGGAAGGTGGAACCGTTACAGAATCTATGAAGGCTACACACTTCTCCTGAATTCGATGCGAGCCGTATCTACCTGAGTAGACTGCGGGCCCTGCATGAAACCAATCGCCAGGGCCTGGTCGTATGTAACCTGTTAAAACGCGGCAACGGTGAGCAGAAAATTGCAGCAGAACTATATAACGCGAAAATTCTATCGCGAATGGCTGCGCTTGGGCATGGGCCACTGCATGTGGGCCGGTCAGTGCCGATGGAAGGGGAAGAAAATTTCGATTCTGTTTTTATCGTGCACTACCCCAGCGTAAAATACTTTGCCGAATTATTATGTAGCCAGTATTTCCCCAGCATCGTGAACAATAAGCAGTTGGTTGATATTATGGCGGTGCCTACCGTTCCGATTACAGAGCAGGTCCTATGACAGCAGATAAAGGCTTTACTCTGCAAGTGGCGCAGCAGTTTGTGCCACAGCAAACGCGATACCGCGTGGAGCGTGTGCAGTGTTTTTTCACCCGCTGCTGCTTGGCATTCGTACCTCATTCTTATATTTCTGAAATGCCTTCCCTGGAGCTACTATGACTTCCCGTACAAAACTTTGGCTTTTCCCCGGCCTCCTCTATGCCTTGTTCGTATATTGGTATACCGATTTCGGCGGCCCTTTGAGCTCGCAGGAAATAGAACAATTCAAAGCGAAATTGCAGGCGCGAAACCCTAGCGCCGAAGCGACCGAATTTATTGAAAAATTCATGCGCGAAGATACAGGTCGCCAGTTCATTATGATCAATATACTGGATAACAATGAAAATCCACCCAATGTGGAAGGCGCACAGCCCGGAGAAACGGCAGATCAACTGATGGCTCGCTATATGAGCTTTATGTTCCCTGCATTACTTAGCAGAGCATCTCATCCTATTTTTATGGGGACAGCGGTGTACAAAAGTATGGATATTGTCGGTATCGAAAATGCAGAAGTGTGGGATGCTGGCGCCCTCATGCGCTACCGCAGTCGTCGTAGTCTGATGGAAATTATTGCCAACGCCGAGCAGAAAGACAGCCATCGTTTCAAAGTGGCGGCCCTTGAAAAAACGATTGCTTTCCCAGTGGAGGTTCAGCTGTCCTATAGCGATCCGCGTTTTGTGCTGGCACTTATATTGGTAGCACTGACAGCATTGCTGGATAGTTTTTTACTGGCCCGCCGATTGAAGCAGTAATGCGCGCTATGGTGACTGGAGAATCTGGCGCAATGTCTGTTGTGCAATATCGGGCGAGTACAAATTTATAGGGTTCAAAAACGCCTACTATTTGGTGCAGACCGACCTTGGGCATCGTGGGCTGGCCTGTGACTAGGCGACCAGCTGATTACCCCTCTTTAAGCGCATGCACTAACGCCGCGGAAACTTCATCAGCCTGCCCGTAGGTCATATTGTGGTTTGCACCTTTAATTGGCGTTAATTTCAGCTGAGGAACGTCATCCATCATTAGGCCGGCACCATCAAAGGGAACGACTTTGTCAGCGGTTCCCCAAATTGCTGACACGGCAATGTCTGTGCCACCCACTATGCGATAGCGGTCCGACAAATCAGCCATTGGGAAATGTCGAAGTGTGGAGAGCAGAGAGTCGGTGTAACCTGTAAAGGCCGCCTGCTGGTCAAATTTTTCCAGCATATTTTCCGGCGCTCTTCCGGCGCTGATTTCAGACTCGATACTCTGGCGTGCATAACTTTTACCGAAAATAGTCGTCACCCACTCGCCCACTACTGGGGCTGCCAGTGGAGATGCATCGGGCGTATTGCGCATATACCCCGCGGGGGCGATTAGTACTAACTGCTTTATCTGCTCAGGGTGTGACGCTGCGTAATCCACTACATTGGCTCCGCCCATCGAGTATCCTACTAGCGTCAAAGGCGTGTTGAGGTTCAGGCCTTGAATCAACCCTGCGAGTTCGCTTTGATACAACGCCGAATCGTAGGGGCCTTCTGGCCTGTCAGAGAATCCCCTCCCCAAATGATCAAAGCTTATGACCTGATAGCCCGCCGCCAGGACAGCCGGTGTTACCTGCTGCCAGACAAATTTTGGGGTGCTGAAACCATGAACCAGTATCACTACAGGCGCGGCCAGCGAGCCCTCGCGGGTGTAAGACAGCAGGCCGTGATCAGTTTGTAAATAATGGCCGCCCAGTTCATCTCGGGCTGCTTGATCAAGGTCTTTCAAACCCGCGCGCGCGATAGCGTAGGCCACTACAGCAAGCAGCAAAATTAACAGCAGTGTTCGGGTGAAAAATTTGATCAGAAGTCTCATCGGCTGATTCCATTAGACTGAACCTGCGAGCGTAGCACGACTCACTAAATCGCAGAAGTTGGCGCGAACCTTACTGGGTCAGTCCGGCTTCTGGAAATACAGCTAGATGGATCCAAAACTATCCATGCCTACGGTTTCTATGTTCAGCTGCCCCGCCAGCCCCGCTGCCCGGTGCTCACCTATTATCTGCATTTCAGGAAGCTGCAGCATTTCCAGCATGGCTGTGCGGCTGGGGTACATGGCAATAGCAATATCGTCCCATAGATCCTCTACAGCACCCAGCGCCAGGCGTCTCACGCGGCCGTTGAAAGTGATTCCTCCGCCTACTTTGGCAAGGCATTTCACAACACCCTCGGTGTAGAGATGATATGCCTCCCGTCCGGTGAGCTCTGTTTCCCTGCCATCGTCATATTCTGCCTTTTCTTTGTATTTGAGAAGATTGACCATGAAAATTGCCTCACCGTCATCTGGGGCCATGAAACCGGCCATTTGCTCACGATTCGGCATAACTTGATTGACTACTTCCATGGTAAATTTCTCGATGTTTGGGGGACAATTTCTGTGACTTTAAAGATTATGGCAGTTATTATGTCAACAGTCTGAATGTGAGTCCAGAGGATTAAAAATGCAGCTTAAAGACAAAATTATTGTGATCACCGGTGCCGGAGGTGGTATAGGCAAGGCGCTAGCTAAAAAGTTTCTTGCCGAAGGCGCAAAGTCCGTTGTGGCGGTCGATATCAATGCCGACACGGCCCAGGCTACAGCCGATGAGTTGGGTTGCGTTGCGATGTCCGCGGATGTCTCAAAAGAAGAAGACATTGTTCGCATTATTGAAGAGACAGAAAAGACCATTGGCCCCATCGATCTGTTCTGCAGCAATGCTGGGCTCGCAGCAGGTGCCACAGAACAGTCAGACAATGCCGAGTGGCAGATCAGCTGGGACGTGAACGTGATGCCGCATGTATACGCTGCGAGGCATCTGGTACCAAAGATGGTTGAACGTGGCGGCGGCTATTTTCTTAACACAGCTTCCGCGGCAGGATTACTCAATCAAATTGGCGGTGCTGCCTACGGCGTCAGCAAGCATGCTGCAGTTGGTTTTGCCGAATGGCTGGCGCTCACCTATGCCCATCAAGGTATTAAAGTCTCCATGCTCTGCCCCCAAGCCGTGCGTACTGCCATGACCGAGAACACCGAAGACGAAGGCACTAAAGCTGCAGCCGGCGATGGGATGATGGAGCCTGATCATCTGGCGGATATTGTTGTGGAGCATCTTGAGCGCGATGCTTTTTTGATACTCACGCATGAAGAAGTAAAAACGTATATGCAGCGCAAGGCTTCCGATTACGATCGTTGGATAGGCGGCATGAATCGTTTACAGAAAAAGTTGACGGGCGTGGCCTGATTTTTTGTGACCATTCTTTTTTTTGGTGTTTGAATTGTATTTTCTGGCAACGATTATCAGAGGCAATACCTGATGAGCGATAAAATTCTTCCACTTACGGTGTACGGCTCCAACATTTCCTACTTCACGGGGAAGTTGGAAATGTATCTTCGTGCTAAAGGCCTACCCTATACATTCGAAGCCATGAAAGGTTCGAACAGTATGGACAAGATGGGCAAGAAGACCGGGGCTATACAAATGCCGGCGGCAACGCTGGCTGATGGACGCTGGATTACAGATACAACACCCATTATCGCTTGGCTGGAGAAGCTGTACCCTACGCCTCCCATCGTGCCCACTGATCCCGAGCAGCGTTTCTTTAGCCTGTTGTTAGAAGACTATGCGGATGAATGGTTGTGGCGCCCGGCGATGCACTACCGCTGGTACGAGGATGAGGGGGCGATGTTTGCCAGCAGGCACTTGGCGGACGAGGTAGCCGCTGATATACCACTGCCGGGGTGGCTGAAACGCTTAATCGTACGCCGCCGTCAGCGCGGAGGTTACACACAGGGCGACGGTGTTACCGAGGGTAATCGCTTACAGGTAGAGGCTGTCTATCACGATAACCTGAAGTGGCTTTCAGACTGCCTGGAAAAGCGCCCTTTTCTATTGGGCGATAGTCCCAGCCTTGCCGATATCGCTTTTATGGGGCCATTTCTAAGGCACTTTGGTCAGGATCCCGTTCCCGCAGAAATTATGCGCGTGCAAGCACCTGCGGTCTGGGAGTGGATTGCAAGACTGTGGAACTACCCTTCTAGCGATCTGTATGGCGATTGGTTGACCGGCGTACCCGATGACTGGGGGCCGTGGTTGGATGATATTGGTAAAACATACCTCCCCTATCTAAACGAAAATGTACGAGCAATTACTGCAGGAAAAAAACGCGAAACAATCACGGTGGCTGGCGTTAGCTATCCGGGAGCCCGTGTCTCTGATTATCGAATATGGTGTCTGGAGCAATTGCGTTTGCATTACAGCGAGCTACCCGAAAGTGCAGCGCGCAGCGTGCAACAGCGGCTACAGCAACATGGTTGTTGGGAACCTTTCTGGGAAATCGAAAAACTCGATAGCGGTGTTAACCGGGATCAGAACCTACCCTTTGGTACCAACGCAAAAATGCTTGGCGCCTAATTATCAGAGAGGAAAAAAATGAAGAAAGTACTGATAGCTACGGCTGTGATAGCCTTGTTGGTCTACACCCAACGAGCGACGATAGCCACTCAAGTTTTGAGTAAAGGCATTGAGATGGCTATGTCGACTGACATAGTTGCCGATTTGGAGGACGGACTCCATCTGGCTCTGTGTGGTGCAGGCGGGCCACTGCCTGATCCGAAGCGATCGGGAGCTTGTGTACTCGTCATTGCTGGTGACAAATTGTTTGTGGTTGATGCAGGAACCAATGGCCTGCGCAATATCAACAGAATGCGCTATCCCACGGGCCGGATCGAAGGTGTTTTTCTAACACATTTTCACTCCGACCATATTGATGGTCTGGGAGAGATGGCCACGATTCGCTGGGTATCAGAAGGCAATACTAGCCCGCTTCCGGTTTATGGTCCGGAGGGCGTTGCTCAAGTGGTTAAGGGTTTCAATACTGCCTATGCGCAGGATGCGGTATATCGGAATGATCATCACGGTGATGCAGTAGCGCCCCCCAGTGGCACCGGCATGGTTGCACACCCCTTCCCCTTACCTGCCAGCAGGGAACTGCGAACTGTTTTTGTCGATGGCGATTTGACCATACAGGCGTTGGCAGTTGATCACGAACCGGTCAACCCGGCGGTAGCGTATTTGTTTACCTATAAAGGCCGCACAATACTGGTGTCTGGAGACACGGCCAAATCAGACAACATTGAAATGTATGCCCAAGACATCGATCTGTTAGTTCACGAGGCACTGTCTCCACAGCTGGTGGGGATCATGAATGCGGCGGCAACTAAAACCGGGAATGCGGGCATGGCGAAAATTACTTTTGATATTCTGGACTACCACGCCAGCCCGGTGGAAGCGGCAGAGACAGCCAGAGACGCAGGTGTTGGCCACCTGCTGTACTACCACATCGTCCCTCCCCTGATTTTTCCTGGGATGGAAGCGGCGTGGTTGGAAGGCGTGGATGATGTCTTCAGTGATTATACGATGGGCCGAGATGGAACGACTTTTTCACTACCGGCAGGCTCAAAAGAGATAGAGATAACCAGCAAAGGGTTTTAGCCGGTTGATCTGGCGCCTTGGTTGCAAAGACTGCGGCGCCTGCAAACATTATTCGTAGCTACGAATCTCTATAAGGTGCTTACTGGGGTCGCATAGGTACAAAGTGGGTGCCTCCCCCATTGCACCCATTTCCTTCCCTGGTCCGGTGTTGGTACCTACACTGTCAAAGGTGGGACCGTGCTCTATTCCAGCTTCCTTTGCCCGAGTAAAAATATCGTCAAACTCCTGCGTGGTAACTGCAAACGCATAATGCTCGTACCCCGCCGTACCCCAGGGAGCCAGCTGCATTCTGAACTCGGGATCTGTTCGAATAATGGTGAAGGGACCTTCGGTTCCCTCACATTCGAACCCCATAATGCGAGTGTAAAAATCGACACTGGTATCGACATCGTTCACTTTTAAAATTATATGGTCGAGCTTTGGCATCGGTTTCTCTCCTGATTCAAGTCTCTACTACTCTGTACTAACCACAACAGCCAACACTATAAATCATCGCAGCTGACTCTCGTTCTCTGCGTTTACATTGTGCAGCTCCAGCATCTACAAGCACAATGCCCCGACTCTGCACTGCAGCATGGCAATGGTTTAGCATAGACCAATAAGAGGCTGCCCCCCGGTCCAATTAGGCTATAGCGAACGATAGCGCAGCGTGACATTGTCGGCCGCGCGGGAGACGCCGCCCATTTGCGAGCTACTGGGCGCTATGGCTTGATCCGGAGTCGAAAATTCAAAGCGTTGAAGAAGTAGCGTAATAAGTATCTTACACATATTGTGTGAGAACTTTTGAGCGGGACACGCATGCTGCCCATGACCAAAGGTTGATATCGTTTCTTTCCCCTTGGCAATGAGTTCTGGGCTTATTCTTCTACCTTTATAGTGGTCTGGATCAAAGCGCGCCAGCTCCTCGGTTTGTGTGTTAATGACTGAGAGCATGGTGGTGACGTAAACACCGGGCTGTAGAACGTATTGCTTGTCGCCGCAGTCGAAGGAAATTTCCTTCATAACTTTTCTTAGGGTAATGGAACGCTGTGCCAGTCGCACGCTCTCCATTAATAGCTGTTCACAGAAGGTCATACTGTCCAGCGCTTGCTGAGCTTGCAAAAAGCCTGGCCCAAACTTCGTTTCTGTAGATTCGATCTCGTCTCTCATTCTGGCTAAAGAGTCAGGGTGCTGCTGGAGATTTATCAGTACCCAGGCCAGGGCAGCATAAAGATTGGACAAGAAGCCTTGATTGGCGTTGATCAGATTGTGTGTGACTTTCCTGAGAGTGACTCTGGCATCGTTGCCGGCAAATCTCTTGCAGAGAAAGGTCAGCGTGTCATCGGGCCAGTTGTCGGTGCTATTCCGCTCATCAATAATGTCTCCTACTAGCGTCATAACATGGCTAATGGCGGCCTTTTCTTTCGCTTTGCCGCTGGTTAGAGTGTCGAGTGTATTCTGCGGACTGACAAAAGCGTTCTCCTGAGACAATACATCAAAGTGCCTTTTCAGGGTCGGCCACAGTGAATCGGCTGAGGCCTCAGCACCTATCCAGAGACGAAAGCCTACGCGTTGTTCTAAAGTGCGTAAGCTGTCGAAGACATCGATCTCGCCTTCTTTTCCCCAATCGTCGATAACCTCGGTAATCCCTTGCAAGAACACTGCGTTATAACCGGACACTTTGGCGGGCGTCAGCAGTTCGTAAAATAAATCTATATCTGCATCGAGAAACACTTCGACAGGTGTTTTAAAGCCAAGCATGTCGAATGTTGCCATGCCGAAACTCGCTTCGTTCTCCGCCGCTGCGTAGAGGCTTTTCAAACCGTCCGGCGAGAATACACAGAACAGCTTGTAACCAAATACATCGACAAGAAAGACGTCGCCGTATTCTTCGCGAAGGTCGTTGAAGAATTTTGTGGGGCTTTGGGTGAAGCGTAAACCGGCGCCAATATGCGCGAGTTCATCGCGAACTATCGGTGGTTTTGGGCTAACGAGGTACTTTTCTGTCTTATTGATATTCATGGCATATCAATAGCAGGGACCGTGTCGTGCTGCAAGGTCTCCGGAGACAGGCGGTTGAAATAGCGTGGAACGGATGTTGTAGAAGTACACAGTAGCCCAGAGACATCCGGGCTACTGTAACAGGGTAGGTTTAGGCAGCCTGCGAACTTGTGTTGACGACCTGAGCCGCTGGTGCGTTAACCAGAGTAGAAAACAACTGCTGGTGATAATCTGCGTCGCCAAACAACGTGTTGATAATCATCAGGCGTTTGACGTAGAAGCCCACGCTCAGCTCATCTGTCATACCCATGCCGCCGTGCAGCTGAATGGACTCACTGCCGATGTGGCGCCCTGCCCGGCCTACCATTACCTTCAAGGCAAGCAGGCTACGCAGTGCATCGTCGTCATCAGCTTTGGCTGCGCAGACAGCGCGATACAGCAGAGACTTGGTATTTTCACAGGAACCAAACATATCTACGAGGCGATGCTGCAATGCCTGGAACGAGCCAATGGCCACGCCAAACTGCTCTCGTGTTTTGACATATTCCAATGTCTGGGCATTCAGTGATTCCATCGCGCCCAGAGCGTTGGCGCTAATCGCCAGTCGGGCAGCATCAATGGTAGGAGCCATAAGTGTAAGCGCCTCGCCCACGTTGCCTACTACCGCTTTGGCTGTGACCTTTGATAGGGTTATATTCGCCGCTTCCTGACCGTCGGTCATGCGATAAACCTGACGCTGCACTCCGCTGTCATTGGCATCAACCAGAAACAGTGTAATGCCGCTTTCATCTGACTGCTCGCCGCTGGTGCGTGCTGAGACAATCAGCTGTTGCGCTGCACCACCGTTGAGTACCACTGTCTTTTCACCGTTCAATACCCAGTTGTCGCCGTCCTGGCGGGCTGAGGTGGTCACGTCGCTCATTTCATAGCGGCTTTGGCGCTCCAGGTAGGCAAAAGCGCCCTGTAGCTTGCCACCGATGATCTGGGGAATAGTTTCAGCTTGAATCTCAGCACTTGCACCGGCTTCCAAAAGCCCGCCAAACAGAAGTACAGTGGCTAGATAAGGCTCGGCAACCAAGCCTCTACCAAATTCCTGCATGATCACCATGTTGTCCACTGGCCCACCACCAAAACCACCATGCTCCTCGGCAAAGGGGATAGACAACCAGCCTAACTCGGCGAACTGCTGCCAGTTTTCAGCGCTGAAACCGTGCTCCATCGCGACGACTTTATTGCGTTGGTCGAACTCGTAGTTCTCTTGTACAAAGCGCGCGATGCTATCGCGTATCATTGTCTGTTCTTCACTCAGATTAAAATTCATATTTTATCTCCTACAGTCCAAGTACGTACTTGGCGGTAATGTTTTTTTGCACTTCATTGGAGCCACCGTAAATGGAGGAGGCGCGTCCGCGGAAGTAAAGTTTCTGGGCCGAATCGGCAAAATCGTGCCCTAATTCGGAAGCACTTAGATCGCCCTGTAGTGTGCCGCTGTAGTAGCCAGCAACATCCATACGCAGCGTTTGAATAGCTTGCTGTATCTCCGTTCCCTGTAGTTTCAATAAAGACGACTCCGGGCCGGCAGGTTTGCCTTCGGCAATGTCTGCCAGCGCTCTTAGCTCGGTGTACTCAAGGGCCATCAGGTCAATCTCGATATCCGTGATGCGCTTGGCAAATAGCGGGTCATCGAGCAATGAGCTGCCACTGTTTACTTCATTGCGAGCCAGCTCGCGCAGTTCAACCAAAGCACGTTTTGAGTCAGCGATTTCAGCAATGGACAAACGTTCTTGCACCAACAGGGATTTAGCATAAGTCCAGCCTTTGCCCTCTTCGCCTATACGGTTACTCATCGGTACACGTACATTGTCGAAGAAAACTTCGTTGAGGTGATGAAAGCCGTCAATCGTTTCAATGGGACGAACCGTGATACCCGGGCTCTTCATGTCGATCAGAAGGAATGTAATGCCTTCCTGCTTCTTGCCAGAATTATCGGTGCGTACCAGACAGAAGATCCAGTCTGCGTATTGAGCGTAAGTTGTCCAAATCTTGCTGCCAGTGATCAGGTAATCATCACCGTCCGCTTCTGCGCGTGTTTGTAATGAGGCAAGGTCGGAACCGGCACCTGGCTCGGAATAACCCTGACACCACCATTCATCGCTGGCTAGAATGGGAGGTAGAAACCTGGATTTCTGCTCTTCATTGCCATAGCTGATGATGACAGGTGCAACCATGGTTACGCCAAACGGCAATACATCAGGTGCGCCCGCAGCTGCGCGCTCGGAACTATAAATAAATGACTGCGTAACACTCCAGTCAGTGCCGCCATGTTCTACTGGCCAGTTTGGAGCCATCCAGCCCTTGGCATTGAGACGTCGCTGCCACTCTTCGACACCTTCTTTCATGGTGCTTATGTTACCCGCCTTGGCTTTCAAATCGGAGTCCCAGGCTTCGGCTAAAAAGGCGCGAACTTCTGCCTGAAAGGCGAGATCCTCTACGTTAAATTGTGTATCCATGATGTGTCTCCGTTATAAAGTTCTAATTTTCGAGTGTTTCTGTTCAGCCGCGGCCAGTAACATCCAATATCGCCTGAACGCAATCTTCGGGTGCGTCTTGCTGCACAAAGTGCCCCGCTCCCTTAATAATTCTGTGTGCTATGCCCTGAGCACCGTGCACTTTCTCCTCAAAGGTTTTTTGCCCACCGGCAGTTACGGGATCATTGTCAGAGAAAGCAGTCATAAACGGCTTGTCGAACTTGGCCAGAACTTCGAATGCCGCTTTGTTCTCCGCGGCTTCTGGCTCGTCGTGAAAAAGCGGTACCAGGCTGGGGAAGCGACGCGCTCCAGCCATATAGCTCTGGTCTGGAAAAGGCGCTCTATAGGCATCTTGCGCTGCAGGTGACAATGGTACGGCGCTGGTTTGTGCCATCAAGTGCCCGATTTCCAGATCGGGGCTTTCTGCGCAAAACTTGCGCCAGTACAGGAAGCCTGGAATGCCTGAGGTATCTGCGAAACGCTCGCCCAGTTCTTCAGCTTTGACCACAGGCAGTGTCTTATACGCTTCCTTGAGAGGCTCGGTGAATTCCTCGGGAACCATGCCAGCTGGTAGCCCACCGTTGGATAAAACCACGTGTGAAAAACGTTCCTGGAAGGCGGTAACCAAGCGCAAGCCAATCAAGCTGCCCCAGTCCTGACAGAACAGGGTGATATCAGTCAGCTCCATTTTTTTTAGCCACTCGCTCATCCACGCAATGTGCCCGGCGTAGCTGTAGTTTTCGCTTTGTACAGGCTTATCAGAACGCCCAAAACCGATCAGGTCCGGCGCGATTACCCGGAAGCCTGCCTCCACCAATGGTGGAATCATAAAGCGGTATAAGTAGGACCAGGAAGGCTGTCCATGCAGTAGTAAAACAAGCTGTCCGTCAACTGGGCCTTCGTCCAGATAATGTAGGCGCAGTGCTTCGCCTTCGCCGATCTGCATGTAGTTCGGTGAAAAGGGGTAATCGACTAGATTATCAAAGCGTTCTTCGGGCGTACGAAGAATCTCCATAGGCGTACCTTATTGATTTAAAAGGAATAAATGTAAAATTTAGAAAATCACGCACTCAGGTAATGGCACACTATATGCCATTAAAATCCCTGCGGCAACTTTTGTTGGGAGCAAATAACACGCCGAATCTTTGACTTCTACAGCCCTTTAAAGAGGCCTTCTATAGTGCAAACTTTGGGGATACATTCGTCACCATATTCTCACCTGACAAGAGTGACTTTGCAGGAACCGAAGACAATGCGCCACGAGTTTTTTTGAAACTGCTGGGAGGCTGGCAGGAAGAAGCACATTACTAAAGTCCATGCCTGTTCTGGGTATTAGCGCCTGCGACTCTGCTTCGAGTAGCGAGCACACAGTGGGCACCGAGCCTACCCTCATGGAATCGCTCGATATACCTGGCGGAAGTAGCGCACACCCTATTCCCTCTGACTGAGCAGCGCATGTGGGCGATGGTAAACGGGTTATCATTCTGCGAGCGGGTATCGCCGGTATGAGCGCTGCCTGGGAGTTGTTACAGCTGGGTTATCATGCAGGGTTGTTAAAGCTAATGGCATAGCAGGTGGTCGTTGTCGAACGCTACGCAGTGGTGACGTCGTTGAAGAGTTGGACAGCACACAGTTTTGCGAATTTGATGATGATGAATCCCTGTACTTTAAACCAGGGCCTGTGCGTATACCCCATCATCATGAGTGCATATTGGGCTACTGTCGCAGTTTGAAATTGCGTTAGAAAATTTCACCAACGATAATCGAGCGGCGCTATTGCACAACAGCAGTAGCTTTAACGGCGAGCCTCAGGGGCAAGTCTATTTTGCCGGAGAACATGCTAGTGACCTGTCAGGCTGGCGAGAAGGTGCAGTGTAATCCGCGTACCATGTTTTGAATCAAATCGTGATAAGGGATTCTCTTTAGCGTATCAACTGCCAGTAAAAGTAGCGGGTCGCTTTTCCATAAAGGCGAGCATTGCTTCAGTAAGATCATTTGAATTGAGCGTAGTGGTCATCGTCCACAAGCCATTGAGAAGTAGACTCTGCTCCTTGGTCAAATCTTCTCCCTGCTGCAGCATGAATTTACTGCCCCTAACGGCCAAGGGTGCATTGCTGGCTATCTCTGTTGCCATTTCCTGCGCTGCGTTAAGAACAGCCTCTGCATCTGCATAGACATCATTCACCAGCCCGATCTTCTCTGCGCGCTTCGCGTCGATATCTTTCCCTGTATAGACAAGTTCAGCGACCTGCCCGTTGGTTACGATACCCGGTAAGCGTTGTAGGGTTCCCACATCTGCAACGATGCCGATTTTCGTTTCACGCACACCAAAGATCGCGTCTTCAGATGAAAGCCGAATATCGCAGGCGGTGATCAGATCCATAGCTGCGCCTATGCAATGCGAATGGACTGCCGCTATAACGGGCAAGGGACAATCTGCGATGGCTGTGATGGCCGCCTGAAAGGCCCGCGTGACGTCTATTTGCCTAAGGTTGGCGGTCGCGCCGGATATTTTCTCGCCAGGGCTGGGTTTGCTGCCTAGGTCTGCGAGGTCGATACCTACGCAAAAGCTCTTTCCGCGGCCTGCGATGATAACGGCACGCACTTCGGGGTCACTGGCAATCGCCTGCATGGCAACTGGAAAATTGCGCCACATTTCATGGGACATGGCGTTGCGCTTTTCCGGGCGATCCA
>JBLFWP010000023.1:0-42248 GCA_047611225.1 Halioglobus sp.
CTGCGTCTGCCATCCTGATTTTTTTTGAGGCTACCATTGATGGCGATCAGGCCAATGCTGGTGCTGGCACGGGTGGTACTGCAACCATTGTTTTCGAAGACAGTACCAACCAGTTTTCCTGGGACATACAGTGGTCTGGTCTTAGTGCCCCGGCTTTTGCTGGTCATTTTCATAGCTCAGCAGACCCCGGAGTCAATGCCGGAGTGATTCTGAATTTCGGTGGTATCAGCGGATTGAGCAGTCCGTCCATTGGTGATTCAATAATTGCCGCCAGTGACCTTGCTGATCTAATAGCAGGAAAGTGGTACATCAATATCCACACGCCTCAATTCCCAGGGGGCGAAATTCGCGGTCAAGTTTTACGTAGCGAAGCGCCTGTACCCGCTCCCTCAACCGTAGCCTTGATGATGCTAGCGGCATTTGGTTTTGCGGCGAGGCGCAAGCGAGTCTCGTAAAGCCTTGTTCAAGGGCGGGACAATGGTGCCAGGCTCTCGAGTCGACCCAGGCCCCGGTTTTCATTAGAGTAATTTTCCTCGGCGTTAATCCTCAAAGAGACGTGCTCATTGTAGATGCAGCACGTTGATCAATTCATTGCGCAGATCCGCTGGCGCAACCACTTTGTCAAATGCCATGGCATCCGCTGGAATCCATGCACCCGACTGTAGTTCCTGTAGATGGGCCGCTTCTTCCTGAGATGCTCGCGATGCCTGCGCACCGCCGATTGCAGGTACGCCACCCAAATTCACAGAGGGCAGGGCGAGGCTGATGGCTTGATGGTCCCACGGGTTCATTCCCATTACCGAACTGCCAAAACCAAAAGCCTTGCGCAGGGTGACCACGATCTTCTGGCCGCTGTAGCGGCGTTGTGCGAGAAACATTTGGCCGGCAGCTTTTAGTGCTCCTGCTTTCTCTGCAGCAGGGCCTGGCATTACGCCAGGATTATCCAGCAGGCTGATCAGCGGAAGGCCGAAGTGGTGTGCAACCTCGATAAAGTGGCAGGCCTTGGTGGCTCCCTCCGGCGTGATTGCTCCGGCCTGAACAATGGGCTGGTTAGCGATCAACATGCAGGGCACGCCGCCTACCTTTGCCAGCGCCGTTAGCATACTCGTGCCGTAGTCCGGTTGTAGTTCGAATAAACTTTGGCTGTCCACCAGTTCGTTTAGTACCTGACGCATGTCATAAGCCTGATTCGCAACTGGAGGAATAATATCGACTAACCGCTCCAGTGGTCGTTTTGCGGCGGCAGGAAGCGAACGATTTTGCGGAGAGGTTTCTCCCGCACGCTGTGGTAACAGGCTGAGAAAGTAGCGTGTCATTGCAAAACAGTCCTGCTCGGTTTTTCCCAGGTTGTGGGCCACGCCACTTTCATGCGTGTGCATATACGCGCTGCCCAGTTCTTCGGGCGTTGCCGTAATTCCCAGTGCAGCTTCTACCAGGGGAGGCCCGGCGGTAAACATGGCGGAGCCTTCGGACATGACTATGAGGTCCGCGAAGACTCCGGTCAGAGCTCCGTGGCCAGCGGATACACCCAGTACCAATGTGACTACCGGCACCTTGCCTTTTAGATCCGCCACAAGCTGCAGATCATTGGGACTGTTGGGATAGCGCTCCGCTTGGTTGCCAGCGCGCTCACCGGCGCCGTCCAGCATCAATATCAGCGGCAGGCGCTGTTCCGTAGCAAGAGTGACCAGCCGTGTACGTTTTGCCGCGTTGGGATGCCCTATGGAGCCACCTTTAACGGTGAAGTCCTCCGCTATCACGACTACGCTACGATCGTTGATTCTAGCGATGCCACCTACCAGTCCATCCCCGGCAAGAGGCGCCTCACCACCGGGGTGGTTACCGCCTGCCAGAGCACCCAGTTCGTTGAAGCTGCCATCGTCGCTCAAAATGTCAACACGCTCGCGCGCTGTGAGTCTGCCTCGCAGGTGCTGCTTGGCTACCTTTTCTTCTCCGCCCATGGCTTCGGCAAGGGCGGTGCGTTGACGCAACTGCTCCAGCAGTGCTTCCCAGCCTTCTCGGTGATCGCTCAAAATTTGGTTTCCTGTATCGATGAATAGGCAGTGCTTGAGGATACTGGATGCGCGGTTCCAGTGAAACTGGCCTTGCTGTGCCAGGCTGCAGCGGTTGCGGCTGAAATACAAACACCTGCCTTCGTAGAATGAGAGAAAACCGATGTATTATGCTCGGCAAGTGAATACTTTCTGTGGGAGATTTATTTTGACTGAAGAACAAGTGCTATTGATTGAGCAGCGGGACGACTCGGCCGGTGTTGAATGGGTGACTCTGAATCGGCCCGACCAGGGTAACGCACTCAATGCGGAGCTGGTGGATGCACTAGTTGGCTATTTTGAGGGTCTGCGTGAGCGCGAAGAAGTTCGCATTGTAGTGCTGAAAAACAACGGCAAGCACTTCTGTGCAGGGCTGGATATGTCTGTAGGGGCGTTTGCGGAGGTTGAACGCACGCCCCGCAACATATGGGCGCTGCAGCGCCGTATTGCGCGCATCTACCTGGCCATGCGTAAGTGCCCACAGCCAATTATTTCTCTGGTGCGCGGCGCGGCCTGCGGTGGCGGTTTCAGTCTGGCGCTGGCGTCTGATATTCGTATAGCAGGGGAGAGCGCCAAGATGAATGCGGCGTATATTAAAATCGGTCTTACCGGCTGCGATATGGGCAGCAGCTATTTCCTGCCACGATTGGTGGGTACTTCTATAGCTTCGGAGCTGTTGATGACAGGGCGCTTTATTCAAGGGCCACGGGCTCTGGCGGTAAATCTAGTGTCGGAGTTGGTGCCGGATGATCAACTGGAGCAAGCTGCCCAGACGTTTATCGACGATATGCTACTCACGTCCCCAATGGGCCTACGGCTGACAAAGGACGCATTGAATATAAGTGTTGATGCGGCGAGTCTAGAGGCCGCTATGGCTGTTGAGGACAGACATCAGGCGTTGTTATCACTCACGGAAGATGTGCAGGAGGCGGGGTTGGCTTTCTTTGAAAAGCGCAAACCACAGTACAAGGACCGCTGAAGACGGCGCTATTGAACGCTTATTCTCAAGTTCCCAAGGCGTCCTGCGTGTGGCTCTCCAAGCCTCTTTGAGACACGTTTTCCCACATTTAGAGTGCTTTTCGTGTATAATGGCGGGCTTTCTCACTAAATAAGGCCTATATTATGGCGCGCAAATCCATGCGAGCAGCTGCTAAGAAAAAACAACCAGCGGCTGTAGAAACATCTGCATCAATAGAAGAGCAGACCAAGGCCTTCCTGAAGGGCGGCAACAAAATCGACGTTATTCAATCTGGCATCAGTGGACAGCCCAGTCTGGCCGCTGCCAAGCAGAATAACCAGCGTGAGAAAGTACCCGCTGCCACCACCGCTGCCACCTAGTCGTAGTCGCCCCTATCTTTTGCGGTAGGGGCATTGCTTCGGGCTTTCTACAACACCCCATTTTAGTATTCCGAACGCACCCATGCGTACTCCGGCTGTCTGCTGGTGCCTGCTGTTTTTTTGTCTCGGGTAGTTCTACCTCTAGTGGCAGCCTTGGTTACAACCGCGGTAAATAGAACTGCTCGTACCAACGTCGCAGTTTGTTAATAGGCCCATCCCCGTCACACAGTATAGGGTCTTCCCGGTATACCTTGTCCTTCCAGATCTCCACGTCCTGCCCAAAGGCAATGTGAGCCATTTGGGGGTAGAGTTCGGCAAACTGAGGGTCCAGTGGTGAGCCGTCCAGGCTGCTGACGATAACCGCAGAGCACAGGTCGACTTCGCCCTGATTCACAGCGGTGTGACAGTTTACCCACCAGCTTTTGAAGCTCATTTCAGGACTATTGGATTCAGTGTAGTAATACATTATCGATGGGCCGTGATAAGTCGCGTCCCCCCAGGCATCGGCTTCCTCGCCCGCCTCGTTGCGAGCGTCCACCAGATCAAAATTAACGCCCGGTGGCATAATCATCTTGGCGTCAGGATTGCGTTGCACAGTGGAGAGTTGGGTGACGCTGCGCGCCTCAAACTTATTTTCGAAAGATTTCACAAGACCCCCATGTACATGGGGAAAGTGCGCAATGTCGACGATGTTCTCGATAACGTCACATGCCTTTGCCCTGATGCGGGAACGATTGAACTTCCAGTCGCCCCAGCCAGCCGTGTTCCACTCGGGAATGTTCGGCATATAGCTTTCCGGCTCGCCGTTTTCTGTGTCATACCAAAGTGCGATGAAACCGTTCTTCTCCAATACTGGCCAGCCCTTGAGTGCATTGACGGCTTTGTCGGGAATAGAGCTGGCGTAAGGTATCTCCACACACTGCCCCTTTGGATTAAATGTCCATCCGTGAAAGGGACAGGCAATGTTGTCACCCTTTACCCGGCCTTCACCGCTAGCGAGGTTGGCTCCAAGGTGTGGGCAGTGTGCATCGAGAATCGCAACTTGTCCGGATTCGCCTCGGTAGGCGACCAGATCCTGTTCGAAGTAATGCAGCTTCTTTACCTCACCAACTGCCAGCTCCTGTGAAAACAGAACTACATGCCAGCCTCTAGCGTAGTTACCGGGTTTCATGAAAGCGTATTTAGATTCACTCATGATGCTGTCTCAGTATTGTCACGCTCGAACGCATGTTTTGCCGCCAGATAGGCGAAGGTCATGGCAGAGCCTATGGTTGCGCCTGCACCGGGGTAGGTATTTCCCATAACTGCTGCACTTGCATTTCCCGCTGCGTATAGCCCCGCAATCGGATCGCCTGCAGCGTTTAATACACGCCCGTGTTCATCACACATCAGACCGCCTTTGGTATCCAGGTCACCCGGCTCGCAGCGCAGCGCGTAGTAGGGCGCATTGTCTAAGGGGCCGACAGAGGGATTGGGGCTGACTTTTTTGTCAGCGTAGTAACGGTCGTGTTCTGAGACGCCTCGGTGAAATAGGGGGTCTTCACCATCGCGGGCATGCAGATTGAAATCGGCTACCGTTTTGATAAGCGTGGCGCTGTCTATGCCGAGTTTGTTAGCCATCTCTTCCAGTGTCTCCGCTTTGGTCAGTAGTCCGGACTCAAAGTTTTCAGGTGGGATGCTTTTGTCGCTTTCCACTTTGCCCGGCTTAATGTGACCCACGGCATATCGGCTGCGATAAGTCGCATCAAAAAGTAGATAGCAGGGAATAGCCTGTTCGCCCGTTGCGTCGTTGGCATACTGAGCTTTGACCAGATCTTCATAAGGCTGTGCTTCATTGGCAAAACGTTTGCCTAGGCGATTAACCATGATGGAGCCGGGGTTCGATTTTCCAGCGATCAATGCCAGTACTCGTCCGTCGGGAATGGTATAGGTGGGTGACCACCAGGCGCATTCCATAAACCCTAATGCGGCGCCTACTTTCTCGCCCATTAAAATAGCGTCGCCGGTTGCGCCCGGGGCAGCCGCTGTCCAGCTGGAGCCCGTGGGTGCTTGCTGGTACTGCTCACGCAGTTGGGTATTGTGAGAAAAGCCACCGGTGCCAAGCAGCACGCCGCGGCGTGCGCGAACCACGCGAGTTTGTCCCTCATGTAAAACGGTCGCGCCACAGACTCGGCCCTGTTCGACTATAAGTTCCTTAACTGGCGAGTCCAGCCAGAGGGGGATATCGCGATCGAGCAGGGAGCGTCGCAGCCGCGCTACCAGAGCAGGCCCCAGTGCCAGACGGTTGTCGTGTTCCCGCCGCAGCCGCGCAGGAATATCGATGAGGTAGCGCAGTAAAAGACGCAGCCCGAGCAAATACGCGCGCGGGCCCATTTCCTGCAGCTCCCGGCCCTCAACAACGGTGATGTTAAAGGGCAATAGCAGACCGTCGTAGTGGCCAAGCCGAATATCGCGCGCCGCCTTACCTAATTTGCTCATTTTAAAGGGGGCGCTATCCATTGAGCGTCCGCCGTTTTTATAGCCTGGTATATGCTCGTAATAATCCATGTAGGTTGGCAGCGGCGAGTAAGAGACGTGGCTGTGTTCCATCATGAACTGCAGCATTTCGCTGGCGCGTTCTGCATACGCTCTGATACGGGCGTCGTCGACGGTGTCTCCTATCAAGCCCTTTAGGTAGTCATAGCCCTCGGCGGTGCTGTCGCTGATACCCGCTTCTTTTTGTGGGTGATTACCGGGGATCCAGATCACCCCCCCTGATTTTGCGGTGGTGCCGCCGTAGACGGATTCTTTCTCTGTCACTAGTACGGTACCACCCAGTTGATGGGCGACCACAGCGCCGGTCATGCCTGCGGCTCCGGCTCCGGCTACCAGCCAGTCGACTTCCAAGTCTTGGTTGTTGTTGGGCATATGCTCCTGCGATCCCTCTGCTACCGTGAATGCAGCGCACAGTTTGGCAGTGCAAGCGCCAGTGAGCCAGAGCCCGCCCTAAATGGAGGGTTCCGGTTCAACATATCGGCCACGCCAGTTGACCAGAGGCAGGGTGAGTTCTATGGTCACGGTGTTACTCCTTCGGGCTCAACCAACAATCCGACGACTACGGCGGCAGCGAATATGGCATCAATCCCTCTGGCACGAATACATGGCGTCAACGACCTGCGTCTCGACAGTATCGATAGTCCTGAATGTGGAGAGGCTGACGTGCTGGTAAAAGTGCGAGAGTGTGGTATTTGCGGCTCGGATCTCACTTACCTCGCCATGGGCGGTTTGACCGGTCCGGATACGCCCATGCCACTGGGCCATGAATTGTGGGGCGAGGTCAGCGAGGTGGGCTGTCAGGTGACACACCTTGAAGCGGGTGACCGCGTTGTAGTGCAGCCCATGAGTAACGGCAATAATATAGGGAATGGAGGCCCTGAAGGTGGTTTTTCGCCGTTGCTACTGGTCAGAAATGTCGCCACAGAACCTGGCTGTGTGTTGAAGCTTCCCGCCGAGTTGCCACAGGAATACGGTGCATTGGTAGAGCCGATGGCCGTCGCGCAGCATGGCGCTAACCGGATTGCTGCCCATGCCGGCGACAAAGCGGTTATCTTTGGCGCGGGACCTATCGGCCTGTCTTTGGTGCAGGTTCTTATTCACCGGGGTCTCAAGGATATCGTTGTTGTGGATCTATCTGAGCATCGTCTGGCTGCGGCGACTACGATGGGCGCTACGGGTCTACAGGGCGATGATCCCGCCTTGATGCAGAAGCTGGTTGAGTTGCATGGCGCCAACAATTTTTTCGGTATGCTCATGCCAGGTACCACTGTTTTTTTTGAAGCGACAGGCGTGCGTGCGGTGTTCGAACGTATTGTCGATACAGCAGGGCCCGGTGCTCGCATTTGTCTCACCGGTGTACACAAAGAGGCGGCCAAGATCGATTTGATGATGTTGCTAGCCAAGGAAGTCTCCATAGTCCCCGCCATGGGGTACGAAGGAGAGTTTGATGAGGTGATTGCTATGTTGCTATCGGGTAATCTCAATCCCGCACAAATGGTGACCCATCATTTCCCTTTGTCAGAGATTACCAGTGCATTTGATACAGCGAAGAATACCACTGAAGCAATAAAAGTTTTGATCGATTGTCAGAGCTGATTACGTTGTTCGAAACAAGTACAAGCTAGAATATTCGGAGGTAATTTATGCAGGATTTAGAGGGCAAGGTGGCCGTTGTGACGGGTGCCGGTTCAGGAATTGGAGAAGGTATTGCCAGAGCAGCTGCGGCCGCCGGTATGCGAGTGGTTGTCGCTGATATCGATGTGGAGAAAGCGAGGTCTGTTGCCGCAGATTTAGGTGTTAACGGCTTGGCGGCGGAAGTAGATGTCTCGAATCTGGCGTCGGTGGAAGCGCTGCGAGATTTTGCCGTCGATCGTTTTGGCGGCGTGCACCTTTTATGTAATAACGCCGGCGTGTGGATAGGCGCGATGATGGTGGAAGCCGATATCAAGGATTGGCAGTACCTGATTAACGTCAATCTGTACGGGGTTATTCACGGTATCAAAGCGTTTTTGCCTTTGCTGGTGGAGCAGGGCGAGGGGCACATAGTGAACACCGCTTCCGTGGGAGGTTTGATTTCAGGTCCGCCCGAAGGCCTCTACACCACTACAAAATTTGCCATCGTTGGTTTGTCTGAGTCACTTGTAATGGAAGTGGCAGACAAGGGTGTTGGTGTTTCGGTACTGTGTCCGGGGCTTGTGAATACCAACCTTATTACTCAATCGTTTGCGGTGCGTCCGCAAGAATTCAACTCAGGGATTGAGCACGAACAACCCGCACCGGATGTCGCAACTGGCATTTCACCGCTGTTGGTAGGCGAGCGCGTACTGGATGCGGTTCGAGAAGGCACTTTCTACGTCATCACCCACGATGATTACCGGGACATTATTGCAATGCGCCACGATGGTATTCTCGCGGCGCTCGATGAGCACACTGCTAGATATGGTTCAACCTCTGGAAAGACTGCATGAAAAACACCAGTATTTCGGCGCTAGGTTTGGGCAAGTTTGCTCTGGTGATGCTACTGACTTTGCTACCGCCGTTGGCGACTGCTGAGATCGAGTATACCGAGCAGCGCAGCCCCTGCAGCAATCACGACCCACTGATGCAGCCTTTTTTTGGTGATTTTCATGTTCACACTCGCTACTCGCTGGATGCCAATACCCAGGGCACTCGAACAACACCGGAGCAGGCCTATGAGTTCGCCAAAGGCGCGAAGCTTGAGGTTCAGCCCTGGACTGAAAGTAACCGAGGATTGCGTTCCCTGCAGTTGAGCCGCCCACTTGATTTCGCCATGGTGTCCGACCATGCGGAATTGATAGGCGAAGTGAATATGTGCACTACCGAGGGAATGGAAGGGTACAACTCCTGGCAGTGTTTACTGTTTCGAAATTGGTCCCGTGCTGCGTTTTATCTTTTTAATTTCATGGCGACGATACAACAAACCCACATGGGGCAGTGCGGCGATGATGCACAGTTGTGTCTGGAAGCATCACTCGCACCCTGGCTAGAGACCCAGAAGGCCGCCGAAAAACATTATGACCGCAGCACCGAGTGCAATTTCACCACTTTCGTCGGATACGAATGGACCGGTATGGAACGGAATTCGGGCGGCAACCTGCATCGCAATGTAGTGTTCCGCAATGCGGATGTACCGGACTTACCGGCCAGCTTTATTGATGGACCGGCTGCGCAGTCTTTGTGGAACAGTCTGGACGCAACGTGCAACCAAAAAGAGGGTAGTACGGGCGGCTGCGACTCACTTATTATTCCGCACAATTCTAATATCAGTTCTGGCCACATGTTTAATATGAAGCGTGACGATGGCTCGGAAATGACAGCAGAGTATGCCCAGCAACGCGCGCGATTTGAGCCCTTGGTCGAAATTATGCAGCACAAGGGAGCGTCAGAATGTTATTTCGAGTCGGGAGTAACTACGGATGAATTGTGTAACTTCGAGCAACAGCCCATCAATAATATTGCAGGCTTGAATAATCCGCCAGATCCAAATACTGGGTTCGTGCGTCGCGCCTTGGGGCAGGGAATGCAGCTGCAGCAAAAACTGGGTGTTAATCCGTACGAGTTTGGAGCGATTGCCAGTACCGATACACATTTAGGTGCACCGGGAGCGGTCGAGGAGAATCAGTTTTTGGGCCATGGTGGCGCAGGTGTACCCGCCAAGGACAAAGTGCCTCCCGGTCTGCCCGATGATCTGAAATATAACCCAGGCGGGTTGGCCGTCATCTGGGCACAGGAGAATGGGCGCGACGCTCTGTTCGGCTCTATGCGACGTAGAGAGACCTATGGCACCAGTGGGCCTCGCATCATCAGCCGTTTTTTTGCTGGCTGGGACTATTCTGATGATTTGTGTTTTCACAAGGATCGTATTGCTCAGGCCTACGACGGTGGTGTACCTATGGGAGGAAATCTTGAAGCTGCGGCAATGGGCGCCAAGCTGAAATTCCTAGTGGCAGCCAGTCAGGATCCGGGAACAAAAGATCATCCCGGCATGCCTCTGCAACGCCTGCAAATCATTAAGAGTTGGGTAACTGAAGCGGGGGAGCTGCAAGAAAAGGTTATAGACGTAGCGGGAGATCAATTCAGTGACGCTTCTGTTGACCTCGACACCTGCGAGCCTCGTGGTAAAGGTTTCGCCGAGCTGTGTGCGGTTTGGACTGACAAGGACTTCCAGCGCGATCAGCAAGCTTACTATTATTCTCGCGTTGTCGAGAATCCGTCTTGCCGCTGGAGTCAGCGCATCTGTCTGGCTAAGCAGGTTGACTGTGGTGTCCCTGAGACTATTGGAGAAGGGCTGGAGGGTTGTTGCGCTCCGGAACATCAGCCAGAGATTCAGGAGCGCGCTTGGTCCTCGCCCATTTGGTACACGCCCGCCAGTCTGGTGCCTGCTAGTGCGAGGTCAGAGCAGCGCTCCTGATTCCCGTTAGCGCGTCTGCGCCGGAGCACCCAACAGTGATTCTATAGAGAGGGCCACCTGATCAAACAGCGCACTGCGCTGTTTGAGATTCAAACTGGTGTCCTTGCTTTCGCTGGCTCGGCAAATATCAGCGATACTGTGAAAGGTAATGCTCACTGTAAGAAACATGCGACGCTGCGCTTCCGCCGGTTTCAGGTGGGCTACGGCCTCGCGCATTAAGGCGGCGAGCCTCTCATCGGTGTGAAAGACCAGCCCGGAGCGGGTTGAGGGATTAACAATACTGCTGTTAAGTGCCGCCATCTGAGACAAAATCTTCACGTAGTAACTTCCCGCTTCATTTTCTTCCACATAATCAGCAATGGGATTGACCAGCGCACGTGCCGCAGCCGCGGCAGCACTGAGATTTTTGTTCGACAAGGTGTCTACCCTGTTCTGACGCAATACTTGTACCCGCTGTGCGTGACTGTCGATGATTGCCTGCAGTAGTCCTTCGCGATCATCGAAGTGATACTGCAGGGCGTTGCGGTTTTTTTGCCCGGCAGCCACAGTGATTTCGTTGAGAGAAACGGAGTCAATACTGCGATCGGCAAACATTCGCTGCGCAGTCTCAATAAACAGCTGGCGGGTCAGGGCGGAGCGGGTGGCGTGTTTGTTGCGTACTTCGCTTACCATGGTTCAACCTCAGGGCAATAGGGGGGTGGGTGGCAACACTTTGCCTGCTCCAGCAATAATAATACCACTGCCTTAATATGGGGGCCATGCATACCGGGCCCGGCAGCTTATAAGCAGTGAAGTAGCTCACGGTTACGGCTTTATACCCAGGCTGGCTATTGTGGCGCTACCCCGGGAACGCGTATGCTTCTAGATCACAAATGACGGGCTCCGGAATCGATCAATGGCTGACCAGTTACTTATAGCGGGTCTCTTCGCAGGGTTATTTTACTGTTTGATATTTACCCGTTTTCCGGCTGTTTGGGTATTTGTCTCCACGATGTTGGCTGCCTATTTTGTCGGTCTCGTCGATACATCGGAGGTTCTGGCTAAGGCCACCAATAAGGGGGTGATTACGCTGGTCCTGCTATTGCTTGTCTCTACGGGGTTGGAAAAACTATCCTGGCTTAACCGCCTTTCCCACAAACTAATATCCCCTAATTACAATGCGAGCTTGCTGCGGCTGGGTGCTGCAACCGCATTCTTTTCAGCATTCGTGAATAACACGGCGGTGGTTGCGACCCTGGCTCACACCGTACGCAGCAACAAGCACCATGCTGCATCAAAGTTGCTGATACCACTTTCTTATTCCGCAATTTTAGGCGGCACCATGACTCTGATTGGTACCTCTACCAATCTGATCGTGAGCAGTTTTCTGGAAGATGCTACAGGGCAGGGTCTGGCATTTTTTGATTTCCTGACAATAGGTTTGACGGTGACGATTTTTGGTTTTATTGCGATGCTGTTGACTACACGTTTATTACCCGAAGGAAGTACAGCGGTACTGGATGTGAACGAGTATGTGGTTGAGGTGGAGGTCAGCGAAGCCTCTGATCTGATCGGAAAAAGTATTTTGGCCAACAAGCTTCGAGATCTGGAAGACCTGTTTTTGGTCGAAATTGTTCGCGGCAACTACCTCATTTCGCCAGTGTCTCCACAGGAGCGAATCAAGGCCGGAGATAAACTAATTTTTTCCGGGGACATCACACAGATTCAGGTGTTGGAGAAATTTGACGGTCTGAAGTTGTTTGCGGTGGAAGAGGGGTTGCTGCGAGAAAATATGATGGAAGTTATCGTCATGCCAAATGCGACGATAGAAGGAAAGACGGTTAAAGAAAGCGCGTTTCGCTCCGTTTTTGATGCCGCTGTCGTAGGTGTGCGCCGAGGAGGCAAGCGCCTGTCAGGAAAATTAGGCAACATTAAAATTCAGGCCGGCGACAGTATGATGTTGGCCGTCGGTCCAGAGTTTAGTGAACGCAAAAACCTCGACAAGAATTTTGTCGTCATCAATGAGTCTGTTGGTGATGTAAAGACCACACCTTTCCAAAACTATTTTATTACAGGCACCTTGATCGCCGTGATCGCACTGGCGGTTATGGAAGTTGTGCCATTGATTAAGGGCGTCGCGTTTTTATTGGTGTGCATGTTGCTTCTAGGCGTAGTGGGTGGCCAGGAACTGCGTAGGCGCTTTCCGTTTGAGCTGTGGCTAGTCATCGCTTCGGCACTCACGCTGTCGCAGGCGCTGACCAATGCCGGATTGGTTGACATATTGGCTAATGCCTTACATAACAATCTGGCCAGCCTCGGGCCCTATGCCGCACTCATTGGCATCTATCTTGGCACTCTGGTGCTCACGGAACTGATGACCAATAACGCTGCTGCTGCGCTGGCCTTTCCCGTTGCGTTTGGCCTGGCCGAAAGTTATGGGGTGAGTTATATGCCGTTTGTGATGGCGGTCGCGTATGGTGCTAGCGCCAGTTTTATGACGCCTTACGGTTATACCACTAACCTGATGGTGCAAAACTTGGGTGGTTATGAGTTTAGAGATTACTTTCGGGCCGGGATACCTGTATCTCTGGTGTACTCGGTACTCGTTATATTCCTCATTCCAAAAATGTTCCCCTTCTAGAAATTGACCTGTATCACGCTATTAGTATCCGGAGTATACGTATTCGTCATCGAGCGAATTAATACGTCCACTGGCGTGTCATCAGGGGTTGGGAAACGTATAATTAATTTAGTGATAAATGACTTTCGAGATTGATTCGATGCTGTAGTTATAAGCGGCAGTTTTATATTCTATGGAAAGCCTACATGCGTAACGCCTTGCCAATCATCCTCCTAATCTTGCTTGCAGCTTGCGGGGAAAGTTTGAGCAGCGAGCAGTATCTGGCCAGAGCGCAACAGCATGTTGACGAATCTGATTATGAGGCGGCTCTGGCTGATGTAAAAAGCGCACTGCAGTTAGATATCCACCTTGGGGAAGCCCGCTGCCTGCTCGGCAAAATCTATCTTGATACTGGCGAGTGGGTGGAAGCCGAAAAGGAGCTGATACGAGCACAGGAAGACGGTTGTGAGCCTGCTGTGGCGATCCCTATACTCGCAGAGGTCTATCTCTCACAGGAGAAGCCGGCAAAAGTCCTGCACTTGGATTCAACCAGCCTTGGCGACACAGCAGCCGCGCAACTATTAGCCACTCAGGCATTAGGGGCTCACTACGCAGAACAGCCTGAAATGGCGAATGATTTGGTCGCGATGTCCCAGCGAAGAGATCCGGACTCCATGTTTGCGCAGCTCACGGCGGCGCGACTATTGGCGCTGCAAGGAGACTTACCCGGTGCAATTGTGGCTCTCAATAAAGTGCTGCTAGTGGAGCCCAAAAACAAGGCTGCCTGGCGCCTGAAGGGACATTTTCTGTGGCAAATGGATGCCTATCGAGAGGCGCGAAGTGCCTTTGACAAAACAATTATGGACTCTAGCGTTAAGTTGGCGGATTACATCGCTCGCGCGTTAATCAGTATTGAGTTAGCGGATTACAATGCCGCTCATGCCGATGCAAAAAAATTGGCGCTGTTGGCACCGGGGCATCCGGGGACAAACTACATTCAGGGCTTGCTACTGTTCCATGCAAAAAATTTCCGCGATGCGATGACGTCTTTTTCGCGAGCGGAAGATTCGGCTCAGGAATATCCGGAGTTGTTGCTGTATCTCAGCGTCGCGCAGCTTATCGATGGCAATCCTATCGTAGCAGAAAATCTAGCCGTTCAATTTTTGAGCCTGCAGCCTGACAGCATAATGGGTAGAAAACTGCTGGCAATTCTACGCCTGAAAAAGAATAGGCCAAAAGAGGTGAAGGAGCTGCTACAGCCGATTCTGGATTTTAATCCGATGGATGTAGGAGCGCTCTATATACTGGCCAATGCCTACCTAATTGATGATCAATCTGATCTGGGGCTAAAACTGTTTGATCGTATTAGTAAGCTGGAGAGAGATGTCCCTTTAGAACAGCTGTCGTTGGCTCATGGGTTGCTCACTTCACAGATTGGTTCAGCCGCTGATCAAGCCTTACGGGATACGATTGCCAAAGAACCAGAATTTCCATTTCCGGAGATTCTGCAGATACTGGATCACCTTCAAAATGAGCGCTTCGATGAGGCCATAGGGGCAGCCACTTCTTATAAGTGGCGAGATCTGAGCGGAATTGCACCCTATGTAGTGCTAGGCAATGTTCAAAGGGCTGCAGGAAATAATGATGAAGCTCGCGAACTCTATGAGCAGGCGCTGACGCGGGAGCCAGGAAACCCATCTGCTAGCCTTGCTCTGGCGACTATGGCGATGTGGGAAAAAGAGGCAGATGTCGAGCGCGAGTTATACCGCGCTGTACTTCGAGTCAATCTGAATCATTTGCCGACCTTGCTGAATATGTCAGCGTGGGAAGGGCGCGACGACGATCGCCCCAGGATGGCATCAACGCTACAGCAGGCTATCGATTCGCATCCTGAGGCAATGGAACCTAGATTGAGGCTGGCTCGTATACTCATCGAAGATGATAGAGCACACCGCGTGTCAGCCCTGCTCGCGCCGTTGAGTGATTTGCAAAAACGCTCGTCCCGGGTGCTGGACCTACAGTTTGAAGTGGCCAAATTGACGGGCGATAAGGAAGGGGCGGCTCAGTATGCCAATCTAGCGTTTTTACAAAAACGTACAAGCAAGAAGTTGATGGCATTGGTCAGCAGTCTGAAAACTGCCGGTAGGCGAGAGGAAGCCCAGCTTTATTTGGAGGGATGGTTAAGGCGCTTTCCTGACGATTCAGGGGCGAGGATGGCGTTGGCACAAGAGTTTCTCGTAAAGAACAATTTTGGGAAAGCCGCCGAACATTATGAGAAGGCATTGGAGGTTGAGCCAGACAACCTGTTCGCGCTCGCCAACCTTGCATGGATAATTCGGCGCGATCGGAGTGCACAGGCCGTGGTCTACATGCGCAGGGCTGTAGAGCTCGAATCCAATAATGCAGGTATGCTGGACAAGTTGGCAAGGATCGAACACCTTAATGGGGAAGATGCAGCTGCTCTGGAATCCATTAAACGAGCCATAGCATTGTCTGGCCTTAACTTCAGCTACCGTTATCATCGGGCGGTTATAGAGGCGGCGCTGGGAGACGAGGATGCCGCTGTTTCAACTTTACAGCGGGTTCTAAGAGCGAAGAAAGCGAAGTTTCCGGAGCGGGCAGAGGCGGAAGAGTTATTGCAGTCTTTGCAGACGGCACCGTATTAGAGTTAGCTTCGCTTGATCAATCGTCCAAACGGCTCTAACGCTAGTTGCAGTCAATCCTCTCCATAGCGCCAGCCATTTCCGCCTATGTCTATGAAAATTGGATTAGCGAAGGCAAAGGGTTGAAAGCCTGATGCTAGAATCTTATATTTTTCCGAGGCTTGCCCCAGCACCTCTACAAAGATAAAGCTGTCTTTTTCCACCTCAATGGGGATTGTAAGAACTTCACCAGATACGATGCTCAAAGTCTGCCAAAGCTCTCCGTTTATCCAGATTTTGGCCTTGTCAACATTGACCCAGCTCGCGGTCTCCACATTCAGTTGTAGCACACCCCGTGCGCCAATGAAGGTCTCTCCGGGTGGCGTGGTGCCCAATGCAACGGTGAGAATAGGCCCTGTTGTACCGTACAGATTCCCCGAGCTGACTGCGGCTACTAACTCGTCAGTGGTAACGTTTTCGATACGCTTGTTATCGAGGCGTAGAAGGGTGCGCGGATAGCCAATAAGCTGTTTGCTTTCGTGGGAGTCACTGTTGGCCGTCGCAATTTTGTAGATATTTTGCTGCAACAGAGAAAACCAGTCCTGACGAATACTAAAGTAATCATTCATGGCTTCACCGCCGAGTAGTTCCATCGCATCAAAATCGATATCCCGGTATTGGTTACCGGGAATTTTTTCTATCAGGGAGGCGTTGGGTGCTTCGTGTAGCGGGACTGATGGGTCGTATTCACGCCCCTGGGACAGATGATTGAAAAAGGCAATATCGTCGTCGTACTCAACCGTACGGGGATGATTCAGCTGGAAAATACTCTGCGGATACTGTGCTTTGTAATCTCCTATTACCTCCCCCAGACGTTTGTCCTCAAAGGGGAGGGTGCCGCCCATAAATCCACTCGGATCGACGACCACTGGAAATACATTGCTGTGCCCTATGCTGGTAGGCACAGACTCCGTACGAATCATGCCGGTGATTTCAATGCCGGGAAAGCTGCGAATGAGATGGCCAACACCCATGGCCTCAATAGTCGGTTGCAAGTCGTGAGTGATATTGTGCTCGGTGGTTATTAGCAGCTCGCCTCCCTGCGCGATAAAATCGGCGATGCGTTGGCGCGGTAAAAGGCTGGAATCGAAACCAATGCCGCTGTGTACATGAAGGTCAGCGCCTATAAAGCCTTTGCTCTGGACTTCCCGCAGCGGTGGAGCAATGTTCAGCGAGACCGTTTTGCCGGCCGTCACTTCTACGGTTACTTCGCTGGTGCCATATTCAGCACCGCGAGTGGCAATCACCCGGTATTTTCCCGGTTGGAGTTCCACCGAGGGTAGGTCAAAGCTGCACCCGCACAGGTTAATGCGTTGGCTCTCTGGGCCGGAGAGCGCCCGAGTGCCACCGACGGTGCTGAGGGTCAATTCATCGTGAAAAATCGGGTTGCCCGACGCCGCTTGAAAAATAAGGGCCATGGGCTCGCCGCTGGGCAGTTGAACTATACCGCGGGCCCCGGTGGTGATTAGGCCCAGATCACGGGGAGAGCCGGTATTTGACACTTGCAGCGTTTCCTTGCTCCAGGCGGTAGTTACTTGCAGGGTTAAATCACCGGTGTCGGCGGGTGCTAGAAAAGCGAAGCTGCCATCTTCTTTGGGTCGAACAAAGGTCAGGCTATGCCCTTGTGAATTCTTGACAGTGATACTCGCCTCGGGTGTGTCGAGACGGCCAGAAATTTGTGGGCCTAGATAGATCCTGTCAGTAATTGACGCCGCGTCAGCCCTGTCGCCCACGTGTATTGCCATATCGAAATTAAAGCTTTGCGCTATGTCCAGATCGAAAAAGAGACCCATGAGAAAACTTACTGCACCCGGAGTCTGCGACCACCATGAAGGGAAGGTGCGGGTAAATGCACCGAACAGTGTGAAAGTCTGCCCGCCCATCATGAATGCGTTTATAGGCGTACGCTTCCCGTCACTGTCCTCAAAGCTGACACTGCGCATATGGATGCCGTAGCTGAGTGGGGGCGTGATGTGTCGGCTTCCAAGCAAAATTTGCAGATCGAAAGTGCCCACGGCAGATAAGATGGCAGTTCGGTTGGCAGTGTCGATGGCGGGTTGATCGAATCCTCTGGAGTTCTCAGGCTGGCGCGTGTCCAGCGTAAAAGGGGTGAGGGAGCCCCGTGGATGTAAGAATGAATTCCCGTACATTCCCAGCGATTTACCATCCTCAATACGTGTTATCCGTGTATTGACTAGCAGCTGGTCTGGCTGTGTTTTCTTTAGTGTATAGCGTGTGGTGTTTTGTAAGCCGGACAGTACAGCCACGGTTTCTATCCAGGATTGCTGCTCGTCGAACCCAGCGGTAATCATCTGTGTGGGAGGAATTTCCTCTTTCTGTAGATTGTGCTGAGCGTGCCCTGTGCTCCACTGGTCGTTGGCGCTAGCGCAGTGCCACAGATCTACCAGCACGCCGCCATGCAGGGAGAGGTAGGTGGCATGTTCTTTCGATGAGACCGCAGCACAGAGCTCCCCACCCCGCATAAACCAGTCGCCCATACCTCCTATGGCATCGATTCCGCCCCGGGGGAGTTGGTGACTGTTGTCTTCGGTAATCTGAGCGGCGTAAAAACCTTCAGTTGCCGCCTGCCCGGGGCTGCAAAACAGTGCTAGCAAAAAACTTAGGCGCAGAAATAGTGAAGGGGATAGCAAAGGAAATAGTGGCATAGAACATTGAAGGGCGTTGCAGTTCCGGGCCCCGGTGTTGAAGGTTGAATTCAGCATGGGGCGGCCCTGTTTTTTAAATTAACTAAGCTAGCTCAACTAGTTAAGCTGTTGGATGGCGTAAGCCAGCACCGCCTGCGCATCTACGCGCTTTTGGTAACTATCCAAGACAATCTTGCCAACAATTTTCTTATCACTATTGACCACAAAAATACCCGGATGCGGAATGCCGTAGTTGTCGTCGCCTGGCTGATGATCCTCATTGAGAATTCCCAGAGCGTTAACGGTATGTGCATCGATATCTGAAAGAAAAGGATAGCTAATGCTGTTCTTGTCGATAAATTGCTGCTGTAGTTCCGGCGAATCGTAAGTGATTGCCACTACATTAATGCCCGCATCTTGAAAGGCTTGTAAGTTACTTTGCAATTGCACGAATTGCACCATGCAGAAGGGTCACCAATCGGCAGAACGATTTGCGATAAACACCATGCCCTTATCGTGAACAAACTGATCTGAATCCGTTACTTCCTGGCCACGATATAAGGCTTTGATGTCTGGGAAGGAGTCTCCGATTGACAGTCCGGGATCGAAACTATCGGTATCGGCTGAGATGTACATGTCGGCGGTTATCGCATCTTTAGCGACTTCCCACAGCTCGGCCTTAAACAGGTAGCCTGTGCCGCCCGCTACTAGTAATAGGCCAGCCAGTGATATGAAAAACTTTTTCATGAATGACTATGTGCTCTATCTGATTGTTCGATGATCGGTCTGGAGTTATAGCACATGCGTCACCAGTGCACACCTACTGCTGTTATTGGTTTCGTCATTATTTAGTCGCAGTAGGTTGCAGCCGCCTCTGAATCGGGGAGTACGGTATTGGGAATACCTTCGGCGCCCGCATAGAACACCAGGATTTTGACTTCTCCACCTATGGCAGTGCCCCTGTGTACAGTACGCATCACCTCCACGATCGATTCACCTTCGCGTAGTAGTGCCTTGTCGCCGGACTTGGTTTCGACTTCCACTGTTCCACTGAGGATGTAACCCAGTGTTGGCACTGGGTGGCAGTGAAACTTCGGGGCTTCATTTTCAACGATAGTGAGAATGAATGAGCTGACCTCGGCCTTGCCTTGTGGGTAGTGGAAGTCGCCGCCGTCCCAGCTGGTGCTGGTTTGTAAAAGCTCTTCACCAAATGTTGCGGATGATGCTAGTAGCACGCTCGTAAGCAAGGCCATTCTGATTGGTGTTTTCATTCTGCGCTGTTCTCCTGGGTCTTGTTGCAGGCTTTTTATGGATTTTCTGATCAGGACATCCCTGTGCTAAAACCGCCATCGATGGGTAGTGTTTGGCCAGTGACCCATGATGCTGCAGGAGAGGTCAGGAATAAAACTCCCGCAGCAATATCCTCAGGTAAGCCTGTGCGTTTTAGCCCTTGCCGTTTCAAGGTTTCGTCCACCATATCCTGCATGCTGTCCAGTACGGGCGCGGTGAGATTGGAGCGGGTCAAGCCTGCAGCAATCGCATTGGCCCGAATTCCGATAGGGCCCCAACTCATGCCCAGAGTTTTCATCATTTGCACCAGCCCGGCTTTAGCTGGACCGTAACCGGGTGTCCATTCGAAACCAAAGTAGGATGTCATTGAGGCGATACCCACAACACTGGCGCCGCCGGGGAACTCACTGGCTGCGAGTAAATCTTTGCAGGCTGTGCTGAGGTGAAACACACTGGCTAAATTAACGGCGATGGACTGGTCAAAGCTATCGGATTCCCATTCATTGCCCTGAGAGCCACCCGCATTGTTCACCAGAATATCCAGTTTCGTCAGAGAGCTGGCGAGGGCGAATAGTGCATCCCTGTCGGCAACATCCAGTGAACGGTAGGCCATATCGCTCAAATCGGAATCGTAGTCATTGGCGCTTTCTTTACGGCCTGTAACAATGACCTGTGCTCCTGCGTCGCGGTAACCCTGAGCACAGGCTAGGCCTATGCCGCTGGTGCCGCCGGTAACCAGTACTGTTGCACCGGCGTAGTCGTAGCTAATGCCTTTGAACATAGTTTCTCCCATGGGGCGTCTGATGGATAAAATCCGCGATAGAACAATACGATCATATCTAAATGGGCACAAGCGCATTCCGATTGCGAGCTTGGGGTGTATCGAAGCTGGTTTTAGTAACTCTGCTTGCTACACTGTGTGCACTGTTTATCTCTAAGGAGCGCGTTTTTCATGAGCCAGGAATTTCCGGAACTGGGGATCTATACTCTGCCCGGTCGTATCAGCGATCCACAACGTACGCTTGCGGAGGTGCCGCTGGCAGAGCGCCTTGGCTTGGGCTCTATCTGGCCCGCGGAGCGCTATGATTTCAAGAATGTTGAAGTTCTGTGCGGTGCGGCGGCGGCCGTTAGCAGCGATATCAAAATTGCGACCGGATTGATGAATTATCCAACGCATCATCCTATGGAGTTGTGCTCATTTGGCGCGACTATGAGTCACCTCAGCAGCAATCGTTTTGCCATGGGTTTTGGGCGGGGCTTCGATGCGCTATACGATATATTTGGAACGCCGCGCGCCAATATGCAGGGTCTTACAGATACCGCTGAAGTGCTGCGCTTGCTGTGGAGCGGGCAAACCTTCTCTGGTGAGAATTCACTGGGCAACTTTCCCTTTCTGTATATGAGCGAGCCGCCGCAGAATGCGCCGCCGCTGTTACTGGGCGCGGTGGGGCCGAAAACCCTGGCATTGGCAGGACGCTGTTATGACGGTGCATTGTTACATCCCTGTCTGACAAATCAGGCCATTTCTGAGGCCGTTAAAATTGTAGGAGATGCTGCTGAGAAGGCGGGGCGCGGACGCGATGCCTGCAAGGTGTGGGCAACCTTGGTAGTTGCCGCCGATCAGGATGAAGACGAAACCTCCGCCATAGGTCCGGCGCGTTTGTTGACCTATCTCCATATGGAAAACTACGGTGAGATGATCTGTAAGGTGAATCACTGGGATGATCAGGTGTTGAAGGAGGTGCGTGCACATCCGCTTTTTGAGGGCGGTAAATCTGCCGATCAGGACTTTACGCGCTATGAGACTGCTGAAGTCGCTGCGCTATTTCCCGATCACTGGATGCGGGACTCTGCCGCACTAGGTAGTGCGGAACACTGTGCCAGTAGAATAAATGATCAATTCGATGCGGGTGCTGATGGCGTGTTGTTTCACGGTAGTTTACCGCGTCAGGTAGAAGGCTTGCTGGATGCGTATCGTAAAGTGCGGCGCTCAGAGCATTTTGCAATGAATGACCCCTGGTTTACGCCGTCAGCACCGGGAACAGGCTTGTAGAGTTATGGGGCGCTGCCGATTCAGTGCCCCGGAGTAAACCTAAAGTTGTGGCAGTGATTCGTTTACCAGACCAGCGCTCCAGCCACCGTCGGCTATAAACTCCGCGCCGGTGCTGTAGGTCGCTTCATCCGATGCCAGAAATATAGTCAGTGCTGCCACTTCTCGTGGCAGGCCGACTCGGGGTATGGCATGTTGCTGATAGAAGCTGTTCGCTTCTTCTTCGGTAATAAAATCCGAGCCGTGCATCGCTGTATAGATGCCGCCGGGGTGAACACTGTTCACGCGAATATTGTACTTTCCCATCTCTATAGCGGCTGCCTTCGTTAAACCCCGTACAGCCCATTTTGTTGAGGAGTAGGCGGCCAGAGAATTTTTTGACTGCAAGCCATCAATAGAGGAAACATTGATAATGGAGCCGCCGCCGCTTGCCTTGATGCTTTCAAATGCGCTCTGCATGCCGAGAAACACGCCCAGCTGATTGATCCGGACAATATTCATGAACTCTTCTTCGGTAGTGTCCATGATGGTTTTTTGCATCACGATGGCAGCGTTGTTCACCAACACCTGAAGTGCACCCATCTTATTCGCGGCCGCGACGGCAGCTAGCCAATCGTTTTTTTGGGTAACATCCAAATGGATGAATTCGACGGCATCGCCTAGTTCGGCGGCCAGCGCCTCACCGGGCTCATCCAGCACGTCTCCGATCAGGACCTTTGCGCCATCCTCGGCCAGTCCGCGCACAGTAGCTTCACCCATGCCGCGTGAACCGCCTGTTACAATCGCTACCTTTCCGTCCAAACGTGCCATTGGTGTTCTCCTATTGCTCAATCAAAAATATGAAACATAAGTATAGAGCAGGGGTTTGCAGCTTGGCGATAACACTATTGAAAACAGCAGCTCGGTATAGCCTGCTGAATCCCCCGCAGTTGATTCACTAGCGCTTGCGGTAAAAACTAGTCGTAGCTTTCGCCGCAGTACATCGTGTTGGCGAACTAACAAGAGATAGAACTTGGAGCCCAGCATGTCTTACTCATTACTCGAACAGAAGGCGACTCATCCCGCTAGGGATGCTGCGCTCAAATCCATCATCGCAGTACAGGACAAGGATCGAGAAGGCTGGTTGGCGCTGTGGCACCCAGACGGATTAATCCAGGACCCAGTGGGAGTATCCCCGCTTGATCCTGAAGGCAAAGGTCATCAGGGCATGGAGGCCATCACAGCCTTTTACGACAATGTGATTGCCCAAGGTGAGGTTCGCTTTCATATTCGCGAATCTTTTGCCTGCGGCGATGAGTGCGCCAACGTGGGTACGATAACCACAAGATCAGCCGATGGGTCCGTAGGCCGCTGCGAGTTGGTGATGCTGTACCGGGTCGACGAGGAGGGCAAGGTGCTTTCGCTAAGAGCCTTCTGGGAATTCGACAACCTTATGGCGGACTACTTCTAGTTCCACAGACCGTTGAGTAAAGGCGTTCAGTGTTTTTCGCTACGTCCTTTTTCCAGCACATCCTTGCGGCGTTGTTCGATAATGTCGCTGGAAGCTTGTTTGGCAGACTCGATAGCCAGGGATTCCTCCCATGCCAGCGCCTCCTTGAGTGGCATCGAGTAACCCTCTTCGATAAGCGCCTGGTATTGCGTCAGAATGTGGGGAACGCAGGCGCACATGTTCTTTGCAATCTCCATGGCTTTAGGCAGCAAGTCTTGCCGCGGCAACACATGGTTGACCAGGCCCCACTCGTAAGCCTGCTGTGCAAAAACAGGAGCCCCAGTGAATGAAATTTCACGCGCGCGGGACAGTCCAATCATGCGTGGTAGCTTTTGGCTTAGCCCCCACCCAGGAAGTATTCCCACTCTAGCGTGAGTGTCTGCAAAGCGAGCATCCTCTGAGGCGATCAAGACATCACAGGCAAGGGCCATCTCGAATCCACCAGTAATACAATGGCCATTGATTGCGCCTATAATCGGGCCTGAAAACGCCTGCATTGCCCATGCCACTTCATTGTTTATTTCATCCGCTGCGTCTGCTGCTTCTGTCGAACCCAGTTCTTTCAAATCAAAGCCCGCGCAGAATGCCCTACCATTGCCCGTGAGAATGACGACTCTCACAGTGGGGTCATCGGTACATTCCTTAAACGCCGCGACGAATTCTTTGCGTAGTTCTCTTGAGAGTGCGTTCATCGCATCGGGACGATTGAGGGTGACAATCGCAAAGCCATCTTGTTTTTCCAGTAGTACCAGTTTCATAGTTCAGCTACCCAGTAGTGAGGGGACTTTCAAAAGATTCAGTTCTTTGGCGATGGCCGGTGCACGCAATAACTCCTCTGGCTGCCATTCTTGTGCCGGTTCATTCTCGGCAAGCCAGGCAACAACGGCCGCAATGGTAGCTGGTGTGCAAGGCCGAAAGCGTTCCATGACCGCGTCGTCAATGCCAGCCAAGCGCATCACTTCAGTCATAACCAAGCCAGGTTCTATATTGTATACACGCAGCCCCGCATCGGGATGTTCGGCCCGCAGTGAGCCTGCCATCCGCGACAGGGCTGCTTTTGAAGAAGGGTAGGCAAAGCCCCATCCGCCATCGGCAGCCGCTGCAGGGGGGTTCGTGAAGGCACTGTGGGACACCATGTTCAACACAGTGCCACTGCCTCGCGAGAGCATGTTGGGCAGTAGGATCTTGATCAATTCCAGTGGCGTAAATACATTACCTTGATAAATTCGCAGCAGTTGTGCGGGTGTAACATCCATCAAGGTTTCCATGTTTCCAGTGCCCTGATAAACCGCATTGTTAAAGAGTAGGTCTACGCGGCCAAATTGTTTCAGTGTTTCATGGGCGGCGATAACCACCGACTCCGGCTCAAGGATGTCTGCTTGCAGGCACAATGCGGTGCCGCCTACTTTTTCCACCGCCAGCCGGGTGGCCTCAAGGCTGCCGGGGAGGAGGGCGCTGGTACCAACGTGATCGTGTGCCTCACCATCGTTCAAGGTGCGTGCGGTGATTGCGACCGTGTAGCCTGCTTTGGCCAGGGCAACGGCAGATTCGGCGCCTATGCCGCGACTGGCCCCGGTGATAAATGCGACTTTCTCATTCACTGGTATTGTCTCCTGCGCTCAGTAGAGTGTTTAGGTTGTTCAGGGTTACGTCCATAACTTCTGGCCCGAGGATCTGTCGATATTGCTGCCACACGGTTTCCGTGGAGCGGCTGAGCTCGTCAATCAATTTCTTTCCGGTAGGAGTGAAGTCAATGAGTTTTGCTCTAGAGTCCGCCGGGTCGGCGCACCTTTGGACAAGCCCCAGGGTTTCCAGCTCGTGCACAATTTTCATCATTGACTGGGGGCGAATACCCGCCGCCTCTGCCAAATCTACGGCGCGACTTGCCCCCTTGCGGCCAAGGAAAAGGAATATTGCTCTGTGTCGGGTACCTATGCCCTGAACGTCGCGTTGCTTTAGGTCGCGATCCAGTCGTTGCTGGAAATCTCGGCCCAATAGCATCAAGGTCTGGCCTAGTTCCTGACTACGCTGAAGCTGTTTCGCCATTGCAATGTACAATTAATCAGTTTATCTTATAATCAGTTTAGCTTTCTATAATTGTCGAGGTCAAGCCGTGTTTCAAGTATTTGCAGCCACACCAGAAGATATGGGCCCCGGTGACATTGGGGTTCACGCCGCCAGGGCAGAAGCTATGGGCTTTACTGGGCTGCAAGTCCCGGACGCTATTCACGACGGTTTGTTACTGGCTGCTATGGCCCTGAATGCCACGAGCACCCTGATCGTGGGGACAGCTGTACTGGTTGCGTTTCCGCGTAGCCCTATGACGACCGCAATTGCAGCCTGGGACCTGCAGCAGATGTCCGGTGGCCGTTTTGAAGTGGGGCTAGGCACCCAGATCAAGCCAAATATAGAGAAGCGTTACGCAGCGCGTTGGGATTCTCCCGTACCTCAATTACGCGAATACGTGCAGGGCATGAAGGCGATTTTTCACAGCTTTCAAACTGGGGAGCGCCTTAACTTTGAAGGCGAACATTACACGCTTACCAAGTTACAGCCTTTTTTTAATCCGGGGCCTATTGAGCACCCTGACATCCCAATTCTGTGTGGTGCAGTGGGTCCGGCGATGACGAAAATGGTTGGCCGTATTGCAGACGGGATGATTACGCACCCTACCAATACGCCGCCGGAGTATATTCGCAAAGTCTGTCTAGCCCGCCTGCAACAGGGGTTTGATAAGGCCGGTCGCAGCGGTGATGACTTCAAGTTGATACTGGGTCCGCTTACCGCTACGGGTAAAACTGAGGAAGCTGTCGCCGCCTCCTGGGAGAAGCAGCGCAATCTTCTAGGTTTCCTTTACTCCACGCCGGCGTACTGGCCTAGTTTGGAGATGTTCGGCTGGCAGGATAAAGGGCAGCAACTACTGGATATGACGCGGCAGGGAAGCTGGCAGGATATGCCCAATATTGTGACTGATGAAATGCTGGGTAAGTTCGTTCCGCGCGGAACCTACGACACTATCGCACAGGTCTTTATTGATCGTTATGCCGGCCTCACCAATCGCATAACGTTCCCCCTGCCTGATGACCCATTGGAAGATGAGTTAGTGGCGGAGGTTGTCACCAAGCTAAAATCTGCCTGACAGAGACGGTTGGTAAGGCCGCACTCGCCAAACTCAGCTATGACGGGGCAAAAAGTTATGCTGAGGGTGGAAATTCTCTAATCTTATCTCCTAGAGTGGCCTTCGGGCCGATAATCGAGGCTACACTTGGCGCAGCCCTCATTTTGCGCTCACATTAATTCCATAGGAAAACCCACCAATGACAGTTCAAGAGTCGATTCACCTCGGTAAGGATGATCTACCATTCGTCGATATAGGCGATGGCAGCCTGTTAAAAGTAATCCAGGTAAAGCCGCAGGAAGGCCTGTGGATTGTCGAAAATATTTTTCAGGCGGGTTATGAAGTGGATAAGCATCGCCATACGGGCCCAGTGTATGGCTACACACAGTCGGGCGCCTGGAAATATAAGGAATACGATTACGTCAATCGCGCAGGTTCTTTTCTCTATGAGCCTGCTGGCTCTGAACACACGCTGCTGGCGATTGAAGACAATACGCAGGTATGGTTCCAGATGTACGGTTCCAATATAAACCTGGACGAGGACGGTAACATTACCTCCGTAGTCGACGGCTCTATGAGTCTCGAGTTTTACCTCGCGATGTGTGAAGCCGAAGGCTTACCACGTCCCAATGTATTGGTGGGCTAAGCGTGCAAATCGACGTATACGATCCGGACAACTATACCAACGGTATTCCCCACGAAGCCTTCAGCTGGCTTAGAGAGAATGCACCCATACATTGGCACGATCACCCAGAAGGCCACGGCTATTGGGTTGTGAGCAAGCACGCGGATGTGCTTGCAGTATCGCGCGATTTTAAAACCTTTTCTGCCCAGGAGGGGTTTGTCATGGTGGATGACCTGCCGCCGGATATTCTGGAAATGGCACGCAATCAATTGCTGGGTATGGACCCGCCCAAGCACGGTCCGCTGCGCCGTGCAGTTATCACTCGCTTTACCTCAAAGATGCTGGCGGAGCTTGAACCCAAAGTGCGCGAGATTGCGCGAGGCGTGATGGCGCAAATTACTGAGCCATCAACGGTAAATTTTGTGGAGAGTCTTGCCGGGGATCTGCCCACTGCAGTGATTTGCTCCATGTTGGAAATTCCACGGGATATGTGGGGCACTATACGGCGTTGGTCTGATCTTCAAACATCGGGAAGTGACCCGGATCTGGGTGGTACACCAGAAGAGATCAATCAAGCCAGTATCGAGATGGGCACCTACGGGTATCAACTGGCAACGGAGCGTAAGGATCAGGGCGGTGACGATCTCATATCACTACTGATCAATCAGGAAGTGGATGGGCAGAAACTGTCAGAGATGGAGTTTGCATCGCTATTTATTCAGCTCACGGTGGCCGGGAATGAAACAACACGAGGCCTGATTAGTAGTGGTATGCATGAGTTGTTGCAGCGTCCAGATCTGTTGGCGCAGTTAAGGGCCAACCAAGAGCAATTGCCACGTGCTATAGAAGAAATGCTGCGCTGGACTTGTCCCTTACATTACTTCCGCCGCACTGCTGTTAGTGATACTGAAGTGGGTGGGCAGGCCATCAAGAAGGGTGAGCGGGTCGTTATGATGTACAGCTCTGCCAATTTTGATGAAGACGCTTTTGAGAGTCCTATGGAGTTTAATATTGGCCGAGAAAAAAATCCTCATATGGCGTTGGGCCACGGCATACATTTATGCCTCGGTGCCAATTTGGCGAGAATGGAAGCCCGGGTATTCTTCGAAGAGTTCTTTGCCTATTTTTCTGCCATCGAGTCTGCAGGAAAACCCATCTTTATTCGGTCCAATAGCATTCACGGTTTTAAAGACATGCCGGTAAGGCTGACGCCGGCATAGTGAGCATCAATTGAAGGCTTGTAACTGTGTACTTTGATTTAGTCTATTACTGGCGTGTTTTACGCCATGTATGGTCGCTGAAACAGTGGCCTGGTCGCGGCCGCACTTTGCGACGATTGCTGTTGTTGGTACCACTTGAATATATGTTTCACGCACTGTGTTTCATGTTGGACTATTTGTTTTTCCCGCGGTTGTGGCGTCAGCAGATAGAGCGGCCGGTGTTCATTGTGGGCCACGCTCGCAGTGGCACGACACTGGTGCATAGATTACTGGCAGCAGATGGTAATACCTTCAGCTATTTTCTGTATTGGGAGATGTTTTTCCCCTCACTACTGCAAAAAAAGTTCATCCGGCTGCTGGGTACAGTGGATGAAACGTTTTTGGGCAGTGCAATGAACAAGCGGCTGGTTGCCTGGGATGACAAAACCTTTGGCCCCTATCGCCATATGCACGATATGAGCCTGTGGAATTCAGAGGAAGACCAGTTCGTGATGCGGGCTGCCTTTGTCACTCAACAATGGTCGGTGGATGTGCCGATGATGGATATCATCGACTTGTTTCATATTGACCAGATGCCTGAGAAGAAACGCCGCCGCTGGATGCACCATTATCGAGAGTGCATTAAACGCCAGACATTATTGTACGGTGGCAACAAGATTCATCTGAGTAAGAACCCTGTTATGAGCGGCTGGGTACAATCCTTGATAGACACCTTTCCGGGAGCTCGCATCGTCGTAATGATGCGCAATCCCAATGAGTGTATTCCCAGTGTATTGAAGTTGGTTGAAGTGTCATGGAAGGGTAAGGGGTGGCAGCCAGCCGACTATGAGCGTTCTCTTGCAATGCTTATCGATGTTTCTTTTGAAAGCTATCACAGCCCACGCAGGGTGCTTGCAAAAAATGCCTCTACGCCGCAGATTGTTGTCGATTATAGAGAATTGACCGCCCAGCCAAGAGCGACTATTCGCAAGCTCTATGACACGTTGGGAATGCCTTTAAGCAAGAGCTTCGACACGTTTCTCGCCGGGCAGGAAGAGCGAGAAAAAAGCCACAAAACGGGTTTCCGTTACAGCATGGATGAATTTGAAGTGACCCACGAGCGTATCGAAAGGGAACTGAATGAATTCTTTGATGACTACGGTTGGCCGCGCGTGAGTAGCTCGATCTGATTTCAGTCGTGGCGCCTACTTCACCTTCTGATTGTTCAGCGCCGTCAAATCAAAATCTGGAATATGCATCTGCGGTGTCTTTCCGCCATCAACAGGTAATACCACGCCGGTAATAAAAGACGCTTCGTCCGACGCCAAAAAGCAAATCGCTGCTGCCATTTCTTCTGGTAATCCAATGCGCAGCATCGGAATGGTCTCGGCCATGGCGTCCTGCACGCTTTTGTTCTTCCTTGTGGAAGCTTCCAGTCCAGGTGTCATTACCGCCCCGGGAGCAACAACGTTGACCCGCACATTGTAGGGAGCAGCTTCCATCGCAGCACATTGAGTGAACTGGTTTACCGCAGCTTTTGCTGCTGAATAAGCACCGGCTGCGATGCCTGCTTTGAGGCTGCTGACAGAAGAGATGTTCACAATAGACCCAAAGCCTTGTGGCTGCATGATTTTCATTGCTGTTTGTACGCCAATAAAAACACTCTCTACGCATACACCAAAATTGGCGCGCCAATTATCGATAGATTGATCCAGTACCATACCGCCCACAACCGAAGGCGCATTGTTTACCAGCACATCCAGTCGCCCGTGTTCCTTTGCGGTATCTTCTATCAGTTGCGCAAAGGCATCCAGGTCAGACACATCCAGCGCAACACCGCTAAAGCTGCCACCGCGTTCCGTTATCGCTGCTTCCAGTTCATCGAGCTTTGGTTTACGCCTGGCGCAGGCAACAACATGGGCGCCTTCATCTGCCAGCTGTATTGCGGTGCTGCGGCCGATGCCAAGGCTGCCTCCAGTGACAATCGCAACTTTCCCTTCGAATCGTTTTTTGCTCATCGTGTAGTTCCCAATAAATTTTCCGCGCTAGCTTGCAAGCGCGATAGTGGCTTTTCCCGTGACATGAAAGCCACTGTTGTTTTTTCCAGCGAACTGAACTGAAACCAGCGAATTCTCTTTCTCCATTGTCGAGACATTGCCCTGCATTACCATAGTGTCACCGGGCATATTCGGTGCCATCAGCTTAAAGCTGATTTTCTTCAAACGACTGGCTGGTCCCGCCCAGTCGCTGAGGTAGCGCGCGCAAAGTCCGCTAGTAGTGAGAATATTCATAAAAATATTCGGTACAGCAGCGGCCTGAGCAGCTGGAACATTGTGGTGTACGTCGATAAAATCCTGCGTGGCGAGGGCGCCACTGACAATCAACTTATGGGTGATCGGAATAACCAGCTCGGGCAGGGACTGTCCTTCGTGCACTTCTTCAAAGCCAAGATCTGAAAAATCAGTGTGCCAGTTTCCTTCCAGTGAGATTACAGGCGCCAAAGCGGGCGCTTGTTCCGTGACCGTTTCATCCTGTGACGCGGGCTTATACTGAAAGTAAGTAATCAGCGCTTCCGCAAACAATTCCTCTTTCTGATCGAGAAACTCAGCCCGCTCCGTCACAAAGTAACCTTCACCGAGTGCTGTCTTCTTGAGATCACTAATCGCCGTAATAGTGCTGTAGTGGTGGGCCTGGTCGCCTTCAAGCAAAAAGCGGTTAAACGTAATGTCGTAACTCACGGCCACATTGCCGGGAAGGCCGTTCTCGGTCAGCACATCGAAAACAGCATAGGCCTTATCGTCTGTTGAGCCTGTCGGGTGCAGCATGTTCACATCGCGCATAGTCCACATTTGCATCATTGCAGGAGGAGCGACAACGCGATCGAACCCAGCAGTACTGCGATATTTGTCATTCAAGTAAAGAGGATTGTCGTCACCCATGGCAGAGCACCACTGCCAGATCTGGACGCGGCTTACTGGATTGAAACTCAGGTAGGGCCCAACGCGGCGGCCCGTAAGAGCTTGTAAATCCAGTACTTCATCATTGACTGAGGACATGTAAAACGCAGCCTGTATGGGGTCGAATTCTTAGCATTCTAAACTAAGTGAAAAGTGCCTTGGATGCCACCACGGCACAGGTCTAAAGAGTTAACAAATACTGCCATGAACTGCCGTGGAAGTATTGTTTTCCCTAGGCAGTGGCGAGTCAGAGTGCAGTGGAAGGATTTGGGGCTCCTATCAGCTCCAAATCTGAATGCGAAGCCCGATGTAGAAATTCATCTTTGACAGACAAAAAAAGGCGGCCAAAAGGCCGCCTTTTAGAAAAATCAAACAGCTTAACCTGGAGGAACAGAATACCCACCCCATACCGCCATATAATTCTCATCATAGTGCGCAGCAAGAGAAGTATGCAGATCATCCACTTCCCATTTCTTGGCACCCTGAGGATTCACAAAAGCCTCCTTCAAGGTAGGGCGTTGCAGAATAGAGACTTCATTACCCCATACAACCATCACTTCACCTGAAATACCGCCCGCCTCAGGTGAGGAGAGATAGCCTACCAGCGGGGCGACATTCGCCGCATCGAAAACGTGGAAGCCGCCATCAGCAGGTGGCTGGAACATTTCAGCTGTCTGGCCGGTGTCAGTCATGGCCGTTAATGCGCGGGGCATGATGACGTTACAGGTAATGCCATATTTGGTGAGTAATTGAGCCGCACCCATTGTCATAGCGATAATGCCTGCTTTGGCGGATGCATAGTTAGGCTGGCCTGCAGAGCCATAGATAGCCGCTTCAGAGGATGTGCTTATTAGGCGTCCGTATACTTCTTCGCCAGTCTTTGCCTTGTCGCGCCAGTAAGCAGTAGCATTGCGCATATTGACGAAATGACCGCGAAGATGAACGCGTACAACAGAGTCAAATTCATCATCGCTCATGCCGAAGATCGTTTTGTCGCGGCAGAAGCCCGCGTTGTTGATCATGATGTTCATGTCGCCGTAAGTATCTAGCGTAGTCTTCAGCAGCTTGTCTGCGTCATTAGAGTCTGCACAGTCACCGAAAACGGCAATCGCTTCGCCGCCGAAGGCTTTGATTTCTTCAACAGCTGCGTTGGCAGCTTCTTCTGCGTCAGGCAGGTTGATGTCGTTGATAACAACACGCGCGCCCTGTTTTGCCAGCTGAATCGCCTCCTCGCGACCCAAGCCTCGGCCTGCTCCAGTGATGACGGCAACTTTGCCTGTCAGATCTCCCATAGTGTTCTCCTTAGCTGTTTTCGGTCTGAATTATATGCGTTCGATGATCGTGCCCGTGCCGACGGACGAGCCGCAACACATGGTGATCAGCGCAGTCGTTTTGTCTGAGCGCTCAAGCTCGTGTAATGCAGTGGTGATCAATCGAGCACCAGTAGAACCTACTGGGTGGCCCAGCGCGATAGCACCGCCATTCACGTTCACCTTGTCCATGTCTGCGTTGTAAACTTTCGCCCAGGAAAGCACAACTGCGGCAAAGGCTTCGTTGATTTCAACGAGGTCGATGTCACCCAGGTTCATGCCGCTTTTCTTGAACAGAGCGGCTGTGGCATCCACTGGACCGTCCAGCAGGTAATAAGGATCCGTACCGACTACACAGTCTGCAATAATACGTGCGCGTGGCTTGAGGCCTCGCTCTTTGGCTTCTTCGACAGTCATCCACAAAATTGCAGCGGAGCCATCAGATATCTGGGAAGAGTTCCCAGGTGTGTGAATCTGTCCTTCCATCACCGGGTTCAGACCTGCAAGGCCTTCCTTCGTGGTGTCACGCAAACCCTGATCACGGTCGACCTTGCGGAACTCACCTGTGGGCTGTCCGTCCTCGCCCAGTACAGGTGCGTTTACGGTAAACACTTCACGGTCAAAGCGGCCTTCTTCCCAGGCGATTTTTGCACGCAGCTGAGAGTTGAAAGCGAGTTCGTCCACCATCTCGCGGGTAATGCCGCGGTTGTCCGCGATGCGCTGTGCGCTGGAGAATTGATCGGGGGTAGACTCCCAAGGCCAGTTCTCAGGTACAAAGTATCCGGGGCCGTTGTAAACGTTTGCGCCCAGTCCGACACGGCTCATCGATTCCACGCCGCAGCCAATGCCTATATCAACTGAGCCGGTACGGACCATGGACGAGATCATGTGATTGGCGGTTTGTGCAGAGCCACATTGGTTGTCCAGCGTGGTGCCACCGGCGGTGTAATCCTTGCCCAGAGTCAGCCATGCGTTGCGCGTAATATTGCCCGCTTGTTCGCCAGCCTGTGTGACACAGCCACCAGCGAGATAATCAACGTCGGCGTAATCGAGGCCGGTGCGCTTAATGATTTCGTTGAGTGACAGAGCCAGTAGTTCCGTGGCGTGAAAGTCACATAAATCTCCAACACCTGGCTTGCCTCTGGCAATGGGTGTCCTGACTGCTTCTACGATGACGGCTTCGCGCATGATTAATCCTCAGTTACGGGCGGGTTTAAAAGGCCCGCTATGCATGAATATGACTCGTTCTATACGTTTAAGCAGGGGCATTGCTACTGCACCGGAACATCAACGAATTGAGTCGCTTTTACGAGGCGCCATTTTGCCGTTTTTCACCCCTTTTCAACAGCTATTTTTTGCTGAGAACAGGGGGCTGGTATAGCTGTTTGAGCCGTATGCTGATTGGTTGACGCCTTTGCTAGCGTGTACCATAGACGGGTAATCCCTGCCCGAAAAATACAGAGGCACAAATGAAGCAGTATAAATACGACGATATCGAAAGCATGCAGGAATTGATCTCGGAAGAGTTCAGTGACTGGAGCGCAGCAGTAGAAGTTAGCCAGGACTTGATTAACCAATTTGCTGATCTTACTGGCGATGATTACTGGATTCACACCGATCCTGAAAAAGCTAAAACCGACAGTCCCTTTGGCACAACTATCGCGCACGGCTTTCTGACGCTGGTGTTGCTACCTAAAATGCGCGGCACGCCTTCTCATGAGGTGACAGGTTTCAATAACATGTTGAACTACGGTTCAGACAAGCTGCGATTCACCGGGCCGGTACCCGTTGGCAGTTCACTGCATTCTCGTTCCAGAATCAAGGAAGTGAGTGCGACGGGTAAGGGCACTAAAATGATCATGGAGCAGCACATCAATGTGGTAGGACAGGACGACCGACCCGTGCTGGTCTACGAGATGATTCTGATGTACATGTAGTTGATTGCTCTGGGCAGCTAGTGCATCAAAAACAGGGAGCTACGGCTCCTTTTTTGTGGCGCGACCCCGGCTTCAAAGTGGGAGCCAGGCCAGGGGAAGTTCAATTACAGAGGTTGCGCTCTGAGGAGCATCCGTTCTGGCAATCCCTGTCTTTCATGCTAGTTTCTTTGGGGTACCCCTTCTATACTGCATCTTCTTGCACAGCGGCGAAAAAGTGGACTCAGGGAAGCGTATGCGCCCCCAGAAGCCCAGCTCAAGTCGCGATTATTAACCTCAAATTCAGGTGATGTTCATGAAACGATGGAATGGGTGGGGGGATGATGAAAATGACCTCGATTACGAACTAAGTCCTTCAGCGCTAGGCTTCTTACAGAATATTATAGGTCCGTCTTCGCCGTTACCCAATGCCAGCTTAGAGGATGTGCTGGCTACCGTACCCGTATCCCGTCTGCCCGAGAACCCGCTCTATAGCATTGACCCAGAGGATCGTCTGCGCCACGCAAGGGGCCAGAGCATGCCGGATTGGCTGGCTTTACGCAGCGGCAAGTTCGGCGTTTTCCCGGATGCGGTGGCGTTTCCAGAGAGCTCCGAAGATGTTCAGGCCCTGCTGCAGTTGGCGCTATCAGAGGAACTCGATGTCATTCCCTACGGCGGCGGTACTTCAGTTGTTGGGCACATCAACCCCGAGGAAACCGGGCGCCCTGTATTGACCATCGATATGACCCCAATGAACAAGCTGATGAAGCTCGATCGACAGAGCCAAATCGCAACCTTTGGTGCGGGCACGATTGGTCCGGATGTCGAATCTCAGCTTGCTTCTGAGGGCTATATACTGGGGCATTACCCCCAGTCCTGGGAACTGTCGACTATTGGTGGCTGGGTAGCAAGCCGTTCCAGTGGGCAGCAGTCACTGCGCTATGGCCGTATAGAACAAATGTTTGCTGGCGGGCGCATAGAAACCTTTAAGGGCACTATGGATATCCCGACTTTTCCGGCTTCATCGGCAGGCCCGGATATGCGTGAGTTCTTTCTCGGAACAGAAGGGCGCTTGGGCATTATAACTGAAGTCAAAGCGCGCGTGACGAAGCTTCCCGAGCAAGAGGCATTTCATGTGTTGTTTTTCCCAAGCTGGGAAGTGGCTTTGGACGCGGTGCGCGAGATTATTCAAAGCAAAATGCAACTGTCGATGATGCGCCTGAGTAATCAGTTGGAAACGTACACACAGCTAAAGCTTGCGGGTGGCGAAAGAGTCATTGGCTTGCTGGAAGCGTTCCTGAAAATGCGTGGGGCGGGCGATGAAAAAACCATGTTCACCTTTGGCGTCACGGGCTCAAAAGGGCAGTGTGCAGCAGCGCTAAAACTGACCCGCCAGATAGCCAAGCGCTACGGCGGCGTGGGCGCCGGTTCTGTGCTGGGCAAGAAGTGGGAGCACAGTCGTTTTCGTTCCCCGTACTTGCGACATGGCTTGTGGGATGAGGGCTATGCCGTCGACACCATGGAGACAGCTGTCGACTGGATAAGAGTGCCAGATGCCGCTGCAGCCATACAGAAGGACATCACCCATTCTCTGCAGGACGAAGGAGAGATAGTGCACGCATTTACCCATCTGTCCCATATGTATGGTCAGGGCTCCAGTGTCTACACCACGTATATTTTCCGCTGCGGTAAAACGTATGAAGAAACCCACGCACGATGGGAGAAGCTGAAAGCGGCAGGTGCTGAGGCGATTGTGCGTCATGGCGGCACGATCAGCCATCAGCATGGCGTCGGCAAGGATCACGCTAAGTACCTTGAGGCAGAGAAGGGCGAGTTAGGACTCGCTGCAATCGATGGTCTGGTAAAAGTGTTTGATCCACGCCAACAGATGAATCCTGGAAAACTCTTACCGTGATTAGTATTGCGTATGGCGGGGCGAGTTTGTGAACGAGGCCAGTACTACATTTACCTCACGCGAGGGTTTATGGCCGCAATTGCAGGCCGGTGAGCGGCAGTGGGATGTTGTTATAGTAGGCGGCGGTATTATAGGTGCGGGTATTTTGCGCGAAGCGGCCAGAAGAGGTTTGAAAGCCCTTGTGGTAGAGCAGCGCGACTTTGCCTGGGGTACTTCCAGCCGTTCGTCAAAAATGGTGCACGGTGGGCTCCGTTACATTAGCCACGGTGATATTAAACTTACTAGAGATTCCCTACAGGAACGGGAGCGTTTGCTACGCGAGGCTCCGGGGCTCATTGGGCGCATGGGGTATTATTTTACGCTGCGTAAAGGGCAGTTCCCCGGCCGTTTGGTGTTCACACTGCTGTTAAAAATTTACGACGGTCTGGCGGGTATCAAAAACCACAGTTACTTTAATAACAATGCGCTGGAAAAGATTTACGCCGGTATAGGCAAGGTGGGCCTTAAGGGCGCGATGTACTACACCGATACAGTGACAGACGATGCGCGGTTGGTGCTACGCGTATTGCAGGACGCAATCGCGGCAGGTGGCGAAGCGGTCAACTACACCAAAGTTGAGTCCCTGCTGCAGGAAGAAGGGCAGGTATCCGGTGTTGTTCTCAAAAATGTAGAGACCGGTGAGCAGTGCGAAGTGCAGTGCAAGGCGGTCATCAATGCCACTGGCGCGTGGGCAGATCGATTGCGCAATGAAGTTAATCCTGAAAAACGCATTCGACCGCTGCGTGGCAGCCATTTAGTGTTGTCCGCTGCGCGTCTTCCTGTGCCCGAAGCACTGACTCTGTTCCATCCAGTCGATAAGCGCCCTGTTTTTGTTTTTTCCTGGGAAGGGGCGACCGTGGTGGGTACTACGGATCTCGACCATACTGGTGAGATCGACCAAGAGTCCGCGATCAGTGAGGTGGAAGTTGAGTATTTGTTGCAAGCTGTTATTGCGCTGTTCCCGGAGCACAACCTGTCGCGCGATGACATTATTTCCACGTGGTCCGGTGTGCGGCCTGTCATCGGTTCTGAGACATCAAAAGACCCTTCTAAAGAGCGCCGCGACCATGCGGTCTGGTGCGACAAAGGGCTGATCACTGTCAGCGGTGGCAAGCTAACGACCTTCCGGTTGATTGCACTGGATGCGCTTAACGCAGCGCAGCCCAGATTGGGCGCGTTCGTGCCGGTAGAGTCGGATGACTCAATATTTCACGCCACACAGGTGGCGGTAGATGAGTTAAATAGCCCAGATTTACAATGGTGCCAGCGATTACTGGGCCGTTATGGTGATCACGCCAAAGCTTTGTTGAATGACGCTACCGCAAGCGAGCGCGAGCTGATTGGCGGTACTGCGTTTTGTCTGGCCGAGTGTCGATGGGCAGCGCGAAACGAATCTGTGGTGCATCTGGATGACTTGCTCCTGCGTCGCACTCGCGTGGGGTCTTTGTTGCCACGCGGTGCTGAATCATTATTCCCTGCATTGCAAAAAATATGCGCGCAGGAACTAGCCTGGGATGAGAAACGTTGGTCACAAGAGTGCGAGCGCTATCTTGATATTTGGCGTAAGTATTATTTTCTGCCGGGTGCATGAGGGGGTAATCGCATGAGCGATACGCAAGAGTATGTGTTGGCTATCGATAACGGCACGCAAAGTGTGCGAGCGCTTGTGTTTGATTTGGATGGCCAGTTAATAGCCAAAAGCAAGGTTGAAATAGAGCCCTACTACTCGGAGCACCCCGGTTGGGCGGAGCAGCGCGTCGATTATTTTTGGGAAAACCTCTGTAAGGCCTGCCAACAGCTGTGGCCGCAACTGGATTTTCCCCGCAGTGCGATTAAGTCTGTGGCACTGACTACGCAGCGCGCAACAGTTATTAATCTGGATGAAAATGGCGAGCCATTGCGGCCAGCTATCGTGTGGCTGGATCAGCGCCTGGAAGACAACCTTCCTAGTATGGGGCTGTGGGACTTGATACTGCGTATGGCGGGAGAGGGCGAGACGATAGATTTCTTTCGCAAGCAGTCGGAAGCTAACTGGATCAAGAGTAACCAGCCTGAAATATGGGATAAAACGGCTAAGTACTTATTGTTGTCGGGGTACCTGACCTATCAATTGACAGGGAAATACGTTGATTCAGTGGCAAGCCAAGTGGGCTACCTTCCCTTTGATTTCAAGCGCCACCGCTGGTGTGGCCCCTTGGATTGGAAGTGGCAGGCGATGCCTATAAAGCGAGAGCAGTTACCGGAGCTGGTGCCCGCGGGCTCTACTCTTGGTGCGATTTCCGCCAGGGCAGCGGAGCTCACCGGAATCCCGGAAGGCCTGTCACTGATCTCGGCTGGTGCTGACAAGGCCTGCGAGGTATTGGCCTCGGGATGTCTGACTCCTGAGGCGGGAAGTCTTAGCTACGGCACCACTGCCACCTACAACAGCACCAATACTCGCTATGTGGAAGCCATTCGGCACGTGCCAGCCTACCCGGCGGCTATGCCTAATTCCTACAACACAGAGACCATCGTCCAGCGCGGCTACTGGATGGTGAACTGGTTCAAGCGTGAATTTGGTTTGCGCGAACAGAAAATGGCCGAAAAATTGGGCGTAGAAACAGAAACACTGTTTGATGATCTATTGAAAGAGGTTCCGCCGGGCTCTATGGGCTTGGTGGTGCAACCTTACTGGTCGCCCGGAGTGCGTATTCCAGGCCCGGAAGCTAAGGGCGCCATGATCGGCTTTGGTGATGTGCACACGCGGGCGCATATTTATCGGGCCATTATCGAAGGCCTTGCCTATGCATTGAGGGAAGGCAAGGAGCGTCTGGAGAAGCGCAGCGGTCATAAGATCACCACGTTGAAAGTATCCGGCGGTGGTTCTCAAAGTGATGAAGCGTTACAGATAACGGCGGACATTTTTGGCCTGGCTGTGGAGCGCCCCCATACTTACGAAACGTCTGGTCTTGGCGCTGCGATTAATGCAGCGGTCGGTGTTGGCTTACACCCCGATTACGAAACGGCGCTTGATAGAATGGTGCATCCGGGAGACAGATTCGAGCCGATCGAAGAAAACGTCCGGATTTATGATCAGTTGTACACGGACGTTTACGTCAAAATGTACGACAGGCTCAGCCCGCTATATGGGGCGATTCGCAAGATTACGGGCTATCCTTTCTGATACTTAGGTGGCAAGTACGGCCTCAGACCGAGTCAATCGTTGGAGATATTTTCTGATGGACATGCAAAAATTTTCGCTAAGGGGTCTGCAGTTGGTGTCATTGGTTTCTGCAGGTGTCGCGATTCACGGCGGCGGAACCTTCGTGCTCAATGGTATCGATGGTGTGGCGCCGATTTTCAGTAGGGAATACCTTGAATTGGTGCCTGCGCTTAGTGCAGCAGCGGCGGCAATGGATGCAGAGGCTTTGACCATTGGTACCGAGTGCTAGGTTGATACTGGTTGATGGCGGGTGTCATGCTATTGTGGATCATTCCAAAAATCCAGCATCAGACCGCCTGGTTTCGATTTCTGCATATAGGGTTTATGGTCGTGGGTCTCTCGAGTCTTGTCTCAATCAACACCTATGGTGCCAACACCCACAATCGTTATGACGCTGTCATATTTGAGCTGGGTATACCGGCGTTGCTGATGTTGTGGCAATGGACGCTTGCGAGGAAAGTGGGCAAAGAGGTCACGGTCTAAGTTTGTGGCTGGTGCTAGGCATGACTGAACGAATAATTCGCACGGGAGCTAAAAGACAATGCCTGAGTCAAATTCTACGGCCGCTAGTTTCCATCATGGGCATGAGACACATAAAGAAACGATACTGAAGTTTTTAGCGCTGGTTTTTATTCTTGTCGCTTATTTTGGCTACATGAGTTGGAAGTTCGATGCGTCTACCGGTTTCGGTATCGCTTTATTGACATGGAGTTTCTTCGTGCTGTGCACACCCGTGGCCGACGGTGGTTTTATTTTGGCGTTTCCAATCAGGTTGCTATTCGGCGTAAAGATGGCTACTACGCAGGCGATAATCTGGGTCTTCGCTGTGGGACTCAATATATTTATGTTGAAGTTGGCAGCGGACACTTATCAGCTTTCATTTATTACAAAACTACTGGAACAGATACTAACGCAGGCAAATCCCTACTGGAGCATATTAGTGATCAGTGCCTTTGGTACTTTTCTGTCGATTTACTTTGGCGATGAGATGATGGATGTCACAGCACATAAAGACAGGGAGAAGCACCATCAGCACGGTTTTAAGTACAGGATAGTATTAGTGGTGGGGTTGGGGCTGCTGACAGTTGTAGCTTACTATCACCTGTTGAGCAGTCTCAATATTTCACTTGCAGAGTAAGATAGGCAACGCTTGGCCCCCTTTCTGGATAGCGACTATTGGACGTATTACTGCATTTAGTTCACGATAGTTGGATGACGTTACCAGCGAGGATAATCCATCTGCATGACCAGTATGTTCTTATCATGCCGGGCCAGCAGTCCAGGTTGGCAGTAAGTTCTAGAGAATGATGCGGAGCTGTTGAAGTGTCAGAATTACCACCACTCAAGTATGTCCAGAAGTGAATAATCGCTGATGCCAGACATGATTGTTCGCTTATACGATCTTCCTGATCATATTGCTACGATAGAGCAGCTTGGTGCGCAGGGAGTAACGGTACGCAGAGCGTTGGAGCAGGAGAGATTGAGCTTAGTCAACTGGGTTGGCGAACGTTTCGAGGGCTGGGTTAAAGAAGTTGAGGTGTCCTTCGGGCAGGATCCAGTGTCCTGTTTCGTTGCATTGCAGGGCGAAGAATTGTTAGGCTTCGCTGCATACGACGTTGCCTGTATCAATTTTTTTGGCCCAACGGGTGTCGCCATTGAGCATCGCAGCCGGGGAATTGGCCGAGGACTGACGCTAGCCACGCTGCATGCGCAAAAAGAACAGGGCTACGCCTATGCCATTATTGGTGGGGTGGGGCCAGTGGAATTTTATGAGAAGGTAGTCGGCGCGCAATTGTTAGAGCATTCAACACCAGGGATATACGGTTAGCAGCCGACGACCATAGAAGGAGGCAGACATTGCCAGAAGGCCAGCAATACAATATGCAAATAATCACTACGACGTGTTACGGCGCAAGTACCACGACGATCAGCCCTAGAGAGAGTGCGCATCGGTGAGTAATTCTGAAGTACAAAAACGTCCCCTTGGTATTAGTTTGTTATCGTTCCTTTTTGCATGGCTGGCACTGGCGGGCGCAGGAAATGGCTGGAATGCTTTGAATGGCGTCTTTCCAGACGTCCCTCCTGCCTTCGCTTATTTGGGTTTCGCCTACGCGGCTACCGCGCTAATAAGTGCTGTTGGGCTGTGGCTGATGAAAGCCTGGTCCCTGCATGTCCTGTACAGTTGGATGGTGCTATGTCTTGTCCTGTTTTTTGTAGTTGGCGGGTTTGAGGGGGGTGGTCTATTGGGGAGACTAGGGTTCCTTGTCTTCATTATGATCGCTTTTATCGGCCTGCATCGTTATGTGAGTACTAGGCTGGTTGCCATAGCCCGACCCGCAGGCGACGAGGCACCGGCGGAATAAAGGAGCGGTTTGGATGGATCTCAATCAAGTAACGCTAGCCTCCAACAATATCCCGGACTCGATAGCATTCTATAAAGGCCTTGGGCTCATTCTCATCGTAGAGGATGTGCACTATGCCAGGTTCGAGCTCCCCACTGGGAATGCAACGCTATCGGTCCATCTCACAGGTGATACAGGCCCCTCACACACTGTTATTTATTTCGAGGTCGAGAACGTGTCAGCGACGTTCCAAAACCTATCTGCCGCGGGTATACAGTTCACGCAACAGCCAACGGAACAGCCCTGGTTGTGGTACGAGGCACGCTTGGAGGATCCTTATGGAAACCCGATTTGCATCTATACTGCAGGAGACAATCGAAGGAATCCGCCCTGGCGCTTGCCTCTAGTTGAGATTAGCTAAACTCCAGGGGCACAACCTCGCTACCGATTAGCGTGCTCTAGGATCAAGGGCAATCGCGGAATGTAAAAAGGAGTAT
>JBLFWP010000024.1:0-39187 GCA_047611225.1 Halioglobus sp.
ATTTGTCTGGGGCACCAAAGCCTTGGCCAGGTGTTTGGCGGCAAGGTGGTGCGCGCGCGCAAGGTCATGCACGGCAAGACTTCGCCAATTCACCATACGGGTGAGGGTGTATTTCGTGGCTTGAGCCAACCCTTCGAGGCTACGCGTTATCACAGCCTTGTGGTGGAGCGAGAGAGTCTGCCCGATTGTTTGGAAGTCACTGCCTGGACGCAGACCGAAGCAGGTGAAGTGGACGAGATAATGGGCTTGCGCCACCGCGAAGTGGCCATTGAAGGGGTGCAGTTTCATCCGGAATCCATTTTGACAGCGCACGGTCACGACTTGTTGCGCAACTTCTTGGAACAGTAGGAGATACGCCATGAATATTCAGCAAGCTTTGTCGACAGTGGTTGAGGGAAACAACTTAACCCGGGAAGAGATGACCGATGTCATGCGGTTGGTGATGTCCGGTGAAGCCACAGAAGCACAGATAGGAGGTTTGTTAGTTGCCCTGCGAATGAAGGGCGAATCCACTGATGAAATTGCCGGCGCCGCTCAGGTAATGCGAGATCTCGCTACACCTGTTGAGGTGAGTGATCCGAATCTGGTTGATCTGGTGGGTACCGGCGGTGACGGTGCAAACCTGTTCAATGTTTCCACGGCGGCGAGTTTTGTTGTCGCGGCAGCGGGCGCGAAGGTAGCTAAGCACGGCAACCGCGGTGTTTCCAGTAGCAGTGGTAGTTCCGATGTGCTTGAGCATTTAGGCATGCCATTGGATCTCACACCGGATCAAGTGGCCAGAGCGATCAATGAAGTAGGGGTAGGTTTCATGTTCGCCCCCGCGCACCACAGCGCTATGCGCCATGCCATCGGGCCGCGCAAGGAGCTGGGGATACGCACCTTGTTCAATGTGCTGGGTCCACTCACTAATCCCGCGGGCGTTAAGCGTCAGGTGATAGGCGTTTTTTCTCCCGACCTTTGTAAGCCTTTGGCGGAAGTGCTAAAAGCCCTCGGTTCTGAGCACGCAATGATCGTTCATTCGGATGATGGTCTGGACGAAATTTCTATTGCCGTTGGCACGCAGGTCACAGAGTTGCGGGCCGGCTCCATCGATTCCTATCACATCTCTCCGGAAGAATTTTCTATTGAACGGCGCAGCCTCGAGGGCCTTTCAGTTAACGGCGCCGCGGCCTCCGCAGCATTAATACGCAGTGCTTTGGGAGGTGTCGACGATGAACCTTCGCGAAAAGCTGCAGCAATGTTGGCGTTGAATGCGGGTGCGACTATTTATGTCAGTGGCGTTGCAGCCACACTGGCCTGTGGTGTCGAAATGGCGGAAGACGCGCTCGCCACCGGACTGGCTCTGGAAAAACTCAATTCCTTTATCGACTTCACACGGCTTATGCGCCAGGGCGGCTAGAGATGAATGCCACAACGCCCACTATTTTGCGCGAGATTCTTGCTCGCAAGGTTGAGGAAGTAAATCAGCGTCGTAGTCAGGATTCCTTGAGCAGCTTGGAAAGCCGGATTCAGGAGCAGAGTGAAACACGCGGCTTTTGTAAGGCTGTGCAGGCAAAAGTTGCGCGCGCAGAGACAGCAGTTATCGCTGAAGTTAAAAAAGCCTCTCCTAGCAAAGGTGTTATTCGCCAAGATTTTAAGCCAGCGCAGATTGCTGCAAGCTACAGCAACGGCGGCGCTACCTGTTTGTCAGTGCTGACCGATGTGGATTTTTTCCAGGGCGGTGACGACTACTTGCGGGAGGCGCGAGCGCATTGTGAACTGCCAGTGCTGCGCAAAGATTTCACGATAGACCCTTATCAAATCATCGAAGCTCGAGCGATTGGTGCAGATGCCATTTTATTGATCGTGGCTGCTCTTGATGATGATCAAATGCGCGAGTTGGCGCATACGGCCGATGAAGTGGGCCTCGATATTCTGGTAGAAGTACATGACCGTGCGGAATTAGATAGAGCGCTGGACTTGTCTGCGCCTTTAATCGGTATTAACAATAGAGACCTGCACACTTTCGAAACACGTCTGGAAACAACGCTGGAACTACTCCCGCATATTCCCGGTGATAGGGTGGTCGTGACGGAAAGTGGCATACATAGCCCTTCCGATGTTGCGCTTATGCGTGATAATGAGGTGTTGGCTTTTTTAGTGGGTGAGGTGTTTATGCGAGCGCCTGAACCCGGAAAGAAACTACAGGAGTTGTTCTTCTAGCCGGGCCTCGGGAACTACTCGCATGGCCAGTTAGATTTGAATGTGATTGATTAGCGCTGCATCCCTGCAGCGCTAGTTGTGCAGGCCTAAGCTAACGGGTTCCGAAAACGACCATTGTTTTGCCGGACACTGAAACCAATCCATCTAGTTCCAGGTTCTTGAGAACACGTCCAGCCATTTCACGGGAGCAGCCTACAATTTTGCCCAGTTCCTGCCGGGTGATTTTGATTTGCATGCCGTCGGGGTGAGTCATAGCGTCGGGCTCTTTGCACAGATCAAGTAAGGTGTGCGCAATGCGTCCGGAAACGTCTACAAATGCGAGGTCGCTTAGCTTGCGAGTGGTTTGACGCAAGCGCGCGCCCAACTGCCGAGATACTGCGTAGAGAATGTCAGGAAACTGACCGCGAATCTGGTGAAATCGCTCATAGGAAATTTCAGCTACTTCGCACTGTGTCTTGGCCACAACCATGGCGCTGCGCACGGGAGGTACTTCGTCAAACAGTCCCATTTCGCCGACGAAATCACCGGGATTGAGGTAGGCCACGACCAGCATATGTCCGGGATCTGACTCATCCTCAACCATGACGGACACGGAGCCATCAAGAATCAGGTAGAGGATGTCACCTGCCTCGCCTTGTTTCAGTACGGTACTCTTGGCTTTGTAATCCTTGCGCTGGCAATGGCGCAGGAAGTTTTCAACATCGGGTAAAGACTGAACGATCTGAGGCTTAAGCAAGGGCATGCTCTCCATATTTTTCGGATTATTTCCAAGATTCTAACCCGTTACCGGCCTAAGTAAAATGTAACTTGTTGTGCTAACCTGCAGCGCTTTTTGGTAGCTGGAGGGCGATTGGTATGAAAGCAACAGTCAAGTGGACCGATGGTGCCATGTTCGTCGGTGAGTCCGGAAGTGGACACACTGTCGTTATGGATGGCCCGGAGGATCTCGGCGGCCGAAATTTGGCTTCCAGACCCATGGAGATGCTCTTGATGGGCACTGGTGGCTGCTCTATCTACGATGTGCTGAGCATGCTGAAGAAGTCACGGCAGCAGGTGGTGGATTGTCGGGTGGAACTGCAGGCAGAGAGAGCTGATGCGGTACCGGCAGTGTTTACCAAAATAAACATGCATTTTGTTATTGTTGGCGTGGGCTTGAAAGAGAGTCACGTGAAACGGGCTGTAGAGTTGTCAGCCGAGAAGTATTGTTCCGCATCAATTATGTTTGCGGCGGCCGGTGTAGAGATGACTCACAGCTTCGAAATGATAGAGTTTGCAGCGACGACCTGATGCCAGTGTAGAGTTATTGCCAGCGTGCTAGATTTTGTAGCTGGCGTTCGTCATGAGCTTGGAGATCAGCGTCATCGCTTCTTTTACTACCGGGGGAAAGTCAGTGCCTCCCGATTCCAGCGCCTTTTCGCCATGGCGTTGTTCATCCTCTAGCATCTGCTGCAGAATGAGCTGGGACTTGCGATCTTCGTCCGGTAAATCCCGCAAATGCTCACGCAGATGCTGACAGACCTGTTCCTCGGTGGCAGCTACAAAGCCAAGACTGACCTTGTCACCAATTGCTCCTGCGATTGCACCCAGCGCGAACGACATTCCGTAAAATGCCGGATTCAGTACACTGGTGTGACTGTCTAACTCCTGCAGCCTTTCTTCACACCATACAAGGTGGTCGACTTCTTCTGCTGCGGCCTGCTCCATTTCTTCGCGTACCGTAGGTAGTTTTGCAGTGAGAGACTGGCCTTGATAAAGCGCTTGAGCACAGACTTCCCCAGTGTGATTTACACGCATTAGGCCTGCGACATGCCGGCGCTCTGTGTCTGATAGCTGGGTGTCTGTATGGCCTTGAGAAGGGGAGGGACGTGCGGCCTGATTGCCACGGTTGGTCACCGTCTTCATCACTGAATCAGCTTCGGTGATGAGTTTGTCCAGCAATGTGAGTCGGCGTCCGGTCATAGTGGTATCTGGGTATTCGTCTTAGTTTGGCCTGAGGTTTAGCTTCTCTGGCAGTGGACTAACTATAGCGTGCAATCGCGCGCCAACCAATGTCGCGTCTGAGGGTTACACCTTCCCACTGAATCTTGTCGGCCGCTTCGTAACAAGCGAGCTGCGCGCTGGCGATATCATCACCCAAGGCAGTGACGCAAAGCACCCGGCCTCCACTAGTGACCACCTGGTCGTCCTTTAGCGTTGTACCGGCATGGAAGACTTTAATGTCACCACTTTGCGGGGCGTCTAGCCCTTCTATCGGCGTACCCTTTGAATAATCCCCGGGGTAGCCTCCAGCTGCGAGCACCACACCGATGGCGCAACGTGTATCCCACTCTGCTTCCGTCTGATCCAGCGCGCCGTCCAGTGCGCTATTACACATCGCTACCAGGTCCGATTGCAGGCGTACCATGATGGGCTGAGTTTCAGGATCTCCGAAACGACAGTTATATTCAATCACTTTTGGCTGGCCTGCTTCATCAATCATCAGGCCGGCGTAGAGAAAGCCGGTGTAATCATTTCCCTCTGCTGCCATACCGGCAACGGTGGGAACTATCACTTGCTCCATAACCCGTTGGTAAACCGCGTCGTCGACGACTGGCGCAGGCGAGTAGGCGCCCATACCACCTGTGTTGGGGCCAATGTCGCCTTCACCTATTCGTTTGTGATCCTGGCTGGTGGCCATGGGTAAAATATTTTTACCATCCACCATGACAATAAAGCTCGCTTCCTCGCCCTCTAAAAACTCTTCGATAACGACACGGCAGCCCGCTTCGCCGAAAGCATTACCCGATAGCATGTCGGTAACAGCTTCTTCTGCCTGCTCCAGAGTCTCTGCCACAATTACTCCCTTACCCGCGGCAAGACCATCAGCTTTTACAACAATAGGAGCGCCGTGTTCGCGCAAATAGGCAAGTGCAGGTTCAAGTGCGGTGAAGTTGCCATAGTCCGCAGTGGGGATGGCGTGGCGTTGTAGGAAATTCTTGGTGAAGGCCTTTGAGCCTTCAAGTTGCGCTGCGCCTTTGCTGGGGCCAAAGCAACGAAGATTGCGCGCTTGAAAATAGTCGACCACGCCATCCACTAGTGGTTGCTCGGGGCCGATGATGGTCAAGCCGCAATTATTTAGCTCGGCAAATTCCGCCAGAGCGGGGAAATCGAGAGTGTCCAGATTGATGTTTTCAAGCCCGGGTTCACGCGCAGTGCCCGCATTTCCTGGAGCGACAAAGACGGTATCTACGTCGGGAGACTGGGATGCTTTCCAGGCTAACGCGTGTTCGCGTCCGCCGCCGCCGATGACAAGAACGTTCATGCTGATCCCCTGATTTTTGAAATTCTAGTGCGCGAAATTAGACAGCCCTCAGGACTGAATAGCTGAAGCTCGCAAAAATGTCCGTAGCGTTTAAAGGCTAGTGCCGGAAGTGACGCATTCCGGTAAACACCATTGCCATGCCGTGCTCATCCGCTGCTGCAATAACTTCGTCATCGCGTATGGAGCCGCCTGGCTGAATAACGGCAGCAATTCCCGCCTGCCCGGCGTTGTCTATGCCGTCCCGGAAGGGGAAAAAGGCATCGGAGGCCATCACTGACCCTTTTACTGCAAGCCCCGCGTGCTCGGCCTTAATTCCTGCGATGCGAGCTGAGTTGATACGGCTCATTTGTCCCGCGCCAACGCCGACGGTCTGACCGTTGGCTGCATAGATAATGGCATTGGATTTGACGAACTTGGCGACTTTCCAGGCAAACAGTAAATCCAGCATTTGTTGCTCAGAGGGGGCGAGTTTACTGACGACCTGCAGATCGGCGCGCGTAATCATTCCCAGATCGCGATCCTGTACCAACAGCCCACCATTGACTCTTTTGTAGTCAAGCGCAGCGCCGGACTTTGACCACTGCCCGCAGGTCAGTAAGCGCACATTTTTTTTGCCGGCTACCGCAGCAGCAGCTTCCGCGCTGACAGAGGGAGCAATGATGACCTCCACAAACTGCTTATCGACAATGGCGCTGGCAGTGGCTGCATCCAATTCACGGTTAAAGGCGATTATGCCGCCGAAGGCTGATTCCGTATCAGTGGCAAAGGCGAGATCGTAAGCGGCGCCTATGTCCGCAGCCACAGCCACGCCGCAGGGGTTGGCATGTTTCACGATGACACAGGCAGGCTCGTCGAAGTTTTTCACGCATTCAAGCGCAGCATCGGTGTCGGCCACATTGTTATAGGACAATTCCTTGCCCTGAATTTGTGTTGCCGTTGCGATGCCAGCTTCAGCCGGGTTGGATTCAACATAAAAGGCAGCTTGCTGGTGCGGGTTTTCGCCGTAGCGCATTTCCTGCACTTTATTAAACTGGGTATTAAAGGTGCGTGGAAAGTTCTCCGAGCCGCCCGGTACCTTTTTGCCAAAGTGATTGGCAATGGCGCCATCGTAAGCCGCGGTGTGCTCGTAGGCTTTTATCGCAAGGTCGAAACGTGTTTCCAGTGCAGTGCAGCCATTGTTGCCCTGCATTTCGCTCAATACCTGGCCGTAATCGGAAGCATTCACGACGATATTGACGAAGCGATGGTTCTTGGCAGCGGCTCTGACCATGGTCGGACCGCCGATATCGATGTTTTCAATAGCGTCTTCCAGGGTGCAATCTGGTTTGGCGACTGTTTCTCCGAAGGGGTAGAGGTTGACCACGACCATGTCGATAGCGTCGATCCCGTGTTCCGCCATTACCGCGTCATCCTGGCCACGTCGCGCCAAAATACCGCCGTGTACTTTCGGGTGCAGAGTTTTTACACGGCCGTCCATCATCTCGGGGAAGCCGGTGTAATCCGCTACCTCTGTGACCTCAAGATTGTTCTCCTTCAGGAGGCGGTAGGTGCCACCAGTGGACAGCAAGGCCACATCCATGTCTCTCAAGGCCTGGGCAAATTCGACAATGCCAGTTTTGTCCGAAACGCTGATCAGCGCACGGTTCACTTTCACGTGTTCAGTTTTACTCATTATGTAAAGGCCCCTATCCCTTGTCAGAGATAAGTTTGTACTGCTTGAGCTTCTTGCGCAGGGTGCCTCGGTTCAGGCCTAGCATTTGCGAGGCTTTGGTTTGATTGTTGCGAGTATAAGTCATGATTTCTTCTAGCAATGGCGCCTCTATCTCAGTCAGTACCATCTGGTAGACATCGGTTGAAAGTTGGCCGTCCAGCTCGTCCAAGTAGTGTCGTACGGCGGTGGTCACCGCTTCGCGTAGGCTACCTTCGGGTACAGAGGGTGCATCGGCGATGGCGTCGAGTGTTGTCTCTACCTTGGTAAGAGTGGCATCCGCAGATTCAGGTTCTACGGTACGAGCGCCAGCGGCGTCATTCAGAGGAGAGCGAAGGGGTTCAGCCCGGGTCATGCTGCAAGTTCCTTATAGTGTCTTGATGTGGAAATGGTGTCTTTAATTATTAGAGGCTCACCCACTGCTAAAGGCTCGCCTATGTGTTTTGCCAATGTGTCTATGTAGTGTAGCTGTTGTGCAGGAAAATCCAGTTGATTAAACAATCTCCGTTGTGTCGTCACGTCGCTGCGGTTGGCCAGGTACCAGGCCACGTGCTTGCGAGCGATGCGCACGCCCATGAACTCGCCATAGAATTGGTGCAGTTGTTGCACATGGCGATGGAGAATGGAGAGCTGCTCGATCTGTCCAGGTTCGTCCGGGGTAACGCCGGTTTCAAGGTATGTGGCGATCTGCCCACATAGCCATGGCCTGCCTTGTGCCGCCCGACCAATCATAACCCCCGCAGCGCCAGTGGCTGCTAACACGTTGGCGGCGGCCTTGGGCGAGTCGATATCGCCGTTGGCAAAGACCGGGAAATCGGTGGCTGCGACAATTTCAGAGATGGTGTGGTACTCAACTTGGCCGGTGAAGGCGCAGGCGCGAGTGCGACCGTGGACAGCCAACGCGGCAATGCCTGCATCCTCTGCGATCCGTGCAATGGTTATGCCATTGCGCGCTGCGGGAGAAGCGCCGGTGCGAATCTTCAGTGTCACAGGCACATCAACGGCGCCGACGACTGTGTTCAGGATGGACTTTACAAGAGCTTCATCCGCTAATAACGCGGAGCCCGCTGCCTTGCGACAGACCTTTTTGGCTGGGCAGCCCATGTTGATATCAATAATTTGTGCGCCACGCTCAACATTGTAGCGAGCGGCCTCCGCCATTTGTTGCGGGTCATTGCCGGCGATCTGCACAGAGCGGGGTGCTATTTCATCATCGTGTCGGCTACGCAGTATGGTTTTGCGAGAGTCCCGCAGATTTGACTGGCTGCTGATCATTTCTGAGACGACCAAGCCTGCACCAAATTCTGAGCACAGCTTGCGGAATGGTAAATCGGTGATGCCGGCCATCGGCGCAAGTGCTACGCGATTGGGCAGTGTGAATGGTCCGATTTGCAACATGAAATAGCGTCTGGAGAGGTGGCGTCGAAAAGAGGCAGTATGATACTCGGTCGCTCTAGTGCGGGGAAGAAAATCTGTGCAAAAAAACAGCACTTTTTTCTTGGCACGGAATTTACCGTGCAGGCTTAGAGTGTTCCCCTCAAGCAAACCCAGCCGTCTTTTTCCCCAGCAATATTCAGTGTCATACGATCCGCGTAGTGCTCGCAGAGTTCTGCAGCCTGTGATTGTAATAATCCAGAGAGCATTACAGTGGCTCCGGGCTTGGCAAACTCAAGCAGGGTGGGTGCCAGTGCCATAAGCGGGCCTGCCAGAATATTGGCGATAACGACATCCGCTTGCTGTGACCAGACATCGCGTTCAACATCCTCTGGTTTGGTTACGTGGAATGCCTTTGACGAAATGTCATTACGTTGGGCATTGTCCAGACTCGCTGTCAGTGCCTGGGGGTCGTTATCGACGCCTAGTGCAAGTTTGGCACCGAGCTTGAGGGCTGCCACGGCAAGAATGCCCGACCCGCAGCCATAGTCCACCACGGTCTTCTCGGCCAGCTGTAGAGAGTCTAGTTCGCGTAGACATAATTCGGTGGTGGGGTGTGTGCCAGTGCCGAAGGCCAATCCAGGGTCCAGCAACAGGTTAACTGCATGGGGATCAGGGGGTGGCAGCCAGCTGGGGCAAACCCACAGGCGGTTGCCAAATTGCATGGGCTGGTAGTGCTGCATCCACTCCCGCTCCCAGTCCTTATCCTCAAGAATCTCGATGCGTCGATTGGTACCTTGAAGCAGATTTTCGGGGATTCTTTCAAGCACCTGGTCCATGTCGGCGTCGGCCAGAAAGAGCCCGGTGAGGCAAGTTTGATGCCATAGGGGTGTTTCGCCTACGCCCGGTTCAAGCACCGGCTGGTCGCCATTATCTTCGAGTGTGACGGCAACGGCACCACTGGCAAGGAGCAGGTTTTCTAGCGCTTCAACCCTGTCGGACTGGGTGTCCAGGCGCAGCTGCAGCCAGGTCATTTAAGGCCAAACCCAGGCTTTTTGGTTGCCGCATCGAGGGTGAAATAAGTGCCCACTATCACTACCTTGCTCTGTGCCGAAGTGATTACTATGCCTAGTCTTCTAGCTTGCTTTCGAGATAGTGAATGCTTACTCCGCCCGCTTTGAACGCGCTGTCACGGACCAAGTCTCGATGCAGGGGAGTGTTGGTTCGAATACCTTCCACTACAAGTTCATCGAGTGCCTGGCGCATCCTCGCCAGAGCGGTGTCGCGATCTTCCCCATGGGTGATAATTTTGGCGATTAGGGAGTCGTAGAAGGGGGGTACGGTATAGCCATCATAAAGGTGAGAATCCACTCGCACGCCTAGACCACCTGGCGCGTGGAAAGTAGTGACCTTGCCTGGGCTGGGCAAAAAGTTCTGCGGATCTTCAGCGTTGATACGGCACTCAAAGGCGTGTCCAGTGAACTTGATATCGCTCTGTGAAAAGGACAGTGGCAGGCCACTGGCGATGCGTAATTGTTCTTTTACGATGTCGACACCGGTAATCATTTCGGTTACCGGATGCTCAACCTGTACTCTGGTATTCATCTCGATAAAGTAAAAGCCACCATCTTCATACAGGAACTCGAATGTCCCGGCGCCACGGTAGCCAATTTTGATACAGGCATTCACGCATGACTGGGCCACATCCTCGCGCACGTCCTGGGGAATGCCTGGAGCAGGTGCCTCTTCCAAAACTTTCTGATGCCTACGCTGTAGCGAGCAGTCCCGGTCGCCTAGATGAATGGCATTGCCCTGGCCGTCTGCGAGGATTTGAACTTCCACGTGACGAGGCTTCTGCAGGAATTTCTCTAGATAGACAACATCAGAGCCAAAAGCAGCTGCTGCTTCGGACTGAGTTACTTGTATGGAGCTGATTAACACAGCTTCGTTGTGTACTACCCGCATACCTCTTCCGCCACCCCCGGCCGCAGCCTTAATAATAACGGGATAGCCGATGCGCCTGGCGATCTCCAGAGTGCGGGTTTCATCGCCGGTGATCGGGCCGTCCGAACCGGGCACGGTCGGTACGCCGGCCTTTTTCATGGCACCGATTGCCGAAACCTTGTCGCCCATTAGGCGAATAGTGTCTGCAGTTGGGCCTATAAAGGTGAATCCGCTCTTCTCTACCTGATCAGCAAAATCAGCATTCTCAGCAAGGAAACCGTAGCCCGGGTGTATGGCGCTGGCTTGGGTTATCTCTGCTGCACTGATAATGGCAGGGACGTTCAGATAGCTATCTGCAGACGCCGGAGGGCCTATACACACTGCTTCATCGGCCAGAAGCACATGCTTTAGCTCACGGTCTGCCTTTGAATGGACTGCGACAGTCGGGATATCCATTTCTTTGCAGGCGCGTAAAATTCGCAGTGCAATCTCTCCGCGATTTGCAATCAGCACCTTATCCAATATGGGCATGTCTCGTTCCTCTGCTGTTCGCTGGATTGGCGCGTGTTAAACGATGGAAAACAGGGGCTGGTCGAACTCAACTGGCTCACCGCTTTCCACCAAAATGGCTTCAACAGTGCCGGCCTTGTCCGCTTCGATCTGGTTCATCATTTTCATTGCTTCAACGATGCATACTACGTCGCCTACCTTGACCGTCTGGCCAACCTCCACAAATGAAGGGGAAGCAGGCGAGGGAGATCGGTAGAAGGTGCCGACCATGGGTGAATTGACCACATGGCCGCGCGCTTGCGGTTCGGGCTCTGGAGCAGCCGGCGCTGGAGCAGGGGCTGCGACAGCTGGTGGAGGCGCTGGTGCATGTGCATAGGCCATGGGAGCCGCCATTTGCACTGCTGCCTGGGCGCTGTTGCGGCTGATACGCACAGACTCTTCGCCTTCCTGAATCTCTATCTCATCTATGTTGGACTCTTCCAGTAATTCGATTAGTTTTTTTACTTTGCGAATGTCCATAGTGGGGTCTCTTTGTTGATTTTAGGGTTGATCCAGGCTTTCAAGCGCGGCTTGCAGCGCCAATTCGTAACCTATCGGTCCCAGCCCGCAGATCACGCCTTGTGCCAGATCGGAAAAGTACGAAAGTTGTCGAAATTCTTCTCGCGCATGAGTGTTAGAGAGGTGAATTTCGATAAAGGGAATTTCTACGGCACTAAGAGCGTCCCGTAAGGCGACACTGGTATGTGTGAACGCTGCTGGATTGATCAGGATGTAATTTACACCTTCCTGCCTGGCGTCATGGATTCGCTCCAGCAGCTCGTACTCGGCATTACTCTGCATGCAAAGTAGGTGGTGCCCGCGATCACGGGCTATCTGCTCTAGCCTTTGGTTGATGTCGGCAAGTGTGGTGCTGCCGTAGATTTCAGGCTCGCGCTCACCCAGCAAGTTCAGGTTGGGGCCGTTAAGTACCAGTATTGTAGCCACGAGGATGGCGCTCCCATGTCAGGTGCAAATAGGTTAGTCGCGAATTGCATGAATTCTCGCGCAATTCACTTGAGCTGTCTACGCATTATGGCAGTTTTTGGAATTTTGGCCACTTTTAGCAGCGGAATTGCAGGAGTTAGCCAGTTTTAGCGTTTTTAGTAAGTACCGCCGAAAAGTGGCCAACTTGCAGATATAGGGAGGTTGAAAGCTCGAAAGTTCTGTTAAAGTCTTAAAAAACGCTGGCAACTTCGGAGTTCTTGCTGGATACGGCTTCAAGAGCATCCATGACCGTACCCTTGGTTAGTATCTGCGGTAAAACCAGTGGATCCTGCGATGGATCAGCTGGATACATAAGGTAAAGGGGGATACCGTTACGGCCGTGGCGTTTTAAAAGTTCGGCGATTTCCGCGTTGTGGTTAGTCCAGTCAGCAACCATGTAGACGACGCCGTGCTCGGCGAATGCCCTCGTCATATCGTCAGTCAGAAGCACTGAGGCTTCGTTTGCCTTGCAAGTGATACACCAGTCAGCAGTGACGTCTACGAACACAGGCTTACCGCTGCCACGCAGGTTGTCGACTTCTTGATCTGACCAGGCCACTTTGCCGTCACTAAGCGCATGTCCTGTGCTGTCAGGGTCCAGCCCAGACATAGAGGCGAGGCTGATTGCCGCTGCAAGACTGGCCAAGGCCATGATCCGGCGCATGCGGCCGTGATCCCACAGCCATAGGGCCAGGGCTAGCATCAGAGCGCCACACAAAGCCGCCGACATTGTGTTCACACCTGTTTGGCGACCGGCAACCCAAAGCAACCATATCGCTGTTGCATACAAAGGAAAGGCGAGAAACTCTTTGAGAGTCTCCATCCACGCGCCGGGCTTGGGCATCAGCGCTCTGGCCGCGCCGCTGTAACTGAATATCAGTAGAGGAGCAGCCATACCCGCCCCCAGAGCCGCAAAGACCAGCAAACCGATCTGTGGCGGTTGGCTTACAGCAAAACCTAATGCAGTTCCCATGAAGGGTGCTGTGCACGGGCTGGCTACAATCACGGCGAGTACGCCTGTGAAAAAGCTGCCGCTCAAGCCACTGCGATTGGCCAAGCCACTGCCCGTATTCATCATGTTGCCACCAAACTCAACGACGCCTGACAGTGACAGGCCCATGGCGATGAACAAGTAGGCAAGCGCGATGACAAAAGTCGGTGACTGCAGCTGAAACCCCCAGCCGATGGCGCTTCCTGCTCGCTGCAAACCAATCAGTACTGCGGCTACCAAGACGAAACTGGAAATGACCCCCGCTGTGTACACCCAACTTTGCAGGTGCCTGTCTTGATCTGTGCTGCGTGCGAAGCTCAATACTTTGAGCGACAGGATGGGAAAGACACAGGGCATCAGATTGAGGATGGCGCCTCCTAAAAATGCCAGCAGCAGCATGTACAAAAGCGCTGGCTCTTCCTCAGCCTGCGCGGTTTCAGGGGCGCTCACAATTGCTAAAGGCTGTTTGGATGGCGGCGCTACGGCTGTTGCTGTGCCACTGCTGAAGTCGATTTCGAAGTGTTGCTTGTGGGGTGGGTAGCAAAGGCCGGCGTCCGCACAGCCCTGGGAAGTAACCGAGAGTGTGGCCAGCGGTGATATACGCTCAAGCTCCACAGCAATATCGGCATTGTGATAGTAAACCTGCACCTCACCAAAATATTCATCGCTGCGCTTCAGAGCGAGGGGCAATTGGGGGGTTAGCTCAACAGCGCCGTTTTCGTCTTGCATCTTGAAGGCAAAGCGATGCTGGTATAGATAGTAGGTATCGGCGATCTGCCAATAGAGGCGCACGTGCTGATCGCTAACAACCTCGACTTCCAGCTGATAGGCTTCTTCGACCGGCAGAAACTCAGGCTCAGCAGCGTCGGCGGTCAAGCCAGCCGGCGATGTGCCAAATCCTTGAGCGTAGCTGAGGCTACTTATGACCAATAACAGGGTTGCGAGCAGCGCACGCATAACATCTCCTTCAATACATAGCGCTGTGTACAGCGTTTAACGAACTCCCGATTATACCAAGACTCGGGCTGAATCACACAATAGCTCTCCAAGGGCGCTTATGGCGGTGTTACAATGCCTCACAAGCCTGCAGATCCTTAATTGAGACGTTACAAACGGCTTTTAGTTTCTTTTGGAGCACGATATTGAACAGAACATGGATAGGCGCCCTGGCGGTAGGATTGCTGTCATTTAGTGCCACAGCGGCGCAGGATAAGGCTGCTCAGCCAACGGTAAATATACAATTGCAGAACGCTTGGGTAAGGGCAATGCCGCCCTCCCAGGCTATGACTGCCGCTTATCTCACGGTCGTTAATAAGGGAGCGGCAACTGTTGATATCTCTGGCGCGACCTCAGACATTGCGCGCAGTGTAGAAATTCACACTACCCGCGAAGTTGATGGCTATATGCGAATGCAGCAGTTGTCGGGTTTCGCACTGGCTCCGGGAGAAAGCCTTGAATTGGCGCCCGGTGGTACCCATTTAATGTTACTGGGGGTGACTGCTATGCCAGCGCCTGGAGAAGCGGTTGAGCTGTGTCTGGTTGTGGCGTCTGGCGATCAGGTTTGTACACAAGCGAAAACACACAGGACTGCGCCAGCACCCAGTGATCAATAGAGCTAACAGGGCAGGTTGAGTTAAAATTAACGCGCAGCAGACGCGACAAATACGGCCTCATAACTAAACGCAAAAACAATAGAGCACTACAATGAATGCAGTAAGGGAATCTATCGCTGACTGGAGCGAAAATCTGATGGACTATATGCCTCAACGCGGTATTGGAAAAACACTGCTGGCCGTTTTAGTTTTGTACCTGCTAATTGCAGCTTCCATCGGTGTGTATTGGAGTATTGCACCGGCGTCATTTGACGTGGAGGCCAAAACCCAGGAATTGTTGGAGAAAGAGGGTGGTGTCGCGGTCACCGGGTCAGTCACGATGGCCACACTCATTGGAGTGATGGACACTCTGCTGGAGAAGCCAGGCGGGTACATGCACAACGATCGTTTCCCCCCGGGGCTATGGTTGGACAACATGCCTAGTTGGGAATTTGGTGTACTGGTGCAGGTGAGAGATTTGTCGCGGGCATTGCGCGAAGTCCTAAGCCGCTCACAATCGCAATCCAGGGAAGATCCCGATTTAGCTGTGGCAGAGCCCAATTTCAACTTTAATTCTGATAGCTGGATCTTGCCTGCTTCGGAAGATGAATACAGCGATGGTTTGAAACATGCGCACCGCTATTTCAACCGTCTCTCAGACAGCAAAGCGCAGGATGCTCAGTTTTTTGCCCGTGCGGATAACCTGCGCTACTGGTTGGCGACGGTCCAGTCCCGACTGGGTAGCTTATCTCAGCGGCTTGGCGCCAGCGTCGGCCAGGTGCGTGTGAATACGGATCTGGCCGGTGATGACGCAGCCAAAAAGTCTACTGCCACACCAGATCAGCGGATGATACGTACGCCCTGGATGGAGATTGACGACGTATTTTATGAAGCGCGCGGAACCTCCTGGGCTCTGATTCAGTTCCTAAAGGCGGCCGAGGTCGATTTTGCCGACGTGCTTGAGAAGAAAAATGCCAGGGTGAGTCTGCGGCAGATTATACGAGAGCTGGAAGGAACCCAGGAAATGGTAATGAGCCCTATGATCCTCAATGGCAGCGGCTTGGGTGTGCTAGCGAACCACTCGCTGGTGATGGCCAGTTACATCAGCCGTGCCAATGCAGCGATTATCGATCTTCGCGAACTGCTGTCTAAGGGGTAAGTGCTGAGGATAAGCGCAGGCTTTGAACCGGAAGTTTAAGTCAAAAGCCTGGGTTGCATAGCGCGGCTGTCGATAGGCCGGGTTTAGTTGTCGTATCGTAGGCGTGTACCGGTATCCAGCGAAAGACGAATCTCGTCAGCACTGAGAGATTGTGGGAAATAGGTACCGGACAATTTTGCGTCCAGCAGGCTTGCTCCCTCCAGGCTGGTGTTGCGAAAATCAATGCCGCTCAGGTCGGCATTGCGAAAGTAGGCGTTGCTGAAATCCAGACCATCCGCATTCATTGTCCGAAGATCTCGCCCGCGGTAGTCACCGCTTTTTAGTTCGCTGGTATCTAGTTTGTCACGCTGCTCGTTGAAGCCCTTGATGTCTTCATTGCGAAGTAGCTGGAATAAGGGATCTTCTTTGATAATTGGCTTGTTCATTGGTTTACCTTTTTGGATGTGCCGAGTATGAGGCCGTTTCGCTGGTATGAGGATAGCTTAAGCCACTGCGCGGCCCAAGCCCAGCCCCCTGAAGCGGAAACTGAGGGTGGAGTTTGACAGCACAGACCTTAGAGGGGTTTCTACTCACCCGAAACTGGCGTGATACGCAAGATGGCGTAGAGCTGGAATTTTGGTTCTCGACCGATGCGGGCCCCTTGTGCGTGCTGGTGTCCAAGCAGCACAGCGTGTTTTTCCTGGCAGAGCGCGAGCTAGAGCAGGCCCGGTCCGTTCTGTCCACTGGGCAGGGTCTGGAGATCAAGCCGGTGGAGTTGCGCAATTTCTCCCTTGAGCCCGTTGTGGGGCTTTACTTCAAACAATATCGGCAGGCTAGGCGGGCGGCGGATGACCTGCGTGAGCTTGGTCTTGACCCGCTTGAAGCCGACGTTAACCCTGCCGAGCGTTATCTGATGGAGCGCTTCATCACCGGTTCCGCGTTAATTATGGGAGAGCCGCGCAAACGTGGCACTAATCTCCTGTTGGAAAACCCTGCGATCAAGGCTGCACCGTACCGACCCTCCCTCAAGGTAGTCTCTTACGATATAGAAACGGCGATGTCTGGTGTGCAGCTGTATTCCATAGGCGTACATGCGAAATTTGAAGGCAAAGAAGTACGTAAAGTATTTATGCTGGGCGAGGGCGCTGAACAGGATTATGTAGTGACCTGCTCGACTCAGGAGGAAGTATTGCAGGCGTTTGTAGACTGGGTTGCCGATTACGATCCAGACGTTCTGATTGGTTGGAATGTTATCAACTTTGATACGCGATACCTGCAGCGTGTTGCGGACCATCTGGGCCGACGACTTCTACTGGGGCGGGATAGGCGCCCGGGGCACTGGCGCGAACTCGGGGATCATGGTGATAGGTACGCAGTGCATTTCCCCGGCCGAGTTGTTCTCGATGGTATTGATCTGTTGCGAGCGGCCTTCTATCGTTTCGAGAGCTTCTCTTTGGAAAATGTTGCCCGCCAGCTACTCGGTGAAGGCAAGCTGTTGCACGGTGGTGACCGCGGGCAGGAGATTACCCGTCAGTTTGAAGAAGATAAAACCAGCCTGGCGCGCTACAACCTGAAGGACTGTGAGCTGGTCTCTGATATTTTTGAGAAAACGGCGATACTGGATTTCGCCGTGGCGAGGTCAGCGATGACCGGCCTTAATATTGATCGCATGGGAGGTTCCGTCGCTTCCTATGACAATCTGTATCTGCCGCGGCTCCATCGGGCGGGCTTTGTGGCGCCCAATGCCAGTGCTGAGGTGCAGGGAAGCCCGGGTGGTTTTGTACTGGATTCCCTACCTGGGATTTTCGATCACGTGCTGGTATTGGATTTCAAGAGTCTGTACCCCAGTATCATCCGCACTTTTTTTATCGACCCACTGGGTCTCGCTCTGGGGGTGTCCGATGAATCCGAAGAGGCTAAGACGGTTCCCGGCTATTTGAATGCTCGCTTTGCCCGGGAGGGGCATATTCTGCCGGCGCTGATTGAGGATTTATGGCAGCAACGAGATGCGGCCAAGGCAGCGGACGATGAACCCCTCTCGCAAGCCATCAAAATTATTATGAACAGTTTCTACGGCGTGCTCGGTACACCAGGTTGTCGATTCTTCGATGCGCGCCTGGCCAGTTCAATCACTAGGCGTGGGCATCAGATTCTTGGCCGTACGCGAGATTACATTGAGGATGCCGGACACCAAGTTATCTACGGTGATACGGATTCAGTCTTCGTCTGGATTAAGGATGCCGCGGGTGACGAGGCCGCTATTGCAGCAGGGACAAAGCTGCAGAGGGATCTAAATGTCTGGTGGCAAAAAGTAATACGTGATGAATTCGATTTGGAAAGCGAGTTGGAGCTTGAGTTTGAAACGCATTACAAGCGATTTTTGATGCCGACGATTCGCGGTTCGGACATAGGTAGCAAGAAACGCTATGCGGGTGTGGTGTCGGGCAAAGATGGAGACAAAATCATCTTTAAGGGCTTGGAGAATGTGCGTACAGACTGGACGCGCCTGGCCAGAAATTTTCAGGAAGAACTGTACCGCCGCGTATTCCTGGGTGAACCGTTTGACGATTACGTTAAGGATTTAACAGCACGCGTTTTGGCGGGCCTGGAAGATGAGCAATTGCTTTATCGAAAACGACTGCGCCGTAAGTTGGATGACTATCAAAAAAATATACCGCCCCATGTGCAGGCAGCACGGCTTTTTGAAGAGCGCGGATTGGTAGTGCCCAGGCGAGGCGACTGGGTAGAATATGTGATTACCTCAAGCGGTGCCGAACCGGCAAAAAAACCGCTGGCACCGTTGGACTACCAGCATTATGTGGATAGACAGCTTTCGCCTGTGGCAGACGGCATTCTCGGTTTTGTGGGGAGTTCTTTCAGCGCACTAACAGACAAACAGATAGGACTTTTTTAAATTCCCGCCAGATTGGCGAGATGGGGAGATGGGGAGGTTAACGGAGCCCGTTGCCAGGCCCCGTTAAGTTTATTCGCCGAAAAACTCAGCGCGAATTGCAGCATGGTCTGCTGCCGGAAGTCGGGGGCCATAGTTGGCTACGACTTTTCCAGCGGCAAGGCTTGCGAAGCGGCCGGCAGTTGGAAAATCTTCGCCACTGGTGATTGCGTAGAGGAAGGCGCCCGCAAACATGTCACCCGCGCCGTTGGTATCTACTGCTTTCACTGGCTGCGACTCGACTTTGGTCAGGGTGGTGCCGTCAAAGGTTAGCGCACCTTTGGCGCCCAGGGTGACAACAAAGCTGTTACAAACCTCCTTCAGTTTTTCTATGGCAACGTCCATATCGTCGCTCTGAGCCCAGCCCAGCGCTTCATCCTCATTACAGAACACCAGGTCTACCTTGGTGCCGATAATTTCAGCGATACCGTCGCGGAAGAATTCCACCATGCCAGGGTCGGAGAAGCTTAGCGCTGTTTTTACACCAGCTGCTTCTGCCAGTTCTCTGGCCTTGATCGCAGCCGCGCGCCCGGTGGGCGACGTCACGAGATAGCCTTCCAGATAAACGTACTCCGAGTCGGCAATCGCCTCAGGGTTCAATTGTTCAGTAGACAGCGTTTCGCTGATACCCAGAAAGGTATTCATGCTGCGCTCTGCATCCGGCGAAATCATCACCAGACACTTTCCAGTGGTGCCCTCTGAGCGGCTGTCGCCAAAACAGTGATCAACGCCGGCGGCTTCGAGATCGGCGACGTAGATATCCCCATCGGAGTCGTTGGCCACTTTGCAGGACATAAATGTCGGTCCGCCGAAGTGAGCGGTAGCGATCATGGAATTACCAGCGCTACCGCCGCTGGCGTGCTTGGCCTTGACTATATGCCCTTCGAGTTGCGCAATCAGCTCTGCTTGACGCGCTTCGTCGACCAGGGTCATCAGGCCCTTTTCAACCTTCATCTGTTCAAGTTCAGAGTCCTGGACCTTGATTTCAGTGTCCACTAACGCGGCGCCGATGCCGTATACCTTGTATTTCTTCATGTCGTCCTCAGTTCTTATTTAGGTTCGCCGCTCATTATCCTGATTCGTCGATTGATTAAAAGCCTTCCGTTACGTTAATGACGACTCCCTCACAGGCCTGGAAACGCCGTTCTAAGAGTGCGGACAACGGGTTTGGCACTGACATCTAGGGTGCGCAGCCGCCGTAGGGCGTAGATATTTACCCTGTGGGCGCGAATTGGGCTCGGGGCTATCTTTATCAAGATGGTCGTATAAACTCGCACTCCATGACCAGCACTAAGCACTTATTCCTAAAATTAATCCTGTCCTTTGCAGTTATCGCTAGCCTTGGCGTGATCTATCTCGATGCCCAAATAACAGCGACTTTCAGCGATAAAATGTGGGAGTTGCCGGCGAAAGTGTATGCAAGGCCGCTTGAGCTGTATGCCGGTACCCGCCTTACAGCAGATGATCTGGCCTATGAGCTTGAAGTTCTGGGCTATCGCTCTGTTTCGAATCCCCGCAGTCCGGGGCAGGTGTCGCGCTACAAGAATCGATTCGATATTTACACGCGCGGGTTTGAGTTTCCTGGAGAGAGGGAGCGCGCTCATCGGGTCAAAATAGAATTCGGTGACAGCCGTCTGAGCAGCATCAATGCTGGTGGCAAAACGATTGATCTGATGCGCCTCGATCCGGTTCAGATTGGCGGTATCTACCCGCAACATGGAGAGGACCGTATCCTGGTTCGGGTAGAGGATGTTCCGTTAACCTTACGTGATGGTTTGCTTGCTGTGGAGGATCGTCGTTTTTACCAGCACTTGGGCTTTTCGTTCATGGGTATTACCCGGGCGGCGATCAGCAATCTGCGTTCGGGAAGAGTTGTCGCAGGTGGCAGTACCATCACGCAGCAGCTGATCAAGAATTACTACCTTACGCCAGAGCGCACCATCGTGCGTAAATTGACTGAAGTGCTGATGGCTGTTCTGCTAGAACTGCACTACGACAAAGACCAGATTCTCGAAAGTTATTTGAACGAGGTGTATTTGGGGCAGGAAGGCCCGCGGTCTATCCACGGCTTCGCGCTAGCGGCGCGACACTATTTTGATACACCGCTTGCGCAGTTGGGCGTGCATCACCAGGCACTGTTGATAGGTATGATAAAAGGGCCTTCTCTATACAACCCTTTACGCAATCCACAGCGCGCATTAGATCGACGCAATGTGGTGCTGGGTGTGATGGCTGATCAGGGCGTTATTTCTCCGGAGGCTGCCCAAGTGGCGCAGGCGATGCCGTTGGATTTAAACAATCACAAACGCGTACGCGATTCTTTCCCGGCATTTCTGGACCTGGTGCGCCGACAATTGCGCAGGGACTACCGAGACGAAGACTTGACGACCCGGGGGCTTAGTATATTCACGAGCTTTGATCCGCTCTTGCAGCGCCAGGTTGAACGCAGTACGACTGCTGTAATGGATCAGTTGGATCCTGCCGGCGAGTTGGAAAGTGCCACCGTTGTGACTCGCTTTGATACAGGTGAAGTAGCGGCGCTGGTCGGTGGGCGCAAGCCGCGTTACGCAGGATTCAATCGTGCACTGGATGCAAGGCGGCCAGCCGGTTCTCTGCTTAAGCCTGCGATTTTTCTGGCGGCACTGGAACGTCCATCAGATTACACATTGGCTACGCCACTTGAAGATGCTCCCTTAAAAGTGCCCAGCGATGGCGGCGACATTTGGGAGCCCAGAAATTTCGATAGGCAATCGCATGGTGACGTACCGCTGTATCGAGCGCTAGCGCTGTCTTATAACCTGGCCACCGCCAGACTTGGTATGGAATTGGGGCTGGATACAGTGATCGATATGTTGGCCCGGCTGGGTGTGGAGCGAGGTGTCCCCCATGTGCCTGCGCTTACCTTGGGTGCGGGAGAGTACTCTCCCATGGATATGGCCGCCATGTACCAGTCTATAGCCGCGGGCGGTTTCCAAATGCCCCTGCGTAGCATTCGCGATATCGTTGATGCTCACGGCGACCCTCTGCGTCGCTATGCGCTGGAGTACGATCGCACGGCGAGCCTGCAGTCGGTACACCTACTGCATTTTGCCCTGCGCGCTGTAGTGCGCGAGGGAACGGGCAAGGGTGTGTATCGTTACCTGCCTGAAGATTTTGATGTCGCTGGTAAAACCGGCACAACCAACGACGGCCGCGACTCCTGGTTTGCCGGTTTTTCCGGAGACTTATTGGCGGTGAGCTGGATAGGGCGTGACAACAACGGCGGTACTGGACTCACTGGCAGTAGCGGCGCGCTAAAAGTGTGGGGCCATTTTATGTCCCGTGCGAGCCAGCGCTCTCTTGCATACCGCATGCCAGATGGCATTGAAACTCTCTGGGTAGAAGACCAGACGGGTTACCTGACAGGTAAGGGCTGTGCCAATGCACGTCTTCTACCCTTTATTGTCGGGCATGAGCCTAGCCTGAGAACAAATTGCTCACCGCGCAAATACGGTTCTGGCATTAAGGATTGGTTTGAATCATTGTTTGGACGAGGTCGATAGCAGTGTTGATTCACCGAGTAGTAAGAAGTGTGTTCTTAGTGGCGGGCGTGGCGATGATGTCCGCATGCTCCATTTACAGCCTGCCCGAAAGTTCTCCGGTGCCGGTTGAAGATAAACCTGACTACACGGAAGTGGAGCCTTCTTCTCCTTCAGCCCCGCAGTCGACGACACCTGCTCCAGCCACTCCAACGGCGGATCCATCTGCCAGTGTTGCGTATGCGCCTCTGCTGGCTAAAGCGGAGCAGGCTACCGACAGAGGTGATTACGAACAGGCTCTTGCGCTATTGGAGCGCGCACAACGCATTGATCCAGACAGTGCGGAAATTTATTTCGAGATGGCAAAGACACATGATGCGAAGGGCGACTACCGGCAGGCCCGTGCCACGGCCGAGCGGGGGTTGCTGTATTGCACTAGCGACGCGCAGTGTGACCGGCTACGTGTTTATACTCGCTGATGCATGTGCTGTTGGGTTTCCCGGTTGCGGCTTTGTCTCGGTGCAGACTAGCTCAAAGCCGGTGTCATGGGGCTCGAAACTCAAGAACTGATTGATGCAGTGTGGTGTGTGCCCAGCCGAGTGACTGACAAAAATGATTTGAGTGTCGCTGTGCTCGGCGATATGGTCGATTGCTCTTAACATCAATTTTTGATGGTGCCCGTCCAGTCCCAGAGTTGGCTCATCCAAAAGTAAAATAATAGGTGATTTCACCATCGCTCGGGCCAGCAAAACCATACGCTGTAGCCCGAAGGAAAGGGCATCGAAACTTTCCTTGCTGTAGTCGCCCAAGCCCAGTGCATGCAGCCATTCAAGTGCACTGTTGCGTTGCACGTCACCCCAGTCATCATATAAACCAATGGTATCGAAGAAACCAGATACCACTACTTCGACGACGCGCATGCCGCGGGCGAAATTGAGATGCAGCTGAGTGTCTAGCTGTCCGTATTTCTGCTTGATGTCCCACACGCTTTCGCCACTGCCGCGACGAATTCCAAATAGAGTGATGTCCTGGCCGTAGGCTTTGTGATTATCGCCAGTTATAAGGCTGAGCAGCGTAGTTTTTCCACAACCATTGGGTCCAGCGACACAACAGTGCATGCCGCGCTGCAGCGTCCAGTCGATGCCGTTGAGTACGATCAAGTCGCCGTATTGAACTGAGACCTTGCGTAATTGTAGTAAGGGAGCTGTGTCGTCCAATTGGTAGGGTCGCGGTGCGGATGCGGGCAATGCTTCCAGTGGGGTAATGGCTGGGTTCATTAATTCGTTGACGGCGGTGTTGTTAAAAATTTGATCGCGCGGGCCTCCAGCAAGAACCGCGCCTTCGTTGAGCACTAAGACATGTCCAATTCCCTGAGGTATGTCTTCCAGTTGCCGACACAGTATCAGGATACATATTTCTCCCAAGAGTAGTTCATCGATAACTTTGCGCATCTCCTGCTGGCTGGCAAGGTCCAGCCCATCCAGAGGGCTATCTAAAATGAGCAGAGCTGGCTCGCTGAGAATTGCCTTTATGAGAAGCGTTTTTCGCATCTCACCGGTAGAGATGAAACGTAGACCGCGTTGCAGGATATGTTCGATACGTAAACGCTCAGCCCACTGTTTGAATTCAGAGGTTGCTTCGCCACCGGCGAGTATGAGTGATTGCACAGTGGTTCCGGGGTCGTTTGCATCCGTCCGAAATTCCGAATCGTCTAACTTTTTATCGCGTTCACACAGCGCTTTAGCCTGCTCAAAGCATACGTAGGCAACGCCTGAAGATTCCAGCTGAGAACAGCGTTTAAGCTCTCCGGAAAAGTGCGTAGCTTGACGGCTGATGATCTTGGCTATGCTGGTTTTGCCTGCCCCATTGGGGCCAAGGCATGCCCAGTGCTGCCCCTGGACTACTGACCAGTTAATGTTTTTCAAAGCGGGTAACGCTCGGTAAACCAGGCTAAGGTCCAGCATCTCCAATAGCGTGTCGGTGGAATTTGGGTCTTGGGTCATGCGTCCTCGGTATTAATAACTGCGGTGTTCACTTGTTAGTTTGCGCTACCGCTGGCTTAATTCCAGCGTCGCCGGCAGGCAGTTTAAATTGGATTTATCTTTGTCAGTATCGTTGTTACAGCTCATCGAAACTCGTTTGAGTGATCACACTCCCGGTAAAAAACTTCTGCGCCCACTGATGAAGCGTTCTGCGGTCGCTATGATACTGCAAGTGCGCGACGGTCAGCTGTATATTTTGATGATCAAGCGTGCAGATCGAAAAGGCGATCCCTGGTCTGGGCATATGGCCTTTCCCGGTGGGCGCATGGATAAAACTGATGTCAACGGTTTCGCCGTGGCTGTGCGTGAAACCCAAGAGGAGGTGGGTCTGGAGCTTGGCGCCCAGGACGAATGTATCGGACGCCTGTCTGAGCTTAACGCGCGGCCTCACAAAGGAACATTTGGTATGGCTGTCAGTCCTTTTGTATTTCGACTGGAGCGAGAAGTGGAGTTTGCTCCCAATTACGAAGTAGCTGAAACCGTGTGGGTTCCCCTGGAGTTTCTCATAGATACGAGTAATCGAGAGAAGATGGTGTGGAACTATAAGGGGGAGGACATTCCTGTGCCTTGTTACAAATATAAGGGCAGGGTGATTTGGGGGCTGTCACTAATGATGCTCGACGAATTGCTGAACCTTATCGAAGGCAGAAATCCCAAGCGCAAGAATTGGCGCCGGGGACGATGACTGGTTAAAACGCTGGACTTCAGAGCTGGCGAGGACGATCCCGCACCGGGGTTGGAATGTTGGCCGCTTCCAAGCTGGATAGTGCGACTGGAATGCCACGTTTCTTTGCCAGATACATAGCTTTATCTGCTTTCTCTTCCAGCTCCTGCTGCTGACGCCCATCTAGGGGGAAAAGTGCGACACCGATACTCGCACTGAAGTGCAGCTGGTGTTGCCGAACGGATAGCGGCTGCTCAATGGCTTGTGACAGCTTGTGTGCAATGCGGGTTACTTCTTCTGCTGAATTCACATCTTCAAGCACTATCGCGAATTCGTCGCCACCAAGACGGGCCACAAGGTCTGTCTCACGCAGATTCTGCTCGATGCGCTGCGCTACGGTTATCAATAGCTTGTCGCCAGCGCCGTGTCCGTGCGTGTCGTTGATTTTTTTGAAATGGTTCAAGTCGAGCATCAACAGACCCATCAAGCCTTTCTGATCTGCTGCGCGCTGTAAGGCGTGTCCAATCCGTTCGTCATAGAAGCGACGGTTGGGCAAGCGTGTGAGCTGATCGTGAGACGATAGGTGTTCCAACTCAGTATTGGAATCCTGCAGTGAGTTCCGTAGGTTCTTGTTCATCTCCGCGTAAATTATGATGATGCTAACCACTGCTGTCGCCATAGCGGCATAGGACAGCATCATCGCCATGCTGTGGTTTTGTGGCACAATAATTTGCAGGAATTCAAACCCGCTACGCTCCATCATCAAAATGCTTGTCCACACGGCCAACACAATCGCACCCCACGTGATACTGAGGTAGATACTACCGGCGATTCCTGCCATGGCGGGGGCCAGCATGAGTAGGTGATAAGTGGGTGACTGGGTGCCACCGAATATCAAGCATGAGGCAGCGAAAGCACCGGCCCAAATTGTCAGGAGAATGTTCAGAGCCATCATGCGATTGCCGAAAAAACGCAAAACCAACATGCTGAGCAAGACACTGAAGCCTGTTGTGAGAAACAAAACATCGGCAGCGACTTTCCCTTCAGGCGAGAGCTCTAGAGCGAAGGGGGTTATAACGGTGAGGGCAAGAACGGTCAACAGCCAGAAGCAGCTAGTCATGACTAGGATGCGTTGTCGGTAAAATTCCTCTTCAAGCGAAGCGTATTCGGCTCGGCCGGTACATAGGTATACCAACCAGTTTCGAAACTGCCTAAACAGCGCCTTAAGAGTGTACATCGCTCGGTTTCTTCTAGTAGAACGTGTGAACTTACTTATACGTCAAACGGGGTGGTTTGTCGCTTCAATATGACCAATGTCTCGGTTACCTCTCGTTTCTTAAAAATGCACGTGTGTCCAGCATGAGCTCACGTAAGGCAGGGTCTTCCTGGCTTGCCTCTAAAAGATTGTCAGTACTAATACTTCCATTTATGTGATCAGCTACCAGATCCAGTAAAACAGGAGTCATTTTCGGATCGCGTACCCATCTAGGTGCATTGACCAGATTGCCGCTCACGCGACCGTCATCGAGATTGAGCCAGTAGCCACCGCAGCTGGATAGTCGATAGTCTCCAACGCGGCCATAGCTAATATTCGGCGTACTGGGGTTAAAGCCGCCGGGGACTTGCTCAGTGATTTTGTACAGCGCCATAACCCATTGGGAGTCCTCGGGAAATAGCGCTGCCTCAGGGCGGCAATAGTCGCCGGCTTGAAGCCAGATTCGAATGGAGCTATTGGCAGTCTTCCCCCGCAGAACCTGGTTTATTGTCAGATCTATTGAGTTGCCCTTGCCGGAGACTACATCGCCGCTGACGACAAGGTCCGTCTCTGACTGAACTTCGCTGAAAGAGCCCTCCCAGAGACACTCGCAGGCGCTATAAGCGGTGTTACTTGCGAAGCACAGTAGTGGGAATATCAGATAGCTGAAACGCATGTCGGTATTATTGCAAAGCTTTCGCGGCGTCCATCGCGAAATAAGTCAGGATGCCGTCGCAACCGGCCCGCTTGAAGCTCAGCAAAGACTCCAGAATAACAGCCTCCGCCGGCAACCAGCCCTGCTCGAACGCAGCTCTGTGCATGGCGTATTCCCCGCTCACTTGATAGGCGAAGGTAGGCGCGTTCAACTCATCTTTGACGCGCCTCACTATATCGAGATAGGGCATGCCCGGTTTGACCATGATCATGTCCGCGCCCTCTGCCAGATCGAGTGCACATTCGTGCAGGGCTTCGTCGCTGTTGCCCGGGTCCATTTGATAGCTAGACTTGTTGCCACCCTGAATATTGCCAGCGGACCCCACCGCGTCGCGAAACGGGCCATAGTAAGCAGAGGCGTATTTCGCGGAGTAAGCCATGATTAAAGTGTTCGCGAAATTCGTTCTTTCCAGTTCATTGCGTATTGCGCCAATGCGACCGTCCATCATGTCGGAAGGTGCCACTACATCGGCGCCCGCCTGAGCATGGGATAGAGCCTGCTTTACCAGCACTTCGCTAGTCACGTCGTTCAGCACATAGCCCGTGTCATCGATGATGCCGTCCTGACCATGGGTGGTGAAAGGGTCCAGCGCGACGTCGGTTATGACGCCTAGGTCGGGAAGAGCCTCCTTTAGTGCAGCAGTCGTTCGTTGCACCAAGCCATCTGGATTGAAGGACTCTTCAGCTTGCAGGCTTTTTTTCTCATCTGTCACAACGGGGAACAATGCAATTGCGGGAATGCCCAGTTGCTGGCACTGTCTTGCCTGTTCGATCAAGAGATCAATGCTCAATCGTTCAATGCCTGGCATTGAGGGGATAGTTTCCCGTTGGCCCTTGCCCTCCAATACGAAAACAGGAAATATAAAGTCGGCGGGGCTGAGCGTGTTCTCGCGCACCAGTTGCCGCGAAAATGTATTGGCTCGCAAACGTCGCATGCGTGTTTGTGGAAACATTCCACGCTGTGAATTGAATGGCATAAGTCTACCCTCGGTCAAAGACTGGCGAATGCCGCGGCAGCAGCGGCAATGGTTTCAGCAATGTCTTCATCGCTGTGGGCGCTGGACAGAAAACCTGCCTCATAAGAGGCCGGAGCCAGATACACCCCTTGTTCCAGCAGCAGATGAAAGAAGCGGTTGAATGCATCGGTATTACAAGCCATTACCTGACCATAGTTCTCAATGCTTTTTTCCTGCGTAAAAAATACGCCAAACATACTGCCTACATAGTTTGTGCTTAGGGGAATGCCAGCGGCACTAGCAGTATCACTAAACCCTTCACACAGTTGTTTTGTTTTCTCAAATACGGGCTCATAGAAACCCGGCTTGGAGATAATATCCAGCGTCGCCAAGCCGGCGCTCATCGCAATGGGGTTCCCAGACAGGGTACCCGCTTGATACACAGGACCCAGAGGAGCGATTTGTTCCATGATTTCCCGCTTGCCGCCAAAAGCCCCTACAGGCATGCCACCACCGATGACCTTGCCTAAGGTCGTTAAGTCAGCCTCTATACCATAGTAGCCTTGTGCGCCCTGCAGTCCCAGCCGGAAGCCCGTCATAACTTCGTCGAGAATGAGTACCGTTCCGTTTTCGTTACAGACCTCGCGTAGCGTCTGCAGAAATCCCGGCACAGGAGGAATGCAGTTCATGTTGCCTGCTACCGGCTCTACTATAATGCAGGCGATTTTTTCGCCATGCTCTGCAAACGCTTTACGCACGCCTTCGCTGTCGTTGTAGGTCAAGGTCATGGTGTGATCTGCCAGTGCTGCAGGAACACCAGGCGATGAAGGGACGCCCAGAGTAAGTGCTCCAGAACCTGCCTTTACCAGCAGTGAATCGGAGTGGCCGTGATAGCAGCCCTCAAATTTTACGATGGTATCTCTGCCGGTATAGCCACGCGCCAACCGTATGGCGCTCATGGTGGCTTCAGTTCCTGAGTTGACCATGCGAACCATGTCCATATTTGGCATGATGCTGCAGAGGCGGTCGGCCAGTTCTATTTCCAGTTCCGTTGGTGTCCCAAAGCTCAGCCCTTTCTCGCTTTGTTTGATGACGGCCTCGCGCACAGCCGCATGGTTGTGGCCGGCAAGCATTGGGCCCCACGACAATACATAGTCGATATACCGTTTGCCCTCAACGTCAAAAATGTAAGCGCCATCACTTCGATCCATAAAAACGGGAGTCCCGCCCACTGCCTTGAAGGCGCGAACGGGTGAGTTCACACCGCCTGGAATGTGTTTGTTAGCGCGTTCGAATAATGTTTCAGAGGTGCTCATGTTTTAACTTTCCAAAAAACCGCGATATGTCGCAGTGAGAGAATAATAAAATTTTGCCGCCGGTCGTCACTATCCATCAACTCCAAACGGGCTTCAGAACGACAAGAATGACGATAGCAAAAAGGAACAATACGGGAATTTCATTGAAGAAACGAAAATACACGTGGCCCTGAACTTGCTCGCCGTTGTTAATCTTCCGAACATATCGACCGCAGGCAATATGGTAGAACACAAGGAAGGCAACGCCTCCCAGTTTCCACCACATCCACGGCAGCTGTAAAAAATACGGCGTGATGACAATCATGGCAACCCCGAAACCAATCGCCAAAACCATAAACGGTGTGACAAAGCGGTAAAGCTTGCGCGCCATCAATGCCAGCTGTGCTCGTACTGCGCCGTTATCGCTGGCAGCATAATGCACCAGTAGTCTAGGGACGTAGAAAAGCCCTGCGAACCAGCACACTACAAAAATAATATGGAAGGCTTTTAGCCAAGCCATGGAGCTCTCCCGATTCGCTTCATTATTTCAACTAGCTAATTCACGCTACCCAGGGTGAATTTCTCAATACTCTGTCTTGTTACCACGCCGTGCAATATCTGTTTGCCGGAGTTGGCACTGCGTTCATATACACAGACGGCCTCGACGGTCTGGTTACGCATGGTATCCATTGCCTGGTGAAGGGTAGCCTGCATTGGCACCGAAGCGAAAGTCCATCGGCGAATTGCGGCTTCTGTCAGGTCCACGGGTGCTGCTGTCAGATCTTGTTCAGTTAGCCAGTCCAGTAATTCATTTCCATCAACTAGGTACAAGTCATCCCCGTCTCGTTCGATCAAGCACCAGATTGGAGTGAACTCGAGAAGCGGTTCCAGGTCTTCAGCCTGTAAAAATACAGGTACTCTAACAACCCGTGTGTCCATAGAGGAGTTGACGTCAGTTCGGTGAAGAAGCTGATTGATTGGGTCATTGGGCACTTGCCGTTGCAACTGGCGCAATACAGTTTGGTGAGCTGCCCGTTGCCTGAACACACCTGTATTGGTCAGGGTCGCTGCAATGATAGCCAGCATAGCAGCCATGCTGATATTGATGGTGCCTGTCAATTCGACCACTGCCAGTATCGCTGCCAGAGGCGCGTTGAGCACGGCAGCCATTGCAGCCCCCATGCCGATGACTATGTAGAGCATCTGGTCTGAAGCCAGGTCAGGCTGCACAGTTGCCCCCAAAATACCCAGCAGACCGCCTATGCAGGCTCCAATTAATAAGCTGGGGCCGATTAAGCCCAGCGGCATGCCTACACCGCAGCTGATGGCTGTGGCGACCAGTTTCGCCAGCGCAATGGTGATCAATGCTGCAACGGCAAGCTCGCCGTGCAGCGCCAGGTTAAGGGTGTCGTATCCCACGCCCATGATTTCGGGCACCCAGTATGCGAGGCTCCCGGTGATTGTTCCGGCCAGGGCAAAGCGAATAACGACTGGCCAGTGCGCGATTCTGGCAGCAAATTCGCTGACGCGGATAAAGGTGGCTACAGCGACGCCACAACATAGCCCCAGGAGTGCGACAAAAGGCAGTTCCATGAGTGAATTCAGCTCTAGCCCCGGCAGACTGAAAAGCCCAAGATCAGGTGACAATGAATGGCTAATGGCCGAGGCAGAAACTGCCGCCAGAGTGACAGGAATAAACCCGACCACCGAGTATTCAACGATGATGACTTCCATGGCGAAAATCACCCCGGCAAGAGGGGTGTGAAATGCCGCGGAAATCCCGCCCGCGGTACCACAGGCAATTAACATTCTCAGGCTGTTGTTGGGCAGGCGAAGCCACTGGCCAAGCAAGCTATTGATTGCGCCGCCCAGATGGACTCCGGGGCCTTCGCGGCCACCAGATTGCCCGGTGGCTAGACTGAAGACACCGCCTAGAAACTGCACTACGGCATTGCGGGCTGGCAAAATACTGTAGTGGGAGTGCATTCGACTGATGACATGGACTATCCCTGTCTCCCTGTCCTGGGGCTTCAGCAAGGCGTAAAAACAGCCGAGCACGGTTGCCCCGCCGGCCGGCAGCGCAAACCAAAGCCAGCGGGGGAGGTCTTCAAACCCCTCGCCGCCGTTTTCCACGCCCCAGACTGCGCTCAGCTCGGCAATGGCAAGTTCAAACAACAGTACGATCAAGCCAGAGGCTATTCCGCCCACCAGGCCCAGCATGGAATAGGCCAAGACCGATTCATAGTTAGTGAGTCGGCGTCTGTAGTTATCAAGCTGCTTATTCAAGGGCGTGTTAATAGGCGCGGGCACCAAGCCTCCCGTAGTCTGGCAAAAGGACAATATTACCAGTTATCTTGGCGTCCATTGCTTTTATACTACGTGGTTCGTCTTTTAGGTTCGTATCGGCGGCAGAATAGGCTCTGGTGTGACTTCTTAATTAAAACAGGTTTGGGAACTGAGATGGTTAGCGTAGGAATTGTTGGGGGTACTGGATATACCGGTGTCGAGTTATTGCGCCTGCTGGCACTGCATGAGGACGCCCAGGTAGCTGTGATTACCTCTCGAGCGGAATCAGGTCGCCGGGTGGATGATCTATTCCCCAATCTTCGCGGTCTTTACGACCTGTCCTTCTCTGAGCCAGAAGTTAAGACGTTGGCGGCCTGCGATATTGTATTTTTCGCCACGCCCCACAACGTGGCTATGAATATGGTGCCTGAACTGTTGTCAGCCGGGGCTAGAGTAATAGATCTCTCGGCAGATTATCGCCTGCGGGATGCGCAGGTGTGGTCTGAGTGGTACGGCGAGCCTCATGCCAGCCCTGAGCTTCTTACCGAGGCTGTCTATGGGTTGCCGGAAGTGAATCGCGAGAAAATTGCGACGGCTAGACTGGTTGCTGCGCCTGGTTGTTATCCCACGTCAGTACAATTGGGCTTCATTCCGCTGTTGGCCCAGGGCCTTGTTGATCCCCGGCATTTAATTGCGAGTTCGGCCTCAGGTGTTAGTGGCGCCGGGCGTCAAGCCAAAATAGACAACCTTCTCAGTGAAACTTCAGACAGCTTCAAAGCTTATGCCGTGACTGGCCACAGGCATCTACCTGAAATTGAGCAGGGTTTGTCGGATATTGCTCAACAGCCAGTTCAGGTGACGTTCGTGCCTCATTTACTACCGATAGTGCGAGGAATTCACTCTACGCTGTTTGGAAGATTGAAGGGTTCCACGGTTGACCTGCAGGCATTGTACGAAAAGCACTATGCGGATGAACCGTTTGTCGATGTACTCCCGGCTGGGGTATTTCCTCAAACTCGAACGGTGAAGGGGGCGAATCGTTGCCAGATATCAGTGGTTGTGCCGCAGGATCGCGAAACCGTCGTTGTTATGGTTGCTATCGATAATTTGGTCAAAGGCGCATCCGGGCAAGCGATACAGAATATGAACATCATGCTGGGGCTGAAAGAAGAGGCTGGTCTGCGGCAGGTGGGGTTGTTGCCCTGAGTACTGAGCGATAGATGGATACCCATAGCGCTTTTGGCAGCACAGGCCGCAAAATGAAGCGGGCTAGATTGTGGCGGGTTGGTATTGCTGCCACCGTACTTTTACTGGTCTACGTGGCGTTAACTGCGTTTTATCCTTTCTGGAAGTCCGAGCCTGGGACGCCACGCCTATTGAATAAACAATTGGCAGCAGTGGAGCGAGATTTACAAGAGGCTCGTGCAGAGATTGAGATGAACCGAGTCCGCCACGAAGTGGATAGGAAGGCATTGGAGTTGGTGCGTGTAGAGATGGCCGCGCAGAAGGAACACACTGCGGACTTGGAAGAAAATCTGCGTTTTTATCGTAGCCTCATGGCGCCTGAAGGGGTGGCAGAAGGGATACGGCTGAGGGTTCCCGAGCTTGTCCTGCAGGAAAACACTAGCGAGCTGGCTTTTCGTATCGTAGTTCAACAAGAAGCACGCAAGCATGCTTTGCTGCGTGGAAAGTTGAAAGTGAAGGTAAGCGGTGAGCTGGGTGGCGAGGAAGTAACGTACTCTCTGACTGAGCTTTCCCAGGATCTGGATGACTCAGCAACTGCACTGCAATTCCGCTACTTCCAATCTTTGGAAGGTAAGCTGACGCTACCGGAAGGGTTTGAGCCCAGTCAGATAAGTGTCGTGGCAGCCATGAGCAAGCCACGCAAAGTTGAAGTCCAGGAGCAGTTCCCCTGGCACGTACAGGAGCGATTTACACATGTTGGGAAGTAAAAAATCCACCGCGGGTTCGTCCCGTAGTACAACACTGATCTCACATGACACCGTTATCGTTGGTGATGTGCATTTTTGCGGCAGTCTTGATGTTGAAGGGCTAGTGCAGGGCAATATCGTTGCCCAACCGGATAAAGACGCACTCGTTCGAGTTGTGGGTAAGGGGAGGGTTGAGGGTGATATTCGCTCTCCATGCATCGTGATAAATGGTGCAGTACATGGCGATGTGCACTCCAGCCAACAATTGGAACTCGCTGCGAAAGGCCGTGTGCAGGGGAATGTGTTCTATACACTGGTGGAAATGGCCGCTGGCTCTGAGGTAAACGGCAGTCTCACTCATATCACGGCAGACTCCCTGGCTAGTGCTGATAAGGCACTGCCTGAAAGTACGAAAGCGGGGCCGTCGCGCGAGCCTAAAACCCCTCAAAAGGTCTAAATCACTAAAGTTGACTAAAATAGTCGGATTTAAGATAATGGCAGGCCGTACTCAGAAAAGGCGGTTAATCCCAGCCTTGGAACACCCCGATGTCAGTAGCTGAAACCTTCAATCCAGCCAGTATCAACCTCTCTTCCAGAGCGGTGCAGAAAGTGCGCGACCTGGTGACGGAAGAAGAGAATGACGAATTGAAGCTGCGCGTGTTTATCACCGGCGGCGGTTGTTCTGGTTTCCAATATGGTTTCACCTTTGATGAGCTTGCCGCCGAAGATGATACGGCCATCGAATCCGAAGGAATTACGCTTCTGGTAGACCCGATGAGTTTTCAGTACCTGGTTGGCTCTGAGGTCGATTATACCGAAGGCCTGGAAGGCTCCCGTTTCCTGATAACCAATCCCAACGCAACTAGTACCTGTGGCTGCGGCTCCTCCTTTTCCGTCTAGCCCGACGGCCCCTTGTTTAAACAGTCAATCCTCTGGTTTGCATTACTGCTCAGCATAACGTGCCTGCCCGCTGCCATTGCACAGGATGCAGCTGTTAGTAGTGGGCGCTTCGTAGCAGATATTGAACTACAAACTGCCGCAGAATTTCGCGAGTTGTTAAACCGCGCTGAGCAGTTGCTGCTGGAGGGCGTGATAATCCCCCAAGATGAGCCTCAGGTTACCTTTGTTCTCCATGGCCCTGTTCTCGTCAACCTGCTTCGCCAAAATTACCGCGACAATAAAAATTTGGTTGACCTTGCTGCCTCTCTATCTGCCCTGGATGTCATAGACGTAAAAGCATGTAGGACCTGGATGAGAATGAATGATTTTGAAGCAGAGGAGCTCCAGCCTTTCATAGAAACGGTGGCTTATGGAGCGGCTGAAGTTAAAAAGCTGATCGAAGAGGATGGTTACGTCTACTTTTAGGCTTGGTAAATTCCTCCCAGGACACGCGGTCCTGAAGCTCCGGTAACCACCTCTGAATTGCCGGATAGCCCTTCCAGTGTTTGTTTCGCAAGCCAGGCAAAGGTTGCCGCTTCGACCCAGTCTGGGTCCATACCAATCAAAGCTGTGCTGCTTATAGTTCTGGGCGCCAGCTGCTGTGAAAGTCGGCTCACCAAGTGAAGGTTGTGAGCGCCACCACCGCATAGGTAGATCTCTGCTACATCCTCAGCGCACTCTAAGATTGGCTGGCTGATGCTGGCTACGGTGAGTTCTGTCAGTGTGGCTTGAATATCAACCGCATCGGCTTCACCGTGATTGCTGAGTTGCTCGTCTAGCCAGTTTAAATTGAAGGCTTCTTTGCCCGTGCTTCGCGGCCCCGATTTTTTAAAGTAGGGGTGATGTAACAATTGCTGTAAGAGGTCGGAGTCGACTTTCCCAGAGGCGGCCCACTGCCCGCCGCGATCAAACAGATCACCGGTATGTCTAGAGATCCAGGCATCCAACAAGGTGTTGCCCGGGCCTGTATCAAAGCCTTCGCTAAGCGATTCGCCCAGCAACAAACTGATATTCGCGATCCCGCCGATATTGACGATGGCGCGATTGACGTTCGCCTTCGCGAAAGCCGCAGCGTGAAAGGAAGGGGCCAGAGGCGCGCCCTCGCCACCCGCGGCGATATCCCGGCGGCGAAAATCCGCTACCGTGGTAATGCCGGTACGTTCGGCGATGGTACTTGGGTCGCCTATCTGCAGCGTAAAACTCTGACCATTGTTCCCAGGCGCTGAAGGTGGCCGATGGCGAATAGTCTGGCCGTGGCTACCAATCGCTAATACGGCCTGTGCTGAGGTGCCGGAGTTTTCAAGTAATACATTGGTGGCGTCAGCGAACAGCAGCCCCAGATCGCGGTCCAGTTCTCCCATCCTCTCGATTTCTTCAGGCCCGGTATGGCTGATAGAAATAATTCGCTTGCGGAGAGTTGAGGGGATTGGATGCTGGTGTGTTGATAGCAGTGCGTGGCCTTTATCGCCACATTGCAGAAGAGCTGCATCGATTGCATCGACGCTGGTGCCAGACATCAAGCCGACAAACAGTGGGTCGCAGGTACTCAAACTAAGGCGTCACAGAATCTGGATTGGCATCTTCATTCATTGCCAGTTGCTTGTCAGAGCGCAATGCAGTGAGTTGGAGTGAAGACCTGTTGATGCTGGTGCGAAATCGCTCCATCTCGTCCTGAGGCAGGCTCTTTGCCTTTGGAAGCTGCTTGTGGATAGTGCGTGGATTGCGATGTACACCGTTCATGAGAAATTCATAATGTAGGTGGGGAGCTGTCGAGGCGCCTGTTGAGCCTACAGTGCCAATGACCTGGCTTTGCGATACTCGCTGGCCGGTTTTTACATTGCGTTTGTGAAGATGAAGGTACTTGGTGACATATTGCTCACCGTGTTGAATAAAGATGTAGTTGCCATTGGCGCTGTTGTATCCCGCCTTTGACACCCTCCCATCACCAGCAGCAAATACCGGGGTTCCTCGTGATGCTGCGTAATCTGTGCCGCGATGCGGGCGCCTAGTCTTGTAGATTGGGTGCATACGCCGAAGATTGAAACTGGAGCTGATGCGAGTGAAGTCAACAGGTGCCATCAGAAAGGCCTTACGCATACTCACGCCGTCATCATTGTAGTAGTTGATCTCGCCTTCAGCATCCGTATAGCGGTAGGCGTTGAAAGTTTCGCCCTGATTGGTGAAGGACGCTGCAATTACTTTCCCGTCGTCGAATTTCTCGCCGTCTAGATATAGGTCTTCGTAAGTGAGTTGAATGGTGTCCCCTGTGCGGGGGTCTAATACAAAATCAATGACACCACCGAAGATATTGGCGAGCTCCATGATCATATTTTGTGAGAGACCGGCTTCCTGGCCCGCGAGAAAGAGAGAAGATGTGATTACACCGGTCGCCCAGGCTTCCCTCAATTCTGGTGTACGGGTTTCAATAGTACTTACGAATCCATTCTCGTCGCGTTGGTACGATACTGTTTCGAGCTGAGACTTCAGGTGGCGTACAGCGAGCAAGTCACCGGCATCGTCGGCTTGAAAGGAAATTGTCTGCCCAGGAAAGATTCTCTCCAAAAGTTTGCCGTCAGTCGATTGGCTCACGACTTCGTGAACATTCCGATCGCTGTAGCCGGCTCTTTGGAATATCAATGAGAGGTTGTCACCACTTTTCACCAGTTGATCAACCCAGGGCTTTTCCTTGGAGACAGGTGTAGGTTCAATCACCGGGGTGGCGCTAGCTTCTCCCGCTGCGGCGGCTTGGACGTTGGTCGTAGCTGCGGAGCTTTCAGCTTGCTCAATCTGGATAGCTGTCGGGCTATCTGAAGAGGTTATAGAAAGGCCCCAAACCACGATACCTCCGCCAATAGCAAGAGCCGCAAGTAGCGGCTTCCGTTCTTTCAGCAGGCGTATGAGGCCCTGTTTATTGTCGCTACTGGGGGTTGCCCCTCGTGGGCGTTTTAGTGCTGGCATGTCCCGATCTTTCTTTTTGAAAGTAATCTTCGGGAGTATATAAAAAAATCCGCAAATTCGCAGCTGGAAAGATTACCATCACTTGCAATTGGGGTCGGGTGTTGTATCGTTGGCAGCCCTTGAATTCTATGGCTTCTAGCCGGCCAGAACCCCCAGGAACGACCGCATGAGCAGTGCACTTCTCGACGATCTTCGCGCCCGCGGGTTGATCTTTCAAATTGCTGGAGAAGAGGATCTTCCCGCATGGCTGGAAGGTGGTGTGCGTACGCTCTATTGCGGTTTTGATCCCACTGCAGACAGCCTCCACATTGGTTCTTTGGTTCCGCTCTTAATGCTTCGGCGGTTCCAGCTAGCAGGCCACAAACCCTTGGCGCTTGTGGGTGGGGCGACTGGGCTAATTGGTGACCCCAGTTTTAAAGCGCAGGAGCGTCAGCTCAATACGCCGGACATTATCAATGGCTGGGTCGAGAAAATTCGCCTCCAGGTATCCCAGTTTATTGACTTTGATGCAGGTGAGGCTTCAGCAGACGTGGTCAATAACCTGGATTGGACGGCGGATATGGATGTGCTGGCCTTTCTGCGTGATGTTGGTAAGCACTTCTCCGTTAACGCGATGATCCAAAAAGAGTCAGTGAAGCAGCGAATCGATCGCGATGGTAGCGGCATAAGTTTCACCGAATTCACCTATATGATCCTCCAGTCCTATGATTTTGCCGAGCTGAATGCTCGCTTTGACTGCACCCTGCAGATAGGTGGCTCTGACCAATGGGGCAATATCACCGGAGGAATTGATCTCACGCGACGGATGCACGGCAATCAGGTGTTTGGTTTAACGATGCCCCTGATTACCAAGTCGGATGGCACCAAATTCGGTAAAACAGAGTCTGGAACCGTCTGGCTGGATCCCCAGCGGACTTCTCCCTACGCCTTTTATCAGTTCTGGTTGGGTACGGGTGATGAGGATGCATACAAGTTCCTCAAATACTTCACTTTCCTGGCTGTAGATGAGATTGACGCGATTGAGCTGGCCGACGGCGAACGAGAAGGCCGGCCCGAAGCTCAGGGAGTCCTGGCGCGAGAGGTCACCCAGCTAGTACATGGGCCCCAGGGTTTGCTGGCTGCGGAGCGAATTACACAGGCACTTTTTAATGGTGATACCAGCGCACTGACACAGAGCGATTTGCTCCAGCTGCGCCAGGATGGGCTTCCCGCCAGTACCATTGAGCGAGCCGCCTTTCCGGAGACGCTGACCCAGCTACTAACGGATGCGGGTATGGCCAATTCTGGCAAGCAGGTCAAAGACGCTTTGAGCCGTTGTGCGGTCACTATCAATGATGAGCTCGTGAGTATGGATCAGAATGGCGATGTTGCGGCCTGCTTTGCGCCTGCTGCAGCATCATTTGAGAGGTTCTACCTGGTCAAGCTGGGCAAGAAGAAATACCACCTTTTCGAGATAAACTGAGCCCGCAGGCCCTGTGCCCCGGCCAATTCCCCGGACGCTTTATCTAATTTTCTAAAAGTGCTTGCCTCTGGAATAGCCAGTGCGTATATTGCGCCTCCCTTCGATGAGTCACGCCTCCCGAACAGTAGTTTTCCGACTCGAGAAACTTACGAAGTTTCAAAAGTTTAGGTGCGGGTGGTCGAGTTTGATCTGAGGGAAAAAAGGTGCCGAGATAGTGATATTTTGGTTGCCTTAAAAGAGACAGTCGGTATAATACGTCTCCCGGTTGAGGCACGCCTCACCGGTTATCTGCGCCCGAGCGGTTGTGGATGTTGTTTAACAAGTAGATGAAGACAGATGTGTGGGCACTTGTTGGGATAGTTGTCACGACTATTCAGACACAACAAGTGACTCATAAATTCATTATGTAATTTTTGATTTCGAAATTGTGTCTG
>JBLFWP010000025.1:0-39057 GCA_047611225.1 Halioglobus sp.
TGCTGCAGGATATCGCTATCCTCACCGGTGGTACTGTGATTTCAGAAGAAGTTGGTCTGGATCTGGAAACGGCTACTCTTGAGCACCTTGGTAGCGCCAAGCGCGTCACTATGGACAAGGACAACAGTACCATCATAGATGGCTCTGGTGATCACGACGCAATCACTGCCCGTGTTAACGAAATCCGTGTCCAGGTGGAAAACACCTCTTCTGATTACGATCGCGAAAAACTGCAAGAACGTGTGGCCAAGCTGGCTGGCGGTGTTGCTGTGATCAAGGTTGGCGCAGCCACCGAGATCGAAATGAAAGAGAAGAAAGCCCGTGTCGAAGATGCTTTGCATGCGACTCGAGCAGCGGTTGAAGAGGGTGTTGTAGCTGGCGGTGGTGTTGCACTGGTTCGTGCTCTGATGGAAATCAATGGCCTTAAGGGTGACAACGAAGACCAGACTCACGGTATCAACGCAGCTCTGCGCGCAATGGAAAGTCCTCTGCGTCAAATCGTTGCAAACGCCGGTGATGAAGCCTCTGTTGTTCTTGAGAAGGTTAAGGGTGGTAAGGGTAACTACGGCTACAACGCGGCAACTGGCGAGTACGGCGACATGATCGAGATGGGTATTCTTGATCCTGCCAAAGTGACTCGTACAGCGCTGCAAGCAGCGGGTTCTGTTGCTGGCCTGATGATCACTACTGAAGTGATGATTACCGATTCAGCTGATGAAGGCGGTGCTGGTGGCGGTATGCCTGATATGGGCGGCATGGGTGGTATGGGTGGCATGGGCGGTATGATGTAAGCCCAAACGCCTAGGCACACATTAAAACCCCACCCTTAGGTGGGGTTTTTTTATTTTTGTCCCTGCAAAGATTGAAGGTGTACAATACTGTGGGTTTCCAATAACAGGGAGAGAGCAATGATTCTCGAATTTATTTTTAGGTATGCACACGTCTTATTCGGAGTTGTATGGATTGGCATGCTGTACTACTTCAATTTCGTACAAACTGAGTATTTTAAAGAAGCTGAGGCCGACGCCAAAGCGGATGCTCTGAAGAAACTGGCTCCTAGGGCTTTGTGGTGGTTCCGTTGGGGTGCAATGTTCACCTTTATTACGGGTTTGTACCTCCTCCATGCAGTGGGCGCGACAGTCAATCTGACAGGAATGCCTGTTATTACAATCGGCGCTCTGGCAGGTACTTTCATGTTCCTGAACGTTTGGCTGATTATTTGGCCAAAGCAGCAAGTCGTGTTGGGTCTCAAGGAGGGCGACGGTCCTTCCAGTGCAGCAGCAGCTGGACTGGCTTCGCGCACCAATACTCTGCTTTCAGGTCCAATGCTGTTCACCATGCTCGGCTCCAAGCACCTGTTTATTGAAGGCGCTGACGGAACGGGCTTTTGGGTATGTATCGCACTAGTTGTGGCCCTTGAAGCCAATGCGCTGTTTGGCAAGCTTGGTCCTATGGCCAGTGTCAAAGGTGTGATCCATTGCAGTCTCGGTCTTACGGCTCTGGTGTGGGCTCTGCTGCACTTCCTGTAGCGCTCCATAAGGTCTGTTAGTTACACGAAAGCCGGGTTTATCCCGGCTTTTTTAATTCTGCTGGGCAGTGCGGTATGTATAATTGGCGCAACTGTTAGCAGAGTGTATTTCCCCCATGCCAGACGACGATCTCGATCATATCCCTTCTATAGTCCCGACCCGGGACGGTGTTCCGCAACGCAGTAGTAGCAAGACACGTGCCGGCAAAGGGCGTGGTGAGGCTCCGAAGCGCGGTGGTCCACCGTCAGGTGGTGCGGGCCTGCTTGCGCGCTTGTGTATTGCGATAGCGTTAGCTGTTGCGGCCGTAGCCTGTGCCTGGGCTTTTCAATTGCAGCAGCAGTTGGAGGAAGCCAATGAGCAGATGGTCGGCTATGCAGATCGAATTACCGACCTTGAAGACCGTCTGTCCGACACGGATGAGGGCATGAATCAAAATGCCGCAGTGCAGGCAGTGAAGGTTTCCGAGCTGGAGTCGGAGGTGCGCAAGCTCTGGGACAATGTTTGGAAGAAATCAAAAGAACGCTTCGCTCAGTTAGAAGCAGCCAGCGGTAAGCACAGTAGCAGCATCAAGAGTATGGAGAAATCGCTTGCCAGTGCGGAGTCTCAGCTGAGCGGCGTTGCGGGTGACCTTGCCAAGTTAAAGAGCGTAGCGGGCGATATGTCCAGGCTGATGTCCAGCGCCAAGGCCAATCAGGCTGAGGTGGAGCGAGTGGCGGATACGCTCAATCGCATTAATCTGGATTTGACCAAGCTTGAGAAGCGCGTCAAAGGCAACGAAGAATGGGTGGGTTCGATCAATGCTTTTCGCAGGCAGGTCAATGCGAGCCTCGCCGAAGTGCAGTCAGCCTTGCGGACTATGCAGGCTGCCCCCTGACGCACACACCCGGTCGTTTGATCCTCATGCCAAGGGTCTGGCGATTGCACACAGAACGCTCCATCTAAGCCAGCCCTGCCTCTGCCAGAATGAGGAAGTGGGTGTATAATAGCGCTCCCATTTCCAGCTCCGTGTTACAAGGATTCACGCCATGACCGTCATACGCCAGGACGACCTCATCGACAGCGTCTCAGACGCCCTGCAATTCATTTCCTATTACCATCCTCTGGACTTTGTGCAAGCCGTCAACGAGGCCTACGAGAAGGAACAGAATCCAGCCGCTCGCGATGCCATGGCACAGATTCTGATCAATTCCCGCATGTGTGCTGAGGGTCGCCGACCGATCTGCCAGGATACGGGCATTGTCACCGTTTTTTTGAAGATCGGGATGGATGTGCAGTGGGATGCGGATATGTCTGTGGCGGACATGGTGAATGAGGGCGTGCGCCTAGCGTATACCAATCCAGACAATGTACTGCGCGCTTCAATTTTGGAAGACCCAGCTGGCGCTCGCAGGAATACTAAAGACAATACGCCGGCCGTAATTCACATGGAAGTTGTGACCGGCAATACCTTGGATGTTCAAGTGGCGGCCAAGGGCGGCGGCTCGGAAAACAAGTCTAAATTAGTGATGCTCAACCCGTCTGACAGTATTGTTGACTGGGTGGTGAAAACGATTCCGACCATGGGGGCAGGGTGGTGCCCACCGGGTATGTTAGGTATTGGCATTGGGGGAACAGCAGAAAAGGCGGCCGTGATGGCCAAAGAAGTCTTGATGGACCCCATTGATATCCATGAGTTGCGTGAGCGTGGCCCCGCCAATCGGGTGGAGGAACTACGCCTGGAAATTATGGATGCGGTGAATAAATTGGGTATTGGTGCCCAGGGCCTGGGCGGGCTCACCACCGTGATGGACGTCAAAATAAAGGATTATCCGACCCACGCAGCTTCACTGCCGGTGGCAATGATCCCAAACTGCGCTGCAACACGGCATGCGCATTTTGAATTGGATGGCACTGGCCCTTCACTCCAAACCCCTCCGGACCTTAACGACTGGCCTGATATCACCTGGGAGGTGGGAGAAGGTGTGCGTCGCGTCAATCTTGATACGGTCACTCGGGAAGAGGCTGGTCAGTGGCAGCCAGGCGATACCTTGCTGCTATCTGGAAAAATGCTGACGGGACGCGATGCGGCTCACAAGAAAATGCAGGAGCTAATCGAGAGCGGTGCAGGCCTGCCCGCAGAAGTGGACCTTAAAGGCCGCTTCATCTACTACGTGGGCCCGGTCGATCCAGTCCGTGACGAAGTGATGGGGCCAGCGGGTCCAACCACTGCAACGCGCATGGATAAGTTCACGGATTTCATTTTGGAACAGACTGGTTTGTTGGGCATGATCGGTAAGGCCGAGCGTGGACCAACTGGCATAGCGGCTATTAAGAAGCACAAGGCGGTTTATTTGATGGCGGTAGGAGGAGCGGCCTATCTTGTCTCCAAAGCCATCACCTCGGCCAGGGTAGTGGCATTTCCCGAGATGGGCATGGAAGCTATTTACGAGTTTGAAGTGAAGGATATGCCAGTCACTGTAGCGGTGGATGCCAATGGCACATCCGTACATGAGATCGGGCCAAAAATTTGGAAGGCGAAAATTGAAGAGCAGGCGATTGAAGTTGTTTAGCGCGCCAGTTACTTTTTACGCAGAGGTTAATTAGTCGACATGGCCGATACAACCTTCTATTGGCACGATTACGAAACCTTCGGTGCGGACCCTTCCAGGGACAGGCCAGTGCAGTTCGCTGGCCTTCGTACAGACGCGCAACTGAATGTCATAGGCGAGCCGCTGGTTATTTTTTCCCGGCCTTCGGACGATTTTTTGCCTCATCCACAGGCATGCCTCATTACCGGTATTACGCCTCAGCAGGCTCTTGACCAGGGCGTTGCCGAAGTCGAATTCATTGGGCAAATTCATGCCGAATTGTCTAAGCCAGGAACCTGCGGCGTAGGCTACAACTCAATTCGTTTTGATGATGAAGTTACACGCTACACCCTCTACAGAAACTTCTATGACCCCTATGCGCGTGAATGGCAAAACGGCAATTCCCGCTGGGATATTATCGATATGTTGCGTGCTACTTATGCGCTGCGCCCGGAAGGCATTGAGTGGCCCTTGCGGGAAGACGGGCTACCGAGTTTTCGCCTGGAAGATTTGACTGCAGCTAACGGCATCGGTCATGAAGCGGCGCATGATGCTCTCTCCGATGTGCACGCGACCATCGGCATGGCGCGTCTGATCCGGCAGAAGCAACCCAAATTGTATGACTATGTGCTCAATAATCGCGACAAGCGTTCGGTGTTGTCACAGCTGGATATAGCGGCGATGAAACCCGTGCTGCATGTATCGGGAATGTTCGGCGCCCAGCGCCACAATATTGCGCTTATAGTGCCTTTGGCCGTGCACCCGACCAATAAGAACGAAGTCATTTGCTATGACCTGAGCGCAGATCCATCGGCATTGTTCGAGATGGAGCCCGGTGAGTTGCAGGCCTTACTGTTCACACGAACCCAGGACTTGCCCGAGGGGATGGAACGCCTGGGGTTGAAATCTGTGGTTATCAATCGCTGCCCGATTCTGGTGACGGCGAAGATGGCAGACGCTTCCACAGCACAGCGACTCGGTATTAGCGGTGAATTATGCCGCAAGCATCTGGCCGCCTTACGATCGTTTCGGGACCGCGATACGGCTGGCTTTACTGCAAAAGTGCAGGCTATCTACAGCGCGCGGAAATTTGATCCGGTAAGCGACCCAGACCGCATGATCTACAGCGGAGGTTTCTTTTCCGAGTCTGACAAACGGCTGATGGAGCAGTTGCGCTCCCTGAGCCCTGAGGAGCTTGCCAGTAGTAGTTTCGTGTTTGAGGACCAGCGCCTGCCTGAAATGCTGTTTCGCTACAGAGCGCGTAATTTCCCCGAGAGCTTGTCTAGCGATGACAAAGCGCTGTGGGAAGAATATCGCTACCAGCGCCTGACCGAACCCGATAGCGGCGCCAGTATCTGTATGGAAGACTTTCACGCTGAAATCGATACTCTTACGGCTTCGGGCGAGCTATCGCAGGCGAAATTAGAGATATTGGCGCAGCTATTGGACTATGCGGATACCCTGCTGGCCTGAGCGCGGGCGGGATTAATTCGGTATTACGCACATGGGCAGGGCCAGCCGCCACCATTATAATACTTGGTATTCGATTGACCCGTAGCCGGGTTCTTATTCAGGGAGCTTCAGCGTGCAGTTTGCCGGCAGTCATATCCTCTCAATCGCACAGTTTGAGCGCGGCGATGTGGAGCGTATTTTTACTGTCGCTGATCGCATGGGACCCTACGCCAATCGCCAAAGAGTGACTCGTGTTCTTGCAGGAGCCATCCTCGGTTCCATGTTCTTTGAGCCCAGCACTCGAACCCGGGTAAGCTTCGGCAGCGCCTTCAACCTGCTTGGGGGAGAGGTTCGCGAAACGACCGGGTTTGAAAACTCCGCCATAGCCAAGGGCGAATCCCTCTACGATACAGCGCGGGTGCTCAGCGGTTATTCTGATGTGATCGTAATGCGCCATCCCGAGGCGGGCTCCGTTGCAGAATTTGGCGCCGCCAGCCGTGTTCCGGTGATCAATGGCGGTGATGGAAGTAACGAACACCCCAGCCAGGCGCTACTGGATCTCTATACCATTCGCAGTGAAATTTCGACGCGCGGGCGCACGCTGGACCAGTTGCGCATTGCCATGGTGGGAGATTTGCGCCATGGCCGTACGGTTCACTCATTGTGCAAGCTTCTAGGTTTGTACCCAGGTGTTCAAATTGTTCTGGTATCACCTGATGCGCTGCGTATGCCGGCGGAAATTGTTGAGAATCTGCGTGAAACGGGGCATCAGGTCTTGGAATCCGACCAGCTGGAAGCGAGCATTTCACATGTGGATATTGTGTATTCCACCCGTATTCAGGAAGAACGCTTCTCTTCTCAGGAAGAGGCAGATTTGTATCGCGGCAAGTTTCGACTGAACCAGAGCATCTATACACACAATTGCGAGCCCAACACCGTCATCATGCATCCCCTGCCACGAGATTCCAGAGCCAATGCGCGAGAGCTGGATGACGATCTCAACGACAACCCCAATCTGGCCATCTTTCGCCAGACCGACAATGGCATGCTGGTTAGAATGGCTTTGTTTGCACTAATTCTCGATGTGGTGGATCAGGTCGACCAGCACTCCCGTGATGTCAATTGGTACACAGCGGGCCGTTTCTAGTGAGCCTGAAACTGAAATACGGCGCAGCGGACGCACGCATCCTCAAAGACGAGACGGTTTTCGACGGCCACTTTCGGGTTCACCGTCGTACCTTTGAACATCGCCAGTTTGCCGGTGGCTGGAGTGATCCAGTGGTGCGTGAAGTTTTTGAACGTGGCGATGCTGTTGGCGTACTGCCCTATGACCCAGCCACAGATAGCTTAGTAATGATTGAGCAGTTTCGCCCCGGTGCTGTGCGAGACAATGACAGCCCGTGGATGCTCGAGCTGATTGCAGGAATAGTGGACCCCGGAGAAAGCGATGAAGACGTTGTTTTTCGCGAGGCGATGGAAGAAGCTGCATGCGAACTCTCCGAGCTTGTTCCTATAGCCACTGTTTTCCCCAGTGCCGGTGCCTGCACTGAGCAAGTGCGCTTATTTTGTGGGCGGGTAGAAAAAGCCGCTATCGGTGAATTGCATGGGTTGCAGGAGGAGGGCGAGGACATTCTGGTGCACTCGGTTTCTCGAAAGGACGCGTTGCAACTTTTGGCCGACAATCATATTCCCAACGGTCACACTCTGATTGCCTTACAGTGGCTGCATATCCACGGTGAGGAATTGCGGGAGCGTTGGTGCTAAGGCTTAGGGCCTGCACCTGACTTGCCATGTCCGAAGACAACACCAACGATTCCGTCCAGTCTAAACCCAGCCTGCTGCGTTCCAGCGCTGTAGTGGGAACTATGACCATGACCTCCCGGGTTCTGGGGCTACTGCGAGACATCGTAATAGCCAATTTTATCGGTGCCACCGAGCAGGCAGACGCCTTTTTTGTTGCCTTTAAAATACCGAATTTCTTGCGCCGCTTGTTTGCCGAAGGCGCTTTCTCGCAGGCCTTTGTGCCTGTCTTGGCAGATTACAAAGAGAGCGGGAGTACAGCTGCGGTAAAGTCCCTGATCGATCGGGTGGCTGGCGTATTGGGCGGGACTCTTCTGGTTTTCACTGTAATTGCGGGGTTGGCCGCCCCTTTGGTGGCTATGCTTTTTGCGCCAGGGTTTATTAGCCAGCCAGAGAAATTCCAGCTCACCTCCGACATGATTCGGATTACCTTTCCCTATCTGATGCTGATCTCGCTGACGGGTTTCTGCGGTGCTATTCTCAATAGCTATGGCCGTTTCGCAGTACCTGCAATTACCCCTGTTTTCCTCAATCTGTCCCTGATCTTTTCCGCTCTGGTGGCAGCGCCGTGGTTCGAAGAGCCAGTATTTGCCTTGGCCTGGGGGGTGCTGCTGGCAGGCTTTGTTCAATTGTTGTTCCAGCTGCCCTCCCTGTACCGGCTTGATTTGGTGCCACGCCCCGTTTGGAACACGAAAGACGAGGGCGTGCGTAGAATTCTGAAGTTGATGGTACCGGCCCTGTTTGGCGTTTCGGTGAGTCAGATCAACCTATTGCTCGATACAGTGCTGGCCTCCTTCCTACCTACTGGCAGCGTTTCCTGGCTGTATTACTCAGATCGCCTGGCCGAGCTACCGCTGGGGGTATTCGGGGTCGCTATCGCCACTGTCATCTTGCCCAATCTCTCGGCCCAAAGGGCTGCATCCAAAGAGGAGCGATTTAGTGCGACGTTGGACTGGGCCATGCGCGCGGTTCTGCTGGTGGGCGTGCCCGCCGGGGTGGCTTTGGTCATTTTGGCCAAGCCCATCCTCATCACCCTGTTTCAGTACAACGCTCTGACCCCGCAGGATGTAGAAATGGCAGCCCTGAGCCTGCGCGCCTATAGCATCGGTTTGATAGCCTTCATGTTGATAAAGGTACTGGCTCCAGGCTATTACGCCCGTCAGGACACCGCTACTCCGGTCAAAATCGGAATTATCGCGATGGTGGCCAATATGGTAATGAATCTGGTATTTGTGCTGCCCCTCATGTATTTCTGGAATATCGGGCATCTGGGTTTGGCGTTGGCGACCAGTTTGGCAGCCTACCTCAACGCGGTGCTTTTACTGCGCGGTCTGCTGCGAGCCGGCGTGTTTCACTTCCAGCCGCGCTGGGCCGTGTTTGCTTTGCGTCTGGTACTGGCTACCGTAGCGATGGCGTTGGCAGTCGTGTGGTCCTTACCTGACACCAGCGAATGGTTTGACTGGCAGTGGCAGCGACGTGCTTTGGAAATTACCAAGGTTTGTGGCGCAGGTATTGTCGCTTATATTGGGGTCCATCTGGTGAGCGGGACTAGAATGCGCGACCTGCACACACCCAGCTCTCCCGGCTCTTCCAGTACCCCCTGAGAGCGGCCCTTGGGGCGGTGAATATATTCACTCTTCTGACATGCCTCCAGCCATAGGCTAGGAGTGCCAATTTCGCTATACTTCTTTGTTTGATCTGACCTGGGCGCACCCTCCGCATGGAACTGATTCGTGGTCTGCATAATCTGCGACCTAGGCACCACGGTTGTGTTGCAACGATCGGGGCGTTTGATGGTGTCCATTTGGGGCATCAGGCGGTTATTCGCCACCTGCTCGAGAAGTCGGTAGAGCTGGATTTGCCGTCTGTCATCATCGTGTTTGAGCCTTTGCCCCGGGAGTACTTTGCCCCAATGCAGGCGCCGGCGCGCATTATGAGTTTCTGGGAAAAATGCCGGGCTCTGGATGCGTTGGGAGTTGATCGAATGCTGCGAATTCGTTTTAACGAACAATTTCGCGGAATGTCTGCTCAGCAGTTTGTGGACGACATTTTTGTAGCGGCTCTGGGTGTGCGCTACGTGGTGCTTGGCGATGATTTTCGTTTTGGTGCGGATCGTACGGGCGATTTAAAATTTATTCAGCAGCAGGGTGAGCGCTATGGGTACGAAGCCAGACCCACGTCTACCTTTGCGGTGGCTGGTGAGCGCGTAAGCAGCACCCGTATACGTGAGGTGCTGGAGAATGCCGACTTCGAGACAGCAGAGGCGTTGCTAGGGCGACCCTACAGTATTTCAGGGCGGGTGATCTACGGGCGACAGCTGGGTAGAACACTGGGCACGCCAACCGCGAACCTTGAGCTGCGCAGGTTGCGCGCTCCCTTGTCTGGGGTGTATGTGGTTGAGGTGAGCGGAGCGGGATTGGAATCGGCACACGGTGTTGCAAATGTTGGAGTGCGGCCCACCGTAGATGACAGTATCAAGGCGAACCTTGAAGTCCATCTGTTGGACAGAGACATTGATTTGTATGGCAAGCACATCGAAGTGACTTTTCGTCACAAGCTGCGCGAAGAAAAAAAGTTCGACTCTATAGACGAGTTGCGTCAGAACATTGAAGGAGATATTCAGAGGACTAGGGCCTGGTTTGACCAGGGCTGACATCGATTGATTAGACTATGAGTGATTACAAAGACACATTAAATTTGCCCAAGACTGCGTTTCCGATGAAAGCCAGTCTGGCCCAGCGGGAACCTGCACGCCTCAAGCAGTGGCAGGAAATGGACCTGTACTCCAAGATTCGTAAGGAGTGCGCTGGTCGGCCTAAATTTATTTTGCATGATGGCCCTCCCTACGCCAATGGCGAACTTCATCTTGGCCATGCAGTGAATAAGATGCTTAAGGACATCATCGTGAAGTCCAAGACGCTGGACGGTTTCGATGCGCCCTATGTTCCCGGTTGGGATTGTCACGGTCTGCCCATTGAGCTGAATGTGGAAAAGAAAGTCGGTAAGCCGGGCGCTAAATTGACCGCTGACGAGTTTCGCCAGAAGTGCCGTGAGTACGCTGCTGGACAGGTGGACGCCCAGCGCGAAGACTTCGTTCGCATGGGAATTATTGGCGACTGGTCAAACCCTTATCTGACTATGAATTTTCAGTTCGAAGCGGACATCGTTCGCGCTCTTGCGAGCATCGTCGACAACGGCCATCTACACAAGGGCTTTAAGCCCGTGCACTGGTGCATGGATTGTGGCTCGGCGTTGGCTGAGGCAGAAGTGGAATATCAGGACAAAATGTCTCCCGCGATTGATGTCGCGTTTGCAGCTGTTGATCCCGCTGCGTTCAATGCGGCCTGTGGCTCAGACTACAGCGGTGAGATCACTGTCCCCATCTGGACGACTACACCATGGACGCTGCCTGCCAATATGGCGGTGAGCTTGCACCCTGATCTGGATTACGTTCTGGTAGCGGGTGAAGGTAGGGCGCTTGTGCTGGCGGAGGCATTACTCGAATCTTGCGCCGAGCGCTATAGCCTTCAGTCGCCGGAGATTCTCGGCCGCTGTAGAGGTGCCGCACTGGAACACCTAATGCTACAGCATTGTTTTCTCGATAGACAAGTGCCTGTCATCCTCGGTGAGCACGTGACGACCGAAGCAGGAACAGGCGCTGTTCACACAGCTCCCGGGCACGGTCAGGACGACTTTGTGGTGGGTGAGCGCTATGGTTTGGAGGTGTACAACCCGGTGGGTGGCAATGGCGTCTACCTGCCTGAGACCGAACACTTTGCCGGGCAGCATGTGTTAAAAGCTAATGCTGTCATTGTAGAAATGCTCAAGGAAAAGGGTGTGCTGCTTCACCATGAAGACTACGAGCACTCCTACCCCCATTGCTGGCGGCACAAAACGCCTATTATCTTTCGTGCTACTCCGCAGTGGTTTGTCAGCATGGACCAGAAAGGCTTGCTGACCGATGCGCTTGAGGCAGTAGAAAAAGTTGAATGGCTACCCGAGTGGGGTAAGGCACGCATCGACAGTATGATAGGCAGTCGGCCAGACTGGTGCATATCCCGACAGCGCACCTGGGGTGTTCCAATAGCCTTGTTCGTCCATAAAGAAACTGGCGAGCTTCATCCGGATACGCTGCAGTTGATGGAACAGGTTGCTCTGCGAATGGAGGAGCAGGGTATAGCGGGTTGGTTTGAGATGGAGCCGGCTGAGCTATTGGGAGACGCGGCGGCAGATTACGACAAGGTTACTGATACCCTGGACGTATGGTTTGATTCCGGTGTGACCCATGCCTGTGTACTGCGCAGACGAGAAGAGCTGCAATTTCCCGCTGATATCTATCTGGAAGGCTCAGATCAACATCGGGGTTGGTTTCAGTCTTCACTGCTTACCAGCTTGGCGATCAATGGCGAAGCACCCTATAAGACGGTTCTCACGCACGGTTTCACCGTAGACAGTGATGGCCGCAAAATGTCTAAATCTTTGGGCAACATCATTCCCGCCAAAAAGGCGATGAACGAGCAGGGCGCAGACATCATACGTTTGTGGGTGGCGGCGACAGATTACCGCGGCGAGCTCACTGTCAGTGATGAAGTGTTCAAGCGCACTGCAGATTCTTATCGCAGAATTCGCAATACGGCGCGTTTTTTGTTGTCCAATCTGGATGGATTTAATCCCGCGGTGGATGCGGTCGGTTTGGACGATATGCTGTCTCTTGATCGATGGGCGGTAGGACGCGCTGCCGAGCTGCAGGAAGAACTAGTAGAGGCCTACTCCGGCTACCACTTCCATCAGGTGTACCAGAAGTTGCATAACTTCTGCGCGAATGAATTAGGCGGCTTCTATCTGGATGTCATCAAGGATCGTCTATACACCACGCACGAGAACAGCGTTGCCAGACGATCGGCTCAATCTGCGATGTATCATATCTGTGAAGCATTGGTGCGATGGATAGCGCCAATCCTAAGCTTTACCGCGGAAGAGATTTGGGAAAACCTGCCTGGCGAACACAGTGAGTCAGTGATGTTGTCGCTATGGTATACAGGATTACAGACTCAGACGGCGGATGACGCCATGGGTAGCGACTACTGGCATGAAGTAATGGCTGTGCGTGGCGCCGTGAATAAAGAAATGGAAAACCAGAGAGCGGCAGGGGTTCTGCGTGGCTCATTGGACGCTGCTGTCACGCTGTACTGTTCTGATGAATTGTTGGAACGCCTGCAGAAGCTAGGCGATGAGTTGCGATTTGTACTGATTACTTCTGAGGCGAAGCTTGAAGCTGAGGGCAGCGCGCCGGCTGAGGCTGCGGCAACAGAGATTTCCGGGCTGAAAGTTCAGGTAACAGTCGCAGCGGATGAAAAATGTGAGCGCTGCTGGCACCGTCGCCCTGAAATCAGTGAAATTGCGCCTCACCCCACACTGTGCGGCCGTTGTGTAGAAAATATAGAAGGTGAAGGTGAGCGGCGTCGATATGCGTAATGGCATAGCAGCATTGCCCTGGTACGCATTGGCGTTGGTGTTGATTGTGCTCGACCAATACACCAAGGGTTTGGCGTCTGCCGGGCTGGAATATGGTCGGCCCGAACGAGTGTATTCCTGGTTTAATCTGACGCTGGCGCATAACAGCGGTGCCGCATTCAGTTTTCTCAATGACGCGGGGGGCTGGCAGCGTTATTTTTTCAGCACCATAGCCTCCGTCATCAGTCTGGGCTTGGTGGTATGGCTGTACGTGATGCCTAGGGGCCAGTGGTTGCTAGCACTAAGTCTAGGCCTGATTCTCGCGGGTGCCTTAGGCAACCTATGGGATAGGCTGACTCTGGGTTATGTGGTGGATTTTATTTCCGTGCATTACGACAACCACTATTTTCCCGCTTTCAACGTTGCAGACTCGGCTATATCGGTTGGGGCTGTCTGCATGTTGTTGGACAGCTTTATCAACCGCGATGATGCTGACGAGGAAAATTCTGAAAGCGGAGCGGGGGCGAAAAAAGCATGACACTGGTTCCTGTTGGTGAAGGCACGAGAGTCTTTCTGAATTTTTCGGTCAGCCTGGAAGATGGTTCGGAAGTGGATACCAATTTTGGCGGTGACCCGGTCGAGTTTGTCGTAGGTGATGGCAGTTTGTTGCCTGGCTTTGAGCGCCTTTTGTTCGGTTTATCGGGGGGCGAACGACAAATGTTTACCGTTTCCCCTGAAAATGCCTTCGGCCAGCCAAACGATAACAATGTGCAGTATCTGGAGCGCGATTCCTTTGATGAAGACGCTAAGCTGGAAATAGGTTTGGTCTTTTCTTTCGCGGACGCCAGTGGCGATGAAATGCCAGGAATGATTATTGCGTTCGATGATGACGAGGTGACGATTGATTTTAATCACCCTTTGTCTGGCCGTGTCATCTTGTTTGATGTTTTGATTCACCGCGTAGAACCGGCGGAATTGCACTAAATAGATTAGCTGGCGCGGATGATTATGTGCGTGCCCAGACTGTAAAGAGAGTAGCTGAGAATGGACATTCAATTGGCAAACCCCCGGGGCTTCTGTGCCGGTGTTGATAGGGCGATAGATATCGTCAACCGTGCCCTGGAAGTTTTTGGGGCACCTATCTACGTGCGCCATGAAGTTGTCCATAACAAATTTGTAGTGGAAGATTTATGTGAGCGCGGAGCCATTTTTGTCGATGAATTGCACGAGGTTCCAGATGACTGCATTGTTATCTTCAGCGCGCATGGTGTCTCCCAGGCAGTGCAGCAAGAAGCGAGTAAGCGAGCGCTGAAAGTCTTTGACGCAACTTGTCCTTTAGTGACTAAAGTGCATGTCGAAGTTGCCAGCAACAGCATGCAGGGTCGCGAATGCATACTGATTGGTCACCGCGGGCATCCTGAAGTAGAAGGCACTATGGGGCAGTATGACCGCAGTGCAGGTGGTGAAATATACCTGGTGGAAGATGAGCAGCAAGCGGAGGATTTAGTGGTAAACAACCCCGGTAATTTGTCCTTCGTCACACAAACTACGCTGTCGATGGATGATACTGCGAGAGTTATTGATGCGCTTAGAACGAGGTTCCCCAGCATCGAAGGGCCGCGCAAAGACGACATTTGTTACGCAACTCAGAATCGGCAGGATGCAGTAAAAAAATTGGCTGCCAATTGTGATCTGGTGTTGGTGGTGGGCTCGCCAAACAGTTCCAACTCGAATCGGTTGAGGGAGCTTGCTGAGCGTATGGGTGCCGAGGCCTATCTTTTGGATGGCGCCGAGGATATAGACCCGAACTGGCTGAAGGGGAAATCCCATATTGGTGTTACCGCCGGTGCCTCAGCTCCGGAAGTTCTGGTGAAAGAGGTGATTGATGGTTTATGTGCACTAGGGGCTGACGCGCCAGTAGAGATTGCCGGTCGACCAGAGCACATTACTTTTTCTCTGCCTAGAGAGCTTCGAATCGCTGCCAAGAATATTTAGGCGACATCGAAGAAGTTAGACCGCCGCTTTTCAGAGTGGCGCTGTTCAGTTCAAATTACTCCACTCCAACTTACTCTGAGCTGGATTTCTCCGCTTCACTACTCTGACTGCCATCCCATTCCTCCGTTATCAGGCAATTAGCAGCAAGCGCTAGCGATTTTTTTTGCGGGCGCTATTCTTGGACACAAAGGGAGGAATGTTGTGAACAGGATGTCATCACACTACAATGTCAGTGGACTGTCTCTCATTGAGCTCATGATCGTGTTATTGATAGTAGCGATCAGTCTGTCGGTTGGCACACCGCTGATGCAATCGTTGCGTCACAAAAATGTTTTGAGTGTTGAGAGCAGCCGTTTTCTAGGCGCAGTGAACTTGGCGCGCAGCGAATCTGTAAAAAGAAACCTCCCTGTCAGTATTTGCCCATCAAAAATGGCCGCAACGGGAGAGCCGGTTTGTGGCGGCATCTATTCGGGTGGCTGGATCGTCTTTGCCAATCCCAATCGGGACAAAATAGTCAATGCCGAGACAGATGAGGTCCTTCAGGTATTTGAAGCTCTGCATCCGCTCTACACGATTACCAATCGCGCTGGAACCACAGCTGCCTTTCACCTGATTAACTATCTCCCGGACGGAACTTCGCACAGTAACCGAACCTTGCTGTTTTGTCCGCCGGGGGGTGTGGAAGTCGAACCATTGAGCCTGGTCATCAATATTGTTGGCCGCGCGCGGCTGGCGAGGGGTTGGGGAGAATGTCCTGTCGTTTAAGCACAATAGGAAGTGTGTAATGAAGTCTGATAGCAAGGCGAGCTTTCGTAAGATTCAATGCAATAGGCTGCGCTTAAAGCATTCCCGAGGCTCTAGCATGTTGGAGTTTGTGATCGCACTGCTGATTTTTTCAACCGGAGTGACGGGGCTTATGTCTACGCAATTGGTTGGCAGAAAAGCCAGTTTGGAAGCTACTCAGCGTTCACTCGCTACTGGTCTGGCCAGGGATATTATTGAGCGTATACGGGCGAATCCCCAAGCGCTTACCCACTACAGCATTCCGCTTATTAGTGCCCCGGATGATCTGCTGCCAGAGCCCGATCAAAATTGTGAGGAGTCGAACTGCTCGACCGCGCAGTTGGCAGCCTTCGACTTGTGGCAGTGGTGGTCAATGCTGGCGGGTACTCCCACTAAAGACGGAAGCACTCAGGACATAGCGAGGCGCGCCGGTGGGCTGATGCTACCGCTGGCCTGTATCAAAACCGAAAACGGCTTCGTGCAGGTGACGATTTCGTGGTTGGCCCAGTTGCCTGCGGGAGAGGCCGAGTCTGGCGTGTGTGGCATCGATGCAATGGAATCTTCTGCCGATGAATCGACAGGAATGACTGAACCGGGTCGCCGCCGTGTGGTCCTTTCCACCTATTTGGTGCGTTAGTACTGTGTCGCGGCCTTCGAATAAAATCGCACCAAGTTTAATGAGCGGTTTGTCGTTAGTTGAACTTCTCGTTTCCCTTTTCCTGGGCGTTCTTCTGAGTAGTGCCATGGTCGCTACTTATCTGAGCAGCAAACAAGGCTACTTGTACGATGAACAGATGGCGCGGATGCAGGAGAACGGTAGGTACGCCACCCGACTGCTCACGCGCGAGCTATCGATGGCCGGATTTTTTGGCGGCGCACTCTCTATGGAGTCCACGCCCGCCGGTATTGTCGCTGGTGACTGTGCTGATCAACCCTGGGCTCTTGTAGCTATGCCGTATCTGGATTTCGTAGACGATTTTTCCGGCACCGCCCAGCCTGTGTCTTTGAATGAGATCAGCTACAAATGTATGGATGCCGCGGATATTTCAAGTGGCTCGGATATCGTAGCGATCAAGAGAACGGCCACCGAAGCAAGCTTACGTTGGGGTGTGCCGTTGTCGGACCTGACTGCCTCGCGGGGGCAGCAGTGGTATCTCCGGCAAAGAGATTCTCAGTTGCCGCAATGGGAAAGGTTGCGGCCGCTTGATCTATTGGATGCCTCGAAAACTATTCCAGGTCTGAGTTATTGGGAGGCAGTTGCGAAAATATATTTTATTCGATCGCACTCGTATACACGCGGTGATGGCGTACCTAGCCTCTGTATGGAAACTCTGGCCGGGAACTCGATGACTAGTCGATGCTTGGTTGAGGGATTGGAAAATATGCAGCTGGAGTTTGGTATTGATACAGACGCTGACGGCGTGGCCAACCACTACACCGCTGCCCCCAGCCCAGACGAATTGCAGCAAGCGGTCACTGCCAAAATTCATCTGCTGCTGCGTAGTCTTAGTCAGATGACAGGGTACGTGAACAATTCTGTCTACAGCTTGGGAAAGACGCAGGTGCAAGCTTCTGGTGATGGATATTTGAGGCGTGTCTATAGCACCGCTGTACCTTTGGGTGGTTGGGTTCAGCCCCTTGGTTAGGTCGCGCGCTTATCGTGAGAGGGAAGCGATCCTGAAAGCTGAGCAGGGGGTAATTCTACTGCTGGTGATGGTTTTTATGCTGTTGTTGGGGATGGTGGCCACTACAGTCCTTTCTACTGCTTCTCTGGAGCTTCGTATGGCGTCAAATGATCAGCTGCAGGAAGAGGCGTATCAGCAAGCTCGTGGTATCGCTTCTGAACTGTCACAAAAACCCGAGCATTTCCCGGTGACAGGAGGAGTGGGGTTTACGGCTTGTGCCGTCGGTGACAAAAGCGAGGGGTGTGATGACTTCATTCTGGCCGTCCTACTTTCAGCGAAGGTGCCCGATGGAGTGCAGCTGAGTTATCGCATCGTCCGTTTGGGGCCATTGGTAACCAAGGGCTTTCCCATTCGGGAATCGCAGAGTGGTGCCTCCAGCGCTGGTTCAGTCAACGCAGCGCTTTTCGAAATTGATGTACAGATCGATGGCTCCGGACAGGGCCTGGGATCCGCGCGGGTAGTACGTGGTATTGCCGTGCCTTTGTGGGCGGCGCCACCATTGTGAGGGAATATAAATGATTCGAAAATACCTGCTGGTTCTCTCGTGCCTGATACATCTGGGGCCGATGGTTAGAGCGGATGATATAGACGCTTACCCCTCGCAGGGGGATTTCAGTCCCGTTTATGTGCACGTTCTGATGGATATCGGGGATAGTGAGGTAGATTCTGCGCTGTGTGTAATCGGTGCCGATTGCGAGCCGCCGTTCATGAGTGAGACCGCCTATAAGCATCTGAGATTGCTGCACTCGTCTGGTGAGGCTGTCACCGGCCCCAGTGTTTTTCGCGCGGTTCTAGCGGCAGTTCTGGAAAATCCTCAGTTAAACAACATCCAGGTGGCTTTGCAGATATCCAATCACCAGAGCAATGTGAATGGCGGTGATAGTGGTGACAGTTCATCTGCGGGAGGCGGTACTTTCCTGCACGGTTACCGATCACTGGGTGATAGTCGTGCAGAGCTGCTTCAGACGCTTAGGGCTTTACCGATACTGGGAGGTGATCAGTCTCATCGATTGCAGCGTAAGGAAAGTTACCTTGAGTGGTTGCGTTACATTCGTGGTGCAGAGGTAGCTTTGGGCAGCAACACCAGTGGCAATTTTTCTCAGCCACTCCCCATCCCTGATTTCGACCCCAGCATTATTGATCAAGGAAGTTACCTTTCGCCGCTGACATCCGGGCAAGAGTGCCCTAGCCTGTATTCGGTTCTTTTCAGTCAGGGATCCCTTTTACCTGAAAGTGATGCCTACGATAGTGATTTGGATGCCGAAATAGCACAGGAAACCCCGCTGGGAGATGCTGTCAGCTTCGAAAGAATGTTCGCCTCCCTGCATGACCCTTTTCTGGATCTGGTTCCCGACCACGAGGCAAGCATTGCTCTGAGTAGATCATGGGTTGTTACCAGTGAAGCTGGGTCGGGAGATGCCGTCGCCGTTGCCGCGGCGGGAGGGGGCTCCCTGCTCTATGTTGACTCTCCGCAGCTTCTTGAGCAACAGCTTACCGAAGGCTTTGCACAAATCACGTCTACCGGCAGTCAGATCTCAGCCGGTGCATTCACTGCGGACACATTTATTCCCGGTCGTGCTCTGAACAGTGTTTTCTTTTCGCTGTTTCAGGCACAGGGAAATAACCGTTGGCCGGGCAATGTAAAAAAATTGCAGCTGGAAAAAGTAGTTCCGGGGCCCTCTTCCGGTGGAGAGGGCGAGGCACTTCGTGGTCAGCTTGTCGATGCGCAAGGCCGGTACGCTTTCGACAACTCCACTGATAACGGCAATCTTCATTTTGATGCAGTGAGTTTCTGGACTGATGTGGCAAGCCTCTCTCCCGGTGATGGCACTAGCCTGCCTATAGCAGCCGATGGTCCTGTTGTGGCTAGAGGTGGTGCCGGGCAGAAGATTGATGGCTTGGTGAGTTACCACCAAGGGGGATCTTCTACGCAGTATTTTGTAGGCGACAGCAATTCAGATGACGAGATGTCCGGTTATAGCTCCAGGCAGATTTTCTTTGAAGTCGGAGGTGGCTCCGGGCTAGCCCCATTCAATGCCGACGCCGTTACCGTGCAGGCACTGCGACTACTACTGGATCCAGGTGGCGTGCTGGACGAAGACCAGCTAGTCGATCTTATCCGCTGGGGCAGGGGGCAGAATGTTGCTGGTGGAACGGCGACCGTCAGGGACTGGTTGTTAGGGGAGGTGCTTCACAGTAAACCCTATGCACTCAACTATGGAGCAGTGGGCGGTTACAGCAAAACAAACCCGATGCTCAGAATAATGTTCGGCAGCGGAGATGGCCTGTTTCATATTCTAGAAAATACTCGCCCTAGCGGTGAGGAATCAGGGCGTGAGCTATTTGCCTTCTATCCACGAGAGCTGCTTGGGAATATTAAACTGCGTAAGGAGGGTGGCCGTGCTGCACAAGGTTTTCCCTATGGTGTGGACGGTTCGCCTGTGGTACTGCGAGTCGATATTAATGGTGATGGCTCGATTGATCATCTAGTAGGTGATGTAGCGATTGTTTATTTTGGTTTGCGTCGAGGGGGCTCCAGTTACTACGCACTTGATGTGAGTGACCCAAGCGCTGCCCCAAAAATGCGTTGGAAGATCGCAGCTGGCAGTGCCGGCCCTTTTGCGGAGTTAGGCTTATCCTTTTCCAAGCCTGTTGTGGGAAAGGTGAATTACAGCGGAGTGCCTACGGATGTACTGATTTTTGCGGGGGGTTACCACGGTGGCTGGAACTCGCAAGGCACGGCAAGAATAGGCAAAGATCTTGGTGCCGCTGACGATGGTGTTGGTAACGCGGTGTATGTCGTCAACGCACGTAGCGGAGAGCTAGTGTGGAAGGCCATTAGAGGTGTTACAGGCGAGAGCTCTACGCTGCACTATGAACACGCAGGTTTAGTAGACAGCATACCTTCGGAAGTTTCAGTCATGACCGGGCCAGATGGCGTGATTCATCGTTTGTATGTTGGTGATACTGGCGGTGCCGTTTGGCGAATTGACTTACCGCCGAATCAACCTGCGAGCGACAACCATAGGAGTAATCGCTGGTTTGTCACCAAGCTGGCCGATTTAGGCGCCGATGAGGGCGAGGAAAAAGGCGCGCCTCAGCAGGACAGGCGATTCTTTCATGCGCCGGATATCGTGCGTTCGCAAGATGCATTGGGCAGTTTTGAGGGGATTCTCATTCAGAGTGGCGACAGAGCTCACCCCAATGAGGTATTGGTGGAGAATTATTTGTTCTATATCAAAGACCGTCAAACAGTAAGTGGGGGTGTGGCTGTACTGGAAGAAAACAGTTCTCCGCGACCAAAGGGAAGAATTCAGTTGTCAGATTTAGCAGATCAAACAGGCTGTGAGTCGGGCGGAGCTGGCCCGCTTGCCCAGAGTACAGGGTGCAGCGAACACCCGTTGGAACAGGGTTGGAAGATTCAATATGAGCAAGCAGGCGAAAAAGGCCTGTCCCGCCCTTTTACAGACGCGGGCCGTATCTTTGCGTCCACTTTTGTCCCTGGTGGCTCCTCCCTTTGCCCTAGTGAGGCTGGGCGGGGAAAGATGTACGTTGTTCGTCTTGAAAATGGTAGCGCTGTTGCCCAGAGCAAACGTTACTTCGACCTGGGCCCCGGCATCCCTCCGGGGGCGTTACTTGTGGAGGATCTCATCTACATACCCGGGCGCGGAGCAGACTTACAAGAGGGGAGTGGGAGTGGTTTCGAACAGCCTCAGAAACTAATTCCCAGCAATGCAGCCAAGCTCTACAGCCTCTACTGGCGAGAGCCAGGAATTGATCCGCTCTAGGCCATCATGATGCGATGCCCTATAAACGGATTTACTTTAATAGAGGTGGTTGTAGTGCTGGCCATTATTTTTTCCCTGACTATATTGGCTCTGCCTGCGTATCAGCGGCATATCAACACAAGTAATCGTGCGTTGGCTGCTGCAGCGATTCTCGAAACCAGTGTGCGGCAGCAACAGTTTTTTGCAGAAAATAAACGCTATGCGCGAAGTATGCTGGAGCTGGGTTATTCGCAGGAATCTTATGGCCTTGATCGTAGAGGCAAGAGAGTAAAAAACGAAGCAGCCAATCGCGTTTATATTGTGGAGTTGGCCACGGAGGTGGGGGCATTTACCGTTCGCGCTATTCCCCAGTTAGCGCAAAGTAACGATAATTTGTGTGGCATTATGAGCCTGACATCTTCAGGAATACGAAGCGTTGACGGAAAAGGCTCTGCTGGTAGTTGCTGGTAATACATATTGGCCGCACTAGCTGGCAATGCAGCGGTAAGCTTCACTCCTCCAGTTCAAGTTTTTTCAGGCGATAGCGCAGGCTTCTAAAACTGATTCCCAGCAACTTGGCGGTAGCCGTTTTATTCCAGCGACATTCTTCGAGTGCGGCGCTGATAATCTGTCGCTCTATGTCTTCAAGATAACCTTCCATGTCACCGTAGGCCTGCTGTTGGGAGGCTCCAGACTTGTCCGACTCTTGCTCTGTTTTCCTCGGTGCCTCTGAAGCGGCTGCAGAACTGCGGCTGAATTGCAGGTCGTCAGCGGTAATACGTTCGCCATCCGACAGCGCCAACGCTCTTTCCAGTATGTTTTCCAGTTCTCGAACATTGCCGGGAAAGGAGTAATTGCTCAGTGCTTCCAGTGCGGAAGCGGCCAGCTGGGGGTTTTCAATACCTTCCCCAAGAGAGATTTTTTCGAGGATAGTAGTGGTTAGCGCAGGTAAGTCTTCCAGTCTTTGCCGTAGGCTCGGTACCTGGACATCTATGACGTTGATGCGGTAAAAAAGGTCTTCCCGAAAGCGCCCGGCTTCCACCTCCTTTCCTAGATCCTTATGGGTGGCACTCAACAGGCGTATGTCTGTTGCCTGTTCTTCGCTAGCGCCTACGGGTCGCACCGACTTTTCCTGAATCGCTCGCAGTAATTTGACCTGTAAGGCTATTGGCAGATCTGCCACTTCATCCAGGAATAAACTGCCACCAGAGGCGGCCTGAAACAATCCGATTTTGTCCTGGCTTGCGCCTGTGAAACTGCCTTTGAGATGCCCAAATAATTCACTTTCCATTAGTTCATGTGGAATCGCGCCGCAGTTTACAGCGACAAAAGCACCAGCCGCTCTAGGGCCGTTGTTGTGAATGAGGCGGGCTACCACCTCCTTGCCGCTTCCTGATTCACCATGAATATGAATCGGTGCCTGGCTGCGTGCTAGTTTTGTTATCTGCTTGCGCAAGATTTGAATCGCGGGCGCTGTTCCAGTGAGCTCTGCATCCATGGCAACTTCTGTCTGACTCACGTCTGGCTCCAACTGCAATGCGGAACTGACCAGTTTGCGCAGAGTCTCGAGTTCGATGGGCTTGCTGATAAAGTCGAAGGCGCCCGCTTTGAGCGCCGAAATGGCTGCCTCTACGCTACCATGTGCGGTAATCATCGCCACCGGGATGTGGGGAAAATCTTGCTGAATGAATTCGACCAGAGAAATGCCATTGCCGTCGGGCAGGCGCATATCAGTCAGACATAAGTCCGGCGCAGCGCTACTCACCAACTCACGGGCTTCTTCCAGAGTTGCCGCGCTATAGGTTTCAAGGCCCATGCGGCTGAGAGTAATATCCAGCAACTCCCGGATATCGGGTTCGTCGTCTACTATCAGAACACTTTGTACAGTCATCTAGGAAGCTCGTTGGTTCATGGCGATGCGGAAGCAGCTTTCGCCTGTATTGGTCATGCGATAGCTGAGATCCGCATTGTTGATTTCACATAATTCCTTGCACAGGTACAAGCCCATACCACTACCTTGTTCCAGTGTAGTGAAAAAAGGTTCGAACAACTTCGATAATTCCGAAGATGGCACCCCCTCGCCTGAGTCGATAATGTCTATCAGGCACTGATGGCTACCGAAGTCGAGCTCCAGGTCTATACGAGCAGTTTCTTTGCCAGTAGCAAGTTTGGAATGGCGTAGGCCATTGTCCAGCAAATTCGCCAATATGCGGCGGAGGTTCTCCGCGTCGAATTCTATCAACAGCTCTTTATAGTCGCAGTCGATGGTTATCTCAGCAGGCCGGTTCAGATCGTCAAGGTAGTCGCTGACAAACTCAGTAAGCCAGGGCGTTAGCTGTAAGAATTCGGGCTTTGGGGGTTCCCGTCTAGAGATTTGCATCACACTTTCCACGATCTGATTCACCCGTTCACAGTGGTTCTGGATGATATCTGCCATGCGTTGATCTGGCTTGGTTAGATCCTCGGATTCCTGTAGAAGCTGTGCGGCATGGCTTATCGCTCCCAGGGGGTTGCGAATTTCGTGCGCGATGCTGGCAGTTAGTCGTCCCAGCGAGTTGAGTTTTAGAGATTGAGCGTATTGCGTAACTGGCGTGTAGTCTTCAACGAATACCAATGCCTCGCGATTGGCGTTGGTTTGTAGCTCGCGAAAATTTGCGATGACAGGAGGTGTGCCTTCCATGACGGTAAACGGCTTGGCACGATGTACTCCAGAATCCTTCCAGTGCTCAAACTGATAGGCAAGCTCTGGGCAGTAGTCTGCAAGTTGGCGGCCCTGTTCTACGGTCATTGGACGCTCTGGCGCCAGCAGACTGGTGGCAGACTTATTCATGATTCGCACAAAGCCTTCGTTGTCGACCAGAAGAATCCCGGTTTGCATGTGTTGCACAATTTGTTCATTGAGGCGCTGTAATGTGTAGAGATCGCTGGCGCGATTGCGGGCCAATTCTTCGGCTCGGCCCAGTCGATGGGCAATTGGTTGCACCATCAGAGAAACGCCGAAAATGAGTAGGCCTAATATCCCGGCAGGAAACAGTGAGCTTGAGTCTAGCTCCCCCTGAAGCATGAGCCAGGCAGTGTCCAGCAGTATGGCGAGAACGCTGAGGGCAGCAATTAGAGTGGCCAGCGTGCGGTTTGAAATCAGTACTGCGCTGGCTGCCACAGTAATGACCAGCAAGACTGGGAGACCACTGATCATTCCGCCGCTGCTGTGGGTCAACGTCATGATGGCCACAATATCGATAAGAAAAACCAACATCATCAAGTGTTGGCTGTCGTTCAGGCGGGTCGAAAGAGAACCTACCAATGGGATGCTGGTGGCCAGGTAACCCAGGGCAACCGTGGTATACAGTGCAGGATTCAGGGTGCCGACCAGCTGCCGGGTATTGGGACTTACCAGCATTATTAGCAAGACAATGGAAAGCAGCGACCGATAGCCGATATAGACTCGGAAGAGGGCGAGATTTTGATGGCTCGGTGAGTGAGCTTCTGGTTTAGTGAGGATGGCTGGGCGATTCACCGTGCGCTGTGCCTGTCGGAATTCGTCTGCTTATTAGTGTAACAGGCATTGGTGGGCCTAGTGTACTTGGGGGCGGGCTTCAGGCAGTACTTTTCCGGACCATAACGCACTGAAACTACCACTATTTGAGATTTACGTGAGCACCCTGAGTATTTTTATGGCCCGGATGAACACTCTGGTGGAGTGATTTTGAAGGGAACACTGAAAAAGTCATTGTCGCAATAGCTCGGGCTGAGCAGGAGGTGGATGCGCCTGTTCTGGATATCCCTGAAGAGTGAGGAGGTAAAGCTACAATTCAGGACGATTGTCGAACTGAGGCGGTGTTGGCGGATCGAACAGCCCAAAAGAGATCTTGTTAACCCAGGATCGTTGCAAGCCATCGAGCGTATAAACACTGTCGAACTCGCCGTTCTTGTCGATGGAGGGGTGATCGGGATAGTTAAGTGCCAGCACATCGATGGAATCTTTGGCCAAATCTTCCATGCCTAACAATATATAGCCCTGGGCCATAATCGCCAGACCGTCGGCAACTGCCGGAGTGCGCTGAAAATTCTCGACCACATAGCGCCCTCGGTTGGTGGCAGCTAGATACGCGCCCCTTCTGAGATAGTAGTTAGCGACATTGATCTCGTGGCGTGAGAGCTGGTTACGCAATGACACCATGCGGGCTTTGGCATCGGCGGCGTAGGGGCTCTCAGGGTAGCGAGCCAGCAACTGCGCAAATTCTGCAAAAGCTTCCTTGGCGTGGTTGGTATCGCGCATAGTTTGATCGGTGGGTAGGAAGCGGGCGAAAATGTCTTCGTTCCCAGTGTAGGCTGACAGTCCTTTCAGATAAAAGGCGTAATCTACATTGGGATGTTGCGGGTGCAGTCTGATAAATCGATTGGCCGCCTCTACAGCCGCCTCGTGCTCGTAGGCTCCGTAATGGGCGTAGATAAGCTCCAGTTGTGCTTGTTCCGCGTATTTCCCAAAAGGGTAGCGAGATTCGAGCAGCTGCAGGCTCTTTACGGCGAGATCATAGTTAGAGCCACGCAGGTAGCGCTGTGCCTCTTCGTATATTTGTTCTTCACCGGTATCGGCAGCGATATCGGGAAGTTCGTCGTTGCCGGAGCAAGCGAACAGGCTAAGGCTAAACAGTAGAATCAGGGCGTATTTCAATGCGTCCACCAAGTTGGGTTGTGCGAGCGTGCTAATATTGGATAATGCGCTGCCATCGTTGCAGCGGTATTTAACCACAGCCTAGCCAGCGCATAAACAGGAAATAGTATGTCAGACACGGTAGAACTCGAGGCCAGCGTGCCAGCAGAGATGCATAGCGACCGTTTGGACCAGGTGGCGGCCCGGTTGTTCCCCCAATACTCCCGCTCGCGCCTGCAGATCTGGATCAAAAAAGGCGAGCTGTGTGTGGATGGAAAAGCCTGTAGGCCTAGGGATAAAGTCATCGAGGGAGCAATTCTGTCGGTTACCGCTGAGTTGGAACAGGAAGTGAACTGGAAGGGCGAGGAGATCGCTCTTGATATCATCTATGAAGACGACAGTATCTTTGTGATCAACAAACCCGCCGGGCTGGTCGTTCACCCGGCAGCGGGCCATCCTGATGGCACTCTGGTAAATGCGCTTCTGGCTCACGCACCGGAGCTGAGTCAGCTTCCGCGAGCCGGTATTGTCCACCGGCTCGATATGGATACTTCGGGGATTATGGTGGTGGCAAGAACGCTCACAGCGCATCACCACTTGGTAAATCAGTTACAGAAACGTACGGTAAAACGAGAATATGTTGCTCTGTGTATTGGGGCCATGACCGGTGGCGGCACGATTGATGCGCCCATGGGGCGGCACCCGAAGCAACGGAAAAAAATGGCGGTCGTCGGCGGTGGTAAAGCGGCAATTACTCATTACCGGGTGGAGGGGCGCTACGGCCACCACACCCGAATAGCTGTTAATCTTGAAACGGGGCGCACTCACCAGATCAGAGTGCATATGACTCATAAGAAGTATCCGCTAATAGGCGATGCGGTATATGGAGGTCGGCCCCGCATACCCAAAGGTGCCTCTGACGTCCTCATCGATGCCTTACGTGGTTTCAAACGACAGGCCCTGCATGCGAGAGCTCTGGGTTTGATTCACCCCGAAACCGAAGAGCAGGTGCATTTTGAATGCTCTCTGCCTAAAGATCTCCTGGACCTTATAGCGATTCTCGAGCGGGAAGATCCGGCCATTGCCCGTGAAATTGCACTGTATTGAGCCCCAGTGGCCTGCGCCTTCCAATGTCCTGGCGTTTTCAACAACGCGTCAGGGTGGGCACAGTGCTCCTCCCTACCAGAGCTTTAACCTGGGCCATCATGTTGATGACAATGAGGAGGCTGTCGCTTTAAATCAGCAATTGTTACTGGAAAAGTTTCCTTCTCACTCTTCGCTCCAATGGTTAACGCAAGTGCATGGCGTCGATGTCATTGAGGCTGGAATCGTTGCAGAAGATGAAATAGGCACATCGTATCCTCAAGCCGATGCTTGCTGGAGTCGTAAAGCGGGTGACGTTTGTGCAATTCTTACGGCTGACTGCCTGCCTGTTTTACTGTGCGGTACGGCAGGCAATGCGGTGGCCGCGGCCCATGCGGGGTGGCGAGGGTTGGCCCAGGGCGTGCTGGAGGCTACGGTATCCGGGATGGGCGTTGATTCCAGCGAAATTTTGGCTTGGCTGGGCCCCGCCATTGGGCCGGGCGCTTTTGAGGTGGGGACGGAAGTCCGTGATTGTTTCGTCGACAGTACTGTTACTGATAGCGCTAGTGTACACAGCTGCTTCTTACCGAACCCCGCACGCGGCGGTTACTTTTACGCAGACCTATACGCCCTGGCACGGCTTCGTCTGGAGGCGGTTGGTGTCACAGCGATCTATGGTGGTGAGCACTGCACATACAGTGACGCCGAACATTTTTATTCTTACCGTCGCGATGGGCAGACCGGTCGCATGGCCAGTTTGATTGGCCTCACATCTTAGCGAAACCACACTTGAAATAGGGTTATCAGCCCCCATTTATGCTATCAAGAGAGTGGAATACCCCTGAATAAGCGAGTGTTCATCAAGGAGATTGCTCGATGAGAACCGACAAGCTGACCAACCAGTTACAACTTGCCTTGGCAGATGCCCAGTCGCTGGCCCTTGGGCGAGACCACAACTTTATTGAGCCCGTGCATCTGTTGCAGGCTCTGGTGGAGCAGTCCGGCGGAGCCTGTCGGCCATTGTTGCAACGAGCGGGCGCTGACATTTTACAATTGGTCGCAGCCACTGCGTCTGCCATAGATGGCCTGCCTACCGTCAGCAGCAGCGATGGGGATATTCAATTGTCGGCAGACCTCGGTCGTATTCTGAATGTGACCGACAAGCTCACCCAGAAAGAGGGAGGCACCTATATTTCCAGTGAGTTGGTCCTATTGGCGATGCTTGAAAGTAAGACTAGTGCCGGTGACATTTTGCAGGCCAGCGGCGTTGCGCCTTTGGATTTGAAGGCGGCAATCGACACTGTGCGCAGTGGGGGAGTAGGGGATAATCCAGAAGCGGAAGAGTCGCGCCAGGCTCTAGAGAAATACACCATCGATTTAACCAAGCGTGCCGAAGAGGGCAAGCTGGATCCGGTCATTGGCCGTGATGATGAGATTCGTCGCACCATTCAGGTGCTGCAGCGCAGAACCAAAAATAATCCGGTATTGATAGGCGAGCCCGGTGTCGGGAAGACAGCTATTATTGAAGGATTGGCTCAGCGAGTGATTAATGGTGAGGTGCCCGAAAGTATGCGGGACAGGCGAGTACTGTCTCTCGATCTGGGCGCATTGTTGGCAGGTACCAAATTTCGTGGTGATTTTGAAGAACGCCTCAAGGCAGTACTAAACGAACTGTCGAAGCAGGAAGGCCGTGTGATTCTGTTTATCGATGAGATTCACACCATGGTAGGTGCCGGCAAAGCGGAGGGCTCGCTGGACGCGGGTAATATGCTAAAGCCCGCACTGGCGAGGGGTGAATTACACTGCGTGGGCGCCACCACGTTGAACGAATACCGTCAGTATGTGGAGAAAGATGCAGCGCTGGAGCGCCGTTTTCAAAAGGTATTGGTCGAGGAACCCAACGAGGAAGACACCATTGCCATTTTGCGCGGCTTGAAGGAGCGCTATGAGGTACACCATGGCGTGGATATCACCGATAGCGCGATTATCGCCGCCGCCCGTCTGTCGCAACGGTACATCACCGACCGACAGTTACCGGATAAAGCAATCGACCTGGTCGATGAAGCGGCCAGTCGTATTCGTATGGAAATCGATTCGAAGCCGGAGGTAATGGACAAGCTGGAGCGTCGTTTAATACAGTTGAAAATGGAGCGTGAGGCTGTAAAAAAGGATACTGATCCGGCTGCAGCGAAACAGCTGAAACTGCTGGCAGAGGAAATCGACAAAGCGCAGCGCGAGTTTTCCGATTTGGAAGAAATTTGGAAAGCCGAGAAAGCGTCTGTGCAGGGCGCGGCTCAGATCAAGAGTGATCTTGAGCAATGCAGAATTGAAATGGATGCAGCGCGCCGTGCCGCAGATCTGACGCTGATGTCCCAGCTGCAGTATGGCCGTATTCCCGAACTGGAAAAACAGCTCGAAATGGCACAGAACTCCGAGTCAACGGAGACGGTGCTTCTGCGCAACCGCGTCACAGACGAAGAAATTGCTGAGGTTGTATCGCGCTGGACGGGCATACCGGTGGCCAAAATGATGGAGGGCGATCGGGAAAAATTGCTGCGCATGGAGGAGTCGCTTCACGAGCGCGTTGTGGGGCAGGAGGAAGCTCTCACGGCGGTGGCTAATGCTGTTCGACGTTCCAGAGCCGGCCTTTCAGATCCCAAACGACCCAATGGCAGTTTTTTGTTTTTGGGCCCTACAGGCGTAGGTAAAACAGAACTGTGCAAGGCGCTCGCGGAATTTCTGTTTGATAGCGAAGACGCCATGGTTCGCGTGGACATGTCTGAGTTTATGGAGAAGCACTCTGTCGCCCGTTTGATTGGTGCGCCACCTGGTTATGTTGGATATGAGGAGGGAGGTTATCTGACAGAGGCCGTGCGACGGCGCCCGTATTCGCTGCTGTTGCTGGACGAAGTGGAGAAAGCGCATCCGGACGTGTTCAATATATTGCTGCAGGTTCTTGAGGATGGTCGCCTGACTGACGGCCAGGGCAGAACCGTGGATTTTCGCAATACGGTGATAGTCATGACCTCCAATCTTGGTTCACATCTAATTCAGGAAATGGCGGGAGAGGAAAATTACGATGCAATGAAATCTGCCGTGATGGACGTGGTCGGTTCACACTTCAGGCCCGAGTTTATCAATCGTGTGGATGAGTCGGTGGTGTTTCATCCGCTGGCGAAGGAGCAGATTCGTGGAATTGCTGCGATTCAGCTCAAGCTTTTGCAAAATCGCCTGGCCGAGCGCGATTTCGAGCTGCAGATCAGCGATGAGTTTATGGATCGACTAGTTTCCGTGGGGTTTGATCCCGTCTACGGTGCGCGTCCTTTGAAGCGGGCAATCCAGCAGGAACTGGAGAACCCATTGGCGGTTCACTTGCTGGAAGGAAAGTTTCAACCGGGTTCTGTAATAGGGGCTGATCTCGAGAATGGGGAGCCGAGATTCCATCAGCTCTGATCGGCCTTAAAGAAGGCTTTCAATACTAATGGGGGAATTCTGAATACGGTTGATAGCGTAATTGCTATCAACCGAGCTTTGAAATAGCTCAGTGGGCCAGCCTATTCGCAATGTACTTTGATAGTCTCGCGAGCTTGTGTGACCTGGTTCGCGCGCTCATCTTCGTCGATAAAGGCCACTTCACCCTGGTCATTGCGCATGCGAACTCGCGCTGACGTCTCAAGAGTTTCAAGATTCTCCTTCGCTCGGTCACAGTACTCAGGGTTCTTTTTAACTTCCTTCTTTTTCTTTTCGACCACTTCAAAATTATTACTGGGTTTGGGCACGACGGCGAGTGGAACAGCGCCTTCTTCAGAGTCGACTGGCCGCTTAAAGCTGGAGCCTGTGGATATCACTTCGTAATCGATACCTTTGGGTGGCGGGCGGTCGCTGTGTACTGGGTGGCCGTTATCGTCTACCCAGCGATAGTACACTTGGGCAGATTGGGCTTGTAAGCTTGCGAAGCCTATGGCGGACATCAAAACAGCCAGCACAAAGGGTTTGAATGCTCGTTCCAAGGGGTAATCTCCTCAAAAAAGTGTGGTTTCGGCCCAAAATACCCCACATCCATTCGTGAGGCAATCGTTCAAAATTACCGGTTACGACAGACCGCCGCAGTTGACTTTAGTGCCTCTGAGACCAACAATGGAAGGGTCTTGCATTTGGTAATGACTAACGTCGAGTACCCTCGGCCTCTGGTCTACTGCGCCAATCCGATTATTTGGAGCAGCTGGTTGCAAGTCCCGTATTCAATCTGAGCCTTATTGGCCGGGTTGAGGGCCAGACACTGCGCTACCCCGCAGGGCGACCGATACGCACTTAGTTCGTGATCGTATTTCCCCTTAAGGAGCGTTCTTTGGGGTTTTACTCCGGGCGGTGTATCGAGCTTGATTGGGGGTGGTGTCGCTTATCTCATGCCGGTTCTCGGTATTTGCAGCAACGACCACACAACACTTTAGAATGAGCTGGCGAGGGTTACGCGCTGGACGTTTTGAATATGGAGAAAGACTGTGGAGTTGTTATCTGGTGGTGAAATGATCGCCCGCGCCCTTGAAGACGAGGGAGTTGAATTTATATTCGGCTATCCCGGCGGTGCGGTGTTACATATATACGATGCTTTGTTCAAAGACTGCAAAGTGCCCCACGTGCTGGTGCGCCATGAGCAGGCTGCTACGCATGCCGCTGACGGCTATGCCCGCGCGACTGGAAAGCCCGGTGTTGTGCTGGTCACATCAGGGCCCGGTGCAACCAATGCCATCACAGGTATTGCCACCGCGTATATGGATTCTATTCCCATGGTCGTTATTTCTGGCCAGGTGCAGAGCCACCTGATTGGTGAGGATGCCTTCCAGGAAACCGATATGGTTGGAATATCTCGGCCCATCGTTAAGCACAGCTTTATGGTGCGCAAGACCGAAGATATTCCGGTGATGATCAAAAAGGCTTTCCACATCGCGGCCACAGGTCGCCCGGGTCCAGTTGTTATTGATGTTCCCAAGGATTTGACACGTCCCGACGCCAAGTTCGAGTACGAATACCCCAAAACCGTAAAGATGCGTTCCTATGCGCCCGCACAACGCGGTCACACCGGGCAGGTTAAGAAAGCGGCGAGAATGTTACTGGGGGCCAAGCGGCCGATGATCTATGCCGGAGGTGGCGTAGTGCAGGGTGATGGCAGTGAGCTGCTCACGCAGTTGGCCCAAAAGCTCAATTTTCCGGTTACCAATACTTTGATGGGCTTAGGTGCCTATCCAGCGACAGATCGCCAGTTTCTTGGGATGCTGGGTATGCACGGATTCTATGAAGCGAATATGGCCATGCATCACAGTGACTGCATTTTGGCGGTGGGAGCGCGCTTTGATGATCGTGTTACTAACACCGTAGATAAGTTTTGTCCTGGCGCCAAGATTATCCATATTGATGTAGATCCCGCATCCATCTCTAAAATAGTGATGGCAGACATTCCTATCGTTGGCCCGGTGCAGTCGGTACTGACAGAAATGCTCACACAGATAGATTTGCTGCAGGAAAAAGATAACACCCTGCCAGATCAACCGTCGCTTGAGCGCTGGTGGGAACAGATAGAAGAGTGGCGTGCAAGTCATGGCTTGATGACAGGGCGGCGCTATGGCGAAAGCGATCGAATTATGCCGCAACAGGTGATCCAGAGTCTGTACCGCGCAACCGAGGGCGACGCCTACGTGACTTCGGATGTAGGCCAACACCAAATGTTTGCGTCACAATACTATCGTTTCGATAAACCACGACGTTGGATTAACTCTGGCGGGCTGGGCACGATGGGTTTTGGTTTGCCCGCCGCGATGGGTGTGCAGCTAGCCTTTCCCGATATGAACGTTGCCTGTGTTACCGGGGAGGGCAGTATTCAGATGAATATTCAGGAGCTGTCCACCTGCAAGCAATACAGTACGCCGATTAAAATCATTAACCTGCGTAACAATTATCTTGGCATGGTAAAGCAGTGGCAAGACATGCAGTACGAAGGGCGTTACGCCATGAGTACTTATGAAGATTCCCTGCCGGACTTCGTAAAACTGGTGGAGTCCTTTGGTCATGTTGGAATGATGATCGACAAGCTCGATGATCTTGACAGTGCCATGGATGAAGCTTTTGCCATGAAAGATAAACTGGTATTCCTCGATATCTTTATCGACCCGATGGAGCATGTGTATCCAATGCACATTGCGCCACACGGTTCGATGAAAGATATGTGGTTGAGCAAGAACGAGAGGACCTGATCATGCGACGGATAATTTCTATGCTGATGGAGAACGAAGCCGGAGCACTGTCACGAGTGGTCGGTTTGTTTTCACAGCGAGGCTATAACATTGAAACTCTGAACGTGGCGGCGACCGACGATCCAACGCTGTCGCGCCTTACCCTAACAACGCAGGGCAGTGATCTGCGTATAGAGCAGATTACGAAGCAGCTGAATAAGTTGATTGATGTGGTGAAGCTCGTTGATTTAACAGAAGGGGCGCATATTGAGCGTGATCTTATGTTGATCAAGGTGCGCGCAACTGGAGCGACTCGAGAGGACGTAAAGCGCACTACGGATATTTTTCGTGGGCAGATCGTCGATGTAGGTCCCAGTGTTTATACAATCCAGCTGGTTGGAACCAGTGACAAGCTTGATTCGTTTGTGGCGGCGATGTCGGAAGCGGATATTCTTGAGGTAGTTCGTTCTGGTGTTGCTGGGATTTCTCGAGGGGAGAAGGTGCTTAGTCTTTAGGTTGACGTTCCGCGATTAAGACTCGTAGGAGCGGGGTTTTTGTCTATGCAAAAAAAAGGGGCCTAACGGCCCCTTTTTTATAACTTGAGTTAGCTCGACAACTACACGATTCGCTTCATAGCCGTCATGTAACCACGCAACTTCTTACCAACAACCTCAACCGGGTGAACACGAATCGCTTCGTTCACGGCAATCAGCTCAGCATTGTCTACGCCGTTATCACCTTCAATTCCCCTGCCGATCACATCGGTATCCATCTTGCTCATGAAGTCCTTGAGCAGCGGCCTACAGGCATGGTCAAACAGATAGCAACCGTATTCGGCAGTGTCGGAAATCACCACGTTCATTTCGTAGAGCTTTTTGCGAGCGATAGTGTTGGCGATCAATGGTGTCTCGTGCAGAGATTCATAGTACGCAGACTCATCGATAATACCCGCTGCAACCATTGTTTCAAAAGCCAGCTCAACGCCTGCTTTCACCATCGCGACTAGCAAAATGCCGTGATCATAGAATTCTTGCTCGGAGATTTCTGCGTCGGTGTTGCCAGACTTTTCGAACGCTGTCTCAGCCGTGGCTGCGCGCCACTTTAGAAGGTTGGCGTCGTCATTGGCCCAGTCTTCCATCATCGTTTTGGAGAATGTGCCGGTCATGATGTCATCCTGATGCTTCTCATACAGGGTGCGCATGATGTCCTTCAATTCTTCGGCCAGATGGAAAGCGCGAATTTTGGCGGGGTTGGACAGGCGATCCATCATGTTGGTGATGCCGCCGTACTTGAGGCCTTCTGTAACGGTCTCCCAGCCGTATTGGATCAGCTTGGAGGCGTAACCTGGGTCTATGCCTTTTTCTACCATCTTGTCGAAGGAGAGAATGGCGCCGGTTTGGAGCATGCCGCACAGGATAGTCTGTTCGCCCATCAGATCTGATTTCACTTCAGCGATAAACGAAGACTGCAGTACGCCAGCGCGATGGCCACCGGTACCGGCTGCATAGGCTTTGGCCAGTTCGAGGCCATCTCCATTTGGATCGTTTTCGGTGTGTACTGCGATGAGGGTAGGAACTCCGAAGCCACGCTTGTACTCTTCGCGTACTTCAGTGCCGGGGCATTTTGGCGCTACCATGATGACGGTGAGGTCATCTCGTATCTTCATGCCTTCTTCAACTATGTTAAAGCCGTGGGAGTAGGCGAGGCATGCATCCTTCTTCATGAGGGGCATGATCGCTGTGACGACCTGGGTGTGTTGCTTGTCAGGAGTCAGGTTCAAAACCATGTCTGCCTGTGGAATCAGCTCCTCATAGGTGCCTACTGTGAAACCGTTTTCCGTGGCGTTCTTCCAGGACTGTCGCTGTTCTGTGATGGCGCTTTCACGCAGAGTGTATGACACGTCCAATCCGCTATCACGCAGGTTCAAGCCTTGGTTCAGGCCCTGAGCCCCGCAACCCACAATAACCATCTTTTTACCGCGGATTTTGTCTACGCCGTCAGCAAACTCAGAGCTTTCCATGAAGCGGCATTTGCCCAGTTGTTCCAGCTGCAGGCGCAGCGGCAGTGTGTTGAAGTAATTCTGTCCCATGTCGGTATTCCTCTGGTGTATTTGAGAGCTGTAATTAGAGCTGCTGTTCAATATTGGGAGCGTACGATACGCCAATAGAGTTCTTGCGTAAAACGCTATATAGGTAATACTGTGTTGCATATAACGCAATACAAGACATGCAGGTGGACCCGTTTATGGATACCAGAGCCTTAACGATTTTTCTGTCAGTGGCTGATACGCTCAATTTTAGTCGCAGTAGCGAGCTGCTCAACCTCAGTGTGTCAGCGGTGAGCAGGACGGTTTCGCGCCTCGAAGAGGAGGTTGGGCAACCGCTCTTTGAAAGAGACAACCGCCGAGTCAGTCTTACCCGGGCGGGCCGCGAATTCAGGGAATACGCGAGGAATTCAGTTGCCCAATGGCAGCAAGTGCGGCGGCGCTTGGGTAGTGAAGAAGAGTTAGCGGGAGAGGTGAGCCTGTATTGCTCGGTGACAGCGACCCGCAGTGTGCTGGCGCCGATTTTGGAAGCCTTTCGGGGAACTCATCCCTCAGTTGAGATAATGATGCACACAGGCGATCAGGCCGACGGCATCAGTAGAATACTGGATGGTCAGGACGATGTTGCCGTGAGCGGGCGGCCCAGCCAATTGCCCAGGCGCCTTGAGTTTCTGCCTCTGCTTGAGTCGCCTATGGAGTTCTGTATGCCGACAGCGGACTGTGCGGTGCGTGATCTAGTGATGGCGGGTGACCCTGCGGCAGGAGATTTCGATTGGAGCAGCATTCCTCTCATCGTCCCGGAACGTGGTGTGACCAAGGAGACCTTGGATATGTGGTTTCAGGAAAGGGGTATTCGCCCTCGCATATATGCGCAGGTGGCCGGCCACGAGGCGATTGTGGCCATGGTTAGCCTCGGGCTGGGTATTGGTATCGCGCCTGATCTCGTCATTCAGGCTAGTGGTATGGCGGGCGAAGTGAGCACAATTCCACTGAGCGAAGGCTTGCCGCCGCTGACGATTGGTTTGTGTAGTCTTGGTCAGCGTTTGGCGAGTCCCCTGGTGAGATCGCTTTGGGATGTCGCAGAGCAGACCTACACCGGCAGGGTTTGATACTATAGTAAGGCAGTCTGCACTTTGGCACTTTGGAAAGAAACATGGATGAACAGGAAGTAAACACTCCCGGGCAGCAGTCCGATAGTAAAGAAGGCTCGCCCTCTACGGGAAGCGTGTCGCCGCGACTGGACCTTCCAGTTGATGAGCATGAGGAAGAGGTGTCGGAAAACGGCCAGACCGTTCGTCGTAAGGGCATTTATTTGTTGCCGAATTTGTGTACGACAGCAGCACTGTTTGCGGGTTTCTACGCCATCATCGCTGCCATGCGCGGCGATTTTGAAAGTGCACCTCTGGCGATATTTTTCGCCATGCTCATGGATGGCCTGGACGGCCGCATCGCACGCCTGACCAATACTTCCAGCAAATTTGGCGCTGAGTACGACAGTCTCGCGGATATGGTTTCCTTTGGAGTAGCCCCGGCGCTGGTGATGTTTGGTTGGGCACTGGGAGATCTTGGAAAGTTTGGCTGGAGCGCGGCGTTTATTTATGTCGCTTGTGCGGCCTTGCGTCTGGCCCGTTTCAATACACAAATCGATACTGCAGATAAGAACTACTTTACCGGTCTTGCCAGCCCTGCGGCTGCGGCGATTGTCGCCAGCACTGTCTGGGTTTGTCATGACCTGGGTTGGGTTGGCAGTAACCTGCCTAGAGAAATAGCGGTAGTGGTTGGAATTCTCACTGCAGCTGTTGGCTTTCTGATGATTGCGAACTTTCCCTATTACAGCTTCAAAGGGGTCGACTTCCGTCGCCGGGTACCCTTTGTGGTTATGATCGCAGTCATTCTTATTTTTGGCTTGATTACAGTGGATCCGCCCATAGTGTTGTTGATAGCTTCTTTACTATATGCAGTGTCTGGTCCGGTTCAACAGGTACTTAAGCGCCGCAGATGATCACATTTGTTCGGCTGAATCTCGAAGACATGGGGAACCATTGCTCAATTTTTGGTTCTGATAGGTAATCGCAATAAATCAACCCTCGTGAATTCAATCAGCATGGAATTAACATGGCGAAGCGTTTTGTAGTGCCGGACATTTTATCTTCTGAAATAACCCCGGAATCTGTTTATTTGAAGCGGCGCGACTTTATGCGCGCTGCAGGGCTTGCAACCATTCCCGCTCTGGGCGGCTTGGCAGGCCCTACACAAGCTTCCGCTGTAACCGGGGGTGCTGCGCTCAAGTATGGTGCGGCGGGTTCAGTGGCTTCTGGCTACCGCACTGACGAGAAGAAGACGCCCTTCAATGATATTTCCTCCTATTGTAACTTCTATGAGTTTGGGACGGACAAGGACGACCCTGTTCGCAACGCCCATGAGATGACAACCGATCCTTGGTCGATCAATGTCAGTGGTGCTGTTGGCAAGCCTGGGAAGTTGCATCTGGAAGATATTCTCACTGGCTTTGATCTGGAAGAGCGTATTTATCGCCTGCGCTGCGTTGAAGCATGGTCGATGGTTGTTCCCTGGGTCGGGTTTCCGTTAGCTGAACTTTTAAAACGATTTGAACCTACCGGCAAGGCAAAGTATGTGCAGTTTGAAACCTTGCATCGTCGTAGTGAAATGCGAGGTACCCGTTCCTTTACCAGTATTATCGACTGGCCCTATGTTGAAGGGCTGCGAATGGATGAAGCTATGAATCCGCTCACGCTGATGACGGTTGGGCTTTATGGTAAAACGTTACCCAACCAGAACGGCGCGCCGATAAGGCTAGTCGTGCCCTGGAAGTACGGCTTTAAAAGTATCAAATCCATTGTAGGCATTCGTTTGGTCGAGAAGCAGCCGAAAACAAGTTGGGAAACTCTTGCACCGCGTGAGTACGGCTTTTACGCCAATGTAAATCCGGAGGTAGATCATCCGCGCTGGAGTCAGGGCACGGAGCGTAGGCTGCCCTCAACTTTATTTAACCCTAATCGTATCGCCACCAAGAAGTTTAACGGCTACGGCGAGCAGGTTGCCCATCTTTATAAAGGGATGGATTTGGCCAAGCACTACTAACAGTGGAAAGAACAATTCGAATCGGGCTGTTTGTCCTCTGCCTTCTCCCCTTCGTTTGGGTCGCCCATGCAGTGATAACGAACAATCTGGGTCCTGATCCCGCGGAAGCGTTGATGCATGCTACCGGCGAATGGTGCCTGCGCATGTTGGCGCTTACGCTACTTGTTTCACCACTGCATTCCAGCACGCGTTGGTCGGTGTTACTCAAAGTGCGACGTATGCTTGGACTCTTCGCATTTTTCTATGGTTGTGTTCACTTCGTATCGTTTTTGCAATTCTTTACTGGTTGGAGTTTTACCACTTTGCTCGAAGAGTTGGTTGAGCGGCCCTACATTACTGTTGGGTTTGCAGCCTGGTTGTTGATGCTACCTTTAGCCGTCACATCAACGCGTGCGATGCAGAGGCGTTTGCGCAAAAAATGGGCACTGCTCCATAGGCTGGTTTATCCAGCAGCGATGTTCGCGTGTCTGCACCTGCTATGGCAAGCACGCTCTGATGTTGGCGAGGCACTTGTATACATAGCTTTGTTTGCCGTTTTACTGGGTTGGCGCGTGACGCGATACGCGAAGAAAAAGAGTCGGCTTTCTGCTGCAGTTGGTTAGCATTTAACCTACCCCTTTTGGGTCCTCCACACTGTTCTTTTGCCGTTGATTTTTGCAGCTTGCGACCTCTGTGAAAATACCTACTAATTTTTATCCGAAAGCCCTTGCAGGGCGAAGATCGATGCGTATAATGCGCTCCTCGGTTGAGGCACGATCTCACCGATTATCTGCGCCCAAGCGGTTGTAGATGTTGTTTAACAAGTAGATGAAGACAGATGTGTGGGCACTTGTTGGGATAGTTGTCACGACTATTCAGACACAACAAGTGACTCATAAATTCATTATGTAATTTTTGATTTCGAAATTGTGTCTG
>JBLFWP010000026.1:0-38526 GCA_047611225.1 Halioglobus sp.
CTGTATTACTCTTCCCGTATTACTCTCGCAGAATAGAGACTGAAAGAGATTGGGTATTATCGTAATTACCATGGATAAATCATGGGAGCGTGAGCCTACACCGCCATGCGTCATCCGGTTGAAATCACTCTTGGGAGCGGACTATTGGTCTATTTCGATTTAAGAGTTTGCATCCGACACGTAAGGACCCGAAGCGATGCTGAGGCCGGATAGACGAAGCGGCTATCCGCGAACCGGGGGATTAGTGCCTCTTTTTTAATTCAATCCAGTCACAATTGTCAGCGCGCTAGTTCCAGCTCGACCAAATCAGCGATCAACCCCGATAAAATTGAATTCGGGTGAATTCCATCGGGTAACAGAGTCAAACCATCGGTCAAAGAATCATCCCAAATTGCTTCCAGATCAATGCAGACCAAATTGGCGTAAGTACATATTAAAATAAGATGTGCGCGTATCGGGTCTATCTTGTCTTCATAGCCGGTATATCGTGGGGGCATCAGTACTACGGGGTTCAGTCCCCCATAGGAAAGCAACGATATTTGCCGGTTGAACATTTCCTCAAAGCTGGTGATATAGCCAAATCCAATATTCATATCGTTGGTTCCCAGAAAATACACGGCACGATCGAATTCAGGTGTCTTTCTAAGATCTGATGGTAATGTGTAAAGCCTCGCAGCGCGGGCACCCTGAGACATATTCTTGACGCGATAGCCCCGTTCCCGGAGTTGTTCTGCCCAACTATCGCTGAGAACGGTGATGCTGTCTCCAATAGCGATAACACCACCTGCTTGAGAGGCGATGCCAAAAAGCATTACGAAAATACCGGTGAGTAGTTTTATGCTGCCACTTCTTCTCTGATAGCTCAACGTACGGGGCTTCCTATACTAGGCAAATTGGGTTGTACCGGGGGAGCGAATAGAGCCCACGTTAATGGCACTCTAATCTTGGTCACAATCATGCATAGTATTGAAGATTCCAATATGTATTGTCTATAAACCAAAGATTAAGAAGATCAAATTTATCCAGAATGTTTGACCTGGATTAATTTTGAGGTGTCAGGGAGCACCTTGCTGGAGCACTGGCTAAAGAAAAATTTGGCCCGCTATGAGCTATGATTTCAACCGGTCGATGCAACACCTACACTCTAGCTATAGCGAAGAGGAAACTGCAGATAAAGCAAAGATCGAGGATTTACCACACCGAATCGAATTTACAGAAATTTACAGGACACCCATATAAATATGAGCGTAATGACCAGTATTGATGACTATTTTGATGGGTGTCCTGTATTACTGTCTGTTCGAGCAAAAAAAACGGCTCCCAAGGAAGCCGTTGCAAGTGATAACTACCTGAACAGCTGCGATGGATAGCAGCGAGGCTAGTGGTTAGTCCGGGTACGACCACGCATTCGCAGCAGCCTTCAAATCATCGCCATCGACTTCGAGCATAAACCCGTCTGCCACGCTGGCATCAATCGCGTCCCACCACATTTGTGTGAAGTCGAACTTGGTCGGGTAAAGTTCCACAACGCGGGCAGGCGTAAACGGTACGGTCCTGCCGAAGAGCCTACAGAATGCGAACCCTCCCGGTGGCGCGCTGTTCACGGAATCCAGAGTTGCCAACGGGGCGTCGACATGTGGCGAGCGTAAACCGCCCAGCGCGTTTCCATTAGCATCGCGCGCCAACACCACTGGCGAAGACGATAGATCGGTGAGCCTTGCCCCTACTGGTGGGGCTACGCCGGTTCGTATCCAAGTATCAAGTCCGCGGTACGCTGCCTGTACGATATAGGCTTGCGGTCCGGCGTTGATTCCGTTGGTGCAGTTGAACGGGTTACTGGGTGCACGCAAAAACCCAAACATTGTATGGGCGGTGCTTCCATCGCCCGGATCACCAATTCCTAATAGCGTGTACGCGTCCACGTGGGACGTTCCGGCCATCTCCCACGCGCGGTACATCGGTGTGTCGGCTTGGCGGATAATCAGGTTTGAGTTGATTACGTCGCCCTCAGCCTGCACCACCATGACGGGCACGTTGAGGTCGTCGCGGATCAGCGCCGGTGCGGGGAACGAGATCGAGGGCAGTGGTGACTGTGAGATTGAAGAGCCCCGGGTGCCGCGACTATGCACAAAGAAACCATCGAATACATTCTCAATTGGCTGGATAGCGTCAATGTAGGTGACCATACGGCTTGCCGACTGCGACTCACCGTCAGCGATCACCACATCAGCCGTGAGGCCGCCTAGCAATGGTGAGGCCGTTTCTCCGGCGAGCTGGCCGGCAAGACTGAAAATGTCGTACGAGTAACTGTCGCCCGGATGCACTAGTGAAGCGTACCTGGCTGCCACAACCGGGTTGCTGCTGTTCTTGAGAGCGTTCACTCCCACTGCCTGGGCTGACACGCCTACCCATGCGTAACCGTTGCGAATGAACTCGTTGTGGGCCATGAGCCAATCGGGATTGCTATCGCCACCCGCGGTAACGTTCAACCACTCTACGACGACAGTGCCATTGAAGTCCGCCGCGTCAATCGGCCGAAAGACAACCAGGCGTGTGTTGTAATCTCCGTCCACAACTTCTGCGTCAGCAGTGACAACCAACTTGCCATCGCTGGGTAACGGCAGTGACGGCGTATAGCTTCGGGCGATATCAGCGATAATGTACTCTTTTGCCTGGTAACCGACCCCCGTAAGGTACCCGGGAGCCATGCCGACTTCATCTTCGGGCAGCACCGGTCCCAGCAACGTGGGGACAGCACAAACGGTGTCTGTGCAATAGCTGACGCACTCCCTGGCATCGAGTGTCGTGATCACACCGTCCAGGTCTGGGTCTTTGAGGTCACCCATCGCTACGGCAGTGCCCTTGGCAAGAATCAACGCATCAATGTCGCTCTGATCAACGTCATTATCGCCATCCGCATCACAGAGCATGTCAACGGGCCCGCCACACCCCTGTGAGTATGTGGAATTACTGACAGCAAAAATCGCCACTGTAATGAGAATTTGTAGGTAACGCATCGTTGTTCTCCTGAGATTTACTTCACCTGCATATACACAGGCTTATAGTGTTAGGTAAAGTCGGCCCAATTACAGACGGGAAGGTCAAATTAGGGGTGTCACAGTGGCAGAGAAAGCCCAGTTGAATAAAAACTACTCTTTATCATTTCCAGTCAACATACACTATTCATGCCAGCTCTCCTAACTCCTTCAGGGGCAACACTTTTCGCAGAGTGCGAAAATCATTTATTAGCGCTGGCGTAAAGAATACTGACAGTATTTAGGCCGAAAAGTAGGGTTATATGTGACATATCAGGTAGCTAGAGTCTTATGCCCGGAAACGAACGCAAAGAGGTGATAAGGGGCGAATTTACAGGATACCCATGTAAATCTGAGCGCATTTACCAGTATTGATGATTATTTTGATGGGTGTCCTGTATTTCGCTCACCGATCAAAAAGCTTGGCTATCGAATGCAGAGATTCGCCTTTTTGCCAGCGATCCCACATGAGCGCTTTATCCGTTTCTGTGTAGTAAATCCTTGGTCTGTGTTTCATTTGCAACATCCTCCCTCTATCGCTAGAATTTAGGTGTTGCGTCGACGGGTCGAAATCACAGCCAAAAGCAAACCCTCCTCCAGAACTAATAGTCTATCGTTAAGCTAAACCCCAGATCCCAACCTACACCCAGAGTGTTCCCAGAGGCTTCCCCATCCGGGTACTGATTGAGGGACGAACCACACACAGACCATGACATGCCAGTACCGGCAAAAAGTCCGATGGTATAAACCTGACCCGCGGTGACTGGAGCTGTGCCGAAATTTATCGAACGCAAAGCCGTCGCCGGGCCAGAATCCATGACCCCAAATCCTGAGTACAGCTGTGTGCCAGTCTGATCCACGCCTTCGTACACATGGGTAACCAATTGGTCCAGGAATGATGATTCCACGGCAAAACTAATTGCGCTTAAGTCACCTGTCTGTGTCGCAGTAAACGTTTGGAAAACCTCCTCGCCCGTCACCGTGCATTCGTTAAGCACCAGCTGCTCTATGCTTACCTCACCGCATACCAGCGCGAGAGGACAGGGATCGTCTCCGTCTGGTATGCCATCGTTATCATCGTCTTCATCCTGACGATCAAATATCCCGTCGCCATCGGTGTCAAAACCCACGTCCTTAAAGACTGCCATCAGATAGGCCGTTTCATACGTGGCAAGGCTAACAACACCAAATATATCGTCAGCAATGCTCACAGTGCACACCGGGTTGGTGGACCCAGCGCATTTAAAATCATCACCATCCTGCCATTTTACAAATTGATAGCCGGGCGTTACGGTCGCTGTAAAGGTCTCACTGAAAGGAAGAGGAACGGATGAGAGGTCGAAGGTACAGAACTTACCACCCGAGCCACCATTGCAATTGCGCGTAGTAGACGATGACGTCACTTCGCCCCCTGTGGGCACCATCAGGGCAAGTTTGCATCCCGCCAACAAACAGAATGCGGCCGGAATAAACAAGGTTTTTGACAGAGATGAAATCATTATTTGATTCTCCCGATGGTTCAGCCGACAATTTACTAGGGCATTCAAGACCTCGCCAGCAGCCACGTTGATCCAGCGCCGACCGATCTATTGTCTAGCACGTTTCAATCCTGCGACAACGAACTCCAAGGCCCGCCATGCCCAAACCTAACAGCAAGGCTGTACCCCGCAACATGGTCATCTCTTTCACCACATTGGCGAATGACATGAATCCCAGCAATACGGATAGAGCGAAAAGCATGAGCCTCGTTAGCTACCTAGGGTTCTTTCGTGATTGTGTATTTTCAGTAGGTGAATGCACGGGCCAAAGCTCACTTGCCACGCGCTTCAAACACTACCGGCAAGCCATCACGCGGCTTCGATATAGGCGACTGCTGTACCGGCATCTCATACCCTTCCAACACAGACCATTGATACTGCTTCAACATCTCAAACATCACCTGTTTTACTTGCATGATGGCAAAGTGCAAGCCAATACACATATGTGCGCCGCCGCTAAAAGGCACCCAGCAGTAAGAATGCTTTTTGTGCTCCGCTCTTTCGTCGCTGAAACGCATGGGATCAAAACTAGTAGGGTCTGACCAATACTCATCCATATAATGTGTATGGATAGGATAGGTTGCCACCACAGCACCGGCTGGAATACTACGGCCTTCGAATTCAAAAGGTTTAACATTGAACTTCGGCAATGTGGATAAGGGGGGATACATGCGCAGCGCTTCCTTCATCACCCACTCGGTGAGTTCCAGTTTGTCCAGATCCTTATAGCTAAGCTCCTCCACACCCAGGCCTTCCACTTCTTCCAGCAACTTTTTCTGCCACTCGGGATGCCGTGCGAGAGCGTAGGTCATACTCGTTAAGGTACTGGTGGTGGTGTCGTGTGCGGCCATCATCAAAAAGATGATGTGGTCTACCACTTCTTGATCGGTGTACTGGTTTCCGTCTTCGTCGGTGGCCCGGCAAAGCAGGGAGAACATATCGGTGGCCTCGCCCGCTCGCTTTTCAGGAATCTGCGCGAGGAAATATTTACACATATAGTTGCGGGCGCGAATACCCTTCCACAACAATGTGCCGGGTATTGCCAGCGGAATTTTCGGCATGGAGGCTGCAACAGTTGTTTCAAACGCTTCGCTTATACGGTCGGCTTCTGCCCCTAAGTCCATTCCCAAGAAAATCGTGGCGGCTAAATCGAGGGTGATTTTTTTGAACGTGGGAAACACTAACAAGGGCTGCCCAGGCGTTATCGGAAGCTCCGCAATCGCCTGCCTCACCTGCGGCAACATTTCGACATGATAACGCTGCATGGCATCGCTTTTAAAACCCGCCTGCATTAGACGGCGGTGATAGCGATGATCGTCACCATCACGCAGCATCAGGCCGTTGGGAAAAATACGGCCGATAATTAAATCCCAGGCCTTTTTGTTGGAAAACACCTGATCAGTATTCACCAGCGTCAGCCTATGGGCATCGGCACCGTACAGGTGCACAAAGGTTCTGCCTGCGAACTTCTGCATCACTGCATTACCATAGGCATCACGCAAATCCTGAGCGTGCTGTAGCGGTTCGGTATAGCTTTGCTTGATTAGCTTAAAGGTCTCTAGAAAACTGATATTGATGGGCTGCAGCTCTTCAATTTCGCCGGTATTCATTGCCGTGTCAGTCATCTATGTTGCCTACTTGGCGGGCGCAAACGTCAGGCCCAGTTATTTCGAATCGGCTCGCGCCCCAGATCCGTTATCGTGCCACAGTTTTCCCACCAGCCAAAATACAGTGGGATCAGATGCCAGCAGCAACCACACATCCCAGGGTATCTCTTCACCAGCATCCCAGCACAAGCGTTGCGCGCAGCCACTGGCAACCGGGCCGATTCGACTATACGATACTGCCGATGATACACAAACGATTGCTTCGAACCGCGCTGCTACTTCTATCCACACTGCTTACCGCCTGTGGACAGAGTGATTCGCCCGCGGATATCGCCAAGTTCTGCAGCACGCTTGAAGACGTAAATGCAGGTAGCGTGAACACCGACAAGCATCCGGAGCTAGACGGCCATGTTCTGGTTGTGGAAGCTCTTCTGCGAGCCTCTCCTGATAGCATTCGTAAAGACCTGACCCATATTCGCGACACGGTAGATGCCTGGGCTGGCGCCGTCAGTGGCGACAGGCCCATGATAGCAACCTTCGAGAAACTCAGTGACCCTAGGCTTATTGGCAGCGAAGGCCGGGTAACGGACTTTATCGCCAAGCATTGTGGCATTGACCTAGGTGGACCGCAGTGGTCGCAAGCCCCCCTCGATCGCACACAGGATGTCTGCGAAGGCTGGCCACGCATAGGCACGCCCAATACCTTCAATCACTTTCCGAACCTGCCCGATATCGCAGGCTCCAATTATTTCTCCAACAGTTTCTTTATTTCAAAATGGGCTGCTCTGGTTGGGATAGACACGATCAAAGGTGCTTTTGTCGTCGAGCCTGGGGGCAAAGCGGTAATTCACGGCCAATACCCCAGCACGCGGTATTTCGCTTTCCACCCCAACGATATGGATTTGAATAATCTTAGAACACTGCGAGATAACGAACTGCAACCCGATGCAGGTAGTAGGAATCCATTTCTAGAAGTGCTCACCGACACAGGTCAGAAAAACTATTACACCGCGACGTTGGCGTTCTCAGCCGAACCAGAAAGCCCAGCGGCTAACACCAGCTATGTAGGACTGCGCAAGGATGGGTTATCCACAAACCCTTTCGTGATGAATTTATTGCGTATGTACCACGTGGATGCAGGCAATGGAGCGGGCTCTGGCGGCGTTCCCTTACCGGCCCTGAGTATTTACGACGCCGACGGCGAGTTAGTAAAGCACTTTGAAGAGTGTGATCTATTCGCGCCGGGTATACCGGAGTTTCGCACCCCACAGGTATTCCCGGCACTGCCAGTGATAGATCACCGGCCCAGGAATCCGCCCCAGTGGACAACCTCCTCCAACTTCGACGCTCCCTCAGACACACTGGCAAACGCCGATGCTCAATACCTGGGCACGCACTACAGTAGCCGCTTCGGCAATATCTTTGTGGTGCGGGGCAAGTACCTTAGTGCGCCAGACACGCGCAACGGGCAAAGCCCTGCGGCCGCTGGAAAAGAGGTGCGCCTTTACAATCTGTGCACCTACAATTTCTGGAACGGCGGCGCCAATCAATGCATTTTGGAAAACCAGTTACTGCAGGATGAGGATGGCTTTTATACCTTGGTTGTCTCTAACGAAAATGATCGGCCGCGCAATTTGAACGCACAAGCGGCAACGTGGATAAACTGGGGGCCTTATCTGGACGGGCAATTGCAGTACCGCTACGTGTATCGCGAAAACCCCTTTGTGGCAGCCATCGCCGCTGCAGCTGATGGCAAACCCATTAGCAAGGATCTAGAGCCTTACGTACCGGTAGCGGTTGCCTGTGATTCGGAAACCTTTGAACAGGGAGGATGGCGGGCGTGCTTTTAAGTTTTAAACAGCAGCCCACATAAGCTCTTCTATAGTGTCTTCAGGTACTCAATGACCGCACTGCGCTCGCCTGACGACAAATGATCACCAAAAGTATGCCCCACATTTGACTGGCTCCAGTAACTGGTATCGTAGACAAACTTCTTCTCTTCGACAGGCGCTTCTTGCTGGCTGTAGTCCAGCTCAACATAGGGCCAACCCAGCGCTTCCTCATCAAATACAGTTGTATCAAGACTGAGACGCTTCCACACCGCTGGCCTTGCCGAACTGTTTAACAGCAAATCAATGGTCGGAACTGAACCGTTGTGCAGGAATGGAGCTGTTGCCCAAATGCCATCCAGCGGTGGCGGCATATAACCGGGGAACGGATCGTCGGGCACCATTTGTGTGATCTGGCCGTAGAAAGAATCGTTGTACCACTCCACCAGTTCGGGCGAATGCAGTACGCCGGCTTCGGCTACCACAGGATCGGTACCGATTACGTCTAAGGGAATGAGCAGATTAGGATAAGTGTCTTCCATCCCGGCAGCCAGCTCAGCATCAGTCGCGTAAGTCCCGTGGCAGGCAGCGCAATCGTTACCGAAGATAGTTTTCCCCTCCTCGGCCAGCGTGGCATCTATAGCGCGCTGATACTTGGGTGCTTCCACAGTAAGTATGAAGGCCTGTATATCCACAAACATATCATCCACTATTTCTGCGGTGGGAATGTCGTCAACACATACCGAAGTGGCCAATGCCATAGTACCGCGATGATCTCCACGGGCCATGCCATTATAGAACAGCGCATTTTTCTTTTTAACTCGCCACCATGGAGCGGGGTCGGAGGTAACGGTGTTGTCTTCTGTTCTGATACTGCCGTCGCGGTCACGCACAACAAACTCGTTGTAGGGCTCATCGCTCCACGCCAGCGTGTTGCGGTCGTGGTGCACCATCAGCGTTACTGCCAAAGTCTCAGCTGGGTTGTGGCCTACCGTTCTCATCCGGGTAGAGGAACCGATGATAGCCGCGCGCTGCAACAACTTATCCAAGCTGGCCTGTTCTGCGACATCCAGCCCCAACAAATCAAGCAGTGACTGCGGAAAGGCTGGAATAGCCGCTCCTCCAACACCGCCGGTGAAATCAGCGTTGGCATTGGCCAGCCCCAGCACGAGTTCACCATCAAACTTTCCTCCGTGGCACAGCAGGCAGTTGGCATTGACGACTTCTGCCCCATCCAGATTGACGAAGGTATTCATCCAGTAGGGAAGTTCCGCACCATTGCCTTCCCGCCCCGGCAGCGGGTCCGTAATGCTGGCATTTCCCCACTGGGCTGCCACCAAAGAGGCCACCTCGGGAATTCTCATTACTTTATACGGTACGCCGCACTGCATGTAACTTCCACTGAGCAGGGCCTCGCGCCCTGCCACAGGATCGCCCACGGTTTGCGCTTCCTTGGTCAGAAAAGCACCTGCCTGCGCAAAGACTTCGGCACTTGTTCCCGCTGCGCCATCGTTGTTGCCTGAGCCTCCCGAGCCACCGCCAGAGCAGCCGGACAGCCCCAAAATACACAGGCCTGTTAGCAATCGTTTTGCGGTGTGTAGAGTCATCAAAGTAGTCTCTTTTATTTTTTTTGCGCTTCGGGGCAACACTTGGATGGAAGAAGCAGTAGGTGAGGTTATAACCGAATCAATTGCCCGAATCAATTGCCCGAATCAATTAACACTTTATCTGCAACCTGATGCAGAGAACTCTCACTTGAGGACAAAATATCGCGTAAAATGACGGCGCTTATTTCGAGAACCCCAGCAAAGAGATTCCCATGCAACTACAGAAGCTTCACAAAATTGTCGGTATAGCGTTGACCATCCCCCTACTCGCCTGGGCGCTCACCGGCATCATCTTTTTAACAAAGCCCGGTTATAGCGGTGCCTACGAACGTCTTCCGGTCAAAACCTATCCGCTGGAACAAACCTTTGCACCGGCTCTCGCAGGGCAGTGGCACGAAGCGAAACTACTGCGCACTGTGCTGGGCTATCACTTGTTACTAAAAGGGCCCCAGGGGCAGCTGCATCTCGATCCGCGAACACTGCAAAAAAGACCTACCCCCACCGATGCAGAGCTTACTCGATTGGTCACTGATGCTATTCGATTGAACCCGCAACGCTATGGCGATCTTTCCCATATCAACAATGGGCAGGCCTTTACGGATTCGAATGTGGAGATTGCACTGGATTGGCAGACCCTGTCACTGTCTCAATCGGGTTCCGATACACGGTTGATAAATACGCTATATAAAATCCACTACCTGCAATGGCTAGGCGAGAAGACGGCCAACACGGTATTTGGTGCTCTGGGTATTTTTCTGCTGCTATGCCTGGTGGTATTGGGAGTGATGAACTCTCGAAACCGGGGAGCGTAAAAACGTATTCACGCCGCGGGGCAATCCCATATACGGTTCAAGGCGCCCCGTTTGTTCAGAGGGTTATCGATGAGGGGTTGGCGGGCTATGTCGTTGAGTTCATGCTCGACAGCCCGCTACTGTAACTTATCGCTGCGCACTGGCAGCAGCCAAAATCTAGAAATGGAGGAACGGTTACGCCCCCCTCTTCCTGTCGTACAACCAGATAGCGCCAAACACAGGCAACAGAAGAAGTGGTAAGTACGACACTGCCTGGAATGATTGCACAGAAGCATAACGTACAGCCTCTTCCATCGCTTCCGGTGGCAAAGTAGCGAGCTTATCAGCACCCCCAGCCGCTTCAGCTTTGGCGGAATCGAAGATGGCGCCCATCTGTGGCAATACAAACTGAATAGACATGCCGCCGGCGAAGCCCATCAGGCCCATTGCCACTGCACCGCCTCGCGTAAAACGCTCTGACACAATCGCCAACATGGTTGGCCACATGTAGCACACACCAATACCCCAGACAGTAGCGGCGCCAAATGCCATTAAGGGTGTTGTCGCTTGGCTCAACAGATAGAGGCCGATACCCGCTGCAAGACAGCTCACAAACATCAGGCCTACAGACGAAATACGCTCCACGATAGGCCCTGCAAAATGGCGCATCACAAACATCAACGCGCTTACATACACCAACAACAAGATGCCCTGCATGCCTACAATATTAGACAGGGAAATATTAACCCACTGACCCGGTGCTAGCTCTGCAGCGGCCGTGAGGTACATGCACACCCAGAACACCCAAAACAGAGGGCGCTTCACTAATTCCGTAATCATTTCGCCGTAACTAACGCCTGAAGCAACACGCTCTGTTACTGGAAAAGTTGAACTCGCGACCATCCAGGCCAGCACAATGGCCGGAATAATAAGTACAGCCATATTGAGCTCCCAGGGCCACCCGAAGCTGGATATTCCCACACCCAGCAATCCGCCCACTACAATTCCCGCTGGCCACCAGGCATGAAGAATATTGAGCCTGTGGGCTTTTTCATCCGGATACAGTGCGGCAACCATCGGATTGGACGCCGCCTCAACAGCGCCCCAGCCCAGGCCAGTAAGCAACAGACTCACCAACACGATCATCTCCACCGACTCTCCCGTCGGCGAACTGGCCGCAAGCACCAGACCCGCTGAGCCCAACATATAGCCCAGAGCAGACAGCAACAGCATGCGCTTCATACCAATCAAATCGACCAATGCACTGCCAAACAGTAGCGTTAGGGCAAAGCCTGTAAAGGTTACACCAAGTGCTTCGCCCAGCATTGCCGCCGAATTCGCCAGATCGATTTTGTCGTAAATATCGGCCTGTAAATTCGGCGCGATGTTGACGCGCACGGCCATACCCAGACCAATCATAAATATTGACAGGTTACCTACGTAGTAAAGCCGTTTACGGTCTATTTCTGGTTCTGACATGTTTTGCTCCCCAGCTTGGTCTATTTATTGTTGTGCTTGTCGTAAAGACAGTTCTAATACTTGACGTCGATGGTAGCCCACTCTCAGGGCGCAACACACGCCCCAAATTACCTATCGAGGCCAAGTATACGACGGTTGGCCGCTTCATCGGCACCGCCACCGGCAAAATCATCAAAGGCTCTGTCGGTAGTGCGAATAATATGGTGATTGATAAAATCCACACCCTCTGCGGCACCATCTTCAGGGTGCTTCAAGCAGCACTCCCACTCCAACACTGCCCAGCCATCAAAATCATATTTGGCGAGCTGGCTAAAGATACCGCTGAAATCGACCTGGCCATCGCCCAGTGAACGGAAACGCCCTGGACGGTCTACCCAACTCTGATAACCACCGTAGATACCACTGCGGCCATTGGGATTAAATTCCGCATCCTTTACATGGAACATCTTGATGCGTTCATTATAAATATCGATAAAATCAATATAGTCCAGCTGCTGCAGCACAAAATGGCTGGGGTCATACAAAATGTTACAGCGGGCGTGATTGTCAACCGCCTCCAAAAAGCGCTCGAAGGTTACGCCGTCGTGTAAATCTTCTCCGGGATGAATTTCGTAACATACATCCACACCCGCATCGTCGAAGGCATTCAGTATTGGCAGCCAGCGGTCAGCAAGCTCCTTGAAACCCGTTTCAACCAAACCCTCTGGCCGCTGTGGCCATGGGTACATTGTGTGCCACAGTAACGCGCCGGAAAAAGTAGCGTGGGCCGTTAAGCCAAGGTTCTTACTGGCCTTGGCCGACAACATCAGTTGGTTTACCGCCCATTCCTGTCGCGCCTTCGGATTGCCGTGTACAGCCTCTGGTGCAAAACCATCAAACTGTTCGTCGTAGGCCGGATGTACCGCCACCAATTGCCCCTGCAGATGCGTGGATAACTCTGTGATCTCAACACCACCCTCGGCACAAGTGCCTTTTAACTCATCGCAGTAGTCTTTGCTTGTTGCTGCCTTCTCCAGATCAATCAGCCCGGACTCCCAGGTGGGAACCTGAATACCTTTGTAGCCCAGATCCCCGGCCCACCTGGAGATGTCTGCCATGGTATTGAAAGGCGCTTCCGCACCCGCAAACTGGGCGAGAAAAATCGCCGGACCTTTCATCTTGGACATGCTGCTCTCCTTCGTATCGTATTAATAAGTCGATTCAATAGGGCGAATCAATAAGCTGGATTCAATGCTGTGGAAAAGGATGCCATTTTACATCACTGGCACTGGCAGACACTGCCAGCTCGATAAACGTCATGCCGCGCACTGCTTCTTTAATACCCGGACAATCTCCCGATCGGGCATCTACTTCGGCGCCCGTCTCACGCGCGCGAATTTGGCCAGCGAAGGCCATGTATATATTGGCAAAGGCTTCCAGATAACCCTCGGGGTGACCCATGGGGGTACGAGTATTCTCCGCGGCCATCTCACTTAAATAGCCACCGCCGGTACGCAACATTTCAGTGGGCCTATCGGGCCACTTTAACAATAAGGTATTGGGCTCCTGTTGGTGCCATTCCAATCCACCTTTGTCGCCATAGGCGCGAATGCTCACTGCATTTTCCTCGCCCACACTGACCTGACTGGCAACTAGAGTTCCCTTCGCACCATTTTCGAAACGCAGCAGGATAGAACCATCGTCGTCCAGCTCTCGGCCCTTCACAAAAGCGGTGAGGTCCGCGCAGACTTCAGTAATTTTGAGGCCTGTAACATACTCTGCAAGATTGGCCGCGTGCACGCCTATATCGCCCATGCAACTGCTGATACCGGCCTGTGCCGGATCAAGCCGCCACGCGGCTTGCTTGTTATCTTCATCTTCCTGCCGATCAGCCAACCAGCCCTGTGGATACTCCACCATGATTTTGCGAATCTTTCCCAAGTCACCGCTAGCAATACGATACCGGGCTTCTTTAACAAGTGGGTAGCCTGTGTAGGTGTGGGTAAGGCCGTACAGCAAACCCGTATCTTCCACGCTGTCGCGCAGCCGTAGCGCCTCGACCAAACTAAACGTAGCGGGCTTATCCGACATCACATGAAAGCCCGAGCGCAGCGCTGATTCTGCAACGGGAAAATGTTGGTGATTAGGCGTGACGATAGCCACAAACTGCATGCGCTGGTCAGCAGGCAATGCCGCCTCCCCTGCCATCATCAATTCGTAATCGTCATAGACGCGTTCAGGTGGCAAATACAGCGCCGCACCGGAACGCTGCGAGCGCTCTGCATTGCCACTGAAGGCGCCACACACCAACTCAATTTCGCCATCGATACCCGCAGCAATTCGATGCACCGCACCTATAAAGGCACCTTCGCCCCCGCCTACCATACCCATTCTGACTTTTGTCACTACTGCATTCTCCTGACAGCTATCGATTAATCATTGCACTTCTATCTATAGATATTAGCTCTTACTACAGATACTGGCTCACCAGATTCTCATACCTTTCCTGCTTGCCACTGCGATGCTCCGGCTCACCGTTGGCAGCCGCCATATCACGCAGCTGCTCCAGACCCAATTCGCCCTTCTCAAAGCGTGCGCCATCGCCTTCATCGAAACTACTGTACCGTTGCTGCTTGCTGGATACATAATCCGTGCGCTCACGAATAGTGTGCGCTACTTCCAATCCCCGTGCGAAGGTATCCATGCCGCCTATATGTCCGATGAAAATATCTTCCATATCCACGGACTCTCGGCGCACTTTGGCATCAAAATTATGGCCTCCGCCACCTATGCCACCGCCTTCCAACTCCACTAACATCGCTTGCACTACATCCTGGAGATCAGTGGGAAACTGATCAGTGTCCCAGCCATTTTGCGGATCGCCGCGATTGGCATCTATACTGCCTAGCAAACCGGCGTCGGTGCACATTTGCAGTTCATGAGAAAAGCTGTGGCCGGCTAACGTGGCATGGTTGGCCTCAACATTCACTTTAAAATCTCCCGCCAGACCGTAATTGCGCAAAAAGCCGATGACAGTTTGCGCATCAAAATCGTACTGATGCTTAGTGGGCTCCATAGGTTTGGGTTCAATAAGGTAGGTGCCCCTAAAACCGATGCTGCGGCCATAATCCCGCGCCACTTCAAGAAAACGGGCCATATGTTCCAACTCCCGGCCGGTGTCTGTATTTAGCAAGCTGACATAACCTTCCCTGCCACCCCAAAACACATAGTTTTCTCCACCTAGTGCTACCGTTGCATCCAGAGCGGCCTTTACCTGAGCCGCACCGTGAGTCAGCACGGCAAAATCTGGATTGGTACTAGCGCCATTCATGTAACGAGGGTGTCCAAACAAATTTGCCGTACCCCATAGCAGCTTCATGCCGGTGGCGGCTTGTCTCTCGCCTGCGAGGTCTACCATCGTCTGCAGATTGTTCTCCGACTCCGCCACAGAATTCCCCTCTGGCGCCATGTCTCGATCATGAAAACAATAGTAGGGAACGCCCAGCTTGGTGAAAAATTCAAACGCTGCATCCATTCTTGCTCTAGCTGCAGCCATTGGATCTGTGGGCGCGTCCCAGGCGAAGATTTGCGTATCAACACCAAAGGGGTCGCTGCCTCCGGCACAAAAGGTGTGCCAATAGCATGCCGCAAAGCGCAGGTGATCTTCCATGCGTTTGCCGCCTACAATTTTGTCGGCGTCATAAAATTTGAATGCTAACGGGTTGTCTGACTCTTTACCCTCAAAAGGTATTTTTCCGATCCCGGAAAAGTATTCAGTGTCACCCACAAAAAGATTGGTCGCCATGCTATTTCCTCACTGCGCATAAAGTGGAGTTAAATGTTCCACGTGGTTCAAATACCGTTGATAAAACCCGGCGTAAAGCGCAGCCACATCACTACGTGGTATACAACAACGCGCCTCATCCTTTTGTAAATGTTGTTCTGCCAGAGCCGCAGGCTCTACGCCGCTGTGCATCCACAGTGCCTGCAACGCGGCGCCCAATGCTGCGCCTTCATCGTTAGCCAGCACTGTCACAGGCAGGTTAAACACATCTGCCACCATTTGACGCCATGCAGCACTTTGGGAACCGCCACCGGTGAGTCGAATTTCATTCAGTTCGCAACCGAGGCGAAAAAAGGCATCGGAGCCCGCTCGCAGCCCGAAAGTCGCTGACTCCATTGCCGAGCGCATCAAGTTTGAAGCACTATAATTTTGATCGTCCAGGCCCAGTATGCAGCCCTTGCCATTCGGTAAATTAGGCGTTCGCTCACCATTGAAAAACGGCAGCGTGACAATACCCTCTGCCCCTGCCGGTGACTGGTTCACCAATTGTTCGCAGGCCTCTAGATCGGCGCCCAATAGCTGGCGGGATAACTCTGTAGCCACGGTGCAATTCATCGTGCACAACAAAGGGAGCCAACCACCTGTAGAAGAACAAAAAGCCGCAAGCTGACCACTGGGGTCGATCACCGGCGTGTCTGAAAACGCAAACAATGTGCCGGAAGTGCCTAGGCTCACAGTGAGACGACCGGCAACCACGTTGCCCGTGCCCAATGCCGCCATCATGTTGTCGCCACCGCCAGCAGAAATGGGGGTACCCGCGGGTAAGCCAAACTCTTCTGCCGCCTGCTGATGCAATTGACCCATGGCCTGATCAGGTGCCACAAAAGATGGCAGGCAATCTGTGAGGTCGCGCTCTGCATCTATAGCCAGCAGTATCCCTGCGTGCCAGTTACGACTGCGTATATCCAACAGACCGGTGCCCGAAGCATCGCCCCATTCCATGGCAAGCTCACCACTAAGATAAAAATTAAGATAGTCGTGAGGCAGAAGCACCATGTGCAACTGCTGATAGAGTTCGGGGCGGTTGTTTTTCAACCATCGAATCTTGGGTGCTGTGTAGCCTGGCACTATCGCGTTACCGACATCGGCAATAATCTTTGCCGCGCCGCCATAGGCAGCTGTTATTTGCTCACACTCATTGGTGGTCGCTGTGTCACACCAGAGCTTTACCGGTGCCAGCACTTTTCCTTGCTTATCTACCGGTACGAAGCCGTGCTGCTGACCGGATACGCCAATGGCCTCTATGGCCGCTAGAAGCTTGGGATCAATACCCGCAAGGCACCTCTTCAGGGCATCTATCCACCAATGGGCATGTTGCTCCCGGGTACCATCGCTTTCGCTGATTAGTTCCAGCGGCGCACTGGCTACGGCAGCGACGCTACTGTTCTGAGCGTCCAGAATCAACGTTTTGACGCTCTGAGTCCCGATGTCAATTCCGAGGTACATGTGCGTGGTAGAACCTTCTGTTTTTTTATTTCTGGAACCAAGACGACCCAAGTAGATCGTCTAAAACAAGCCCCAATTATTGACCGCTTAGGCGGGTCACTCTTCAGCCTGAAACTCGCGCCAAAGCCCCTGAAAACGGTTTACACAGGCCAAATAATAGCCGCGATAGAAGATACATACCACAACAGTTAGACTATCGGACAAACTCGTATCGGAAGCTCGCTAAACCCGCATGATTAAACACCCTCCCGCCTTGGGATTGATGAAATGTGCCCTGCCATTGTTGCTTGCTCTGTCCGGCTGCGACTGGGGGCCCGCATCAATTGTGTCCCACCCAGCAACCTTTAGCGCAGGAGATAGCCCCGGGGCCAAAGTGGTCTTTCTAGCAGGACGCAACAGCCACGGACCAGGCGCTCACGACCACAAAGGCGGCTCGGAATTATTGTCGCAGGCTCTGCAGGCACGCCGACCGGATATCGAAACCGTGAATGTCTATGGCGGATGGCCAGAGGACGAAAGTATTTTTACCGATGCCAGTACCCTCGTTTTATATTGCGATGGCGGCAAGGGGCACCTGATCAATGATCACCTGGCCAGCTTCAACAAAATGGTTGCCCAGGGCGTCGGCGTAGTCGCCCTGCACTATTGTGTTGAGGTTCCAAAAGGTAGCCTGGCGGCAGACGCAATGTTAGAGGCGGTTGGCGGTCACTTTGAAACTGAGTGGTCGGTTAACCCTCACTGGGAAGCCACTTTTACAAGTTTACCGAAGCACCCTGCAAGCGAAGGCATCACGCCCTTCGCTATGTTGGATGAATGGTATTTCAATATGCGCTTCCAGCCAGAGATGAAGGGCGTCACCGCCATTCTAAGCGCGGTAGCTCCCGAGGCGACTATGGAGCGGCGCAACGGGCCACACAGTGGCAATGACACAGTGCGAAAACTGGTAGCAGACGGCGTTCCGCAAATTACAGCATGGGCTTATGAGCGTGAAAACGGTGGGCGGGGCTTTGGTTATACCGGAGGGCACTTCCATGACAACTGGCAGAATGACAGCGCGCGCAATCTGGTGCTCAATGCCATTGAATGGAGCGCCAAGGATTCTAAACAATCACCGTAGAATTGCGCTCACAGCAATGCGTCTATTTTCTCTATCAATGCAAAATCTCGCTCAGAGATACCGCTGGCATCATGCGTTGTCAGGGAAATTTCAACACGGTTATACACGTTGAACCACTCCGGATGATGGTTCATTGTTTCCGCCAGTAGCGCCACCCGACTCATAAAGCCAAACGCCTCCACGAAGTCGGAAAATATGAATTGTCGGTAGAGCTTTTCATCTTTCAGGCTCCACTGTGCAAACGCTTCCAGCTGTGTCGCCACCGACTCGGTTGAGAGCTTTTCAACTTTCACGATCTACTCCTTTTCAATATTCTGCCCAGCGTACAGGCCTTGCTTCAGATTTGAAAAGCTTAGCACGCCGGCATCGCCAGCAGTAGATAGGCAGCTCGGTGAAGTGTTTCGAGGCATTTTGGAGTATTCTGGAAAAAAAGCCGGATCGAACGAGAGCAATATGAATATCGCCATTCGAAAATACAGGGAATCCGATGCTGCCGAATTTCAGACTGCAGTACTGGAGTCTCTGGAAACACTGGAACCATGGTTAGCCTGGGCAAGTGAGGCCTACAGCATTGAAAATGCGATCGAGTGGGCGCTAACAGCGCAGAGCACCTGGGAAGAAGGCAGCGATTACCGCTTTGTCATCGAAGATTCCGACAGTGACAGGATGCTCGGCTCGGTTGGAATCAATCAGGTAGTGCCTCAACATAAAATAGGAAATCTGGGCTATTGGATTCGTATTGGCGCTCAAAAACAGGGCGTGTGTACCCTTGCCGCAAGGCTGGCGGCGGCCTATGCCTTCGATCATCTCGGATTTCAACGGCTGGAAATTCATGTACCTCCCGACAATGTCGCCAGCATCATGGTGGCAGGGAAATTGGGCGGGCAGTACGAGGGCACCTTTAGAAATAAACTTATTCTCAATGGCAGATCTGTACCTGCGAGCTGCTATTCCATTGTTCCGGACGACTACAACAATCCGGTAGATTAATCCAAACAGAGTTTATTGATACAAAGGATCGCACGGCATGAGTGATCAACTGCAACAACTAATTGACATCGAGTCCATAAAGGCCCTGAAGGCGCGCTATTTTCGAGGAATGGATACCAAGGACTGGGCGACCCTCGCCAGTTGTTTCACTGAAGATCTTGTGGCGGACTTCACCGAAGCCCCGGGTATGCTGGCTGAAGGTCGCGACAATTACGTGAGCCAAATTTCCGAGATACTCAAAGACGCTACCACGATTCACCACGGCCACATGCCCGAGATTGAACTTATAGACGCAGGCACTGCAACTGGACTGTGGGCTATGGACGACATCGTACAATTGCCCGACCTGTTACTACAGGGGTGGGGCCATTACCACGAGCGCTATCGTAAAGAGAGCGGCCAATGGAAAATCTCTCACATAAAGTTGACTCGACTTCGCCTACTACAAAATGGTGAAGAGACAAAGCTCTCACGAGTATCCGTTCGTGTTTAGTAATACCGAGATACAACAATTTGTCGAGCAAGGCTATGTGATCCATAGGGGAGGTTTTTCTTCCGAAATTGCCGCACAGGGCCAGGATTTTATTTGGGAGAAGTTAGGTCTCGCTAGTGATGCACCCGAAACATGGACCCAGACCGTGGTCCATATTCCGGAAGTGTTTTACAGCGCCCCGTTTGACGCAGTGCTCAACAGCTCAGTGAAGCAGGCGGCGGATCAACTTACAGCTGAAGATCGGGCGGAACTACACGGCTTTTGGGGCTGGTGGCCCCTTCTGTTTCCCGGCTTTGAGGGCCCTGGTGGCTGGCATGTTGACGGTTATTTTCAGCACCAACTAACATCCCAAGAACAGGGACTGGTGACACTCTACCTGTTCTCAGACATAGAGCCCGGCGACGGAAGCACTGCACTAGTACCCGGCAGCCATCTCGATATCGCCAGAATTCTGAACGCGGCAGAGCCCGCCGGATCGTCACTCGACGACTTAATGGCAAAATTGCCTGACATTGATCCTGAGCAATCTGTGGAAGTAACAGGAAAGGCTGGCGACATCGCCTTTCTCCACCCCTTCCTGATCCACGGCTTTGGTGCGAACCGCGGCAACAAGGTGCGCTTTGCCTGCAATCCACAATACGCCCTGAAGGAATTGATGAACCTCAACCGGCCCGATGAAAACTACTCGCCCGTTGAGGCTGCCATTCGGTTCGCTTTACACGGTTCCTGACTCAGCCATGGGTATACTATGAAACAATCCATATCGGGTTATCACACCGATGGGGAAGATCACTGGGTTGCCGAACTGGAATGTGGGCACTATCAGCACGTGCGCCACAATCCTCCTTGGACGAGCCGGCCCTGGGTGATTACCCAAGAAGGACGCGATGCCAAGTTAGGGTACGAACTGAATTGTAAGAAATGTGACGCGGGAGCGCCGCCTGATGGCGCCTGAATACAAGAGTCGATAGAGCACAGAATATGACTGCCGAAATTGCACAATTTTTTGATCGCTTCGCCGCAGACTTCACGCTCTTCGACGGGCCCTTAATCGCCACCCGCTACGCCACACCCTACACCGCCGTCTCCAATGAGGGTGACATCAAATTCTTCGGCGATAGTGCCGCAATCGGACGTTACTTTCAGCTGCTACTCGATGACTACGGTGCACAGAATATTACGCTCTGTCGGTACCATTCCCTTCACAGCGAAGCCATCTCGGACGTTTGCTCTCTTGCTACTGTCCACTGGGAGATGTTGTCTCAAGCTGGCGAACTGGTTACCGACTGGCGCGAGTCCTATACCCTTCTGATGACCGACGCGGGGCTCAAGATTTTTACCTCAATGGATCATTGATTGCCCCCGTTCGACGCCCTATTACTGACCCGATCCGTATCCCACTCTCGCGCCCGGTTTTACTGTTTTTTGCGAGCCCCAAGACCTAACTGGCCTGCATAGCACCACCAGCCCAAAGGAATGCCAAGCTCATCACAATCCCCTTCTGGACATGTATAGAGCGCCATGGCATGTTGATCGACACTCAGGGGCTCGCGTCCCGTCTAATAACAGTTCCAGACAAATTTCGGGGATAAATAAATGCTCTCAAAAGCTCTCGCAATGGCCTTCGTGCTGGTGCTGTTAGGCTGCCAAACCACCGATGGCTCTCTGCAGGAGCAGGGGAAAAACGTTGCCTACATACAGGGCTTTCACGATGGCAGGCATAGCGGTATGCGTGAGGCCGGCAGTAACTGGGAACATTATCTGCGCGACGAAGCTCGCTTCACAGACGACACTGACTACAAAACGGGCTGGCAAGCTGGCGAACTGGAAGGCATTGGATTACAAAATCAAGCCACCGCCATTGGGTCCGCAGTGGGTAATACCTATTCCGGCGCCAAGATCAGCAAGGAAGTAGACAAAAGTACGGTCTACGATGGGATCGCCACGGATGCTGCCAAAGGTATGGATACCTCCGGCCTGGAAAATCTGGGGAAGTAGCGCCCGGCCACCCTTATGAGAATAGACTCCCTTACCTTCTTCCGTTTCGCGGCTGCTGTGATTGTGCTGTTTTTCCACTTCGGCAGGGAAACCGACCTGGTGGCCATGTGGTCGCCGTTTATTGTTTCCGGCCCGGCGATGGTGACCTTTTTCTTTACGTTATCGGGCTTTGTGATGTTGATTTCTCACTATCATAAAACCAATCTGAGCCTGCGCAAATATTACGTCGCCCGCATAGCACGCATCTTTCCGATTTATGTCTTTGCTCTATTTTTCACGGCTTTTCTAGTGTTGGGGTATGGCATCAACGATATTTACTCACTGGTGCTGTCATTTTTCTTTATGCAGTCCTGGGTCTCGCCCTATCCCACCGCCATGAACACGCCGGGGTGGTCTCTGTCTGTTGAGGTTTTCTTTTACGTTAGCTTTCCTATCATTATCTGGGCCATCAGAAAACACCAGCCGCGCACCTCCTTCGTCGTTCTGTTCACACTCGCAGTGTATTTTGTAACGCAGATAATACTTTCTCGCATGCTTAGCGCTCCCGACTACAGCAGCTATCCTTCCTTCCTGCACGACATGGTGAATTACTTTCCGCTTTCGCATTTATGCAGCTTTCTGATGGGCATTACGGGCGGCCTAATTTGCATCCGTTATCCGCAGTACTTCACCAAAACAGGCCTGCATTCCTACCTCGTATTGTTTGCTGCTTTTTATCTCACCTATTTTCTGCTGCAAAATCGGGATTTTATTCAAGGCTATATCGATATGCCATTGGCCTACGGTTCCAGCTTTTATACCTGGCTCGCACTAACCCTGATCATGAGCATTGCCTACGCCAAAAATCGCGTCACAGATTTTTTTTCATCGCGTTTTATGGTGTTTTTGGGGGATATCAGTTTGTCTGTGTACATCCTGCAAAAACCAATGCACATTGTTTACATAGACTACATCTCTGACGCTCTCGCACTGGGGCCCAATGCCGACTTTTATGTATTCTGCACGCTCCTCATTGCCACCGGTTGTGTCACCCACCTCACCATCGAAAAGTTGGGCAGCAAGGCGATCTTCAAGATCAATAAGATGCTGCCGGATCAATCAGCCAAATAGACTGGAAAACCAATGCGCTATTTTGAAGATTTTGAAGCGGGTAGCGTGTACCCGCTGGAAGGACGTCATCAGTTTTCTGAAGAGGACATCATAGAATTCGCCACCCGCTGGGACCCGCAGCCGTTCCACATTGATTCGGCAGCAGCAGCGGAATCTATTTTCGGTGGCATCGTCGCTTGCTCCTCCCATATCATCGCCGCTGCTATCAGTGTTGCCTCCGATGAATCCGGAGAGCCCTCAGCCGCCATCTCTGCTTTGGGGTTTAAAGAAATTAAGATGGCAGCTCCAGTAAGACCTGATGATGTAATACGCAGTGAAGAGCAGGTGTTGGAGACACGACTATCGAAAAGCCGACCCGGCGCCGGTATCGTCAGTTTCCGCAATGATATCTACAATCAGAACAATGAGATGGTTGCCACCTTTCAAACAGCGGCCTTGATGAAGTGTAGAGGCGGTGACTAAAGCCTCCATAGTATTACGGCCCCTTCCAAATCGAGCCTAAGTTCTATTGCGAGCAAGCTGAGACTCGAGCTTCTCCTTCATAGGGATCACCCACTGCGCCTTTAGCTGCGCAGACAGTAAACCAGCATCTTCCAAATCGTCACACAGCTTCATCTGGTGGCACAAGTCAAACACATCCAGCTGGCGGCATATCATCGCGTCATCATTCAGGGTGAGGAATGAAATACCGGGGCTTTCGTAATTAGATCCATCCTCGCGTTTCCCCGGGCCACGATTCAACCAGTGTGTAATCAAGCCGTTATCAGTACCGGTATAAACGCCCCTGTAGGGAAACGTCCAGCCCTCCCAACCCACCTGCATATCACGGCCATAGTGTGTCGCTTTGATTTCGTCGATTCCATTGGCAGTCACTTCCATCACGCCGGCGTATTCACAGGTGTAAATGCAGTCGCGCGCGTAAAGAGTGTCGACAAAGAAAGTCCATTCATCTGTACGCGTTGCCTCTTCATGAGCGGCAATCAGCTTGTTAGCTGTGGCACGTATTACGTCGTCACTGAGTGATGTCATTGTCTTGTCCTTTTTGTTCGCGCGTAGACCTTACCGAGGATATGAATCGATTTACAGGTAGAAATTAACGATTTCTTCTATGCAGGCGCCCATCGCATTTCGTGCGTAACCTAGATCCGCATCATCGGGTTCATAATGAACCACCGCATTGCGGCCCGCATACAACATGACATCGGGAAACAATGGGTGCTCGTCTTCCGACACGTCCAAATCCATGGGATTGCCAGCGCTGCGAAAGTAGTGCTCCAGATACGTCTTCCAGCTCAGGTTTTCGTCCCCTACCAAATAGGCCTTGCCACCTTCGCCATGGTCCAGAGCAGCCGCAATGGCTTGCGACATCGACCCACTAGAGATGTGATTGACGCCACCGGCAGGCGCCACCAGAGGCATACCTTCCAGGCGCCCTGCCGCGTACTGCACCAACACTTCGATATGCGGCAGCTCTATGCCCGGCACATGCCCCAAAATAAAAGGCGCATTCAAACTACACACTGAAAAGGTTTCATCACTGAGCGCACGCAGCCCCTCATCTGCAAGGTGACGGGAGCGTACGTAGGCACTCGTCGCGATTTTCTCGGGCACCATTTGAGGGTAGTACGTGCCTATATAAACTGCTCGCTTAATGCCCGCTGCTTTTACGCGTTGAAAAAATGCCGGAATGGCCAGCGAGTTCACCCTTTCGAAAAAAGCGTCTTCATTCTCTTCAGGTGGCAACAAACGAATATCTGCTCCCGCTGCAAATACCAAACGGTCGAATTTCTCGAGGGTTTGTTGGTCTACTGAGTCATCGAGGTAGTTTCCAATTAGATGATCAAAACCTTGCAAGCAAGATGGCACCGCAGCGTAGCGAGACATTACGGTGACGTCCTCGCCCAACTCGCGCAAATGCAGCGCCGCATGAGCACCGGTCAATCCAGTACCACCAACTATGAGTATCTTTGACACTTTTTAAGCTCCTTAGGGCTGCACAGGGTGGACCAGACGTTCAACAAGCACACGCTTAACCCTTTTCCTGTTGCAACATCCATTGTCCACAAAAAAGAGATTTTTGCCCGCAGTCTCCGTTAAGCGTTCTTCTTCAAACTACGCTTTAGGCGTGAGGATATTCGGCCGGATTTCCAAAAGGTCGACGGCAGTTCCAGGAGGCTGTGACAGTGAGTAACACACGGCATCACCCACCTGCTCCACCTCCATGCCACTGTCGCGATAAGTGCCTGTATCTTGCCAGGCCACTAGCGCCGCTTCAAAAGGCTTGGTATTCCAATCGTTGGCGAAATCCGTATAGGCGCCGCCCGGTCTTATGCAGGTAACGCCAATTCCGTCGGCCTGAACCTCCACCCGTAAATCCCGAGTGAAACGCTCCACCGCTGCTTTGGTTGAAGCGTAGATCGAAAGGTGACTGATCTCATCATAATGCCAGGCACTGGCGGAAGAGATATTAATGATGCGCGGATTTTCACCGCCACGCAGCAAGGGTATGGCTGCTTGGGAGCAAAACACTGTCCCCATAAAATTGGTCTGAACCTGCAGTAGAACTTCATCCTCCAGCAAGTCTTCTACTTTATTGGGCCGCGCCATGCCGGCATTGTTCACCAGGCCATCAAGACGCCCAAAATGTGCCTTGATAGAGGCGAAAGCTGTGCGAATGTCTGCGGCCGCAGCCACATCTGCCGCCACCGCAAAGGCGTTGTCAGAACCGAGCTGGTCAACGGCCTTATCCAGTGCACTTTGATCGCGCCCGATCAAAGCCACTTTCGCGTCCTGAGCTACCAAGCTCTGTGCAATCGCCAAGCCAAAGCCGCGTGAGCCGCCGGTAACGATATAGACTTTGTTACTTAAAGATTGACTCATGCGCCTATAGCAATCGTTTTGGTTTCCAGATACTCCTCAAAACCTTCCTTGCCCATCTCCCTGCCCAGGCCGCTTTGCTTGTAACCGCCAAAGGGTGCATCAGCTCCATAGAAGTTCCCGCCGTTCACGTTGACAGTTCCGGTTCGGATCCGCCTGGCAACGGCCAGCGCTCGCGCTTCATCGGCTGACCACACACCACCAGACAAGCCATAAGCGGAATCGTTAGCGATCCGAATAGCTTCTTCTTCATCGTCATAGGCAATTACCGACAGTACAGGGCCGAATATTTCTTCCTGTGCAATGGTCATGTCATTGGTAACATCCATAAACACTGTGGGTTCTACGTAGAATCCTTTGTCCAGATGTTCCGGCGTACCGCCACCCAACAGAATACGAGCTCCCTCTTCCTTGCCCTTAGCGATATAAGCAAGCACTCGCTCATATTGCTTAGCATTCACCAGTGAGCCCATAATCTGGCTGTCTGAACTCGGATCACCGTACTGTATAAAATCGAAATAGCCGGGGAGTATTGCTTCCACTTCTGCCTGTCGTGCACGTGGAATCAACAGCCTTGTGTGAATGGCGCAGCCCTGTCCTGCGTGAAAGCACACAGCCAAACAACTCAGTAAGCTGGTATTGAGGTCCGCATCATCCAGAATAATATTCGCCGATTTGCCACCCAGCTCCAGAAACACCTTCTTAACGGTTTGCGCAGCGCGCGCCATGATGTGCTTGCCCACTGCAGTAGAACCGGTGAAAGACACCATATCCACACGTGGGTCGCCTACCAGTTGGTCGCCAACTTCTTTGGGGTCTTCTGAAGTAATAACATTGAAAACGCCTGCCGGAATATCCGTATGCTCCTTGATCAAGCGGCCCAGCATCGTTGAAGACCAGGGTGTGTCCGGTGCGGCTTTTAGTATCACGGTGCAACCGGCGGCCAAAGCAGGAATACATTTGGCCAAATTAATTTGCAGCGGTACGTTCCATGGAGTGATACAGGCAACTACACCTATGGCTTCTTTTTCCACTAACCGTCTACTCTTGCCACCCATCATTTCGGCAACACCCAGATCACGGCTCCACTCAAAATTGGGCAGAGCTTCAAGGGTGTAATCTATAAAGCCAATCGGCAATTTGCACTGCGGGCCCATGTCGCCGCAGATACCAAGCGGAGAACCAGTTTCCGCCGCTATCTGCAGCTTGAATTCTTCTTCCACTGAATGCAGTGCTTCTTTCAGCTGCTTGAGGCAGGTATGGCGAAAACTGTGATTGGTAGACCAATCGGTTTCATCAAAGGCACGGCGCGCGGCGGCGATAGCCCTGTCCATGTCTTGGGGACCTGCATCCGCAACCTGCCCCATTACCTCTTCGGTCGCGGGGTTTAGATTGTCGTAGGTATTGCCCGAGGCGGCGTCAACCAACTCGCCATCGATAAACAGTTTTGTCTCAGGGTTCATTCAATTCTCCTTGGTGTTAGGCGACGGGACGCGATTCGTCTTTGGCGAGAAATACATTCTCAATGCGATCCCGAATAAATTCAGCGGTGGGCATTACTACACCCTTATCCTGTGCCGTACTCAAGGCACACTCCAGATCCTTGTTCGCCAAACGACCCAGCGCGCCAAAAATCTGCTCCATTTCTTCTTCACTACAGGTGGGCGCAAGACCGTTGCGGCCACTGACAAACATGTGCATTTGTTCGTTCACTACGCCGTTGGACAAACCCACCGAGCGCAATACGTCCGGCGCAAGCCCGCAGGCTGCAGCAAGCTTAGCCGCCTCTGCCATCGCAACAAACTCAGTGTACTGAATAAAATTGTTACACAACTTCAATGCGATGCCGGAACCCAGTGGGCCGGCATGTACAATTTTTTCGCCGGAGGTTTCGAACACCGGTGTACAGGCTGCTACATCTTCTTCGGTACCACCTACCATATAGCACAGGGTTCCGTCGGCTGCCCGATGAGCACCGCCGGTTATAGAAGCATCCAATAAGTTAATCCCGGCTTGCTGCGCCTGTGCAGCCCATTTCAATAAACTCGCTTGGGTGACAGTACTATGAATAGCAACCAGCGTACCTTGGGCGGCGTTAGCCAGAATGCCTGCATCGCCGTAGAGAAGCTCTTCTACCTGCGCGTCGTCGCGCACACAAATGCCAATGTGGTCACAGGCAGCGGACAGCTCAGCAACAGAGGCGCAGGCCACTGCGCCGGCTTCAGCCAACTCTGCAACAGCCGGCGCATACACGTCATACACGTGTGCCTCAAAATCGTCGCAGATCAGTTTTAACGCTGACGGCTTGCCGATATTTCCCAGACCGATATACCCGACCTTCCTCTTATCGCTCACAATTTTCTCCTTCAACGACCGCACCACAAGCGATGCAGCCTATCGCTGCGCTAGTGTATCCGGCCAAATTCAATACTGTCAATATAAATTGACTATTCGTCAATCTGTGTTTAGTATTTGCCAAATGAGCGCCACCAGCCAATCACAAATTGATGCGGATACCGCCTGGGATCAGTACCAGCATAACTTCTCCCGGCACCTACTGGGCGTCGCCCGGCACCTCCAGACCATCATGATGAAAACCCTACAGGAGCAGTACGGGCATAAAGATCTGCGCCTGAGCTTTGCGCCTTACATCACGCTGATCGGCGAAGAGGATATGCGCCTTACTGATCTGGCTGAAATCCTTAACATCTCCCGCCAAGCCTGCAACCAGGCGGCAAAACAAATTGAAAATGCTGGCTACATTGCGCGCACAGCCGATCCAGTAGATGGTCGTGCCAAGCAACTAACCCTCTCCACGCGCGGTATGGAGTTGCGCAACGACGGTGTACGAATTGTCGCCGAAATGGACGATCAGTTCGCCCAGCTAGTGGGTGAAACAGCGATGCAACAATCCAGTCAGGCCTTGCGCGCGCTCTACAAACACCTTGACCTGGGCCTGCGACCGGAACGCAACAACGCGCAATACCAACACATCGTCATGGGCGGCTTACTCCCCAGGCTGGCTGACTACATCCTGCAACGCCTAATGGAGCTAACCCGCGCAAAAGGCCACCCCGGATTGAAGCTGTCCTTCGGCCAAGTACTCCCTTTGATTGGCCCCAGCGGCGGCAGAATTCAACAGATTGCCGCCGCACACGATGTGAGCAAACAAGCGATCAGCGCTATTGCCACCGAACTGGAAGAGCTGGGATACCTGCGCCGCGATGCCGACACCACAGACGCGCGGCAACTGGTACTACGTTTTACGCCAGGTGGAGAGCAGCTTATCGCTGATTCAGTGGCCAGCGTGATAGAGATGGAAGCAGAATTTATTGCCATCCTCGGTGAGGATGCTTTTCGGGCAATGGTCGGCACTTTCGACACGCTGTACCAGGGTCTGGATCTGGAGCAGGACGTATTTGGTAAACGCGGCGCAGTGGATATCACACTGCTGGCGCAGCAACTTAAGCAACAACTGGGTAGTCGAGGCAGCCAGCAATTAGCTGCGCTGTTACTCAACCCTTCTGATTAACGAGGTAAGGACAATGGACAACGAGTGGTTAAACACCGTTTGGGCAAACTACAACATCGTGGGTGCTATGGCAGCGCTTGCCTGTATTGTAGCGATCAGTAAAGTCGGTAAGTGGCTGACTTTTAAAGTGCCCGCGCTGGCTAACATGCGCACTCTGAATCAGAACGAAGACAAAGAGAAATGGAAGAAAGAAAAATACCCGCCCGTAATTCGCGCTACGCAGAAGGTGGGCATGTATTGGAACGGGACTTTCTTCTTCCTCCTGCTGCCCTTCTGCATCACCTTTGAGGCACAGCCAATTTGGAAGATATTTCTGGATATGTTTATCATCCTCATGTTCTATGATTTTTTCTATTACCTTGCCCACCGCTTTTGGTTCCATGGCAATGGCGCAATGCGCAAGGTGCATGCCATACATCACCAAGCACGTAACCCCACCTATCTAGACGCACATTATGTGCACCCGCTCGAGACGTTCGTGGGGCTGGGTGGTTTTCTCTTGAGTGTAGTGTTCCTGTCCACTGTGCTGGGGCAGTTTCAGATAGCCACCGTGGTCATCACCTTCGTGCTGTATTTTCAGCTCAATCAAATTAACCACACCTTCGTAGACTTGCCCTACTTTCCCTTTAAAACCCTGAGCTTCATTACGGCCAAGCATCACGTGCATCACGAGAACATGCACAAGGGAAACTACGCGACTATCACACCGCTCTACGACAAGATATTTGGCACATTCGACTAAATACACGAACATACAATTAGAATCAGTCTAAAAAAGTCAGGAGATAAACAATGAATGATGCAGAGCGCCGCGCACTCGGCGAAGAAAAGATCAAGGATGTGTACGCCGGCGATGTCGTCGTACCACCCGAGGGCTACGCCTTTACCGACATCATGCTCAAGCAACTATTTGCCGAGCTATGGACCCGTGAAACCCTCTCTATGCGCGACAAACGTATCCTGCTACTGGGTATCATCGCTGAGAAAGGCGAGTCTAAGACATTCAAGATACAAATCAAAGCCTCACTGAAACGTGGCGAGATCAACCCGGAAGAAGCCCGGGAGTTTCTGCTGTTTATTGCACAGTACGCGGGCTATCCCAGAGCAGCCTCAATGCTGGGCCCGGTTGAAGAAGCGATCGCAGAGTTTCAGAAGGAAACAGCAGAGGCCGAGTAAACCTCTCTCAAAAGCCCTAAAACGAAAAAAGCCCCGAGGTTTCCCTCGGGGCTTTTTTGTGGCTTAAGCTATCGTTCTGTAACTACTACGCCGCAGCAGTTTCAGACTTCGCTTCTGGATCAAAGGTAATCTGCATGCTCTTGATCCCGTTCACCAGGTTCGACTTGGTGTAGTTGATCTGCTCTCCAAGCTGTGGGTTACGCAGGCGGGGAATGATTTCCTCGAACATTACTTTCACCTCCAGACGCGCAAGGTGTGTACCCAGGCAGAAGTGCTGGCCAACACCAAAAGCACGGTGCTGGTTGTACATGTCAGGCATGCGCTCAGGGCGAGTTACATCAAACTTCATCGCGTCTTCGCCGAAGATCTTCTCGTCGTGGTTAACGGTGTGATAGTGAAGAATAATCTTGTCACCCTTCTTGATCATCTTACCGCCCACTTCTGTATCTACCACACACTGCCTACGCATCAAAATAAATGCTGTGTTATAGCGAATCATCTCTTCGCAAGCGCCGGCAATCTTATCGGGGTTTTCAACCAGGTACTGAAGCTGATCAGGGTGCTCCATCAATAGACGCATTCCGTGGCTTGTAATCGTACGAGTAGATTCATTACCCGCAGCTATTAGCAGCAGGAAGAACCACACGAACTCATCATCGTTCAGCCCTTCTACACCGCCGTGACCACGCAACAGCGCGCCGATGATGTCATCTTTAGGGTCGCTCTTGTGCATCTCTGCCAATTTCATAGCATAGGCAATCACGTTCATTGACGCTTCTTCGGAAACACTTTTGTCCGCTGACATTTCTTCGTCTTGGTTGAACATCATCGCATTAGTCCACGCGAAGAAATCTTTACGGTCTTCAGCGGGCACGCCACACAACTCAAGAATTGCCAGCAGTGGTAACTCAGCTGCAACCTCTTCAACAAACTCACATGAGCCACGGCTGGCTACACGATCGAGAATGTTGCGAGCATGTTCGCGGAACTGGGGTTCAAGAGAATTCACAGCGCGAGGGGTGAAAGCAGCGCGTACAATTTTGCGATACTTCAACTGACGCGGCGGATCCATATTAATGATCATGTGAGAGTGGATATTCTCGACATCGTCCTGCGAGTGTTCGTCCGCCAATGCGGTACGCGCTTCGCTGGAAAACAGCGCTGGGTTCTTGGAGATAAAGTCCATCTCCTCCCGGCCTGTGACTAACCAGTACGGAACGTCCTGATAGGAATCTGACATCCAGTGGATGGGGCCGGACTCACGGATCTCACGCAGCACGCCGTAAGGCATACCATCGGCATAAGTCTCGGGGTCAATCATGTTGGGGAACTCGGCGAACGGACACTGACTCATCTTTGTACTCTCCAGATTGTGGGCCCCATCCATTGGGTGGGAAACGTTCTATTTGATTTGGCTATAGACTACTAGGCGTTAGTTTGGCTGTCAAATGGGAATTTTGACGAATTTCACCCCTCAAAAGCTCTTCAGTCTGGGGCATCTGAGCCTTTGGGACTTATGGGGGGGGTTATCCCTACAGGACCCGTCGTGAACCCATACATGAGGGCTCCATCAGGGGTGGCTCCCACTAAAAGAGCGGAGAACAGAGGCGCTCTCCCGAATGCGCTACCAGACAGCTACCGCTGCGCTTTAAACCCAGCCACACGTGCATCCCAGGTGGTATGCGTCACCCCCCTCTCCCGCAGCCTAAATTTCTGCACTTTATTAGTTGGCGTATAAGGCAGCGACTCAACAAATTGAATGTAACGGGGCACAAAAAAGTACGGCGCGTTGTCGTTGATGAACTGGGCAAGATCAATCGCCTCAAGTTCTACTTCTGGCTTGAGAATAACGTCGATCATGATTTCGCTTTCGGATTCCAGCTCTTCACTGCGGATTCCAAATGCGGCCACGTCTGCAATGGCAGGGTGGCGCCGTACAGCCATCTCTACTTCGAAAGTTGAAATGTTTCGACCCTTGTAGCGTACTGCGTCTTTTTTGCGGTCGGAAAAAAAGAAAAATCCTTCTTCGTCTTGCTTCAGCATATCGCCGGTTTTGTACCACTCACCCTCATAGGCTGCTGCAGTAGCATCGGGGCTACCAAAGTAACCATTGAAAATAAAATCCGGCCAGATGGGGTTCACCCACAACTCCCCTGCGTCACCTTGCGGCACTTCCACACCTTCATCATCAACCAGTTTTGCATTGAGGCCAGGCACGAGTAAGCCGCAACTGCCTGGCGGTTGCTTGCGCCCTTCCCCTGGGGCAATCAATCGCATGGCTTCACTTTGCCCCATACCCTGTGCCACCAGTTCGAGATTAAAGCGCTTGCAGAAAGGTTCTGCTACCGCAGGCGGCATGGGAATTGCCATTAACTTGCTTAGGGTGTGTGCGGTGTCATCATCTTTTTCTGGAGAATCCCACAGGAACATGTGCATAGCGCCAAGGGTAAAACATTGGGTGGCGCCGTAATGGTCTACACGGTCCCAGAAGGTTTTTACGGAGAATGAGGGTTCTATGGCGAGTGGTACGCCGGCTATCAATGCCCGAAAAATGGCGGTAACCCACACAGCGGAGTTGTACATGGGAAGAACGGTGAAAATAACATCGCCATCAGCGATACCGTATTGGTCTGCATCGTTGTTGGCGGTGCAGGCATTAAACCAGACGTTGTGACACTGCATAACACCTTTTGCTTTGCCTGTAGTACCAGAGGTCCACAGCACGGCACAAGTATCACTGGTGGAGAGGTCGGACATATCAGGCTCGCCGGCGCCGTCAATATAAAGATCGCTCAGTGTCACTGAATTTTCTAAAGCTTGATCGGCGTTGTGCAGCACAATCTTTTCGACATTGAGATCGGCTATCACTTCGCGCAGCCTATCGAGGTGCGCTCCGTCGCTTACCAGAATGGCTGGCTTGCTGTCGTTGATAGTGCCTTCCAGCCAAGCACCTTTGTAATCTGTATTCACTGGCACCCATACAGCACCCAACTTGTTCACGGCTAAAACCAGAAAAATCACTTCTGGTGCGCTACCCATGTAAAAGGCAAGACGCTCGCCTTTTTTCAAGCCTGCTTTGGCAAGGCCTGCTGCTAACTCGTTGACCTTCTGGTTAACCTGCGCATAGGTGTAGCGTGTATCACCAAATAGAATGTAATCGGCATCGCCATTTTGCTCTGCTTGTAGTTGGATCGCGCGGCCAAGATGGCGCTCGCGGTTGTCAGAAAATTGCAGGATGTTCATGTAAAGGGTTCCTGAAGAAGTCATTGGATCTGATTAGGTCTGATTGAAAGCTGCTTGGCTGTTGTTCAACCAGGATTGCACAGTGCTAGCTGCGAATCAGCGCGAAAACCTCTGTAACGCCCTTCCTGTCAATCAACAGCACTGCAGCACCATAGGTTAAAGCACCTGCGGCAATCAGCGCCACTAAATATACCCACTGGGTCGCTATTACTGGAGGGAAAGTCTGCAGAAAAGACAGTGTGGCATACATTATCAACCCCGCAGCAACCGGGCGCGCCATTTGAGCAAAATAGTGCAGCGCAGACAACTCTACAGCAAGGCATGCTCTTGCGGCGGTGACAACAAACACCACAGGATAGGCACAAAGCCAGGCGTAGGCCAAACCGATAACGCCCCAGCCGCTACCCACATAAAACGCTGCGGGCATCAGGATGGCGGCAATCAAAAAGATAGTTACACTGGTGCCTGGTTTACCTATACCCCATAGCAGTGGCGGAAAGATATTGCTCAGTAATCGAAACGGCATCACCAGGCCCAGTAACTGCAGTAAGGGAGCAGCGGGCAACCATTTTTCGCCTAGCAGTGTGAGCACAATGGGTTCGGCGGTACAACTCATACCGAAAAAAACCGGGAATGCAGCTATCGAAAGTAACCGGGTAGCCGTTAAGAGATACTCACGCACTTTCTCGGTGCTTAATTGCGCATGGGCCTGGGAAAAGGCGGGAAAGGCAATGGAGTTGAGCAGGCCACTGATCTTATGAATAGGTAGGGAGGCCAGCTGGCTGGCAACCGCGTAATAGCCCAGCGCGTGATTGCCCAACACTTTACCGCCTATGAATTTGTCTGACTCACTGAACAGATACCACAGGCCCCTGTCGGTACTTACAAAGCCACCAAAGGATAAGTGTTCACCCATCCCTTTGAACGAAAAACTTGGCCACACTAAATTTCTGACGATGAGGTTCAGGCCTATCATGCGAGTGGCGTTAGTGACCAAGGCTCCCCACACCAAAGACCAGACGCCGTAGTCCATTAGTGCCATGGCAAGCGTTGTCAGGCTGCCTGCAATAAGGGTGACGAAGTCCACCACTGAACGATGCGCGAATTCAATCTCCCGCTCCAGCTGAGACTGCGGCAGGGTTTCAAAAATGAGCAACAAAAACTGCAGGGATAATAATTGCAGAATTAGCGTGAGTTGGGCGTCACCATAGAACGCTGCAATGGACGGTGCGCCGAATAACAAGATCGCAAAAAACGAAACGTTTACGACAATGACTACGCCGAAAATTTGGCGAACGATTTTTTCGCTCAAATCCTTTTGCTGCACCAGTACGGCATCGAGGCCAAAGGTATTGAGCAGAATAAGTAGGGAGACAACAACCATGGCCATGGCCATCAGGCCGTAATCACCAGGAGACAGCAGGCGGATCACACCAATGGTAATGACCCAGGAAAACAGCTGGCCCAAAAATCGGGCAGCTGCACCCCAGCGCAGCGCAGACATCACTTTGCTACGCAGCTCCATGGTCAGCGAGCCGCCTTATGCATGCCTGCGCACGCCAGTTTAATTACGGTGCGGCGGATTCCGGATTCTCCTGTGCATAGAGACGGTTCGCCTCAGACAAGGTGAACTGTCGAATGGCTTCGGCGTCTTCTTCAGATACGAATTCTGCAAAGCTCACCATGCCGATGGACTCTAGAATGCCACCGCGCACAATGTCCTGCCATAAACCGTGAATCCCTTCCGATGACCAGCGCAGATCCGGGTTGGGTCCACCTGTACGGAAGCCGTCTCCGTGGCAATAGGCACAATGGCGTTGATAAACCACTTCACCGCGCGCCACCACTTCCGCGCTTGCAGTAACAGGCATGGGCTTAGGCATGGTGCTTGTATCCGGGGCCAAAGGCGGTAAGCCAGCTTCGCCACCCAATTTGTAGACCATCACTCTAGAGAGTGGCGGCAATTTCCAATCGTGCACAACAGCGCCACCTTCAGAGGCAAAGCCACCCCCAATTCCCACCATAATGGCGATATACTGCACGCCATCCAGTGCGTAAGTCATCGGTGTAACGCCGGAGGATTGCTGATCATACGTCCATAGGCGCTCGCCGGTCGCAGCATCGTAAGCATTAAACAAATTGTCCTGGCCAGAGTGGAACACCAAATTGCCAGCGGTAGATAGAACACCGCCGCCATTAGGCCGGCCCGTGGATGTAGTCCAGCGTGCCTCCTGTGCTACTGGGTCCCAAGCCAGCAAGTTACCGGTAAATTGTTCGGCGAATATTTCCCCAATATTGTCGATTTTAGGTATGGAGTTGGCCATCCGATCAAAACCGACATTCCATTTACCCTGACGCGGCTTACTGTCTTTTTCTTCTGTGGGCTGTTTGAAGGTAACCGGAAATACCATGGTTGGAATGTAGACCAGCCCCGTTTCCGGATGGTAGGACATGGGGGGCCAGTTATGCGCGCCCGCATTACTAGGCAGGGTGACATTCTTGCCATCAAACAGACGGGCATTTTCTGTTTCCATCGGCCTGCCCGTTTCCATGTCAATGCCAGTGGCCCATGTCGTGACGGCAAATGGTTCGGCGGAAATCAATTCGCCGGTGACGCGATCAAGCACATAGAAGAAGCCGTTTTTGGGCGCCTGCATCAGTACTTTGCGTTGCTTTCCGTCGATCTCTAAATCCGACAGCATGATGTGTTGCGTAGCCGTGTAGTCCCAGGTTTCGCCTGGGGTTGTCTGGTAATGCCACACATATTCACCCGTAGATGCCTTCAGAGCCACAATGGATGCGAGGAACAAGTTATCGCCGCCATCAGGGCTGCGCAAGCTCTGGTTCCAGGGGGAGCCATTACCCGCACCAATGTACATCAGGTCCAATTCAGGATCGTAGACCATGGAATCCCAGACGGTGCCACCACCACCCCACTCCCACCATTCCCCCGTCCATGTTTTGGCTGCCATCTCTTGCACTTTGTCTTCGAAGCCATCAGCTGGGTTGCCCGGAACAGTGTAGAAACGCCACACCTGCTTGCCCGTTTCTATTTCATAAGCAGAGACATAACCGCGCACGCCCAGCTCAGCGCCGCCGTTACCAATCACTACCAAGTCGCCCGCGATGCGAGGGGCACCTGTGATCGTGTAGGACTGGCCGCGATCAGTGGTTTGTACATCCCACAATAATTCACCGTCGTCTGCATCCAATGCAACAAGGCGGCCATCAAACGTGCTGATAATAATTTTGCCTTCATGATAGGCGGCGCCTCTATTGGGTGCGCCACAACAGCCCTTGGCGAGAAATGCACGATCAACCTTGGGATCATGCGTCCACTTCAGTTCACCGGTAACGGCATCCAAGGCATAGAGAATGGACCAGGAGCCTGTGACATATAGCGTGCCGTCGACCATCAATGGAGTGGCCTCCACACCGCGCTTGGTTGGCAAATCATGGTGCCATGCCAGGCCCAAACTCTGCACGTTGTCGCGATTAATCTGGGCGAGCGCCGAGTGCCTCTGCTCTCCCACGTCCAGGCCATGCAACACCCACTCAGTATCAGGCAGAGCCGACTGCGCACCATCCGAAGACGAGCTGCCATTTTGTGAGTTCATACTGCAGGCAACTACCGCGCTTAGCACCAGGGCTGCTACGGGAAGAACTTTCAGGGGCAGATACATGGGATTCTCCTTTTTATATCCAATTTTTATTTGTGATTCAGAACAGTACACACGATACAGCTTCTCATCGCCTTTGATAACTGCCCCCGCGCCCTGAAACGGTTAGGTGCCTTTATAAGGCGACAAGGGCCTACTCGCGTCCGGCGCTATTGGGTCACCACTATCGCGCTCCTGCACTGCCTGTTTGAAGCCGACTTCTTCCGTGCGCTGCTTGAACCACACTCCTTCGGGGCTGTGACGGGTCATTCCGTCGAATAGTGTGGCAAACATTTGGGTGTTTTGAAGGCCCATATTCTCGTAGGCCTGATTCACCATCATTTTCTGCATCATCAGCTGGTTTTTCGGCACACCGGCCATACGTTCTGCCATCGCCTGTACCCGGTCGTCCAACTCGGCAAGCGGGCAACACTCCAGCACTAAACCCATCGCTGCGGCTTCCTTACCGTCAACCAGATCACCGGTCAGCAACATTCGCTTGGCTCGCTCCGCACCGAGCCGGTACACCCACATTGCGGTGGTAGGGCAACCCCAGACGCGCGCTGGTGGATAACCAATCACCGCCTCTTCCGCCATTATTGCCAAATCACAACACAGGGCAATATCGCTGCCACCGGCCACAGCCGGGCCATGAATACGGGCGATAGTAGGCTTATAACTGCGCCACAGGGACATAAAGTGTTCCGTGTTTTGTTTCATGCCGTAAAAATCTGCCATCGGGTCCCAGCTGCCATTGCCCTCCTCACCCCCAAGCTGCGAGCCCGGTTGCTCACCAGTGTTCTCGGCAAAATCAATCAAATCGTAGCCACTGCAAAAGGCCCTGCCCTCGCCGGTCAGCACGATCACATGGATATTGTCATCGCGGTTCGCCCTATCCACCGCCCGGCTCAAGGCACCGGGCATGCCCAGGGAAATAGCGTTCAGGCGCGCTGGACGGTTCAAGGTGATGGTGGCAATTCGGCCTTCAGTTTCGTAGCGAACGTCTCCTGATTCCATGTGAGCTCCGTGTCAATCATTGCTTCAATTTGAGCAGGGATGATAACCCAAAAACTTGGCCCTGCTTCGCCCCTGAATGACACCGCCAAACCATTTGGTTTCTCGTAGGGTTCTGGCTTAGACTACAGCTTAAATAGCGGCAGGAGCCCACCAGATGTC
>JBLFWP010000027.1:0-37698 GCA_047611225.1 Halioglobus sp.
AATACCCAGTGAGTAGGTCTTTCCTGTTTTTACCAGTTTGGAGGCCGCCAGTACGCTCTGCGCAGTAATCAGGTTTGCGCTACCGATTTCATCGCCTTCGCCCCATTTCGAAAAAGTGCAGTCAGGTTCGGCGGTTACCGGCAGAGAGAGCAGCCCTAGGGACGCCACTATCAGTATTCGTTTCAGCATTTTTTCCTCCTGGGGACACTCAAAATTAAGTTAATTAAACAATTCGCAATATCGGAACCATGCGTCGTACTGTACTCAGAGACTTGTGGTGGGCGGTGTCTCGAGTACGGAACGTACTAAAAGTGATCTAGTCGTTCCGGTGTAGCAAAGGGAGGGGTTTCGGGTCAGTGCTGCACTTCCAAGGTGAGCAGGGTCCAGCTGTTGTACCCGTGGTTGTGCAGATGAAACTCGACCGTCTCTCCCGCAGCGGCACTTACCGTAGATGGCACGCTAATGTCGTATACGCCTCCCGCATTGGGGATTTCGATATTGTCCTCCCAAATTACCTCGCCCTTGATGGTCACAGCCACGTGGGCCTCGGTGGGCTCATCAAAACGCAGCTGACCATGCCATAATACCAAATGGATCTCGTCTCCTTTGTTGATCTCGGCCTTGCTGGGTTGGGCCACAGAAAAATAAGTGCAGTAGCCTGTCTCAACCTCCAACGCGCCGTCTTCTTCAAACCACGCATTGTCCGGGCATTCAAACTGCGCAGGCCTGTGATCAGTCCAAGTGTCATCCGCTGCACTCTGCGGTTGCCAGCCGGCCACATCAATCAAAGACTCTACGGCGGTATTACTGGCGGCCTCCTCCACCACAAAGGTCACGCGGTTTTCTACGCCAACCGCTTCGTGACTATCACTGCGCAAGCTCACTCTTAGCGTGTGCTGCCCCGCCTGAATATCATCGGGCAGCTGATAGAACGTCGAACTGTCCCAGCGCGTTAAATGATCCGCCGCATCATCTTCACTGTCCAGATAGATATGATAGTGCCCGCTGTGGTGTACGTGTTCATGCCCTATCTCTTCCTCATGCTCGTGATCGAGGTGGTTGAGCGGTGGCTCCTGCAACTTGAAGGAATTAAGTAGCAGCTCTATGGGCACATAATCACCAGGATTAAAAACCTGCAGATGCTTTGGCTGGTAAAATGCAACTGTGGGCGCAAAATCTTGAACCTTGCCTACGTCTTCATCTGCTACTCGCGTAATGTAGAAATAGTTCACGCACATTTCGTCGACAGTCCCCTCACCGAACTCCACATACTGAGGGTCTATTTGTTCACCCTGAATAAATTGCTGGTGAGACGCGGAATTATCCCAGGTACAGGTCAGGCGGAATTTATCGCCTGGCTGAACAATCACTTCTTCCTCAAAGACATATTCGTCCTGCCAATCAAAATCCCAATCGCGAATGTCGACCAGCATGATCTGGGTACCATCTGCGCGAATCAATTCAATAGAGGTGGACTTGCCCAATACATGTTGGTGTAGAAAGGCGGTGTGCATTGCAAAAGGCTGACCGGGGCTCAATCCAATACCGGCGCCACCGGATATACCCAGAGAGAAACCCAGGTCGGCGGTGTACTGCACCGTGACGTTTGGATCGCCCGCGGGAATGGGCATGCCGCCTGGGGAATACCAACCGATATCGAGGAAAAACATAGTCAATGCTTCGCGCTCCACTTCCTCTACATAGCGCAATTGCAGGCTGGACTGATCGGGCTGTGGCTCAGTGTTGATAGTGTTGTAATGCATTTGCATGGCAATCTTGGAGCCCGGGTCAATCCTCACGCCGGTTCCCTCTGGCAACGCCCCGGGAGTGATACCCGGCGCCCACACCGTTAAAGTTCGGGGCAATATAATTGCGTCTTCTGGGGAAGGAGCGCCCCAGCACGGGAATCCGGGCCTGCCGTCAGCACCATCTGCCGCTTCAAACGCGGGCAGCTGATCGGGGTTTACTACCACTGCAAACACATGGTGAACCTGCGCCTTCGCATCTGGTATGACGTTCACCGCATTCACATACACGGTGTGATCCAAAGGCCAGTCAATCATCAAGCAGCGATACTCATCAGGCCGCGCAACAGGCGTGTATGGCTCGTTGATACCTATTGTAAGGTTGTACTCAATCTGCGACTCCTCCTTCACCACAGGTACATAGTCGGCGGGATTGCCGCTGGGAGCACCGGCTGCAATCCAGGAGTTCAGAATGCCCTTTTCGTCATCAGTGAGAGAGCGATTATTCTTAAGGGGCATGTAGTGGTTGGTAGGCGGCCACGGTGGCATCGCATCAGAATCAACCTGATGCGCTATCGCAGAGCGCACCGCGTAAACACTCTCATAATCATTAAGACTAAACGGTGCAATTTCACCAGGGCTATGACAGTTGCTGCACTTTTGTTCAATGATAGCTTTGGTGTGGCCGTAGTAGGTGTATGGCGTCGTGTTGGTATTACCTTCTGGGATGCCCTCCACGGCACCTTCTTCCAGCCATTGAATAAGAATGTCGCGCTCGGCATCGGAAATGGTTGCAAACCCCAGCAAAGGCATTGCCTCGCTTTCCAGTGCGTAAACTATGGCTGATTTTTTTGCAGCCACTTCAGTATATTGCGTTAAAGAAAAGGGTGCCTGCCCTCCTTCGTGGTGACATGTCACACAACGGGAATCGATAACCGCTTTGGTGTGCTCGTGATAGTTTAACGACTGCTCTGCCGTGGCTACGTTTACACCGCCCCCCTGAACCGCAACAGAGGAACCGGAGCCGCCACCACTACAGGAAGAAACCAGGGCACCGAACAGAAGCGGAGCAACTCGCAAAAAAATTGTATTTGCTAAGGACATAATTAAAAGACCGCTGGATGTGGGCAACACAATTCTAGCGTGCCCTTATTGTTTTTATTGCTTTAGCCGGACTACGAGCTGCTGTAAATCCGACGCGTATGGGATGAAAACACGGCAGAGAGCCTTAGGCAACCGTGTAGCATTCATGCGCTGGCCTCCTATAAAAAGACACTTTCCAATTTCGACGTGGCGTTTTTATCGTTGCAGGCATAAACAGCCGTTAAACCAGCACGCTCAGTGGCGCATGGGCTGCTGTGTTTAGGTAGTTGAGGCTTGGAAGTCGCAACTCTTATATTACGTAAACTCTAGATAAACAGCGTAAACCTTTGTTATAAATAAACTATTACTAATAAATACTTTGAACCACTACCGCTGGACGAGCACCACGGCGAATAGCATTTTCAATTTCTATAGCAGCGGCCTATAGTGAGAAAAAGTGACGCGGTCAGCTTTAAGTACGATCTTTGGTTGATACATACTCAAGCCCCCCGCCCACTCAATTGGATCTGCTGCAGTAATCGAATAGTTGACTGCCGCCACATTTCATAACTTCGAGGACATCTCCACATGACTGACTACATCCCCCCCGCTCTGGATTGGGTACGCGAACAGGTAGAGCTGTATGAAAGTAGCGGCGGCACCCAAGGCAACACCCTGCTCGACACAGGCATGCCTTGTATTTTAGTAACGCACACAGGGCACAAAACCGGCGGGACTCGAAAAATCCCTCTGATGCGCGTCGCCGTAGACGGTGCCTACGTGCTTATTGGCTCCATGGGAGGACAACCAAAGAACCCGGCCTGGGTCTACAATCTGCGCGCCCATCCCGATATACAGCTGCGAGACAAAACTGAGGTGGTTGATCTGCGTGTACGGGAAGTGTCTGACGCAACAGAACGACAAACGCTTTGGGACGCCGCAGTTGCAGCCTACCCTCCCTACGAAGACTATCAGACTAAAACGACGCGCGTGATTCCTGTTTTTATTGCAGAAGCCCGCTAGCAAGCAGCCCGCTCACAACCACAGGTCACTCAACGCACAGGTGCTGTATGCAAGATCATCATTTTAGTTTCGATGTTGAAGCCAGCCGTGAGGACATCTGGGCTGTGATGTGGAGCAAGAAAACCGGTGATGTTATTCAGCACGGTAACGTGCGCATTGAGATATTGCATGGCGGCGATGACAGCGGTGAAGGGCTTGTACGTCACTGCCATTTTCCTGTTCCGCGTTACCTGCTGTCGGGCGGTACGGCAAAATCCTGGGAGCTGCTAACCCAAGTTAAGAAGTTTGAATCGTGGCGCTACGATGCGGTGGGTAAACCGCTTTGGTCAAAGGCGGCTGGCTGGACACGGCTAGAAGAACTGGAAGATGGAAAAACGCGTGTTCATTTTCGCGAAACTTATCATGTGTTCAATCCAGTCATGCGCTTCTTTCTTGAGCGGATCGTGCACCGGGCTATTTCCAAAGACAATGACGAGAAGATGAAAACCGGAATCGAAGGGGGCCTGAAAGCACGTGCTAATTCCCTGAAAAAGCTGGCCGAAAAAACCAAAGGAGCCATTTGAACCTATGGATGAGCTATCTGCGCATGAAGCCATATTTTCCCTCAGAGCGATGCGCCGCCTCAAGACAGACCCCATACCCGACCACGTTCTTGAGTACCTGATCGAGGCCGCCACAATGGCCTGCAGCCCCGGCAACACTCAGCCATGGACATTTCTAGTCATTACCGACAGCGGGCAGAAGGAACGTATCGCCAAAATCTATCACCAGCTGGGCACCTCTGCCATCAAGGAAGGCGCGCTGGCCAGCGGCACGCTGGATAAAGAGACTGAGAAGGTTTATCAGAACGCCATGATTCTGGTAGACAATCTGCAGTCAGCTCCCGCGCTGATACTGTGCTGCCTACAAGACATACCGCGGCTGAGCGGTATTCAACAATCGAGCTACTACGGCTCAATTTATCCTGCAATTCAAAACCTCATGTTGGCGGCGAGAGCGCGGGGTATAGGCTCAACCATGACCACTCTGCATAAGGCTAAAGAGCAAGACATTAAGGATATCTTGTCTATACCCCAGGGCGTAGAAACAATCGCCTTAATCCCACTGGGGTATCCGCAAGGAAATTGGGGCAGGCCGAAACGAAAACCACAGCCCGACGTTACGTTCTGGAATAAATGGGGCGACCGACGCGAAGGCCAGACCAAGCAAAGCTAGACCCATGTTCAGTTTTCTTTGATGTAAAACTGTTCGCACCAATGCCGCCAAGCAGCTATAGGCCCATCGCCAGTCGTTAACGCCGGGTGCTCAGAGTAAGCCTTGTTCTCCCAGATAGGTACGTCCTGCTCTATCTCTTTTGAAATGTGCTCCATTAGCGCCTGCCCGAAAGCGGCAGTGCTTTGCGCATCGCCCTGCGTTTTGGGAATGAACACCAAGGTAATTTCAGACAGCTGCTCATCAATGGGCGTGCGCGTAATCACCACCCGTGAAGGCACTGCACCCTCAAAAGAATTGACAGAGATTCCGAGCCCCCACAATGTTCGATCAATACCATCAAGGTACTGCGCCTGTGCACTGTCAGCTGTGGGGCGTACGCTGATAAAAAAGGTTTGATCGATACCCTCTGCCCGGGTCATCTGGGGTACCTCTGCGCTGTGAACTGTTTTGAAATGCGGCATATCAAGCCCGTTTTCACCTATCTCTTGAATATGCACACGAACCGTCCAGCGATTACTGGCGTAAACAGTCCACTCAAGCGGATCGAACAGTGGCAGATCGGGTGTCCAGCTAGGCGGGGTGTCATTTTCGCTAAAATACACCAGCAGCAAACCAGCCCACTCCATCACAGGATAAGCATGCAGCTTTCCTCGCGGCGGTATGTGATCAGAATAAGGAATATCAACGCATTGGCCGCGACCGTCATAGCGCCAGCCGTGAAAGGGACATACCACATGCCCCTCTTCGAGAGTGCCTCCTATGCCCAGATGAGCACCCAAGTGAGCGCAATAGGCATTGAGCACACGAATCTGCTTTTCCGCATCGCGGAATGCGATCAGCTCGCGGCCAAAGTACGAAAGATTTTCAATCTGCCCTTCATGGATGCCTTCACAACTACCAATAGCAAACCAGCCCGAAGGAAAAGGAGAAAATGGATAGCGGTACCGTGTTTTTTGCGTTGGAAGCATCACTCTTCCTCTAGCGCCGCCAGTGAGAACCCGGTGGCGAATTTACTTGCTGAAACACGGCCAAGACTGACTAGACCAACACCTCAACCCCGCCTGCTGCTTCACGATGGGAAATAATTTTAAGCTTCAATCCCTCAATCGGCTTGTTGGTGTTGTTGATATTGGAGCCTCGACAATTTCCTACTTCATCATAGTAGAAGCCGTGAAAAGGACAGCGTACGCAATCATCCTCTATACGTCCCTTAACGCCCAGATGCGCGCCTTGATGAGGGCAGTAGGCGTCGCGCACGTGTACAGCCCTTTTTGAATCCCTGTAAGCAATCAATGACTCTTTGCCCACTTTATAAGTGTTTATCTTGCCCTGTTTGATATTCCGCGACTGATCAAGGAGCACCCACTCTTTTTCATCCTCCGGCTTCTCTTGCGGTTCTGGCGGCATTTCAAAATCACTGGGGTAGAAAGTTTTGCCCCAATCGATAACATTCTGCAAATGCTGCTCTGAACGCAGTAGGCCGTATTGGTGCATCACCTTGCGCCCATTCCAGATCACCGCATCTACATCAAATTCATTCTTGATATAACCCGCCATAACGCCTGCAAAGGATTCGCACAATCTCCTACGTCGAAATATTGTCTGATAGGTTTTTTCGGCCCATTGAGGAAAGGTGGTTGCCGGCATTCCGATGGTGACATAAACACGCGTTCTATCCGGCCCTTCCGGTGTGAGCGTTACGATAGAATGCGATTCCGGCGCGCCCTTGCCTTCGGCCCCCACCACGGCGATACCGGGGCCGTGATAAACATAATCATGGTGTAACTCTAGTTCCGGCAAAATGTAAGACATGAAGCGAATAAAGGGATTAAAGGAACAGCGGCCATAGTGGATACGCGTGTCCTGATCCAACGTAATCGTGCCATCGGTCACTGTGTGGTTGTAGATCTTCGAATAGTCCCACAGATGCACGTGTTTGAAATGCAAGTTATCTGAGCCGTTCTCGACAAAATCCATGATGTGGGTATTTTCGAAAACCACTGAGTCGCGCGTTTGATATTCGGTGGGAAAGGTCTCTTCGTACAGCGTTGGGAAAGGTCGATCAGGGCTAGCAAGATCTTCTCCGTACCAAACAAAAATCAAACCCAGATAGAGCACGTGGGTCATCTGAGCCACACCTTCGAATAAGACAGTATAGGGATTCCCTGTATCCGCATCGTTGCGAACTACAGTCGCGAAGGTATCCAGAAAAAGGATCTGCTGTGGACGCTTCTTCTCAAACTCCTCAACGGGTATGAGGTGAAACCAGGTATGCAAACGCTGCGGCCTTACTTTCGGGTAATCCAGCGACGTATCGTTGGCGATAACTTGAAGCGCCTGGCCTGCTTTGTTGCTGGCATCAGATGACCCACTGAGCGAGGTCTGGATACTATTCATTTTTATTATCCTCTACTGTGTCAGCGGCCGGGCATTTCAGCCCCGCTGGAACAGCTTCGACGCGTCTGCATCAGTGTACAGCAGAACGGTGGCCAGGGAATCTACCCCTTTTGGCCACACGGCCTCAGTATAACTTGCCTCAAAGGGCTGAAAAGGCGTATTTTACCGAAATCGCTGACAGGTTTAACAAAACACCCTCCAGATATATCTGCGGAGCATTAGAGATAGGAAACACTCATGGTCTGGCTAAAAAGAATCGTAGTGTCCGTCGTTATTCTACTGTGTCTTTCCGTCGCTGGAATTTTCGCCACTGGTAATGGCCCGGCACTGAAAATAGTAATGGACGTAATGCTCAACGCGCCGGCACTACCCTTTGATCCAGAGGACACGGTAGCGGCACCTGACTATTCCCTGGAGGAAAACTGGGCGGCTTTGGCCTCCAGACAAGACCTGAAAGATCAAGCCCCTGAAGGCTACGCCGTCAGCGAACAAGGCAGTGCGCCGGTCGACGTGTTTTACATTCACCCCACCGGCTTTCTGAAAGGCTCCAACTGGATCTACTCAATGGACCCTGACACTTCATCAGAAGAAAACACCAAGTGGATGATTGCCAACCAGGCCAGCGCCTACAACGGTTGCTGTAACGTCTACGCACCCCGCTATAGGCAGGCCTCAATATTCGCTTACTTCGCAAGCGATGATACTACCCGCGACGAAGTTCTCGCATTTGCCTATCAGGATGTGGAACGTGCATTTCAATACTTTCTGGATAACTTCAACGATGGCCGACCCTTTGTGATCGCCAGTCATAGCCAAGGCACACACCATGCCGTGCCTCTACTGCGCAACAAGGTCGACGGCACTGAACTAGCGTCGCGCATGATCGCAGCCTACATTATCGGCGGCGGCCTCAATAAAACTGAGTTCGATGACATTCAGGACATCACCCTTTGCGACTCGCCTGCACAACTTCACTGCGCCGTCCACTGGGACACCTTCAGCATGGCCTCTTTGGATGACGCCCAAGAGACCGGGCAAATCTGCGTTAACCCACTTACGTGGAAAGTCGACGGTGGCCTTGCTGGTAACGAGGAACACGTGGGAGCTCTAGGTACTTCTGGGGATTACAATCTTGAGTTTTCCGGAGACGATAAAGCGCAGGGTGTTGAATTTGGTGCGCTGGGCGCACCGCTGCCAAACTTTCTCGAAGCCCAGTGCGCGGGCGGGAAATTATATGTTACGGACCAGTCTGATACACCCTTTGGAGCGAAGGGTTCGATGGGTGGCTCCTACCATGGCCTGGACTACCCGCTTTTCTATATGGACATTCGGGAGAACGTGCAGCTGCGTGTTGACACCTTCCTAGCAGAACAGGAGGCTGCTGAGTAAGCCTCCCACTTATTTCTTCCGCCGCTACTAAGGCTGCTCTCTCTGTTTTAGTTGCGCGTACCATAAGTCGGCATAGTGGCCATTTATATCCAGCAGCTGCTGGTGAGTGCCCTGCTCTACAATACTTCCCTCATGCAGCACTACAATACTGTCAGAGTTTATAATGGTTGAAAGCCGGTGCGCGATCACCAGGCTGGAACGGTCTTTAGATATTTCTTCCAATGCTGCCAAAATCTCTCGCTCGGATTTACTGTCTAAGGATGAGGTTGCCTCGTCAAATACCATAATGGGCGGGCGCTTGAGAATAGTGCGGGCAATAGACACTCTTTGCTTCTCTCCACCTGACAATTTCAAACCGCGCTCTCCAACCATGGTATCCCTACCCTCGGGTAACACTGCAATAAAGGCCTCCAGGTGCGCTAAGCGAATTGCTTCCAACACCTCTTCATCAGACGCGATTGGATTACCATAGCGCACGTTTTCAAAAATGGTGTCGTTGAATAGCACAGTATCCTGAGGAACGATGCCAATAACATTGCGCAGAGACGCCATGGTGACAGTGCGAATGTCCTGCCCGTCGATGAACACCCCTCCTCCGCTGGGATCGTAGAACCGAAATAGCAGTTTCACCAGCGTAGATTTACCTGCACCGCTGGCACCTACCACCGCAACTTTTTGCCCTGGCTCAATGGTGAAATCCACGTCCTTCAATATGACTCTGGAGGGATCATAGGCGAAGCTCACCTTTCGAAAACTGATTTCTCCGCTCTTCAATACCAACGGCACAGCGCCGGCGGCATCCCACACAGTGCGCTTCTCATCCAACAATTCAAACAAACGTTCTATGTTGGCAAGAGAACCTTTGATTTCACGAAAGACAAACCCTAAAAAACCCAAGGGCATAAACAGCTGAATCATAAATTGGTTGATGAGAATGAAATCACCGAGACTAATTTGACCGTTGTTGACCTGAAAAGCTGCCAAGCCAACCATGCACGTCTGAGAGATCGCAATAATAAGCGCCTGCCCGCCGTTTAGGCCAAACAACGAGAGTCTATTCCTACGCTTGGCCTGCTCCCATTTTTCCAACTCCGTATCGTACCGTTTTGCTTCAAAATCTTCGTTGGTGAAGTACTTTACGGTTTCAAAGTTAAGCAGACTGTCAATTGAGCGCGTATTGCTAGACGAGTCTGCCTCATTCATTTCCCTTACAAATTGTGTACGCCATTGAGTAGCACGCAGTGAGAAGAAAGCATACGCCGCCACTGACACCACGGTAATCAACGCATAGTTTGCTCCGTAATTTGCGAGCAGAATGCCCACCACCAAGGCTATTTCCAACAGTGTCGGGATAATATTGAAGACAAAGAAGCGCATCAGAAAACTAATGCCGGTGATGCCCCTTTCAATGTCTCGGGCAAGTCCACCTGTGCGCCGATTCAGATGAAAATCCAGATCGAGTGAATGCACGTGGCGAAAAACCTGAAGTCCGATACGGCGCATGGCTCGCTCAGTCACCCTGCCAAAGATGGTGTCGCGCAATTCGCCAAAAAAGACGTTGGAGAAACGCGCTGCGCCATAAGCGATTACTAAACCTACCAGCATCGCTGGAGCCAACGCCTGGACACCTTGCGTCTCAAGTGAGTCCACCAGGTACTTAAGCACAAAGGGAATGAACAGAATGGCGCCCTTGGCCAAAACCAAGCACAACATCGCCAGAGCTACGCGATTGCGCGACTCAAGTAAATAGGGAATCAGATGGGAGACTATTCGCCAGTTCATTTTGGCGTCCGTCTCGTGTTCATAGTTACCGTGCTGCATTTTGCAATTCTACCTACATTGGTGGTTGGACGCTGTGGCTAGGTGCAGCTAACCGCGTACATCCTGTAAATACTGCTGTTCAATTGTGCGAATACAACACACTAGACTGCAGTGTTCTCTATGTGCTGCACTCGCTCAGGCCTTTGCTGCGCGGCGATCAGACAGCCGCACACGATCAAGGATGTTCCAGCGAGTGTCGTAAGGGTAACTGCTTCAGAAAAGACCAGCCAGCCAAACAATGCCGCCCAAATAAATGCCGTGTACTCCACAGGAATCAGCACGCTCGCTTCTGCCCGGGCATAGGCCCAGGACAAAAGCAGGATGGAAGCAATTCCCAACACCGCGGCACCGGCCAGACTCGGGAGCAATTCAATGGAAGGTACTACCGCCAGAAACGGCGCAAAAGGGAGGTAAACCGCAACCACCGTTGCACACTGAAAAAACACGATCTCCGCAGGAGCTGCAATCACCGCCTGCTGTCGTTGCAGGATCAGATTGTATGCGTACAAAACAGCAGACAGTAAAATGGCAGCCATGCCCTTACCAGTGTCATCACTATACTCGCCGCCCAGCCGCCCGCCCACGATAACCAATGCGCCCACAAATCCGATTGCCGAGGCAACTACGGCCTTTGACCCAATACTCTCCCGCAGCAAAACCGCAGCGAGATACAGAGCAATAAGTGGCGCAATAAAAGATAGCGCTATGGCCTCGGCCAGGGGCACGCGAACGACCCCCCAAAAAAAAAGGAAGGCCATCACCGAGGTCACCATCCCTCGCCAGATGTGTAGCCGCAGAGTCGAGCCTTTAGGCCAGCCCTTGCGGGCAGATAGATACAGGACCGATGCGATGGCAAGAGCAATTGAAGTGCGCCAGAACATGGCATTGTAGGTCCCAAGCTCCGTAGCCAAAGCTTTCATCAGCACATCCATTCCAGCAAAGGTCGCAATGCCCAGCGTTGCAACTGAAAGTGGAACTCTTGGAGTGTGCGACTTGGCCATGGTTAGAATGTGCCCGGAAAAGTGAGGGCACTCTAGCACGGTGGTTGGGCGAGGCCCTAACAAGCTGCTAGGCCGCCTGCCACCGCGAGTTCAGTTCCCCAACAGCTGTGCTATCCTTTGGGGTAACTGCTTACAAAACACCCAACAAGACGTACCCGCGAGGACACTCCATGAACACTATCGCAAGAGCAAATTTCGCTGAAATGACCGATGGCACCCAGGAGGACTGGGGAATCATTGCAGAGAACGCAGTGCAATTCTGGAGTGGCCTGGCGGGCCGGGTGCTTGATCATCTGCGCTTGTTGGACGGTGACTTTGGAGGCTTTCCAATAGATCGCATGCAGCACAGCCTACAAACAGCCACTCTTGCCCATCAGGACGGGCGCGACGAAGAGTACGTGGTCTGCGCCCTACTGCACGATATAGGCGACACTCTGGGCTCACTGAATCACGCTGACCTTGCCGCCACCATATTGCAGCCTTTTGTCAGTGAGCAGAACCATTGGATGGTAAAGCACCACGGGATTTTCCAGGGCTACTACTTCTTCCATTATCTGGGTAAAGACAGGAACATGCGGGATCAGTTCAAGGATCATGAGTTTTTTAATCACACTGCCGAGTTCTGCCACAAGTATGATCAAAAGGCCTTTGATAAGGACTTTAAGAACATGACACTGGATGAGTTTGTACCTATGGTCGAGAGCGTTTTCTCACAGCCCAAGAACTCTATGTACCTCTGATACACGCAAACACCGGGGCAAGGTCTTCCGCTGCCCCAGTTCTCCTTCTTTAGCACACCAGCACACCAGCATGCGGCAATGCCGACCTGTTTTTTTAGATATCCACCCTCGGCCAATTTAAGGGCCCGAACCGGGCCAACAGCCAAGTCTATCCCCAGCCATTGAAAAACCACCAGATCTGCTGGTAATGTAGGCCGTCCATCAATTCACCCAAACCACCCGGGAACCCCACCATGCCAACTTTATACCGCAACGCGATCGCCTTGCTGGCAGCAACCGTTCTAGTAGCCTGCTCAGATTCCAAAGACCAGCCCGCCGACGCACCTGAGCCCGCCAAATATTCCGCCAGCGTCACCCGTACCTCGTTTGGCCTCCCCCACATTAAAGCTAAGGATTGGGGCGGCCTGGGCTACGGCTACGGCTATGCCTACGCGCAGGACAATTTTTGCATCACGATGAAAGAAATTGTGATTGCCAGCGGGCGTTCGGCAGAGCTTATGGGCGAAGCTGAGGGCAACATAGAGCGCGATCTTTTGTTTCGGTTTTTAAATGGTACTGAGGAAGAGTTTCGCAGCAATTTCGTCGACACTTTGTCACAGGATATCCAGAACCTGGTCGCAGGTTTTTCCGCTGGCATGAATCGCTATCTTCGTGAAACCGGTGTGGAAAACTTACCAGAAGGAGATGCCGGTTGCCGCAACGAAGCCTGGGTTCATGAGATAAATGATTTTGGTTTGTGGCAACACCTACGGCGCATTGCACTGGCCGGAAGTTCCGACCAGGGATTGATTCGCGATGGACTGCTTTCCGTCGTCGCGCCTGGCGAACCCGGTGCAACCAGTTTGCAGGAGTTCAGCGCACCAGCTCTGGAATCGTTCCGCAAGGCGGGTAAAACATTGCGTCCTGACGACAAGGGCAGCAACGCTATCCTCGCCGGCCGCAATTCCACAGTAGATGGCGGTTCCGTGCTATTGGGCAATCCTCACCAACCCTGGCAGGGATCCGGTCGCTGGTACGAAGCACATCTCACCATACCGGGCGTCTACGATGTTGCGGGCGCGTCGCTGCAGGGCCTGCCCTTCATCGGTATTGGGTTCAGCAAAGACGTTGCCTGGACCCACACAGTAGATTTCGCAAGCCGCTTCACGCTCTACGAATTACGACTTAACCCAGACAACCTGATGCAGTATGACTATGACGGCGAATGGCGCGAGATCACTGGAGACACAGTTTCTGTCCAAGTACTCACAGCAAGCGGCGAGATGGAAACACGCGAGAAAACGTTTTACAGCTCGCATTACGGCATGATTCTCGATCTGGGCGGCATAGACCCGCTACTGGCAGGCTGGCCTTTATTTAACGGTAACCTTATGTCAATACGCGATGCTAACTTGCAGACGGGCATTCGCTCCGCCGGAGAGTTTATTTCAAAAGCACAAGCTACCAGCATGGCAGATTATGAGGCTGCGTTGACCAACATCGGCAACCCGGTGTTTCACGAGTTTGCCGCAGACCGTCACGGCGATATTTTTTATGGTCAGGTTTCCGCCGTACCACACGTCACGACTGAAAAATACGATAACTGTGTTGACGGTTTAGGAGCCACCATCGCCAGCATCAGCAATGATGCCATCATCACACTGGACGGCAGTCGCTCCGAATGCGAATGGGGAGAAGACCCTGACTCTCCACCCGGCACCAATCTATTTGGTCTGTCCTCACGCGCCATCATTCGAGGTGGCGGCACTGCCGGCAACAGCAACAACAGCTATTGGCTTAGCGATGCCAACAATCCGTTTACTGGCTTTCCAGTCACTATGGGCTGGCTGGGCTGGGAAAACGAACAGCAATTTCTCCGCACCAGGATCACACACCAGATGATTGCCGATCGTATAGCTGGCAACGACGACTTGAGCGAAACGCCGCTCTTCAGTGCGCAGACGATGAAAGATCTAATGTATTCCAACCGAGTACACGGGGCAGAAGTTGCTCTGGATGACACTCTGGCGATTTGCGAACTCTTTGCCGCTGATCCACCTGCTGACATCACCGAAGCGCAACTGGGCCTGCTCGATCAGGCTTGTACAGTTCTCGCCGCCTGGGACCGAAAGGTCAACCTGGACAGTCGTGGTGCCCAGGTATTTACGGAATACTGGTCGCGCCTGCGTGGCGCCATTGGCGACGATTTTCAAAATGTAATCGCCGACCAATCATTCTGGCTTGTCGATTTTGATCCAACACAGCCCATTGCCACGCCACGGGGCGTAGATGCCTCTGTACCGGCTACTGTTGAGTTAGTTGGGCGATCACTGATAGAGGCCGTTGAACGCCTACATGCCAATAACGTGCCCTTAGACGCGCCCTGGGGCGAAGTGCAGTTTCTTGAGCGCAATGGTGAGAACGTCCCGATTCACGGAGGCGCAGGTACCATGGGTGTGTTTGGCGCCATTGGCGTTGGCCTGAGCGAAGGCGGTTACCGCAATCCAACCGGTGGCAACTCCTATATTCAGGTGGTGAGCTGGGATGAATCTGATTGCCCTATCGCCGACACCATACTCACACACTCCCAGAGCTCAGATCCCTCTTCTCCCTACTACGGCGATCAGAGCAGGGAGTATTCAGCGAAACGCTGGGTACGCTTCCCTTTCTGTGAGGAGGATATTGCAGCGGCGCAAGTAGGCGAAACACTGCTTGTCGAAGAGTAACTTGGGGCGGCAACTAACTCGCAGAGACTCGTTGCCGCGCATGTAGCAACATATCGGCGTCTTCGGAAAAGAACGGGGATTGCGTGGCGCCGGGGGGTTCACCGGTAGCGATCACCAGCGCATGGCCTTTCGTACCGACAATAAAAAAGCGCGATGCTGGGTTCCAGCATCGCGCTTATATTCCAATCGTTCAAACAACCAAAAACAATTCCCTACCAGACACTAGGTAGACTGAACCGCCTGATCCTTAGAGAAAGGTATATGTACGTAAGGTTCAGGCGGGAATAACACATTGGGATGTCTACCATCCATCACAACGTGGCGCATTTGATAAATGGCATCATGCACTGTGCGCTCACCGTAAGTGTACTGTTCCAATAGTTCTGGCTCAGCCCTGAACAAAGGCTCATCACCAATCGCCAACTTTTCTTCGCGACTGATAAAGGGATTACGTGCTACCCAATATAGACGGTGATAATAATCATAAATCTTGTCATCCATTCGCGATATGGATGTCACGATATTGTTACTTTGTGCCTCGTTCTCAGCTTCCGTATAGCGATAGGTGGGATAGCTCTTCATCTCGCCAACACCGCCATAACTCATCTCCTGCGGCAGATCGATCAGGAAGTTAAAAGTAGAACGTAGATCTTCTTCCTTTTCAAACACAGACTTTGAAATCAAATCAAAGTAACCGTGAATACCTGCATCAACTATTTCCTGCGAAGCTTCAATAACTCGATCCAGAGGTGTAGGCCGGTTGTAAACGTCCTTTAATATGCGTTCGCTACCTGACTGAATCCCCATAGAGATACAGCTACAACCTGCATCTTTCAAACTCTTCAGTAACTCCACGTCGTGTGTGGTTGGATATGTGTAACACCAAAAAGGAATACCTACCTCTTCCTTGTAGCGTGGCAGAAACTCTTTCAACCACCGCGGGTTTACCGTAAACACATCGTCCCAAAACCATATCACCGGCGGGTTAAAAGTTTCCTTTGCTATCACCAACTCTTTAATGACCACGTCAACACTACGTCGACGCAAAGAGTTCTTCTTCCCAAACATTTCCTGATAGCGGCTCTCTACACAGAATGAACATGAAAAGGGACAACCACGCTGCGTCATGATCTGGTAGTCGCCACCTGTGATCAATGAAAACGCAGCGTCCTCGCGCTGAATCCTATTTTTAACCACATAGGACATTTTTTTAGTATCCCAGTCGGGAATTGCAATATCATCCAGACTGCCGGCAGCTCGCTTCGGATTCTTTGTTATTTCACCCTCGGCAGTGCGCGCCCAAGTGCCTTCAATCTTCGTCCAGTCGCCATCATTTTCCAGACAATCAGCGTACTCGATCATCACCTCTTCACCCTCCCCGATGCACACAACATCGCAGTGGTCTATACATATTTCAGGCTGCAGCGTCGCACCCACACCGCCCCATATAATAGGCAGGTCGAATTTGGCTTGCAAAAATTGTGAGGTTTTTATCGCTTCTGGAATCGACAGGCTGATGACGGACAAGCCAATGAAATCTGGCCTGAATTTTTTTAACTCTCGCTCCAGCATTTCGTATTCAGGCCCGAAATCGGTAAAGGTCTGTTTCTCAATCGTTTCCGGACAATGAGGGTCATCAGTGAAAAAGCCTGACTTGAAATACTGATCCTCAATCTTATATTCCTTGAAGAACACCATCTTTGTGACATGGCCCGCCCGGGTGAGATCTCCTGACAATTGCGGCACAGCCATATTAAGACCGGGATGAATTTTAATTATTGCTATCCTGCTCATCAATACACACCTGATTTATAAGTCTTTAATTGGTTTACTACGCTCTGCTTTCCAGTATAGAGATAGGACTCCGCAATACAATACTGGGGTAATCCATGCAACCAGGCACTGCGAGTGGGAGTGGGAGGAAAAGAAGGAAATTATATTTATTAAGACTAACTTTACTTCCGGCCACTTCCCGCCTCTTGCGCCATTGTCTTGAAACACCTCTAACATATTGTAATCTAAAGATTAATGGACCAGCGCACTAGACACTGAAAAGCGTGAGCTTGATCTCCAGACTGTATAGTGACCACCCTCTGCGCCCAATTTTGCTACTGCCCAAGCACCAAAATGCTGATACAGGCCCACCTAATGCCAGCTACTACAAGTATTTTAGTTTCAAAACTGAGACCTAGTTCTATCCGTAGTGATGATTATAGAATCTTCTATGCCGAATTCACCAAGATTTGAGACCCCTGACAGCAAACGCTGGCCGACACTAGCTACCCGATCCGCGTATACCGGCATGCAGCAAGAGATCAGCCTCTGAAGAGAAAAACGATGGTTGCCCAGCACCGGTAGTTTCACCGGCATCGATCACCAGTGTATGGCCTGTCATGTAGCGCGTATCGTCACTGAGTAAAAACAAAATTCCCCTGGCGATATCTTCAGGCATACAGGCAATTCCCAGGGGTGAACCCTCGGCAATCATTTTTGCAGTGGACTCAGGATTATTGTCCCCCAGCGCATTGGTCATCGGTGTGACTGTGCCGCCGGGTGCTACCGCATTGACCCTAATTCCCAAGCGCGCCAATTCGCTGGCCGCAGATTTTGTTATACCTACAACGCCGTGCTTCGCCATAGTATAAACATGCGGCCCCAGGCCGCCGATAACGCCTGCGGTACTGGCAAGCGAAACTATCGCTCCCTTGGCTTGCGGTTGCATCGCTCGCGCGGCGTGTTTAATACCCAAAAATACCGCACGCGACAAAATTGCCATGGTGCGATCAAAGTCTTCAGCACTGGTCTCCATGATCGAACCAATTGCGCCTACCACCCCCGCGTTATTAACCATTCCTGTCAACGGCCCAAATACCTCCTGCGCTTGTGCAATCGCCGCTGCGATGTCATCTTCTTGCGTTACGTTGGTCAAATGAAAGGCGGCCATATCTCCCAGTTCGGACACTAGTGCCTGTCCTCGCTCTTCCTGAAGGTCAGCAATCAATACTCTGCCGCCTTCCTGTACAATCGCTCTCACTGTTGCCTCACCAATGCCACTTGCACCGCCGGTTACTACAACGCACTGGCCTTCAAATCTGCTCATTTTTTCACTCCATTGATTCGCGGTGATTCTATCTTTGAAAACAAGAATTACCTCTTCGTAACCCGCTCACAGTAGACATTGCAGTCGGGCTGTGCAACGGTATCACCTACTATCTTTTGCGGTAAGACCCAAGAATGAAAAAACATCTCGCGCGGTGGCTACTCCGCGCTCTCGGCTGGAAATTGGGAGGTATTCGCCCCACTCATAATCACTACATTCTGATTGCGGCGCCGCACACCTCAAATTGGGATTTCCCCCTGATGATTGCCTTTGCAACCGCCTTTGATATCAAAATAACCTGGATGGGCAAGGACACCCTGTTCCGCCCTCCCATGGGCACCGTAATGCGGGCCCTCGGAGGCATTCCCATTATTCGGCATAAGAACAGAAATGTGGTGTCCTCAATGGTGGATGCCTTTTCAACTGTGAAGCAGATGGCGTTGGTGGTCCCCACCGAAGGGACGCGGGAACTTACCCAGCACTGGAAATCCGGCTTTTATCACATTGCACGGCAGGCCAACGTACCTATCGTGCCCTCTTTCCTGGACTGGGGGTCACGAGTGGGCGGTTTTGGTCCTGCCTTAGTATCAAGCGGTAATGTCAGCGAAGACATGCAGTATTTTCGTGATTTTTATGCGGGAATGCGTGGGCGTTTCCCTCACCAGTTTGGTCCCATCAAACTGAAAGAAGAAGACGCTGCCGACTAAATCTGGGGCACTATTGCCTGTGAGTTAAGCTAGGCCTGACCAAGCGCTTGAATGCGCTCGCGATAACTCTTTGGTGTCTGGCCCGTCCAGCCCTTGAACGAGCGTACAAAAGAGCTGGTCTCAGTAAACCCAAGATACTCGGCAATCTCTGCCACTTTCGCATTCTGATTCAACAAACGATCGATGGCCACTTCGCAGCGTATCTCATCCTTCAGCGCCTGATAACTCGTATTCTCTTTTTGCAGACGTCGCCGCAGGCTGGATTCGGACATGTGTAAGCTCTCAGCCACTGCTGAGAATGAAGGTAATCCACGCGGTAAATCAATGGTCACAAGCGACTTGATCGCAGTGCTGGTACTGGCAATTTCCTTATCAACAGCGATAAGGTGATAGACACTACTCTCCAGAAACTCAGCCAACGACTCTCTGGTGTGTACCAGGCGGCGCTGCAAACTTTCCCGCGGAAATTCCAGCGTGTTTTCGTCCGCATCAAAATGAATGGGACAATGAAATACCCGACTTAGTGAATCGTGATAAGCCTCATTTAGATAAGGCGCAGCTACCTTGACCTCTTCGAGTTCCAGCGAACGACCCGTTAGCCAACCGCAGAATGAATTCCAGACCTTCAAACCTGAGGCTCTGGCCACAGTAGCTTGATAGCCCGAGCGATCCCAGTGTGCCGGGGCAAGCGCAGACTCGCCCTCCTCCACATTAATGCGATAACTCAGTTTTACGCTGGGCGAATCACCCTCATCAAGCAACCCCACCTTGTAACCGATTAAGGGGTACAAGAGCGTATCGAAACGTGCAGCGAGCTTGAGGGCCTCTCCCAATGTTCGGGCGGTAATGATAGTCCGGCACATTAATTCGAATGCCTCGCTCCCCAACCCCGCCCCCCACGGTATTGGATGCCCCAATTTTTGCATCTCCACCACTGATTGCTGGTGCAAGCGGGCATATTGGATAGCCGGCAACAACTGCTCGGAGTCGAGGTTCAGCAAACGCTGGGGCACAATATTGACTCTGGCGGCAACCGCCACCGAGTCTAGCCCAATCTGTTCTATATAATCGAGAAGGCGCTGAAATTGGCCTGCACGGACTGTCAATTCGCTCATAGGGAGGGGTTGCGCTGCATTCAAAGGATTAACGTAGTCAAAAAGACTATCACGGATCACCGGCAATATCGTAGTCCCTGCCGAAGATCAACTTTGACTGCTGGGAACTAGGCGCTATGCTGCCTACCTATATCGCAACCAGTACAATCAGTTCATCGCCAAATAGCGGAGTGGATACATGCCACAGGAAGTCAGCAGCCAAGTTTTAATCGCCATACCTATCGCTGAGGCCTGGAGCAAACTGCGGGATATTTCAGTCGCCCACAATTACGTCCCGGGTATCGTTAAAACTGAAGTTGTGACCGAGCAGACCTCCGGTGTTGGCGCCAGTCGATATGTCTATCGCAATGCCAAGAGTTATATTCAGGAAACGGTGATTGAGTGGAACGAAGGCAGTGGCTTTTTAATAAAACTGCACAAAGGTGAGAAACCTGCTCCTCCGTTCAAAGAGGCCTGGTTCCGATATCAGTTGGAAGAGGAGGATGCCGGCACCACGCGCTTTACCGCCAGCCTTGGCTACCAGATGCCATTAGGAGCGCTGGGAGAGATACTGGGGAAAGCGATGGCAGGTTTTGTGGAGGGAACTATTGCTGACGTTACTAGATCCATGAAGCTGTATTATGAATCGGGTGAGCCCACCACCGCCGCTGCATTAAAAGCCTACAAGGCCACACTCAAGTAGCCAGGCTTTGCAGTAGCGACTCGAGCGGCGCCCATAAATTCAAGACAAAAAAAATCCGGGCCATACCCGGATTTTTTGCGATGAGCTACTTCCTAGTTGAAGTGGTAGCTCGCTGTAACACCTACTGTGCGTGGTGGAGTGACGATTACCTCATTGTAACCATACGCTAGCGCACGCTTGGCGACGATTCCGTCATCATCAAACACGTTCTTCACAAAGACCTGTGCTGTCCACTCTTGGCTGCGTACGCCGGCGAACAAATCAATGATTGAATAGCTTGCTGTTGACAGACGTTCTGTAGGATCGCCGGGAGCCTTTGTTTCCCCGTTAAACTTCCACAAACCGCTTACGTAACTTTCGCCACCCATAAACGAATCAGAGAATACATACTCACTCTGGAATACCGCGGTCAACTCAGGCTGAGGGCTGCCAACGCCGCCATCTGCCTCACAGGTGTTGTAGCGGTTATCCGGACCAACGGGTGCTTGAGTAGGATCCGTACAAGGAATAACACCGGCTGTGAACTCTACTTCAGCGTAGGTAAAGCCTGTGTATATCATCAAGGCGTCAGTCACCTGCATTCTGAAGTCAGCCTCAATTCCCTTTTGTACCGCTTCATCAACGTTTACAAAAGGCGCGTTTGTGGGAAGTTCATTTGCACCGGTGGCCGTATTGTACATCTCAACACCAATAGCCTGTGCCTGATAATCTTCGTAGAGGCTATAGAAAGCAGCTGCTGTATAGCGACCTCGACCGTCCATTACATCGCCTTTGAGACCAAATTCGATGCTGTCCACAGACTCACCTTCATAGAAGGTCAAGTCAGGAGAAAAGACGCCTGAAGTATCAAAGTTTGGCGCGCCGGGACGAAAGCCTCGGTCCAGTGTCACGTATGCATTCGCGGCATCGCTGAAGTGATGGGACAGTTTGACCGTACCCGTCCATTCTTCCCAGCCAAAATCACCAGCGCCTACCAGGCACGGAGGAGCAGTGCCGTCGGCACAACCGGTTTGAGGGAATACGTTCTCAAGGAGTATGCCACCCTCGACTTCACCACCCGGATGCATCACGGCACCCAGTAAGAAATCGCCTGTCAGCGTTGTGCCATCAGACTGATCGAACTCGTTGTAGCGCACACCAATCGTCAAATCAGTGTCCTCAGAGAGGTGAATCGTATTGTGCGTGAAGAGTGCTTTAACTTCAGATTCCAGTGGAATACCGATGATGATATTGAAAACACCACCATTTGACGGGCGGTTTGCTGGGGTTATGACATCTGTGCGGGACTCTGTCTCTTGATAATATGCACCTACAGTCCAATCCCACGCATCACCAACTGCACCCGAAACGCGCAGTTCGTGCTGGCTTGCACCCCAATCGTCACCTACATGCCCCGTCTGACCGAGGATGACCGCTGGAATATCCGTTCGGTCATTGTCCTGGCTGATTGCAGTTTCAGAATCGATAAAGCCCGTAAACCAAGCAATATCAATGTCGCCTACTTCACCGTTCAGGTGCAAGGTCCAGAGGCTTTGCTCACGCAAACCGACTTCGCTGGGAGCATCTGAAATTGAGTAACGATCGTCGGCCGTAAGACCCTGAATCTTGGAGTACTCAGGAAAGCCATTGGCTTCGTAGTCATCTAATCCATCACCCGGCTGACCGTCGGGAACCGTCTCCAGAATACGATAGATTTCGGAGTCTTTTGACTCAGCATAGGAATAACCCAGTTTTGCCTCGAAGCTGTCCGTAGGCTGCCACAGCAACTTGGCGCGTATCGCATCGCGATTACGCTCTTCATCCAGACTATTAATAGGGTTGATGTTTTCTGTTCCAGTCTCCCTATCGTCCGTCAGAATTGCAACTCGCATTGCCAACTGATCTTTGACCAAAGGAACGTTAACAGCTCCTTGAATGTTGTAGCCTTCGGGGTCGGCAAGGTACGTGCCTTGCACATAGCCGCTCACGCCGTCAAAGTCCGGATCGCGTGTTTTCAGAATTAGGGCACCGGTTGGAGAAGGCTGGCCGTACAAAGTGCCTTGAGGCCCTTTCAACATTTGAACGTTGGCCATATCCCACATACTACCCAGAGCAAATGCCGCCTGCGACGACATGTAGAAGTCGTCCATGTAGACACCCACACGCGCTGGCGCACTCTGCTGCTGGAAAGTGCCCACACCACGGACGCCTACACCCACTCGACTGTCACCCTCAAAGCGTACCTCGAGACCACTCACGAGCTTATTCAGGCCATCCGCCTGCAGGATGTTAAAATTGGTTAACTCTTTGCCGCCAATAAATGACACGGCTACAGGGGCCTCTGTTAAGTTTTCGGCTTTCTTCTGGGCGGTTACGATAACTTCTTCCAGCATTTGCGCGCTGGCGAACACAGGGACAAGGGCTAGTGATATTGCGACTGCGAGGGGGGTACGTTTCATTTGAAAGTCTCCAATGTACTTTTTTATGTGTACGGGTAAAGCGTTGACTCGCTCATTCTACGGAATCCGCATTGCCTAAGGTACGACATAATCAGCCACTATCGACTGACAAATGAGTTCGCTCCCTGTCAGGGCAGTTTCTACCCCCAATACTAGCATCGTGTAAAAAAAACTAAATCCCTATAAAGGCGAACTACTGCTTATCTGTGCATTTTTGACAAAATTCATGGACAAGTAGGCCCTGCAGGCCTCTTCGCTCGGCCTGTGGAGCCTGAATTCCTGGCCTGGCAGCGTCTTCCGAATGACTGTACTTGCAAAAAAGGGGTGTAAATACGCATGGCCTCCAGACAGCCCAGAGCAGGACAATAGCACCAGTGGCAATGTATTCGGGAGGTGCTATTTAGGTGATAGTGACCAGGTCTTTTGTGCCCTCACTGTGTTGAAACGCGCCTGATCTTCGCCGATTTGGTATGAGGCGAAGCGGTAAAATTTGGAAAACTATAGCCCTTCTGACGGCCTCAAACGGCGACTGCATGTCGCAGTAGCTGCCCATAGCCAGTAAATGCCGGCACACCTTCCAAGGCATTCTTAGCTCTCAGGTGTTCACGCAGTTTTCGCAGTTTATAGCACGGAACACTGGCCATAAAGTGATGCTCCATGTGGTAGTTCACGCCAAAGGGGGCGAAGATCATTCGCTCCCACCAGGGTGCATCAATGGTACGGGTGTTCATGCGCACATCCGCATCGAATAGATCCGGCACCGCCGCATGCTCCGCTACCTGACGTATGCGCACAATAAGCATGAACACTGTCATGTAGGACACAATCCACAGCAGGAATGTCCAGCCTATACCGAACGCCGCCAGAATCAGAAACAAGGTAAGTTGTACCGCCAACTGGCAGAGGAAGGGTATGGCACTTTCTCGCTTCTCACCCGACATCACACCGGATGCACCGCGAAAAATAAACGACAGCAATTTAAAACCCGTTTGCCCGGTAAGGTCGCGAATCACCTTGCGGCGAAAACTGTCTTTTGAAATTGGGTATGCCTGATAATTGGGCAAGTCTGGATCGTGCGTAGAGCCCGCTTTACGGTGATGATTTAAATGACCTTTAGCGTAAGAAGGTTGGTCGTTCAACACAGGAAAGGCACAGAACCATTGCCCCACTACATCATTCAATGCGTCGGTGCGAAACAACGTGTGGTGACCGCAGTCATGCATCAGCACAGACAAGCCCAGCTGGCGACCTGCCAACAACACTATCGACGCAACTATCGTCAGCGGATTGGGCCAGATGGCGACAACAGTAAAAATCGCAGCAATTAACAACCAATTGCCCAGCACCATGGCGCCGGCCTGCCAATCACTCTTGGCGGTAAAGTAGGTGACTTCTTCGCGCGTTAAATAGTCGCTAACCTTCATCGTTTCCCCGCTCTATTCCATTGACACGTTAAAATATCTACTGTGTTCACTTGGGTGAGCCGCACTTCATGCTCTACACTGACGCAATACAATAGTCATGATTATACCGCGATTGAGGGGACAAGTTGATTCCATTTATATCTGCTGAAAAAGGCACAAAAAACAGCCACATAAGCATCGGATGGCAAATAATAGGCTTAATACTTTTTGCTCTCGGTGCATGCAGCGTCACCCCGCACACAGACCCCAGATGCGCGGCAGAGGCGCAGGCTACCAGCCGCCTCTTTTTACAGCAGGTTACAGCCGACAGCGCCATCGTCAAATGGCGTGGAAAAGCAGACGCGGTATGCGCAGGCACTGACCCAGACAATCTGAATATATTCGTCCAGGCCAGCACCCAAGCTGGTCATCAGCTCGCGCAGTTATCAGGCCTTGAGGCAGACACCCTCTACTATTACGCGGTAGGTGGAGCAGCACCCGGGAGCCCAGAACAGAGTTTCCGCACTGCGCCACAAACAGGGGGCACATCACGTGACGGCAATATCCACATCTTGCTCCTGGGTGACTCAGGTACCGCCACAGAAAGTATTCAGGGCCGCTCTAAACATGCTGGAGAAGCCCTGGAAGTACTGCAGGGATTTCAGAAGTACAACGCGGATCAGGGCAACAACGAAGCGCTCGATCTACTACTTCTTCTGGGTGACAACGCCTACCTGGCAGGCACCGACGAGCAGTGGCAAGGCGCCTTCTTCGACATCTATCCCGAGCTCATCACGCACACTGCAGTGTGGCCCACCATAGGCAACCATGAGATGGGCGTAGCGCCACTGGATATTTGCCTGCTCTTTGCACATCCGCGATGCGCGGCGGGACCGATGGTAATCCCTATGGGTGGTGTCAGTGATTCCTCAGACCCCAATAGTTACGATGGCAAAGGCGACGGGCCCGATGAAGCCGGCTTTCCCTACCTCAATATCTTCAGCCTACCCGCGCAGGGCGAAGCGGGCGGCGTCGCCAGTGGCACGGAGCAGTACTACGCTTTCGATTACGGCAACGTGCATATTGTCAGCCTCGATTCACAATTGTCGAATCGCGATCCAGTGCAACGCGACACCATGCGCAACTGGCTGATAGAAGATCTCAGCGCCAACCAACAAGACTGGACAGTGGTTATTTTTCACCACCCACCCTACTCCCGCGGAGAAAATCATGATTCCGACCTGGAACCCGCTGAGATTGATATGCGCAAGGCATTCACTCCCGTCTTTGAAGACTACGGCGTGGACGTGGTTTACAGCGGCCATGCGCATTCCTACGAACGTTCATGGTATTTAAACGGGCATCAAGGCGCGGCAACGACTTTCAATGCCCAAGAGCACACACAGCTCAATGCCGCGGGTGAGCCCTCTCTAGGACAGGGTGACGAAGCCTACCAACAGATCAGTGCCGACACTGGCACCGACGACAAGGCGGTCTATACGGTCGCAGGCAACGCCGGCAAGGCCGATGATGAAAACCCCTGCCCAGAGGGCCGATCACTGGGCTGCACTATGCCCAACTGGCTCACGCACCCCGCCCATCGTACTTTTGATGCGGCCACACCCGGTGCTCGCTCGAACGGGCTGGCGAGAAAGGGATCTGTGGTTCTGGACATCGGCAAAGACACGCTCACGTCCCGCTTAGTTGATGATCAGGGTCAAGTACTGGATTACTTTACGATAATGCGCTGAGAGGGTTTACTCCCTAGGAGCGTATTCAAGTTCGCTGGGGTGTCGATCAATTTGATCAGGAGACGATACCTAACATATTTGATGCCTTCCTAAGCAAACAGCCCTTACTCCTAACCTAGATAAGCCTGCCCACCATCTACAGCGATACTCTGACCATTCACATAAGCAGAGGCGTCGCTGCACAGCATCATTACAAACCTACCGATATCCTCCTCGCATTCTCCGACACGGCGCTGCGGTATGGTCGCCACAAAAGCTGCGGCCTCTTCGGGATTATTTTCCATCCACCATTCGAGGCCAGGAGATTTTGCGTGAGGCAGAATAACGTTGGTACGAATTCCTTCATCACCCCATTCACAAGCAGCTGCCCGAGTCAGCGAACGAATTGACTCTTTGGTGGCAGCGTAGGCGCCGTAACCTGTCATATCCCAGCGCTTGGCCGCCGAACTGGCAAGATTGATAATACAGCCATCTCCCTTTAAATGCGGCCTACACAACTTCATAAGGCGGAATGTCGCCAGTGGGCCAGACTCCCAGCCCGCGGTGAAACTCTCATCGGTAACTTGATCCAATGTTCCCAGCGGTACTTCCTGAGCGTTATTGACGAGAATGTTCAATCCACCGAAAGCAGCGATCACAGCATCAACACAGGCCTCCATCGATGCCAGAGACTTCACGTTGCATTCAATGGGTATAGCTTCGCCACCGCGGTCGGCGATAAGCCCACAGGTAGTATCCAATTTAGCCTTTGTTCGGCCTGCAACTGCGATTCGCGCGCCCTCCTCAGCCAGCGCCAACGCTATGCCCTGCCCTACGCCCTGTCCTGCACCGGTGACTAATGCAATTTTTCCTTCAAGTAACATGCCTTCTCTCCCATTCAAATTCCATTTTCAACCGGCGCGTATCCAGATGGCGTAACGCAGTTGTTCTGTAATTCGTATCACGCGTAACTGTGAAATATTCAGCACACCCATAAGTGCGCCCGCAATTGTTTATCAATGTGGCTTTTATCGCTCTATCTACTGGTCCCAGAACCGATATCATGACATAGAGTTTAAAGCATTGATCACCCGCTGGGAGCAACATGCCAGACCATATTCGACAACCTTTGAGACACGCAGCCGCTGTAGGCTGCGGTTCCAATATGGTGTTTAATGCGGTGACTGATAGTCGGCGCAGTAATTTCGCTTCTGGTTCTATCTGCGTTGCGCGCAGCCACACCGACCACTCAAACGCAGTAATGACTGCAACATTGGAGAGTCAATATGGGCCTGCTAGACAATAAAATAGGAATCGTCACCGGCGCGGGTCAGGGTATTGGCCGTGCAATAGCGCAGTCCTATGCCCGCGAAGGTGCCACCGTTGTAGTCGCTGACTTCAACGAAGAAACCGGCAGTGAAACCGTTGCATTGATTGAAGCTGCTGGAGGCTTGGCAACCTTCGTGCACGGCGATGTCAGCAAGGAAGACTCAGTGAAGGCCATGGTCGATGATGCCGTGGCTGCATATGGGCGGATCGATATCGCCTGCAACAGTGCCGCGTTAAGCCGTGGCTCTGGCCCCATTCACGAATACACCCGCGATGTTTTCGACCAGACTCTCGAAATGTGCCTGACCAATACATGGCTATGTATGAAGTATGAACTAGCGGCCATGCTGGCCAATGGTAAAGGCGCCATCGTCAACATTTCCTCAAATGCCTCTCTAAAAGGCCAGGCCTACAACACCGCCTACGCCGCCGCAAAAAGTGGCGTCAACATCCTGACCAAAAGTTCAGCAGCTGAGTATGGCGGCCAGGGAATTCGTATCAATGCAGTATCACCTGGCGTCATTCGCACACCCGGCGTAGAAAAATATTTCGAAGAACAGCCCAAGATTGCTGTGGGCCTCAAGAAGGCCGCTGTGATGAATCGATTGGGGGAACCCGAAGAAATAGCAGAAGCAGTGGCGTTCCTGTCCAGTGACCGCGCGTCTTTTATTACCGGGCAGGTGCTGTCTGTGGATGGCGGAGCTGCCGTGCGCTGAGCGATTCAGCCAGCCCCTATCCGGCTTAACCAGTGCCTAGCGCAATACCTCTGGCGCCAGGTTCTTAAGCTGCTTGAGAATACCTTCACGCCAGTCTACTTTCGTCTCACCAATCAGCTCGTGCATTTTTTCCGTATCTATACACAGGCTGCCAAACGCCTTGTGGTTATCCTGAAAGACAGGCTCAAATCCAGTCAACTCGCTGATGTAAGCGCACCAGTCTTCGATGCTCGCGCGCTGTGAACCTCCAAAGTTCACGGTCGTGACCTCAGTTGTCGCAGCCCCCAGCAAGTAGGGGATTTTTTCGATGTAGTCATCTACGTGTAGTGGATTGTAGTAATTGGGCTTTTCCGGATGCAGGTCAATGGGTATACCCTGCTGCATCATCAGCATATGGAAATACATCCAGCCGCCGTTGTCACCGTAGGGCACACTTAATCGCGCAATCGTTGTTGGAATATCATTGTGGTGCGCTGTGAAACGGCACACAGTCTCAGCCGCTATTTTTGAGATGCTGTAGGTGGGAAACATTACGCGGTGGTTGTCACCCAGAGGTGCGTTTTCAGCGCGGGGCTCGTGGCCGTTGTATTCGTAAACTGCAGTGGAAGAAAAGTGCAGGAACGCTTTGGCATTGCGACAACGCAGCATCAAGTTCCCGACCCCTTCGGCATTGGCCGCCAAGTCGTAATCAAAGTCACCGCTTTTTACCACAGCAAAATTCATTACGTAGTCGACGTCTTCTGGAATCGCAGCCATGCTGTCACGGTCTGCAAGATCCGCTGCTATAACCGTAGCACCAAGATCCTCGATCTTCTTGCGATCTTCTTCCTTACGAAAGCGCGCCAGTGCATAGACATCTGCAATCTTGGCAAAGTGCTCTACAACGGGCAAAGCCACTTGGCCCGTTGGGCCGGTGATCAATATTTTGGATCCTTTCAATTCAACAGGAGTAACTGGCATGTATAGTCCTTTAGAGGTCCGCTTTGGGTTTAAACATCGACGCAGGGATAGTCGCTATACCCTTCAGCACCGGGCGTGTAGAGTTTTGTGGGGTCCATAGGCGATAAATCCCTGCCACCTTGCCACCGCTCTACCAGGTCAGGATTAGCAATAAAATGGCGGGCAAATGAGACTGCAGTGAGTTCACCACCGCGAACTGACTGTTGCGCCTCTTGCAAACTGTAACTGTCATTACCGATTAAGCGGTCGCCAAAATAGCGCTGCCCCAACTCAATATTATCAACGCGACCTTTGGGCATACGAATAACGTGGAGATACGCCAGATTCAGCGCTTCCACTTCTGCCAACAAATACTCGAATGTATGTTGAGGGTCTTCGTCGTGAAGATCATTGAAAGGGTTGTCCGGGCAAATGCGCATACCAACACGCCCTGCCCCGTTCACGCTGGCCATGGCCTGCAACACCTCTATCACGAAGCGCGCGCGATTCGCTGGACCGCCGCCGTATTCGTCAGTGCGCTGATTGGTGCCTGAGCACAAAAACTGAGCAGGTAAATAGCCACTGGTACAGTGCAGCTCAACGCCATCAAAACCTGCGGCATAGGCGTTTTCCGTTGCCTGCCTGTACTGCTCAACCACATCGACGATTTCGCCGGTCTCGAGTGCTCGGGGCGCTTCCAGCGGCTGCATATTTTGTTCATCCGTATACACTTCACCCATGGCAGTTATCGCTGAAGGAGCCACGGTTTCAAAACCGGCGGGCTTATTCAGGGCATTAGACACTCTGCCCACGTGCATAATCTGAGCGACAATACAGCCGCCACGCTCATGAACTACGTCCGTCACCTTGCGCCAAGCCTTTATCTGCCCTTCGTTGTAAATTCCAGGCGTACGACAATAACCGAGACCGTCTCCGCTGGGTGCTATGCCCTCAGACACGATCAGGCCGGCACTGGCTCGCTGGCCGTAAAAATCAACCATCACATCGGTGGGCACGGCATTTTTATCGGCACGGCTACGGGTCATAGGCGCCATTACAATACGATTACGTAACTCAAGCGCGCCTAACTTAACCGGTGTAAACAGATCCAAATCCATAGTGATCGTACTCATCTATTTTCATTTATCGCACTAGTATCATTTGTAGCACTAGTTTCAAGGAGCCAACTTACCTGACTCGAATTTTTGGTTCCGCAGCGCCCGCTCTCATCGTGTTGAGGAATTCTTCCAGCGGTGCTGGCGCGGCCACTTCGGGTTCGCTATCGCCTGGAGGGTTTGCCCAGAACTCTTTCCAGCTTGGCCACAAATCATGATAGGCACCCTCATAGGAGTCACGATCGGGCCAACGCATTTTGTCGTGCCCAACAGGTGGCTTATTGAGATCAGTCGCGTACCAGTAGCAGGGAAGACGGCGGCGGAAAAACCACTGGCCATCTATTCGCTGATAATTATCCCAGTACACCATCTGCATGATGACCCATTGTGTCTCACCATTTTCGCAGGGAGTCTCATGTTCATTTTTGGAGTAAACGATACCGTGAGCGTGATCAGGGTCGTCAAATTCAATAATGTGATTACCGGTCTGGTGGGAAGTTCCCGTGAACTGTAGCCGCAGGGTATCGTCAAGCCAGCGCTTCAGGTATGCACGACCTGAATGCTCTCGACTCACCCGGATGTCTTCTGCAAAAAGGTTTACATGAGCATCCAGATCTCTCATATCCAGAGAGAGCGAGTATTTCGCTACCAACTGACGAATCTCATCCAGAGATTCCAATCGTTGAATGCGCGCCAATAATGTCTCGTCTGTCACAGCAATATCCTTTAGAGGCTATACCTCCAGCGCACGAAAACCCAGGCTGTCATCAGATGCCAGTAATTTACCGAGCTTGTCCAACTGCTGGCTGGCATTGCCTAGAGAAAAGCTAATCTGTTTAGCCATCAAGAAAAAGCGATGGATGGGGAACTCTATATCAGAGCCAATACCACCGTGTAGGTGCTGGGAGGTAGACACAATACGGTGCGCCGCGTCGCAGGCCCACCATTTGGCTGCGCGTACTTCGGCGCGCGCATCTTTACCTTCGCTGAGACGCCACAGTGCCAACCAATACGTGGAGCGTATGCCCTCTACATCGATATAGCTGTCTGCCATACGCATGGCAAGTGCCTGGAATGTTCCAATGGCAACACCAAACTGCTTACGCTCGCCCAGAAACGCAGCCGTACGCTTCATGGATTCCTCAGTAACACCTACCTGCTGTGCGCAGTGACCGATATTGGCTCTCTCTTCCAGCCACTCTAGAATTTCGTCCCCCTGACCGACAGCGCCCAGCACGTCGTTAGCAGCAACACTTACGCCATCCAGTGCCAGATGTGCCGCTCGCTTACCTGATAAAGCAATCTCTACAGGCTGGCGTGTAACACCAGTAGCTTTGGTATCAACAATAAAAACTGTTTGCTGCCCTTGAGCGTCCTCAGCGGGCACTAGAATAAAATCGGCCACAGCACCATCAGGCACCACCGACTTGTTGCCTGTGAGAGTCCAGCTGTCACCCTCCTGGACTGCAGTCACCTTGGTGACCATTGCTTCGTTCATAGCAAGTTCAGCAATGGCCGCACTAAATTTGACTGCACCACTTGCCAGAGGCTGCAAATAGCGTAAGTGCTGCTCATCAGTCCCGAAGTGAGCGATGGGCAAGCCGCCCAGTACCGCACTCGCATACAGCGGTACCGGCGCGACACGGCGACCCTGCTCTTCCAGCACCATGCACAACTCGATCAAACCAAGACCAGTGCCACCGGCAGCCTCTGGAATGGCAACCCCTAGCAAGCCTTGCTCGGCAAGTGTCTGCCATAAGACCTCATCATAAGTGTCATCGCCACGAGAGAACTCCAGCAAAAACTCGTCCGTCGCCCTGTCAGTAAAAATTTGATACGACAGTTCGCGAATTGAATTCTGGTCGTCACTAAAATTAAAATCCATGAGTCTTTGCCTCAGTGTGCCCTGATCATAGCGTTCAGGTTACGTGTGTATTTAAGTTGTTTTTCATCCGGGTGCTTCAGAAACAGTGCGCGATAAAACATGGTAGTCAGCAATTCCGCGAACTGCTCCACCGACAAATCGGCAGCCCGCAGGGTTTTACTTTCATTAATAAAATATTCCCTGATCAGCCCCTCTCCTATGCCCGCCAAAGAGTAGACCACCATCAAAGCCTGGTGTTTCTTGAAGCGCACCTCGGGAAACAATTTGGGCATCAGATCCACCAGCCACATCAGCTGATTACGATAGTTTTCTCGTAACAGTCTGGAGAACGCCTCATCCTCGTCCGCTAGTTGGAGTAGGCCGCGCATCACACCAGGCCGTTTCGCATAGCCACGCACTACCACCAGGTTATGCGCATAAATACGGGCGTACCAATCGCCCTTGGGCACGTTTTTCTCAATTGCCACCGGATCATTATTGGCCTCCGCAAAATCCGCCAGCACTTCCAGCGTCAGAGATTTCAAATCTTTGAAATAGTGATAAAAGAGGCCTTGAGCAACGCCCGCCTCGATTGTCACATCAGCAATGCGCATCCGGTGGTAGCCCTCACGCTCAAGCACTGTCAGGGCGGCCGCTTTCAACCCAGCGCGGGCGCGCTCACCACGTGCACTTCTAGCACCGGGGTTTTTTCCTGCCTTAACAGCAGCTTGCGCAGTCTCCGAAGGGATATCAGTCGTTGAATTTGTAGATGTATCTGATGACATGGACAATAAAATAGTTGAATTTGAATTCAAAATCAATATTATATCTCCTATTCATTATCAGGAGCTCACCGATGTTCGTCGATTACACGGATCACCAGAGAGAACTGCGTCAGGAATTTCGCAGCTACTTCACCAAACTTGTTAAACCCGAGTATCGAGAAGAGCTACGCAACGCTGAAAGCGGAGCGCTGTATAAAGATCTCATCTTGCAGCAGGGCAAAGATGGCATGCTGGCAGTCGGCTGGCCCAAAGACTACGGCGGCCGAGGCCTAACTGAAAGCGAACAGCTTATTCGCTACGAAGAGGCACTGCTAGCAGGCGCCCCTACCCCCTTCGTCACACTGAATACCGTAGGCCCTGCCATTATGAGTAAGGGCACCGAAGAACAGCGTAAAAGGTTTCTTCCAGGGATTGCTGCTGGGGAGCTGCATTTTTGCATCGGCTATACCGAACCGGGTGCGGGGACTGATCTGGCGTCACTAACAACCTCTGCAGTTAAAGAGGGTGACCACTACGTAGTCAACGGCAACAAAGTTTTCACCAGTGGCGCAGAGGGTGCAGACTACGTCTGGTTGGCTGTGCGCACAGACCCTGACGTAAAAAAACATAAAGGCATTTCTATACTGATTGCAGACACGAAAGACCCGGGGTTTTCGCATAGCTCTATTCATACAGTAGGGAGTGTTCACACCAACATGAGCTATTACACAGACGTTAAAGTCCCTCTGGATATGATCATTGGAGAAGAAAACGGTGGTTGGCGCCTGATCACAGAGCAGCTCAACCACGAACGGGTCGGCCTGGCAGCATGGGGCATACAGGGCTGGAAACTGTTTCGCGATGCAATGGACTGGGCACGCGAAACCAAGAACGCTGATGGTACTCGCGTCATCGATGACCCAATCGCGCAGCGCAATCTTGCAGAAGTCTATGCACACCTGGAAGCAATGCGTGTGATGAATGCCCGCATGTCATGGCAGCTGGACCAACAGGAAATGAACCCTGTATTCCCCTCTGCAATCAAAGTGTATTCCACTGAAATCATGTTGGAAATTTGCCGCATGCTGATGGACGTGGTGGGTCCGCACTCACTCATTGGTGCAGACAATGAGGGCACGGTACTGCACGGTAATCTGGAACACGAATTCCGGCGTGCCACTATCAACACTTTCGGCGGCGGGGTGGTAGAAGTACTGCGCGGTCTGGTAGCGACTCACGGTCTGGGCATGCCCTCACACCGCTAGTTGCCGCAGCTAAACAAATACAACGACAAACAACTACAGACAATACCCAAGAGGAACTGTTTTCAATGAATGCAGAAGAACTAAAAGCCTTTGAGGATGAGATCAACAGCTTCGTCGGGAAGGAGGTTTACGCCGCTACCCCGGCCGCCGATGATGTCAATATGCCGATGATTCGACAGTGGGCCGAGGTATTGGGTGAAACTAATCCCGCCTATCTGGACGCCGACTGGGCGGCAAAAAGCGCACGCGGCAAGACGATCGCGCCGCCTGCCATGATGTATGTCTGGGGGCAGGAAGGTTATCAGGTCACCAAGGGTCGGGCCCCCAACGCCATGTCCAACCTGGTCAAGTTTTTTGACGAGAACGGTTACACCGGCGTGCTCGGAACGAATGTTAAGCAGGAATACCACAAGGAAGTGTCTCCCGGCGACAGTGTCGTAATGGAAATGCACATCGACAATATCTCTGAGCGCAAGACCACCGCACGCGGAACAGGCTATTTCTTTGAAACTCTGACAACCTTTAGTGACCAGAACGGCGACACCATAGGCACGCAGCGTTTTAAAGTGCTGAAATTTATTCCGCAGGAGCAGCCAGCCGCCGCAGCTGCAGACGTAGGATTGGAAGTCCCTACACGCATTGCTTCCCCGCGCGGTCACGATAATAAGTGGTGGTGGGACGCCTGCGATGAAGGCAAGGTACTCATTCAGCGCTGCAAGAACTGCCAGACATTACGTCACCCTCCCAGGCCTATGTGCGGTGAATGCCAATCCATGGAGTGGGATTCTATAGAATCTACCCTGGACGGTGAAATTCTCAGCCACACTGAAATACATCACCCCAAGATTCCAGGCTATCAGTACCCGTTGATCTGCGCGGTTATCAAGCTCGGCGAAGGCACCAACATCGTTGCCAACATCGTGGGCACCGAACCTGCCGACGTGAAAATCGGGATGAAGGTGAAAGGCAAGGTTGAGCAGGTCGACGAAAAAACCATGCTCCCTCAATTTTACGCAGCTTAATTGGAGCCAAGACTATGAGCGATTACAAAACATTAAGCAGCGCCGAAGTAACCGTAGGCGACGCACTTCCACCGGTGGACATCGACATCACTACAGGCCTTGTAGTGGCTGGCGCATTAGCCACCCGCGATTTTCAACCGGTGCACCATAACAAAGCCGAAGCAGTCGCAGCTGGCCTACCGGATGTCTTCATGAACATTCTCACCAGCCAGGGCTTGATGACACGCTTCGCAACTGACTGGAGCGGGCCTGAGGCTGTGGTTAAGTCTATTGATCTACGTTTGGGCGCCCCAAACCTCCCCGGCATGGTAATGACTATGACTGGTGAAGTGACGGCTGTTGATGCCGATAGCGGTGTTATCGACGTGGCAGTGAATGGTGAAAACAATATCTGGGGCATGCACATGCAGGGCTCTGTTCAACTCGAATTACCCAAGGGAGCCTGAACCGTGGTTGCTAATGTAAAAAATAAAGCGGTCATTGTTGGAATCGGCAATACCAAATTCAGCAAGAATTCAGGGGTGTCTGAACTGTCCCTTGCAGTCCAAGCCGTGAAAGCCGCCATCGATGACGCGGGCCTCAAGCCCAGCGACATTGATGGCATGGCAACCTTCACCATGGACAGCAACGATGAAATTGAAGTAGCACGTGCCTTAGGAGTAGGTGAACTCACCTTCTATGGCCGCTCCCACTACGGTGGTGGCGCTGCCACAAGCTGCCTTCACCAGGCGACCATGGCTGTCGCCACTGGCATGGCAGAATGTGTTGTTGTGTATCGCGCCCTCAACGGCCGCAGCGGACATCGCTTCTCTGGCGGTGTTTCCGGCCATATTGCCACAGCAGATGCCATGCACTGGGGCTGGTACATGCCCTATGGCCTGCTAACACCCGCAAGCTGGGTAGCCATGTTTACCCAACGATGGATGAACATTACCGGTGTTACCAAAGATGCGTTGTTCGAAGTGGCGCAGTCCACCCGCGTATACGGTGCCAATAATCCCGCCGCTTTCTTCTACGGTAAGGAATTCGACCGCGCTGAATATGACGCCGCCCGAATGATTGCAGATCCACTGCAATTGTTTGATTGCTGTCAGGAAAGTGATGGTGGCTCCGCCGTAATTGTAACGACGCCAGAACGCGCTAGGGATCTCAAGCAGCCGGGGGTCGCAGTACGCGGTGTTGCACAGTGTGCAGCAGACAACCAGGAACAGATGACTTCCTTCTACCGCGAAGAATTTGCGGGTATTCCAGAAATGGAAAAGGCCTCGCAGGATGTCTATGCGATGAGCGGCTTAGGCCCAGACGATATAGATGCCGCTGTTATCTATGACGCATTCTCGCCAATCGTATTGTGGCAACTGGAAGCATGGGGGCTTTGTGGCTATGGCGAGTCCGGCGATTTTGTGAAAGATGGCGCGCTGCGTATCGATGGCCGTCTACCCACCAACACCCACGGCGGCCAGTTAAGTGAGGCCTATATACATGGTGTAAATGGAATTGTAGAAGCCACGCGCCTGGTACGGGGTAGCTCAGTCAACCAGCCTGCAAAAGAAGTAAATCACGCTCTGGTGACATCTGGCGTGGGCATTCCTACCGGCGGCGCTATCCTTGGAAAGCTAGACTAAATAGCTTCAGCTGACTCCCTTCCCGCCCTATTTCATGGGGCGGGGTTGCCCCCTACACTTTCACCATTTTTTGTCTAAAAAGCATCGAACACATTCGGCTCACTCAAGCCAGCACAGCGATTGTTGACTACTGGGTAAGCCAAGACCAAGCATCGTCAACCTCAGCCGTGTCGAAATGACGCTCCTTGATCCCCACCATCTGTGCAAAAACACTATCGACAGAAATCAACCACTTCCACACTTTACTGGACGACACGAAAGCAATTCGCTCGATACGATCCATATGCTTCAAAACCCATTTAACGTCTTCGACACCGGCCTTTAGGCCCCAGGACGCGCCTTCGCCCAACACCACCATGACTTTGAGCTTGTCATTGGCCTGCAGTGCCTGTTCAATCCTGGCGATCCACATTTTCTCTTCATCTATCGAGACCTTGCCCGATATTTCAAAGGCTAGTGCATCACCCGCATATTTCGTTAACTCAGCAATCATTATTCATCTCCTTGTGGCGATTGAGATTGCTGGTCGTTTTCGGTGTCAGTGAGCTGTACCTGCCAATAGCCCACATCCTTCCACTGGCCAAACTTGTAGCCCACCTCATCAAATACAGCAGCCTTCTTCATACCAAACTTTTCGTGCAGCGCTATACTGGCTGGATTTGGCAACGTTATACCTGCAATTACCATATGAAAAGAATTCTTACGAAGCTCCTTGAAAAGTGCCTCGTACAACTTCGTGCCCCAGCCTTGCGCCTGAACAGTGGG
>JBLFWP010000028.1:0-36660 GCA_047611225.1 Halioglobus sp.
CTGCCAATACAAATCTTTGCTACCTTTTCGCTCAGTAAGCTAGGGCTCGCCAAACTCAAGCCAATTGCTTATCGCATGCCCATAAATTTCGTTGCCATCATTCAGGAGTCTTTATGAAAATCGTTATGCTTGCGTACCCCGGACTTACCCCATTGGATTTGATGGGGCCACTGCAAGTCTGGAGCACATGGCCAGAGGCGGAGATCCAGGTTGTCTGGAAAACAACTGAGCCCATTCCAACAGACACTGGAATGTTCATCGTGCCCACGCACAGTTTCGCGGAGTGCTTTGACAATCCAGACATTCTTTTTGCTCCCGGCGGGACCCAGCCAACAATAGAGCTAATGGCTGACGAAGAAACTATTACTTTCCTCAAGGACAAGGGAGCAAAAGCCCGGTGGGTCACCAGCGTATGCACTGGAGCATTACTGCTAGGCACGGCAGGCCTGCTTCGAGGCTACAAGGCAACCACACATTGGGCGGCGCATTCCAGCCTCGAAGACTTTGGCGCCATCCCAACCCAGGGTCGGTATGTTATCGATAGAACCCGGGCGACGGGTGGCGGGGTTACCGCTGGAATTGATTTTGCACTCGCGCTGGTCGCGGAGATCGCCGGTGACGAGATAGCAAAAGCAATTCAACTCGGCCTCGAATATTCGCCGCAGCCGCCATTTAATTCGGGTACTCCCGCAGAAGCATCTGACGCCACAGTGGAACGCGTACTCACGTGGTTTACCTAAAGTGGAAGTAAATGGCGGGACATCATCTTTCGATTTCTCAGCCGGCTGAGATGGTCACGGACTCAGGTCTCCTATTTTCCACGGACTGTAAAGCCACGGCCAAAATTACGCCTCGCGTCAACGGCGTAGAAGCCAAAGAGTCAGACTCAATGCATATCGGTCAGATCTGAATAGGTGACCAAGAAAAAGCCTGCTCCTTGATTCGGGTGTAACATACTCCCTACGATATTATCCAAGGCTTAGAACATGACCACCCGAATAACCACACTTGTTGCACTACTAACCATGCTGTTCGTAAGCGGCTGTACCCAGGTGGATTCGAGTGATTCGGCGTTAAACGCCTCCAGAGCAATTCTAGTAACCGGTGCCACTGGCACTCAGGGCGGTGCCGTAGCGCGAGCACTTCTTGCGCGAGGGTACGCCGTGCGTGGATTAACGCGTAACCCTGATAGTGACCAGGCAAAGGCGCTGGAAAACCTTGGCGCAACGATGGTCAAAGGCGATTTCGACGACCCGGCCTCGCTGGCAGCTGCGCTAGCGGGTGCATACGGGCTGTTTGCTGTGACATCGTCTAATCACTCCAGCATCGCTGTGGAAATTGCCCATGGTAAACAACTGATTGCCGCAGCTCAGCGAGCGAACATCATGCATTTTGTGTATACCTCAGTCTCGCAGGCTGAAACCAAAACGGGTGTCCCTCATTTTGACAGTAAGTACGAGATAGAGAAGACGCTGTACGATTCCGGGCTCAACTATTCCATCGTGCGACCAGTGGAATTCATGGACAACCTACGCTTTCGACAAGAAGAGATTATGTCGGGCGTCCTGACGGATCCTCGCGATCTGAGTAAACGGCACCAATGGATCGCGGCCAAAGACATTGGTTTTTTTGTAGGCGAAGCTTTCGACAAACCCGAGCAGTGGATGGGCAAAGCGGTGAACATCGCAGGCGATGAAACGACGCTGTCCGAATTCCTCACCACCCTCTCCGAGGAGTTTAACGTCGACATTAGTTATAAAAAAATACCCTGGGACCAATTCGAGGCTAGCTCTGGGCCGGAGATGACAATGATGTATCGATGGTTCGACGGCCCGGGTTATCAGGTGGACCTGCATGCACTGCGTGCACAATATCCCAATCTGATCACAATGAGAGAGTACGTTAGAAGTCTTGAATGGGATAAACCGTAAACTGGGCGTAGTTCAAAGGCCGCAATCGTATTCTATTTCGAAAATATCTCCCGGCCCTCTTTATAAGTTGCCACTACTGCAATGTCCTTTATTTTCATTGGATCAACCGTTAGCGGATTCGCATCCAACACCACGAAGTCAGCCTTCTTGCCTACGCTCACAGACCCTTTACTTTCTTCCTCTCGATACTGCCACGCCGCGTCCAGTGTGATTGCCTTTAACGCCTGCAGTGGTGTGATTCGCTCACCCGCTCCGATCACCTCGCCACTGCGTGAAACCCGATTCACTGCAGACCAAACGGTGAACAACGGACTCAAAGGTGTGACCATATAGTCACTGTGATTGGTAAAGTGGATGCCAAGCTTTCCGGCAGAGTTCATTGGAGATAGATAGTGGGCGCGCCTTTCGCCAATATTTTCAACATGTACATCTCCCCAGAAGTACGCATGGTTGCTAAAAAACGCTGGCACCATGCCGAAGCCCACATAAGATTCCAGTTGATCCGGTCGAATAAATTGAGAATGAATAATCACCGTGCGACTATCTTCTCCTGCCTGCCCCATATGTGTTTTGTGGGCTTCCAACAGCATATCTACCGCTGCATCTGCGTTGGCATGCACATAAGCCTGCATCCCAGCTGCGTATACCGCAGCCAGCACAGGTGAGAATTGCTCTGCCGGGAGCATCGGCTCTCCGCTCCAGTTTTGTTCACCACCCGGTCCACCGGTCAGATAAGGGTCGCTAAAAAATGCCGTCTTGCCCTGCGGTGAACCATCGGTAATGAGTTTAATGCCTCCCAGTTTCAGTCGCTGATTGTAGTGGGCATACGTTTGGTGCTCGGCGACAAATTGCGGCACTTCAGCATAGGAGCCCAATGCAACAAGATCGATAAACAGTTCTCCACGCGCCGCTGTATCTTTTAGTACAGAAAACTCTGCCATGCTCACGATGCCATCCTGCGCAGTGGTCACGCCATTGGCGGCATAGTGCTGCTGGGTCTTAATGATATTGGCAACAAGACCCTCGCCACTGGGCCGGGGCAAAATAGCTATCGCCGGAAACCAGGCAGTCTCCATCAGCAATCCCAAAGGCTCGTCGCTGTCATCGCGTCGCACGATAATGCCGCCTGCTGGTGTGGGCGTATTTTCGTCGTAGCTGATTTCAGCGAAGGCTCTGCTATTGAGTACACCTCCATGAAACGATACATGGATTAGCAGTACTGGGTTGTTGGGGAATGCCACGTCCAAATCGTCGCGCGTTATATGGCGCCCATCCGTTAAGGTGTCCGCATCGTAGCCATAACCAATCAGCCACTCACCGGCCTGCACGCGGTTGCGCTCCTTTAGCGCCTGCATCTCGGCAACTATATCGGCAATGCTGGCCATCGCTCCTACTGGAGCACCGGATACATTTGCCCAAGAGGCGGCACCAGCCGCATGTGAAAAGTGGCTATGGCCATCGATAAAGCCCGGGAGTAATGTTTGCCCAGTGAAGTCGATAGTCTGGGTTTCCTGGCCGATATACTTGCCAAGCTCTGCCGCACTGCCAACCGCTATTATTTTGCCGGTCTTTACTGCCACAGCGTCAGCTGAAGGCTGTTCAGTATCCAATGTGACAATTGAGCCGCCGGTAAATATCTGGTCGGCGATCACGACACCTTCGTTGGACCGGTTGTCCGGGCCCTGTGCAGCGCAGCCTGCTAGCAGCGCCACAATAAGGCAACATAGTAGAGACACGGCTTTTGAATATTTCATTGATACCTCTGGATTAACGTACACGAATGCTCGGATAGGCAGAGGGCATGTTGAGTCGGAGAAAGGCTAAAAGCAACTCGCCAGAAGCGAGCCGTGTGCTCAAGGCGGCTCTAGCGTTTGATTCCGCGGCCCCTCGCCCCCTGATTCCCAGAGCTGTATGCAGCTACGCTAGAAAGTAATAGCGCAGCAGTTAAACTACATGACCCATCGCCGGATGATATCATTGCGAAAAAATGACATGAGCGTTAACTAAATGGGATCGACCACACAATACCCATCCCCCGACCAACCTTTCGCTATCAAGCAGATCAACCGCCTGGGTAGAGGACTTAGCGCAGTGGGTTTTTCCAAGCCCAGGCTGTCCCCCGACAGGTTGATCGCCAAAGCCTGCCAGAAATCCGGACTCAGCAACTTCGGCGATGAGAGCTTTCGCTTGGGACTGGATAAACTGTGCGAATCATTTGAGCACGAAGCCAAGCTGTCCCAAATTGGTCGCATAGCGGCCCGGCAGTTGTTGCTGGACAATTTGGCCCTGCGCCTGCAGATCGTTGAGTACCGGAAGCAGCACCCGGAAGTGGCAAAGCAAACCATAGAGCGACCGCTATTTGTTCTTGGTCTGCCGCGCACAGGCACGACAATTTTGTACGAGTTGTTAGCCCAGGACCCCGCTCACCGCTCTCCTGCCAGCTGGGAAGTACTCAGTCCTTTTCCTCCTGCCCGCCAGGAATCCTTTACGACTGACCCGCGGATTAAGGCGGCAGAAGAACACCTGAATAAAATCGAAATCCTGGCTCCGGGATTCAAAGCTATTCATGAAATCGGCGCGCGTCTGCCGCAAGAGTGCGTATCGTTATTGGCAGCGCATTTTATTTCAGATCAGTTTGGGGCGAGCTACTCTATCCCCGAATATCGACGCTGGTCGCTTAACCAAGACATGACAGCGACGTACCAGTGGCACTACCAGTTCCTGCAACACCTACAGGCAGATTATCGTAAAACGCGTTGGGTACTAAAAACACCGGCACATTTGCCCTATCTGGATACGATCATCAAACAATACCCGGATGCAGCACTGGTGCACACTCATCGCGATCCCGTTGATGTGATGGGCTCAATTTCCAGCCTGGCCTGCACATTACACAGTGCCTTCAGTGACAAGATAGATCCGATGGCGACTGGCCGGCGTGAAGCCGAATTTTTCTCCACTACACTGAACAAAAGCATTGCCCTAAGGGACGCCATGCCCGATGCAGACAAGCGCTTTTTTGATGTTCAGTTTGACGACATTGTTGCAGACCCTATCAAGGTCATCGAATCGATTTACCAACATTTCGATTTCCCTTTTACGCCGGAAGCTCGCGCTGCGATGCAGCACTATCTGGACAATCGGCCCAGGGACAAGCATGGCCGTCATCACTATAAGCTTGAAGATTACGGACTTAGTCGTGATGAGCTAGGCGTATTGTTCGGAGACTATTGTCAGCGCTTTGGAATGGATTGAAGTGTACACAACATCACCTGGAGCGATCTGTCCCTACCGGGTCGCGTGACACCCGAGAAATGGTGCCCGTCTCTCATCAAAATAGTCTGGGTAGAATTTGGAGAATACTATGCAAGCGGCTGGTTTTATCATTCAAGCGCTGTCCCGACACCGGCTAGCTTTGTTTTGGTGGCGCTTGGCTTATGCATAGCTGTGAGCTCACATCGACCGCAATCGTCTTTGTAAGAATGGAGCTCTTACTCTTAGTCCAATTTTTCCAAGGCTTCCAGCAACTGAGACTTGAGTTCACCGTTAGATAGTTCGCCCTTACTTTGATCAAAATTTTCCTGAAAACTTGGCACTGAGAGAGCTGCGAGAACATCGCCGCCAAAATGGGGCGCAGAGGTTTTTGCGCTGGTCAGCACATTGCCCGCCCCACCTCGGCCCGGAGAGGTCGCGAGCAATACCATCTGTTTACCCTAAAAAACTTTCATGTCAATGCGAGAGATCCAATCATAAAGATTTTTGCAGGCCGCAGTGTAAGAACCGTTATGTTCGGCAAAGGAAATAAGCAAGGCGTCCGCTTCCCCAATGAGTTGTCGAAATTTGCGCGCGTCGCCGGGTATTCCTGACTCTTCTTCCCGGTCAGCGCTGTAACTTGGCATCTCGTAATCATTGATGTCCAGGATTTCGACGTCAGCGCCTGCTATCAGACCGCTGGCGTATGTTACCAATTGCTTGTTGATAGATCGCTTACTGTTGCTTGCAGCAATTGCCAATACTTTAATAACGACTCTTCATTTTTTGGGGATTACTTTTACGCTGCAATTCTGTCGTAGTTCGCGCCACGAAATAACAACGCGTACAGCCATACTGCCGCCTTTGTACTCTAGCCCAAAATACTGCAACGCTCCCCTTTGGGAAAGCCAAGCGCCACAACAATCGTCTGAACTGGCGCACTTTCGGCTATCCTTTGTGCTGGTGGGATTTGCGTTTACGAGCGAGGTATTCGCTCAACTCACAGGGGGTAACGAGGGCTGACGTAATCAGGTAAGCACTATCCACGATACCGAAGGATTGACTACATTAGGCTCGGTGTGCTGAGACCGTGCTGCGTATTGGACCGTAGGCGGTGAGTCCTACCATTCCAGCTTTGCTGTTATCCGAACCAATGAAACCGCCGGAGACACAGGGGCAGCTTATACGTCCCCAAATTTCAGACAGCGGGGTAAACGACGATGCTCAGTAAGGATGGAAACAGGAAAGCCTGGCGTCAGGTTTCAGTATCATAGCTTTAAGCCTTCAAACCCCATTTTGCATTCTCCAGGCACGAGGAGAGTTGCCAAAAAAGCGCTTGAAGGAGCGGGAAAAGCTACTTACATCTGTATACCCCAGGATATCGGATACTTGCGTGACGGGTATGCGGGATGTACGTAAATAGCGCAATGCGAGGTCCATCCGCGTCTTTTCTAGCAAGTCACTGTAGTGGAACCCGTGGTCTTCAAGACGGCGCTGCAACGTACGCCGACTAAGCCCCAAGCTACCACTGAGCGTATCAATATCGAAAGTGCCCGCACGCAAGGCATTGATCAACACCTCTCGAAATTCAATGACAAAATCCTTTTTTACAGCGCGCGACTGAAGACAGAGGTAGTCATACAGAATTTGCCGCGCCTGTGAGTCAAACTGATCTCGCTCAACATCTAGAAAGCTCGAATTGAAAGTGAAGCCATTTAGCTCATTTTCATAATTGACGGGGCAGCGGAACAGCGCCTGCGTGCTCGCGGAACCCGTGTCCTCCAGATGTTCGAAGAAAACTTCAGTTGGGCTCCATTTATCACCGAGCAGGCGGCGTACGAAACGCAAACCAATTCCCAGTGAGAGTTCAATCTGCTGTTTATAGACAGGCGCAAAGGGCATTACGATCTCCAGCGTAACCATGCTGATCCGGCTGCCTTCTTCAAAGCCAACTTTCATGCCGTCCATGTGAAGGTGGAAAAAATGGATGAGATCCTGCAGAGCCGCTCGAAAATTCTGTGCCTCATACATCGCAATACCCGGCACACCAATCACCGACATATCCTGGTACCGGCTCAATAGGTTTCCGAAGTCGTTGCGCTCTGTCAGTTGCGCACAGTGATTGAGCAGATTCAAAAACTTACGATAGTCGATTAAACGGTTTTTATTGTGCTCATCGAAAACATCGGTCTGTAGCCCGACGAAAGCCAGCGCGGACTTCGGATCAACATCGAGCTCTCTCAACAGCGCGTCTATCGCGCCGAAGCCTTGTGCTCGAATTGTGTAGTCGGCGCCTTCGCCCGAATCAGTTTGCCTCTGCATTCAAGTATTATGGCACCAAATGTCAAGTTTTGCATTCTAGCCGATGCTACCTTTTGCAATATCAAATACCCAAGAACAGCACGCATAGCACTGAGATTCCAGAATACGCGGAGGAGAGCTCTATCATGCATGACCTACAGTTTTACCTGGACGAACTTGCCAAAGACGATCTGATTTATCTCTTCCTACCCCTGTTTTTTCTAGCCTTGTTGGTCGAGTTTATTATTGATAAACGGAAGAATCTTCAACTGTTCGAGAGAAAGGACACGATCGCGTCGCTATGGATGACTGCTTTTGTCGTGGTGGTGGATATACTGCCCAAGCTTGCCGCCTTTATACTGTTTTTCTATCTCCACAGCATCAGCCCATTCGCAGATCTGATTCAGCGCCAGTGGTGGGCGTGGGTCCTACTATTCTTTCTGGACGACATTACCTACTATTTTATGCATCGTGCCAATCATGAGGTACGCCTGTTCTGGGCCGGCCATGTATCTCATCACTCCGCTGTGAAGATGAATTACGCCACGGCGTTGCGCCAAGGTGTAATGGAACGCTTGCACAAATACGCATTCTGGATACCGCTGCCGTTGCTAGGATTTGATCCTCTGATGATTTTTACGATGATGTCACTCAGTCTATTTTATCAATTCTGGTTGCACACAGAACTGGTTGACACTCTGCCCACTTGGTTTGAGCGATTCTTTAACACGCCGTCACACCACCGCGTTCACCACGCCTCGAACATTCGCTATCTGGATTGTAATCATGCGGCAACGCTAATTATTTGGGACAAACTACTGGGTACCTTTTCCTCGCAGGTAAAATCCGAGCCGCCGGTTTATGGACTAACCACAAATATTACTTCCCAAAATCCGTTCTTTGTAGCGACGCATGAATATTTTGCGATTGCCGCCGATGTGAGACGGGCCAAGACCATGAGGGACAAGCTCAGTTACCTTTTCAAGGCACCCGGTTGGAGTCATGATGGTGAAGACAAACGCGCGAAGACATTGAGGTCAAAGTCGGCCGCAGCCTAGATTCATCTTCAGCTCAGTGATGGCCGAATAAATGGAACACCAGCCCAGACGCTACACTAATTATCGCATGAATCGTCTTCGACGCTGTTTAATCTACAGGATTCTCGTAGGGGCAAAGGATTTTTACCGTAGTACCCACGCCCTCTCTGGACGAATATGTCACGGCCGAATCGTGCGCAACCACCGAGCTCATAATCCTTCTGGTGCCCAGGCCATGTATCTGGCCATCACCAAGCTGCCTTAGCTGTAATTTATTGAGCTCATCCTCGCTCATTCCGCACCCATCATCTTCCATATTGATAACCAGGCAGTAGTCCCGCATTTCATAAATAACCTTAAGCCGAGTCGCGCCCGATGCAACAGCGTTAGCAATTACATTTTCTCGAATACTGGACACTTCGCCCTGGTCCATAGCTAAAAGTCTGTCCTGTTCCAGGATCGTGTAGGAATATTGAATATCAATGGGATACTGGCGATTAAGGACGGCGTAAGCCTCGAGCGCATGAACACTGACAACTTCAATGGCGGATACCAGTTGGAACGTTTGTACCTCGGCCCTAACCTGCTCGGAAACGGTTGAATCCAAGGCCGTTGAGACTTCGCGAGATGTCTTTATAGCACTGACAAGACATTCGCGCACAGAAGCAAAATGGGGGCTCGATGCGACTAGGGGCTGTTCATTTTCGAGCAATTCAACAAACGAAACTGCTGCACCAATCTTGTTTCGCAGGTCGTGGATCTGAAATGCCAAATTTGATTTTTCCGGAGTCATGGCAAACTCGCTGCCAATTTGCGCAGTATGCTTGGCGTACTCCATTGTGTTCCCAAGTTGATTTTGAGACCTCTCAGATGAACAATCGAAGACGGATCATCAACCACTTATATAACGGTATGCAACACGGATGATGACAATTGTTTGCGCTGGGCCGTAGGCTGGGCCTTCGTGGGCAGAGCACAATTATTCTGTCCCCATCAACTTGGGCCTCACCCCAGCCGTGTACACTTCACGGAGATTATGGAGACACTTTACTAAATTGGCCACTTCTACCAAGAGTTAAGTAGACTGTCTCCCTGTATGTATTACCAAACCAGCCGAGGGCATTTATTTGAGGGTTCTACCAAGACCCAAATATACCTCCAGATACGCTGTCAAATCATAGCTAGGAGACGCTAGTGAGCACATTGGGCCCCGCAATTATATTCCTGGGTGCGGCTGTAGTTGCCGTACCCGTCTTCAAGAAACTAAAACTTGGCGCTATCCTTGGATACCTTGTCGCCGGCGCTCTCATAGGTCCATCTGTTCTCAACCTCATAAGTGACCCGGGCACCATACTGCATGTGGCAGAACTCGGTGTGATTCTCCTGCTATTTTTGATTGGTCTGGAGCTTGAGCCAGACAAACTCTGGCGTCTGCGTGGTGCCGTTGTACTTACTGGTGGCGGGCAGCTACTTATCAGCGCCGGCCTAATCGCCATCGCGGTCTTTTATCTCCTTGCCGATTGGCCGGTCGCGATAGTGGTTGCACTGGCAGTCGCGCTGTCGTCCACAGCTTTTGCCATCCAGCTGATGAATGAACACCGCATGCTTAAAAGTCCGCCCGGGCAGCAAGGTTTTGGAATTTTGCTGATGCAAGATCTCGCAGTTATACCTGTACTATTGTTAGTAGAATCTCTAGCCACCAATTCATCGGATAGCGGATCGGCCTGGTACATTGGCCTTGCAGCAATCGCCGCAGTACTAGTGATCGGTAGATTTCTGCTCAACCCCTTCTTACGCCTTGTAGCTGCTCACGGTAGCGACGAAGTAATGACGGCCTCTGCGTTGTTGATTGTTCTGGCAACGGCTGTGGGTATGGAGGCCGTCGGCCTGTCCATGGGTATGGGTGCCTTTATCGCTGGAATAATGCTGGCCAACTCGAGCTTCCGGCACCAGTTAGAAACAGAAGTTCAGCCGTTCAAAGGACTGCTGCTGGGGCTGTTCTTTATAGCCATTGGCATGAACCTGGATCTCGCCCTCTTAACCCAGCAGCCGCTGCTGATATTCGGCGCAGCCGTGGCTCTGGTGATTCTGAAAACACTGGTGATTTGGGGTCTACTCAGGCTCTCCGGCCAATCCTCCAAAGACGCCTTACATGTAGGCCTGATGCTTTCGCAGGGTGGAGAGTTTGCCTTTGTGGTGATGGCTCAGGCGACAAGCAATGGGCTGATCGAAACTCTTCTGGCAAATCAGATAACACTCATTGTCGGAATCTCGATGGCCCTGACTGCTCCGTTGGTCATTCTTCACAGCCAATTTTTCAGCACAGATAATTGCCCCCGTGTTTACGATGACGAGAGGGATCACGACGAACCAGAAGTGATCATCGCTGGCTTTGGTCGATTTGGTCAAATTTCAGGCCGCATCCTGGCAGCGAACGGTATTGCCTTTACAGCACTGGACAACAATGCCGAACACATCGAGTTCGTGAAGAAATTTGGAAACCACGTTTTTTATGGCGACGCTGCGCGTCTGGACCTACTGAGAACCGCTGGCATTGATCATGCGCATGTCATCCTGGTTGCACTGGACGATGAAGAGCAAAGTCTGCGGGTCACTGAACTAGTTCGAGAGCACTATCCTGAGGTGCGCATTGTAGCGCGCGCTCACAACCGGTTTAGCGTTCAGTTGTTCAGGCAGCAAGGCGTGAAAACTGTGGTGCGGGAACTCGTTGGAGGTAGCCTGTCCGCAGCGGAGTTTGTACTACAAGAGTACGGCTTCAGTGACGCTGAGGCACACCGTATGGTGCAAGTATTCCAGCGTCATGACGAAGAGACACTGGAGCATTCGCTGGAAATGGAAGGCGACATCGATGCACTAATAGACCACGGCAACTACAGCAGAGAAAACCTTGCCAGCCTCTTTGCACAGGACAAGGCAGGCCTCACCGGAGCGGATTAATAACAGGCAGTATTCCGGGTTCTTACTCTGACCCCAAATATCGACAATGACATTTGGTTAGCCGCAGCACCCCCGCCTTGGCAAATAGTCACTCACAACAGGAAAAGCCGAGCAGAGCGCGCGCCTAATCGGAAGTAAAAGACGAGTTTCGCGACCCAGTGCCCATATTTGTTCAAATACAATAAGAATCCCCTTAAGGAATTTAGCTCATCGACCGCTAGCCTAGGTATAACCTTACTATGTGGACGGCCAATGAATACTCGAGAGAAAGCACTTCACATCAATCTTGATGATCAGGTCTATGGAAGTTTTGCTGAAATTGGAGCGGGGCAGGAAGTTGTGCGCTGGTTCTTCCAGGCCGGTGGTGCTGCCGGCACGGTGGCTAAGAGTATTTCAGCCTACGACATGCGTGTTAGTGACGCGATCTACGGTGATTGCGAGCGCTATGTTGCACGTGAGCGACTCGAATCCATGTTGGAGAAAGAGTACTCGTTGAACGTCGAGCGCCTGGGCGATGAGCGCGGTGATACAACGTCCTTTTTCTCGTTTGCTGATACGGTGTCAGCGCGGAATTTTCGTGGCACCAACAGCTGCCATGCATGGATGGGTGTCCGCTTCCAATCTGCTCCCGGCGAAGAGCACAGCCAAATTATTATCCATGTTCGCATGCTGGACAGTTCGAATGCGCTACAACAAGACGCAATTGGCATGGTCGGGGTTAACCTGCTTTACGGCGCGACTTTTCTGTCGGCAGAGCCAGAAAAATTATTAGCTTCATTGCTGGAAGGATTGAGTACCGAGCGCGTCGAAGTAGATATGGTTGAGTTTTCCGGCCAGGCATTTGAGGACGTCGATAACCGAGTGATGAGTTTGCGTTTGGTGCAGCTTGGATTTACCGGTGCAGCTATGTTCGCCGCAGATGGCCAGGTACTGCAGGCCTGTGAGTATCTACGCAAGGAATCTGTGGTTGTACACCGTGGGAGATTTCGCCCACTAACGCATGTCAATGTCGATGTGCTGCAATGTGCGCAGCGAAAATTTCAGGAGGCTCACCCCGACGTCACGCCTCTTCCTCTGATGGAAATGACCATGCATCACCTGTCGCCTGATGGGGATGTCTGCCCGGAAGATTTTATCAGTCGAATTGATGTGTTGGCCGCGACGGGATATACCGTTCTGATTTCTGACTTCCTTGACTACGATGAGCTGTCACAATATTTGCGTCGCTCCGGCGTAGCCAGAAGCGCACTGGCAATTGGTATGGACTCCGCTGAACAGCTCTTTACTTCTGCTGCAACACAGGGTGCAACCGATGGGCTACTTGAAAAAATGGGGCGCTTGATTGGCAGCGATCTGACTCTCTACGTTTATCCAAAATTATGTCTCACCTCGAACGAGGTGCACACCATTAAGGATCTGGAACTTGATCGCACTAGTCACATGCTAATGACGTACCTGATAGATGCCGGTGCAATTCACCCACTCGAGAACTACAACCGTGAATTGCTGCATATTCAATCGCCCGCTGTGTTGGAATGTATTGCATCCAATGATGAGAGTTGGATGGACATGGTGCCCGAACGCGCTGTAGACATAATTCAGCAGCGTAATTTTTTTAACGCAAAGCAGCTCTAGCGTCTCTGGCGAGGGACAATCGGGCGCAGGCTACTAAACAATACGCATAAACACAGGAATAAACATAGTCTTTGGGCAGAGTAGCACTTGCTTGGAGATCGAGCTGCTCTGTACCCATGCTGTCGTATGCCATTTACGCCACCTACCTATCGGCCTACCAATCGCGTCAGGCCCTACATTTCACGGCCAATTCCCAGCACATACAATTACCGCTTTATCTGCGACGAGTCGAGAGACCACGACGAGCCAAAAGCAATCATCGCTGGTTCTGGAACGTTTACTTTTCCTATAATCAGGAGAACGAGTTAAGTAAACTGTCTGCCTAAGCTGTCCCCAATCGTTTTAGAACATGCATGGAGTTACTATGATTCTATACACTTTTCCAGGCGCCCCAAACCCACGTCGTGTTGTCATTTTCGCCAACGAAAAAGGGATCGAGCTAGACATGGTTGACGTGAATATTATGAAGCGGGAACAGAAGTCACCTCCGTTCATGGCACGCAACCCCAGCGGCAAGATACCGACCCTTGAGCTGGAGGATGGTACGTGTATCGCCGAGAGTATCGCCATTTCTCGCTACCTCGAAGCACTTCATCCGGAGCCGAACCTGTTTGGCAACACCGCACTGGAAACTGCGCTGATTGAAATGCAGCACCGCTTTATAGAGCTCGAGCTGTTTTCCCAGATCGGCGTGTCCTGGGTAAACGGGCCAATTATCGCGTCAACCGGCCTAATAGAACCGATAGATGCAGCCAAATCACGAAGCGACGCTTTCGTTGGGAGCTACTACGAGCGCCTGGATCAGGAGCTGGGACAACGACCGTATATTGCGGGCGAACGCTATACCATCGCCGATATCACAGCCTTCTGCGCGATAGAATTTGCCGCTTCTCTGGTGGAGCTGAAACCGGATGAAGCACATCAGAATCTGTGGGCGTGGCACGAGCGTGTCAGCGTGAGGGATAGCGTGCGGGCTTCTCAGTCGTTGGGGTCATCGTAAATAGTCGTGAGGGCAGAATATTCCGGGCAGAGCACAAAGTACAAGCATCGACCTTTGGCTTTAGGCTACGCTGTGGCAATGGGTCTCTACCACCAGCCGATTCTTCTAATTTCAAACCAACCTCTCAATGGGGTTTAGGGGTTTTTACTTTGACGGCAAACATTAGTGCTTTGCCCCTGGGAGTGCGAACCAGCCAGCTTACAGCCCCAAAATATACTTTGTCAGCGCCTTGGCCTGCTCGTCAGACAAACTGGCCATGGGTGGCATTGGCATCTGCCCCCACTTGCCGACTCCACCATTTTTTATCGAAACTGAAAGTTCAGATTCTGCATCGGCTTGGCCTGTGTACTTCGTGGCAATATCGCGAAACGACGGGCCAACTACTTTTATATCGATCGCATGACAGCCCAGACAAGCATTGGCATTGAGTAGTTCATCGACATCAATTGCTGCCGCTGCCGTCGCGGTATTTGGCGAAGACGGTGAAACAGAGGCCGCGATTACAGCCGGGTCGGAGGCCTTTGCACTGCCATAGGTGACCGCAAGATAGGCAGCAATGCTTTTGATTTCTTGCTCATTTATCGGCGCGCCGTACGAATGCTGCATCTTCTTCATTTCTGCGGTCCATTGATCCAAATTCATACCCGGAGGTTGAAAACTAATGTAATCAAAGGAATGACAGATACCGCACTTCTGCTGTGCCAGTTGATATCCCGGCAGCGTGGATTCTCGAAGCGTGGCGGTTTCCTGCGGGAGGGTTATTTCCACTGGCGCCGCGCGAACGGTGGCAGTCATCACAGCGCAAAAGAAAGTAATCGTAAGGAGTGCTTTACCATTCATAGACTTATTCTCAAGCGATAATAACGGGAGTGGATTCGACAACATTACGAAGATAGCCCGCCGGATTCCAACTGGCTTTCTCAGGCTGCACTTCGCCGCTGTTGCTGGTTGCACGCACCATCAACAACGTTTTTCCTTTTTTGGAAAAGGTCACCGGCAGACGCCATTCGCGGAAAGAAAATCGCCCAAGGTTCTCTCCCAGCGTCGCATTACTCCAATGTGCGCCTCCGTCAGTAGAGACAGCCACAGTTTTGATGCCGTTCCCTCCATCAAAGGCAATACCCTTCAATTCTACTGTGCGCCCGACGGGTAGTGCTGCACCGCTTTTAACACTGGTGATGAAGCTACGAACTGTCAATTTTGAGGTTGGTCGTGTTGATTCTGCAGTAGTACCCGGTTCAATGCAGGCGCAGTCGTTATCAGGGATGCGGTAACCTTTGCTCATAAAATAGGAGTCGTGCCCTTTGAAGACATGATCAATAACCTCTATCTCCGACAAATGTTTGACCCAATAGCTTCCGAAATACCCGGGCACTATTAATTTAAGTGGATACCCATTGAGGAAAGGCAACGCTTCACCATTCATATCCCATGCAAGCATAGGCTCTCCACTAAGGGCATGATCAATTTCCAGCGCCTTGCGAAAATCAGGTGTTGTACCCATTACAGGCTTATCCAGCCCGTTGAACGTGACCTGTTTTGCCCCCGCTTTCACTCCGGCCTGTGCCAAAACGGACTTCAGCGACACACCTGTCCAGCGCGCATTGCCCATCGCGCCATTTCCAAGCTGCGCACCAAATACACGTGGCGAAGAGTAGCCTCGACTATTTCCGGTGCATTCGTTTACGGCGACAATATCGACCTGCTCCGGCATCGACTTTAAATCAGCCAACGACAAGCTGAGTGTTGTATTGACTGCGCCTTTCACCACCAGACGATAAGTCTTCGGATCGATCGAGGTCGGAATGTTCGCCAAGTGGTAGCGCACGAAGAATGCATCGTTTGGCGTAATCACTCCTTCATTGAATTGCTCAAACGGTGTTTCCAGGTGCGGCGGGCGAGTATGTACAAGGATCATCTCTCTTTTGCCTGGATAACGTACCAGTGGCCTGGGACCTGCAGCAAAAGTCACTCCTTCTCCTGTATCAGTTGCTGCAAGCGCCGCCGTAGGCAGGCCTATAACGGCAAATGCCCCTGAGTGACGCAAAAAATCACGCCGCGACTTTTTTGTAATGTCTCGATCGTCGCTCATGTATACCTTTTCCTCGCATCTGATAACGAAAGTGCTTTCCAACCAAGTTGGAACTGAAGTCTAACGCAATACATCAAAAAACTCTCACAGGATTCACTCGCTAACCTCACACCCTGAGGGTTTCTAACAAGACAAAACATTGTGGGTAAAATTTACCTAATTCTCTATGAACGGTGCGAGACAACTGAAATGGGCAAACTGTCCCCGTGATCACCATATGGGTTCGGTAGATAGTTCTCCAATCACAAGCTTGCCAGTCCCAGGCATCTTCGCTACCTTGAGCGCTGATCCGACCGCAGAATGAGCCAAGCCACATGACTGCCGCAAACGTCGAAAACGATGCATTCCTGACGCAACAGACTACCAACGGAGTCCGTTGGATTACACTCAACAGACCCGCTCAGCGCAACCCGCTGTCCATCCTTATGTTAAGCGCACTGACACAAGCGCTTCTCGAAGCCGGTGACGACTCGCAGGTGCGCGCCATTGTGATTGCCAGCTCCGGGCCAGTCTTTTGTGCAGGCCACGATCTGCGCGAGATGAGCAAGCAAGACGATGAACCCGTTGTCACACAGAAAGATCGCGTGCTCGGCATACTCAATCAATGCGCCGAGATGATGCTGGGTATAGTGCATTCACCGAAGGCAATCATTGCCTGTGTGCAAGGCCCCGCGACTGCAGCAGGTTGCCAACTAGTGTCCGCGTGTGACTTGGCCATCGCTACCAAAGCCTCTACATTTTGCACACCCGGGGTCAATATAGGAGGTTTCTGCACTACGCCACTAGTTGGTATAGGTCGGAACATCCACCGTAAACATGCCATGGCAATGGCGCTCACAGGTGATGCTCTATCCGCCGATGAGGCAGTGCGCATTGGTCTTGTTAACGAGGCAGTAGCTGACGCCGAACTAATCGAGCGCACCCGCGAATTAGCCGAGCGCATTGCCTCTAAATCTGCCCAGGGTATCCGCAACGGCAAGGCGGACTTTTACCGGCAGATCGATATGCCTCTGGAAGAGGCTTTCGCATACGCCAACGAAGCAATGGTACTAGCCATGACATCCCCGGATGCACAAGAAGGCAATAAGGCATTTTTTGAAAAGCGAAAACCGCAGTGGGGCGACGCCTGATTTCCTATGCCTATTGAAACCGATCAGTCCATTGCAGACGTACTAATCCGCGTCAAGACAGTCGCGCTACTGGGTGCCAGCCATAAACCACAGCGCCCCAGTCACCGTGTTATGCAGTTTTTAATAGCTGAAGGATTTACGGTTATTCCCGTCAATCCAGGTCTTAGTAGCACGTTACTTTTGGGACAACGCGTTTACGCATCCCTTGCAGAAATCCCCTGCCCTGTGGATATGGTAGACGTATTTCGCAATGCCAGCTATCTGCCCACCATCGTGGATGAAACAATCGCGCAAGGCATAGGCACACTGTGGACGCAACTTGATGTGGTTGACGAGGCTGCCTGTCTGCGTGCCGAAGAACATGGCATTCGCGTCGTTATGGATCGTTGCCCGGCCATCGAGATACCCCGACTCAAGCACGCGGGCCTCTTATAAAGCTATCGCTACAGCCTTCGCGTTAAGCGTTGTCGAATAATGTTTATGGCTGACGCATCAACTCCGTAGTAACGACACATTTTTTTACATTTCTTCACATTCCCACCATCTTTCCTGCACATTGTTTTCCGACACTAGCCTTGTTCCCATCGGATACCTTCATAGGGCATCCGTGCTCAACAAGAAACTTTTCATAGAACCAATTACCTTTGGGTAGAATAGAGGCTCCATCAATGACTAAATCAAAATTTTTCACAACCGCTGCAAGTCTGGCTCTGGTCGGTGCAAGCATAATTAGTGTCGAAGCCTTCGCTCGTGGCAGCGAAGGCGGTAGGTATGACCACTCTAACGATGATCGTAGGACGCTCCTGGAGCGGATGGATAGTAATGCAGACGGCGTTCTGAGCCTAATTGAGTTCAGCGAACGCAACGCCGACAGAGCCCTACGGCATTTCAATCGGAATGATGCCGATGGCGACACATTTCTGTCGCCGGAAGAGTTTTCGGCGAGCGACAAACATCAGCGTCATTCAAAACCAGGTGGACTGGACACCGACTCTCTGCAATTGTGTATAGAGGAGACGCTGGGTTACGAACTGCCGGAGCGCCCGAATTCTGAAGCGGCATTTGCAGCGACCGACGTGAATTCCGATGGCGCGGTTGATATGGACGAATTTCTGGCCGCCGGCGACCTACGAGCTGAAGAACGCTTCGCGGATATCAACAACGATGGCAACGAACAGCTCACCAGCGATGAGATTGACGCCTATCAGGGGCTTCGACATGAGCAACGAGAGGCTCACCGTAGCTGCGTAGGCGAGCAATTGGACGAAGACAGTCTATTGAACTAGGTTCAAGGTCTACGCTTTAATACGTTCTTGAAGTGCCGCTATTTGTGTTCCTTCTGTAAGGTACCGGAGAATTCGATTCTCCGGTACACGGCCTCATAGCAGGAATTATCTGCCGTTCTGCCAGTATCACCTGTCAGGGTTGCCCATTTATTATTCATGTTCAGGAGTGTTCACATGGTGCGCCCGTTTTCCATCATTACAATGGTCATTGCTATTGCACTGTCTTCAGCCTGCGCCACTAAGAAATCACGTCCAGTGCCAGAGTCAGCAGTTCTATTCAATACCAGCATCACAACGGAGGGCGGCAAGTTTTTTGTTTATCGCCTGAAAATGCCAGAGCGTGACGAGGGAGCAGAGCGTGGCCGCGGCGCAACAGGAATGAAAGGCGGCAGGCCTGGTGAGCAACGGGGGCAAGACCGTAGTCCCGCTAAAGACGGACGCAACAAAGACGTGCTGAAACAACGAGTAGACCTGCTGATGGCCCAGAACCGTTACTGCCGCGACGGCTATTTCGTTCTAGAACAAACGACCAATTACAATGCGCTATCGCTGAGAGGCGAGTGTAGAGAGGGTGCGAACTCTGAGGACCGCATCCGCTTTCCAAATCCTATTTGATGAGGATGGCTGGACAAGGGCGGACATTTTCTTGCCGCCCATTGTATTAGTGGCTAGTAATTTAGCCGCTATCGAATTAGGGGAAAACCGGGTAAGTTTTGACATGTTATCTGACCAGCACCGCGCTCGAAAAAAAAGCCTCTGCTCCATTGGCCTGTCGAGTTCCTGCAAAGTAGCCAGAAATGGACAAAATGCCTGTCCAGGCGACTATCCAACCTGACTCTGAGTAGGATTTTTAGTTTGGGCCTGCCCCGTCCAGGGTTATAGCGATTCATGACAGCACGGCGATATATCAATTTTTCAGAACGAAAACACGGCCATGAAAATAGCAATATTATTTCAGGACCTTGGCTTTCTTTTCTGGGAATCTAAAGGCCTTGCCGCTCGAGTAAACGTCCGTTCACTATCACCTCTTTAATATCGCTAAGCGCGGCAATGTTCTGGGTCGGGTCACCGTTTACGAGGAGCAGATCAGCTCTCTTGCCGGGAGCGATGATCCCGGCATCCGGCTCCCCGCCATCGGCAAGGTATCGCGCCGAACTCAATGTAGCGGCACGAATAGCCTCCGCAGGTGTAAGCCCCGCTGCTACCAGTGTCACCAATTCGCGATGCAGACCAGTACCGGGAAAGACACCTGACTGCGTATCACTACCGGCCAATATGGTCACACCAGCTTTATGCAAACGTGTCACATTGCCTAGCCGCGTCTGGTCTGTTTCCTGCATTAGCTCTATCCAACTACGCAGTGCTGCGGGATCAAAATCTGCAGGTGGCGGGTAGAAAGAAGCGAGCTTCGACGGACTTATCATTTCAGCTTCCAGCCGGGTCGCTTCTATCGGCCCGTCCAGGGCCCGGCCGTACCGATCAAACACTTCACTGGTACTGACCATGGGTATATCGAAATCCACCAGGCGCTGTATCGATTCCTCTGAAATGGATTCCTTGTAAACGCCATGTATCCAAAGATCGATACCACTCTCCCCCGTTACGATGGCATCAACGGTTGTACCGATATGGGCGACAGCGCGCACTCCTCGAGCGTGGCTTTGATCAACCAGCGCTCTCAGTACTGGTACCGACATAATGGTGGCATTCAGCGGAATACTATCGACAACAACTTTGATAGCGTCAGCGCCAGCGTCAACGCGCTCGTCTACAGCAGCAATAGCTTCTTCGGGTGAAGCAACACCGGTTGCTACCGCGGGCTTCAGAAACCAGCCAATCCACCAGGGTGCTAGCTGATCAACCATTGCTCTGGGGTGGCCTTCCGGATCGGTGATAATTTTTCCGGCTGTATAGATGCGTGGGCCCAACAGTTCTCCGGCTGCAACACGCTCGCGGCGGCTGAATGCTTCATCAGAACTATCACCCGGATCAAATACCGTTGTCACACCGGCATAGACATAACTGCGCAGATTGTCTTCCGGGTTGGGCATGGCAAACTCCCAGCTTGGACCCGTCGTTGTGGAAATGTGGCCGTGCATGTCGATGAGCCCGGGTACAAGGGTCGCCCCTTCTCCCGGTACAACGTGGACGTCTGCTGGTAGCGGGAGACTACGGCTGGGCTCAACCGACACGATGGTGCTGCCCTGGACTAATACATCCTGGTTCGGTATGACCCTGAGGTGTTCACTATCAAAAACGGCAACGTCCTGAATCAGTATGGGGCGATCACCCAAATCCACTCGCGACACTGTGGTAGGGGCATCAGGCTCCTGAGACACACATGCCGTCAGGGCGGCCAGTGCGCAAACAAGCATAAAACGCGAAGGGATCGAACTGGACAGATTTTTTAACGTGGCTTTGCCGTGCATAGTGTTTTTCCAAATTTACGCTGCCCATTTTTTGGACGGGTTGTCGGGCGGAGTTGTCGGACGATCTATTCGACTATAGTAGCAATTCAGTCAAGTGCAGACGCGTTCAACTTCTGGCCGAGTATTCTCTGCAACCACGGCTTCGGGGAAAAGCCCTTACTGCGCGGTACGAGTAAATCGGAATTTCCCTGCAAGCCGAAAACCTATCTCAAATGAATACTACGGACTCTGCCGCAGTAGGACTAATTCCCCAGCCATCCATCTCACTCTTCTCTCGCCGCCATAACCGTGCGAGCTCTAGCTACAGGTGAGTCCAGCTCCCAGGTACGTAGGTTGTAACCCAGCACATGAATGGATTTTCCAACTTCAAGAAGACAAATTTTGTTCGGGTCAGTAATGCTAATCGTGGCAGGCTCAAACTCCGACAAACGAGGTACCTGCGCTTCCCAGTCGTCGCGATGGCCCGCTTCGCGCGAATCCAACATGGCGCTCCACCAGGCGACGAAGTCGTGCTCCAACTTAAGGACATAGGGAAATTTGCGATCAGCGGCCGGCAGATGCGCTTGCTGTACCGCAAGCGCAGTACTTAATCCCGAATCATCGGATAAGCCAATATGATCAACCACATAACGCCTCAGCTCCTCGATGAAAAAGCTCCACGAGCCGGGAGGAGCCATGTAGTCCTCAAGTGTTTTAAGTGCGTCCGCTATCACTGGCCAATCTGAAGGGTTACCCAAAGTTTCGATTTGAAGCTTGTCGTAGAAATCGACCTCGTGCATGCCTGTCTCAGCGCGAACGTAACGAGCCACGTAGCGAACAATGCCGTAAGTATCCAGCAGCGCATACACACTTCGCAGTTGCATCATTTGATCCCATTCATCACGAGTATACGATGCGCATTCCTGCAACACTTCTCCTGCTTTGGCCAATATCCCGTGCTTCTTGCGGTAATTCGGTTCATTCATTGGACTGTTGGGTAACATCGTTGTGGGGTTTACCTGAACGCGTACATCTCGATTAGTGCAGTCTTGCAGATCATTGTGGAACGCTTTGGAAGTAGAACCTGGCAGCCCCATCATAAGCTCAACTCCCAGCGGCAGCTTCGCTCGACGGAATTCGGTGGCAAGCTCGTTGTACTTTGATATTTTTATATTGGATCGATCGACTACTTCCAAAGTAGTTTCATCCATCGACTGCAGCGAAATTTTGCCCTCAGTAAGGATGCCCGCATCAGCCAATATTTTAATGATATCGCGGAGATACTTGACCTGGTTCTTAGCGTAGTTAATACCCACTGTATTCGGGAATCCGTATTCTTGTCTCAAGTCTGCAATCTTTTGTGTAATTGCAACATCCCTGGGCAGCATGCCCCAATTAGCGTCGGCAATTGACGCGTCTTCGACACGATGTTCTGCTGACCACTCCAGCTCTGCATACACCCTATCTATATCGAATCTACGAACCTTTGAAAGTGTGGCAGAACCCCAGTCGCAAAAGGTACAGCCATAGGGGCAACCGCGATTCGTTTCGATAACAGCACTCGCCCTCTCGCGCCCGAATTCCTCAAACAACCCTGTTAGATAGGCTGAGGGGATGGTGTTCAAGTCAGATATACGCTCTCTGTTTCCCGTTCGGTGCACGCCATCTGCCGTGCGATAGGTTAAACCCGGGACCGTTTCCAAAATATCCAGATGCGTTGAACCGGATAGATTGAGTTTGTCGAGGGCGTCGGCAAAAGTGAGCTCACCCTCCCCCCTCACTGTAATGTCAATATGGGAATGGTCTGAGAAAAAATTCTCGCAATCTTTTTCATACGATGGAGTGCTAGGCCCCCCATGAATCGTAATGTTGCGAGGGTTAACCGCCTTTACCGCTGCCGAAAGCTCCAGGTTGAGTTCAACGTTCCACAAGTAGTTAGAAAATATGAAAATGCCCTGAGTTCTGGCTCGCTCTTCAATCCGCGGTTTATCGATTAAAAACATGGGGACAAAATCATACTTGTCTTGCAGCCGTCCACCTTCGTAATCTATTGCGTAAGCCATCAACAAGCCCAGCGATGCCGGCGTCGTTCCATGTACGGTATTAACTGGAACCACCTGAACCAGTTCTTTCCCCTGGTCGGCAACCTGGTCGTCGTGGGCTGCTATTCTGGCATCGACCAAAGATTGCAGCGACTCACGACTGACGGTGCCAAACAGTGCAGTTTCGCCGTCGTCTTCTTTAGCCTGCGGTTCAAAAAATAGTCCGGCTCCTGCCATCCGGGCAACCAGGTTATCAAACTGATCACTGTCAATTTTATCAGCAACTTCATGGTCGAAATATTGTTGCTTGGCCTGGGTAACGGTTATCGCTTCGGCGAACATCGCTGCTGCGACAAGTTCCGGAAGTTGAAGTCGAAGTTGCAGATTCCCCTCGTGATCGTATAAGTAGTATTGACCGGTTTGAGTGACAAAACTGGCAGGAGTAGCAATAGTGACCTCGCCATCACCCACAACGCCCAACGCGCCAGAGGGCTCTCCTTCATACCGGGATATTGGAGCAGTGTTGGTAACGTAGCCAGCAGCATCGAGAATTTCGATAAATTTACGGATAGGTGGACGGGGAGTACTAAATCTCTCCGACGTGGCTGCCACCAGGTCTTTAAGTTCGCCCACATAGCCATTACTTAGCGCATCAATTATCGCTAGGCGTGCTGGGACAACTCGTCTGAATCGGCCCTGAAGCTGCGAAAAACAGTACTTCTGCCGACTCTCGGTCAAGGTGACAAGGAAGCCGGGGGTTAGGAAGGTCATTTGGTTTGGCATATTTTTATATAACTGCGAAGATTACTACTACCAACATAGTACTATAGAGAGACTGGACGCAGAATCTAAAGATGCTCTGTCATGTAAATCTCGCTTAATGATAGTACGCGCGTAAATATAGTGGTCTTTCGATAATTCCTGCCAGCACGTCCGAGACTGAACTTCCCCAAAATTTCAAACACTGTCCAGCCTCATTATTAGGCATGCTCTCACACCTCGGGGCTGCCGCCCAGTGGCTGCATTTCTTTCTAAAATTGATACCTTGCCTGAATCTCAAAACTACGCGGGGCATCCACGTGCTTAAAGTAAGTACCGGCAAAACCAAAGGCGCCCAACGGAACATCATTACCCCAGGTGCTGGTCGTTTCATCGGTGAGGTTCTTACCCAGTACAGCGATACTCCACGATCCTTCTACTTCAGCTAACTCGATACGAGCGTTGATCTTGGTAAAGGAATCCTGCACTAGCACAGCGTCGCCATCGGCGGCGGTATCATAAGCATCGCTGTACATAATGTCGGTCCCCAGAACTACCTCAAGGTTATCGCTGACAGCAACGCTGTAATTTGCGCCGAAACTGGCTGACCAGTCAGGTGCAAACTGCAGCCGCTGCCCCGCTAGATCTTGTATGCAGTCGGCAGCAGCGCCACCGCTTGCGACAAAGGATTGTATTTGATCGTTGGTACAACCCGCGTTGGGGAAGTCCTTGTACTTGGCATCCAACCAGGACGCTGCGCCAAATATGACAAAGGTCTCGGTAACCGCGAACATGCCGTCTACCTCAATGCCCTCTACTTCAGTTTCCGCCGCATTACCCACTACAAACCCAGCGTTGCCGTCGAAGGTACTCACCTGTACATCCTGGTATTCACTGTGGAAAACAGCGACATTGAATCGCCCACGACCGTCCCAGAGATCCATTTTTGCGCCTATCTCAAAGGTGTCTGAGGTTTCATCCTCGTAATAACCCGTGTCTGTGTTGCCGCGTCCGTTGTCTTCGTCGAAGCCTCCTGCCTTATAGCCGTTGCCGTATTTGGCATATAGCATGGTGTCGTCAGATGCATCCCACTGCAGCGTTAGATCTCCCGTTACATGAGATTCGGCCCTCTTTGTATCGAAGGGAATAGTTTCACAGGTGATGGTAGTTGATAGACCCGGCTGGTCGCGATTGGTTGCCGGGCAAACCTCAGCAAGGCCATTACCGAAGCTGTGCTTTGTTGCCAAGTTCAGGGTCTTGTCATAGACGGCCGATAGAAGCTCACTCTCTGGGCCTTCAGTTAGCAGCGCTACAGAGATTGCCGTCTTTTCAATTTCCTTTTGGTCGTGGGAATAACGCAAGCCACCGATTACGCGAAAGGCGTCAGTCGCGTGCCAAGTACCCTGAGCGAAAGTAGACCAGGACTCGGCATCTTGATCAAAAGTATTCAGGCCCGTGGCATCTGCAATACCAGAACCTACCAATGCTGTTTGATCGTTACCATTAACGATGAACTCTACGCCCGCATTTGCAAGGGCCGCCAGGGATACATCGGTAAAACGTTCATGGCCCAACTCCTCCTTTTGGTAGAACGCCCCCGCAAGGTATTCAAAGGTGTCGCTTTGCGGTGAGATCAGCAGAAATTCCTGTGTGAACTGCTCGTGTCGTTCATCTCGACCACGGGCGATCGCAGCCAGCGGGCTGCTGTCGTTGTCCCGGTAGTTTACAAACTGGTAGTCGACATAACCGCTGATGGATTTCAGAGTGTGTTCTCCAATATCCCACTGTGCAGTTAACGTGGCGATATCCCACTGACTATCGTGAAAGCTTGGCTGCGATCGTTCCGCGAAAGAAGCATTAGATTTGTTGTAATCAAAGCCTACCGAATCTGAAAAGTTAGGGTCAATGGCCGAGTAGATAGCTTCAGAGGTTGGTGTAGTTTGGACCAGAGTACTGTTACTGCCCACAGAATCGGATTTACCAGTTTCATATTTAAAATACGCCGTCACGGTGTCAGTCGGCTCCCAACCCAAAGTGATGCGCGCCACTTTGTCTTCTCTGGCAACTTCGTCTTCGCCAAGGAATAAATTGGTCATCCAGCCGTCGGTGTCTTCATACTTCACCGCAAGCCTGGCACTGAAGGTATCAGTGATAGGGCCAGATGCTATAAACGTAGCAGCCGTGCCGTCAAATTCCGGCTCAGCTGTCAGTAAAATGGAAACTTCCGAGTCATCAGTGGGCTTGGCGGTACTAATGTTGATTGCGCCTGCGATGGTGTTTTTGCCAAAGAGCGTACTCTGGGAACCTTTCAGGACTTCTACCCTCTCAACATCGAGAAAGGCGGAGCGAGATGCTTGCCCGCGGCCGAAGTAAACACCGTCTATAAAGGTGCCAACAGACTGCTCAAACCCGTAGTTGATCCCGGAGCCAATACCCCTGATAAACAGCTGGTCTCCGGCAGCGGCCTCCGCAACGTGCACATTGGGCATGAACACAGCCATGTCTGTAAGCGAGCCAATCCCCTGCTCGATGATCTTCTCACCGTCCATAACCGAAAGCGCAATCGGCACATCCTGCATGCCAACAGATTGCTTGGTCGCGGTGACAAAGACTTCTTCAAGGGCCTGTGAGTGGGCCTGCGAGGCGGTAAGTCCGTTGGCCAGTGCAACTGAGACGGCCAGAGTGCAGCGGTTCATATTAGTTATTCTCATCGCGGGGTCCTTAGTGTCGAGTATTGTTGTTATCTGTCTGCAGACTACTGCTTATTCAGTGGTGGGTAAACACATGAAGGTGGAGTGTCAGGGCTTACCGTTCGCCGGGTACAAGATTCCAATTGGAGGGTATAAGGAAGGCTTTGCGCCTAGGCTTGGAGGATGGCCCGAGACGGACCATCATTACGACCACTGCTGCTCTATTCCTCAATTATCAACTCTTCATATTCGTAGTCTGTACCCTTTTTCCCTGTTCTTGGTAAGCCCTTAGGAAAAAATTGACCGACGTGATCACATAGCAATTTCCCCGCTATACAGAAAATGGCGACCCAATATTGCCTCCAGCACTGGCCATGCCATTCACTTCCAGCCCCACAAGTAGACTGTCGCTAGGCTATGATTTCTGAGCGGATTTAAAAGGGAATGGCGAGGGCCCATTATCTCTCCAAGGAAATTTTTTATGGGACAGGTAAACTAAAGCCCTATCCCAAAACAACAGAACAGCAAAAGTAATGAAGCCAATCGAATATGGAAACGGAGATGCCACCTACCAAGCGATAGGAGGCGAGCAAGGCCTGATCACACTCATTGATCGCTTCTACGACATTATGGGGTCCCGCGCAGAGTACTCTCGTGTCTGGGAGATGCATCCCGCCGATAAGAACGTTTCCCGAGACAAGTTAGCGCGCTTTCTAATGAGCTGGACGGGCGGGCCCTCGCGCTACAAAGAGAAGTATGGCCCAATCAGCATTCCCAAGGCGCATGCTCACCTGGAAATAACGGCCAAAGAAAGAGATCAGTGGTTGAACTGTATGGGGGATGCCCTGCGAGACCTGGGCTATGCCGAGGAGCTCACTGCCTACCTTTTAGAGCAGCTAGCTGTTCCCGCCAATCGAATACTGCAGGCCTGCGAGCGCTAGAACAACCTCAGACCAGCTAGCCCGGCACTTGCCCAAACCATAACTGACCAAGCTCAAACCGTTTCTTCACCAGTAAGTTTCTATATATTCCACGAACACGGTTAATACGCCGTGCCACCGAAAAGCTCCAGGCTCCTCGCAATTTCTTTTTCGGTTAATGGACCAAACATCAACTTGAGCTTTTCCTGCTGGTGTCATCGCTAGCGCATCAAGGCGAAGCTCATCGCCCTCACAATCATAGCGATGCCGCTCAAGACTTCCCGTCAATTCAGGCCGAAAGAAAATAGCGAACGCGTGAGCCGTACCCAAAAATACCTCTCACAACTGCCTGGTCTCCTCTACTTTGCTAGAAAAACCTCAGCATTCTTTACATTCTCCTAGCCCTCGAAAATACCCCCACCGACAAATAGCTGTATTCATAGAGAAAAATTGGCTTGGCCCGATTATTGAGTGAGAGACTAAGAAGTTATCGAAGGCACAACACAGGATTCGTAACTTATGAAGTTCAAACCTTTATTTGCCGCTCTTATTTTGTCTCTCATCCCGCTTTCAAACCATGCGGTCGCTTCTCTGATCGGTGACCGGGTAACATGCTCTTTCGAAGTCGACGCCGCTGTAATCTTTGATATTGGTGGCCCTTGCTCAATCTGGGACGATGCCCTCTTCCACGCTCTGCCATCGTTCGTGACGGTGGCTTAGATGATACCGAATTCTTTTTGGGCGCTGTAATCGATTTTGGGCGCCCCGCGTTTTTCACCGGCGCAGAAGTGGATATTGACGCTAACTCGATCACTTTTACGCCGCGAAGATTGCTTACTGACATTGGCATTGGCGGCTGCCTGTTCATAGAGATTGGCTCGTTGGATTGGGTGGGCAGTCCGAACGGAATTATCTCGGATATCATAGCAGCGCCTATGGATTTCGATCCCAGCTCACTCACTGTTACCCATACCGACCATTCAGTGCGTATTGCTATCGAAAATACGGCACTGGAACACAATACAGTGGTTACCGTAGCGCTTATAACGAGCCATGCAGTCCCGATTCCAGCAACTCTATTTCTGATCGTATTAGGATTGGGGCTTATCACGGTTCGCCGGCCAAATCCGTCATTAAGTTGAATGCGCCCTAAGCGATTCCGTATAGAAGCTCGTACTAATATGCTCTGCAGCACGGTTCTCGCAGTCATTAGAAACACCCCACATCGATTAAGACCAGCTAGACTGAGGTCAGCATTTCTGAGCGCGGCAATGTGACACTAAAGACCAAACTCTTCCCGTTAGTTACCACGCCTCCTGGAGAGCCAAGGCACTTCCAAGCGCTTCTGAACTGTGTATAGGTCGCAACGTTTTTTTCGTGCAGTGATGGCTGCGGCAATTCCCAGTGCAATGCTAATAGAGATTCCAAACGTGAGTCACTTTAGCGTGCTGGGTATCAGCGTTTTCGTGATGAAGTGATTAACTTTTTAGCCCGATAGACGGGCCAGCCTGCAGCGATCTACTCGCCTATTTTTCCCGGCGTTCGTTGCAAACGCGGGTTAGCCTGCCGGCGCACACCTCCTTGAGTTTGAAGCACACGCGCCTCAAATGTTGAACTCGTATCACCAATGGTTGTAGCAAGCATCAACAGCGCCACGCTGTAACCGAAAACAGATGCAAAGCCCTCGGTTGAAATATCGCCATTGCAAAACTCCAATGCAGAGATGATGCACTGAGCGGCAACACGCTCTGCCAGCACATCGACATCTACCCAAGCCTGTAGCTCCCCTGCCTGTTCAATTTCTACGAGGCCCTGGCGCACATAAAGCGTTATCGATTCAGTGATGTCCCAGCCCAGGCGTGCGCCATAGTCCGAGCTCATAAATAGGGTAAAGAGCTGCTGATTATATTCGGGCATGTCAGCAATGGTTTTGCCGCACAGATCGATGATCGCTAGCAGCCGGTCAGCGCCACTGAGATTGGCATTCTCCAGCTGACCGCCAATCACTTCTGCATCAAAGAACGAGCGAATAGCTTCGACCAATAACTGTTCTTTACTGCCAAAGCGACGATACAGGGTAGGCACCGACACACGGCAGGATTCAGCTAGATCGCGAATAGTGAGATCTATCACCCCCTTCTCAACAATACATTGCCGAACAGTTGCCAGAATATGCTCGTGTCGTTCAAGGCTTTGTTCTTCTACCAATTTCATTCTTAGCTTCTGTTTTCCCAGTCTCGACTACACTGCAATCATAGCATTTTGATATCAAGTAAAACTAATGTTAACGTGTTAACACTTAGGGATGGCACAGCGGAATTACTGCGGCTCAGCCCCTTAACGGCCTTACTATCAAGCTCGGAGTCATCTTATGGCGACATTACTGTGTCACATTGAAATTAATCCCGGAAAAGAAACAGAGTTTGAGGAGGTTATGAAGGAGATGTATCGCAGAACGCACGCAGAAGAGCCCAATTGCGTGCGCTACGAGTACTACCGAGCGGCAGAACCGGGTAAGTACTACAGTTTGTTGAGCTTTACCGACAGCGTGGCCTTCTGGGAGCACCAAATCAGTGATTACCACGAAGGCCATGATTTCGCGGCTATGATTAAGTCGCTCGATATGGAATGGGTGGACCCGGTGGCTGACGCTGCGCCACTGATCCCCACCAAATCTACCGACGCGCCTGACACTGCCTCAGACCTAATCCAAAGCGCAGCGCAGACCTACCCCATAACGGAGCAGGCCTGGTGGAAAAAGTACCTGTAGCTTTCAGCACAATAAGAGGCACTTCATGAGTAATGATGTAGCAGACATCGATTTGTTTGACCCGGATATTCAGGAGAACTGGTATCCGTCCTATATACGGTTACAGGAACAAGCGCCTATTTGCTTCCTGCCAAAGCAGCAGATGTATATCGCAACAAAGTATGAGGACATTCACTACATCGTTCGCAACCCGGAGATATTTTCAAATCAGCAAGGCGTACTGACCAGGGACCCTCTACTCGCCCATCCCGAGGCCCGGGCAATCTACGAGGAGTATGGTTTCGATCGTATGTTCCCACTATCCGCTGATCCGCCTATTCACAAGCACTACCGAAAACTGATTGAAAATGCCTTCTCGCGCAATGGCATTCGCAAGTTTGAGCCCTTCATAAAGCAGGCAGTAACAGCACTGATAGATCAGTTGATCCATCGCCGTGAAATCGAATTTATCGAAGAGTTTTGCGCACCACTACCGCGCCTGGTTATTGCGACTATTTTAGGTTTCCCCGTAGAAGACATTCCACAGCTGGTTATTTGGTCCGCCGCATGGGTACGAGTGTGGGAGGGCGAGCTCACCAAGGAAGAGCAGTTAGATGTGGCGCGCAAGGGCGTGGACTTTCAAAACTACATTATTGGAAAGGTGAGGGAGAAACGGGAAAACCCCCAGCATGACTTGATCTCAGAACTTGCCCACGCTTCGCTGAACGGCGAGCGTCCACTGGAAGACGATGAGATCATTTCTATAATCGACCATCTCTTTATTGGTGGCAACGAGACAACGACTTTTGCCATTGCCTCAGGCATGTGGCTGCTAGTAGAAAACCCCGAACAAATGCAAAAGGTACGCGAAGATCGGTCACTGCTGAAAAACATGGTGGAAGAAGTGCTGCGGTTGGAATCCCCTACCCAGGGCATGCCCAAAATCGTAATGCAAGACGTGGAGCTGTCAGGAGTTACTTTACCGAAGGGTGCCTTGGTGCACCTTCGCTACGGCGCGGCCAATCGGGATCCTGACAAATTCGAATGCCCCCATGCTATGGATGTGACTCGCGAGAACGCCGGCTCTCATATGGCGTTTTCCCAATCAATACACAGCTGTCCCGGTGCTACGTTATCTCGAGTAGAAATGTTCATCGCGTTCGAACAGCTCCTGGATCGATTGGACGATATCGAATTTACCACCGGAAAAAATGATTTTACCCATGCCCCCGGCATCGTGCTGCGTGCACTGAACAAGTTGTACATAAGCTATAGACCCGCAGAATAGCGATGCTTGTACACAGTAACGAGAGCGTTAAGTGGGTAGTCGCTCAAGGGTGAACTATAACTATAAGAAATGCAGATGGAGGAGGCAGGATGGCTTACAAAATAATTCAGTGGTCCAGCGGTAACGTCGGGAAAAGCGCGATTCGTACCGTAGCTCAACGAAAAGACCTCAAACTGGTTGGCCTCTTTGTCTATGACCCAAAGAAAGTCGGAATGGACGCCGGCGAAATCGCTGGTATCAAAAGACTTGGTGTCAAAGCGAGCAACGACAAAGACAATCTACTGGAGATGGATGCAGACTGCGTCATTCATACTCCCCTGCCCTCTTTAGTCTACGGCGACAAGCTGAACGAAGATCTGGACACAGTCTGTGCGCTGTTGTCGTCGGGTAAAAATGTCATCACCACCGTCGGCTACATGTATCCAAAAGTACATGGCGCGAAGGTGATGAACCGCTTAAAGAGGGCTTGTCGCAAAGGCGGTAGTAGCTTTCATGGCACCGGTGCAAACCCAGGGTGGCTTGGGGACGTGTTGCCACTGATGATCTCCGGAATATCCCAGAGTATTGACAAGATTCATGTTCAGGAAATTACCAACTTCGAATTCTATCCCTCCCCCGAAGTCGTTTTCGACATGATGGGCTTTGGTCGTACCCCAAAACAGTTCAAGTTGCAGGCTGCCAGATACACGAGCTGGTTGTCTGGTCTGTTTAAAGAAAGCATTCAGATGGTAGCGGATGGTCTAGAGTTAAAGCTGGATAGCATAAGCGAACAATCAAAAATTGAATTGACCAAGCAGGACATCACTGTTGCTGCAGGAACTCTAAAGAAAGGCACCATAGCCGGCCAGCGCTGGGAATGGGCAGGCGTGGTAAACAAAAAGAAAATTATCGTCCACGAAACCATTTGGCGAATGCACGATTGCGTAGGCGACAAGTGGCCCAGAGGAAACCACTCCATCACCATCAAAGGCAAGCCCGACATGTATTTCGATTTTGGGCCGGACTGGAATAACGACGTACTCTTATCAACAGCGGCACATGCAGCTAATGCAGTGCCCTACGTCTGCGACGCACCCTGTGGCATTCAAACCTTCCTCGATTTGCCGACCATCATTGCTCGCGGCTCAGCTTCGCACGCAAGGTGATAGACAACCAGCACACAGAACCCACCACATAAAAAGTTACAAGGAGACGACATGGGTCGACTAACAGGCAAGACTGCAGTTATCACCGGAGCATCCGGCACCATAGGCGCCGCGACTGCGCAGGTGTTTGCCGATGAGGGTGCCAATGTACTGCTTGTAGCACGCGATGAGGGCAAGCTTGCCTCAACGGTAGACAATATGAATAACAGCAATGTTAGTTATGTTGCGGCGGATATAGCCACAGCAACAGGTAACCAATTAGTAGTAGAAACCGCACTGGAACGTTATGGCGCGATCGATGTTTTCTACGCACTCGCAGGTGTACCCGGCCCTATGAAACCGCTTACACAAGTCACAGAAGAAGAATGGGATGAAGTACACGGCATTAATTTGCGTGGAATGTGGCTGGGCTTGAAGGCCGTCATTCCAGTAATGGGTAAAGGCGGCAGTATCATTTTGTGCAGCGCCGGCGCAGGAGTTATCGGTGTGGGTGAGTGCTCACCTTACGTTACCAGTAAGCATGCCATTATCGGGCTGGGTCGTACCGCCGCGATTGAATGTGGCCCACAGGGCATTCGCGTTAATTCAATTGCAGTGGGCGGGGTCGAATCTCCTATGCTGGAAAATTACAGCCAACACGCTTCAGATGATGCAGAGGAAGGGGCTGCTATCGAAGTGAACCCGTTTCTCGCACGTATTCCCGCAGCCAGGTTTTCGAAGCCCGAAGAGATGGCCAAAGCCGCTTTGTTTCTCGCATCGGATGACAGCAGTTACTGCACCGGGAGTGTGCTGACGGTAGACGGCGGCCTCACTGCCACCTAATAGTAGATCGCAACCATTAGATAAATGCGCGCTAGGGGAATCACCAATTTGAATCGAACTTTAAGGAAAACACTATGCAGGATTTTCAGGACCGAGTTGCGGTAATCACCGGCGGTGCCAGTGGCATTGGCCTTGCGACTGCCACCCGTTTTGCACAGGAGGGAATGAAGGTAGTTCTAGGTGACATCCAGCAGGACGCACTTGATGATGCGGTCGCAACTCTGCGGGGGGCGGGACACGATGTGACGGGTGTGCATACCGATGTCAGTCAAGTAGAGCAGGTGCAGAACCTTGCGGATCAAGCGATAGCAGCTTACGGCAAAGTAAATATAGTGCACAACAATGCAGGTGTGGTTCGAGCGGGAACCATGGAGGAGCTAACAATAGAAGACTGGCAGTGGGTTTTAGGCGTAGATCTGTGGAGCGTGATCTACGGTGTGAAAATATTTCTGCCGCTGATCAGGCAGGCCGGCGAAGGCCACATCATCAATACATCTTCCAGTGCAGGCTTGCAGGCATCCGGTAATATCGGGCCCTACAACGTGGCGAAATTCGGCGTTGTTGGCCTCACGGAAACCCTACGCCTGGAACTGGATGAGGGGGATCTTCCCATTGGCGCTTCAGTACTCTGTCCCGGAGCAGTACAAACACGAATATGCGAGAGCGACAGAAACCGCCAGGCAACCGGCCTTGCAGCCGGCAACGCATCAGAAACTGATCAGGCCTTCAAAGAGTTGGCCGGCCCAATCGTTGAAGCAGGAATTGCGCCGTCGGATGTGGCAGAGATGATCGTGGCTGCGATCAAAGCAAACGACTTCTGGATTTTGACACATCCCGAATGGAAGAACGTGTTGCAGGAGCGTATCACCGGGATGATAGACAACAAGCTGGTTACCGGTTTTGGCGGCTAAAAATACTATCCTATAGGAGAACATAACAGCACGCAGTCTTCGCCCATTCGGCGGCGGCGCACCAAAAAATAAGAGGCCAAAAAATATGGAACAGCAACTGCAAGAACTACTGGACAGGAAAGCCTGCGAAGATGTGTTGATGCGCTATGGGCGCACTCTCGACTGGCTGGACCAAGAGGGGCAGGAAGAGTGCTTCTGGCCGGACGCCAAAATCGACTATGGCTTTTTCGAAGGGTCCGGCAAAGACTGGGTACCCGTTGTTATGAGTGTAGAAGAAGCTGCGCCCAACCGTTGGCACGTTAGCACCGGCGTGATGGTGCAGGTTAAAGGCGACCACGCGAAAAGTGAATGCTACGGCATCTCTGTGGGTTCAAGCGAGAATGAACAGGGCGAGTTGCAGGATACGATGTTTGGCGGGCGCTACCTGGATGAGCTTGAAAGGCGCGACGGGCAATGGAGAATTTCCAGCAGGCGCTATATTGCTGACTGGATACAACAGTTCCCGAATGGACTTGAAGCGCTAGCTAGTGGAGGTCTGAACCTGAATATTTTGAAGATACTGGCGCCGGGGCACGAAGCCTACCGACGGCTATAGCGCAGCAATTGGACACAGGGCCACGATTAAGATCTCTTCGGCCATCGATTAGCTCATTATAATCATGGTCTGTCCCCGATTTTTCTTCCCCGTATTATTCAGGTACCTTTCTTAAACGAGACCTGACTAATAACAAGAGTTTGTCTAATGAAGAGTGATCTTTCTCGACGGGGATTTATTCACCTGAGCGCCGCAGCCCTGGCAGGCGCGAGCTCCCCTCTTTGGCTCACCGGCTGCAGTGATGGCAATTCGAACGACTACATACCCTTTGACAAAATTCCGTTGCCTCAGGATGCGCAGGGCCGGTGGTGGCTGAGCAACAACTACGCCCCGGTTCAGGAAGAGCACGAAGAATTTAACCTAAAGATTATTGGTGAACTGCCGCGGGCTCTCAATGGGCTCTACGCTCGGGTCGGCTCCAACGGGGAAGATACCAATCACTGGTTTTTGGGACACGGAATGCTGCATGGTCTGCGCCTGCAAGATGGCCAGGCTTTGTGGTATCGCAACCGTTACATCAATACACTTCTGCACCAAGACGGCACTGACGATCTAAACCCCGGTGACCCTGTATCAAGCTACAGCAACGTGGCCCCTATTTACCACGCAAACAAACTACTCACGATGGGCGAGATCGGTTATCCCTATGAGACGTCAGTTGAGGATCTTACTACGATCGGTGTTTACAATTTTGACGGTAAATTAAAGGGCTCGATGACGGCGCATCCCAAGATCGACCCCCTCTCGGGCGAAATGCTATTTTTCGGCTACGGTTTCGCGCCGCCCTATGTCACCTATTATCAGGCGAATGCACAAGGCGAGATTGAGCGTAGCGTAGATATCACGCTGCCAGCAGCCGTCATGATGCATGACTTTGCGATCACTGAAAATTACGTAATTTTCTACGATCTGCCAGTAGTTTTTGATTTCGATCTGGTCACGGCTGGCAGCGATTTCCCCTTTAGCTGGGATCCGGACCACATTCCACGAATGGGCGTGATGCCAAGAGACGGCGGTGATGCAGACATACAATGGTTTGAAGTGGAAAACTGCTTCATCTTCCATACCATGAACGCCCATGAAAACCCCAATAACTCGCTAGAGATAATCCTGGATGCCTCCCGCATTGATGCGCCCTTCTGGGACGTAACAAATCAGGACTTGTCGAAGCCCTCATATCTGACCCGCTACCGTTTTGATTTAGAAAACGGCACAGTGTCTGAGAAACGCATTAACGATATTCCTATGGATTTTGGGCAACTGAATCGACGGCTGATCGGCCAGAACTACCGTTACGGCTATGGCATGGATTTTTCGGAGCTTGCCGATGACAACTCGCTGCCCAGACCCAAAGGCATTGTCCGTCAGGACCACCAGAGCGGTGGTAGTGATCGCCATTACGCAGCTCCAGGCCTACTTTTGGATGAAGCTTTGTTCGCGCCGGACCCAGGTAGCAGTGGCGAACAGGACGGCTGGTTAATGTGTTTTGCGTTCAATGAAGAGCGTTGCCTGAGTGACCTTCTGGTTATCGATGCGCGAGATTTTACCGGCGCGCCTGTAGCGAGAGTCGAGCTGCCCTTCAGGGTGCCCTTCGGGTTTCACGGCGTGTGGGTCGCAGACGAGGCCTAGTGCCGCGACTGAGCACGATCGATAAGATTGACCGGGAAGCCTCCGTCTTGGCAAGACCTATCATGCCTCTTCTATTCTCG
>JBLFWP010000029.1:0-35979 GCA_047611225.1 Halioglobus sp.
CACATTGCGCCGGGAATTTATGCTCGTTCCTTTCTGGAGGGGCGTTTCAGCGAAGATCAGTTGGACAATTTCCGCCGTGAGGTTGATGGCAATGGTCTCTCCTCATACCCACACCCTTGGTTGATGCCGGACTACTGGCAGTTCCCAACTGTCTCGATGGGGTTGGGACCCATTCAGGCAATCTATCAGGCGCGCGTAATGAAGTATCAACAGAATCGCGGCCTGATCGACCATGGCGACCGCGAGGTCTGGTGCTTCATGGGTGACGGCGAATGTGACGAACCCGAATCTTTGGGCGCCATCTCCCTGGCTGGTCGCGAGGGTATGGGCAACCTTAACTTCGTCATCAACTGCAATTTGCAGCGATTGGACGGCCCGGTGCGGGGTAACGGCAAAATTATTCAGGAGCTTGAAGGTGTGTTCCGCGGCGCTGGTTGGAACGTCATCAAAGTGATTTGGGGTCGCAAGTGGGATCCGCTGTTAGAGAAAGATAAAACGGGGTTGTTGCAGCAACGTATGGATGAAGTCTGTGACGGAGAGTTGCAGAACTACAAGTACAAAGGAGGTGCGTACACCCGCGAGCATTTCTTTGGCAAATACCCTGAGCTGTTGGAGCTGGTGTCTGATCTGTCCGATGACGACATCATGTACCTCAACCGTGGTGGTCACGATCCCTACAAGGTCTATGCGGCCTATGCAGCTGCCGCAGAGGAGCATGAAAGGCCCACGGTTATTTTGGCTATGACGGTTAAAGGCTACGGTACCGGTGAGGCGGGAGAGGCGAACAACGAAACTCATTCCCTGAAGAAGCTCAACATGGATAGCTTGAAGGCTTTCCGCGATCGTTTTGGCATCCCCATCAATGACAAGGAATTGGAGAGCGTTCCCTACTACCGCCCCGACCCGGGCAGCCCGGAAATGCGTTACATGCGCGAGCGCCGTGAAGCGCTGGGTGGAATGATTCCGGCGCGGCGATCTGCGATGGACTTGTTAGACATACCGCCCCTGGCGGCATTTTCCAACCAACTGAAGAGCAGTGGTAAGCGCGAAGTTTCTACCACCATGGCATTTGTACGGTTGTTATCCAGTCTGGTGAAAGACGCCGATATAGGTGAGCGCGTTGTTCCGATTGTGCCCGATGAAGCTCGTACTTTTGGTATGGAGGGGATGTTCAGACAGCTGGGTATTTACTCTTCCGTTGGCCAGCAGTACACACCGCACGATGCTGGTCAGATGATGTATTACAAAGAAGATATCAAGGGTCAGATACTGGAGGAAGGCATTAACGAAGCGGGCGCGTTCTCCGCTTGGTTGGCGGCGGCTACCTCCTATAGCACCAGCGGCTATGCCATGGTGCCCTTTTATATTTTCTACTCCATGTTTGGTTTTCAGCGTATTGGTGATTTGGCTTGGGCCGCTGGCGATAGCCAGGCCAGGGGCTTCCTGATCGGCGCTACTGCTGGCCGTACCACACTCAACGGCGAGGGCTTGCAGCATCAGGACGGCCACAGTCTGTTGCTGTCTGGCACGATCCCCAACTGCGTCAGTTACGACCCCGCCTATGCCTATGAGTTGGCCGTCATCGTGCAGGACGGCTTGCGGCGCATGTACAAGGAAGGGCAGAACCAGTTTTATTACATCACCACGATGAACGAAAACTACCATCAGCCGGAAATGCCACAGGGTGCGGAAGAGGGCATCATCAAGGGTATGTATAAGTTTAGAGCGTCCACCGATAAAAGTACGCATCGAGTCCAGCTTCTTGGCGGTGGCACAATTTTACGCGAGGTAGAGGCGGCAGCCGCTATTTTGGAGGCCGATTATAAAGTGGCGGCAGACGTATGGAGTTTAACCAGCGTTAACGAGCTGCAAAGAGAAGGGAAAGCTGCGCAGCGCTATAACCTGACGCACCCCAAAGATGAGCGCCGTGTACCCTATGTGACGCAACTACTAGCTGATTCAGCAGGGCCGGTGGTAGCTGCTACTGACTATGTGAAGCTGTACGCAGATCAGATTCGCGAGTTTATACCGGGCAGCTATACGGTGCTGGGTACGGATGGTTTTGGCCGCTCCGATACGCGAGGAAAGTTGCGCGAGTTTTTCGAGGTGAGCCGAGAATATATTGTTGTTGCTGCATTGAAAGCACTAGCAGATGAAGGTGCTATCGAGCAGGACCGCGTGGTTGAAGCTATAACTGCATTGGGAATTGACAAGGACAAGATAGACCCTGTCACGCTGTAAGTGAGGGTCGACTGTGCCTTCTGAAAATTAGAAGACGAATAGCGAAAACAAGAAAGCTAGAATACAAAGGAAAGCGAACGTGTCTTTACAGAAAATAGTAGTCCCCGATATAGGCGGTGCCGAAGGTGCGGAAGTCATCGAGTTGCTGGTGGCAGTGGGCGATGAGGTCGCAATCGACCAGAGTCTGATCGTGTTGGAGTCAGATAAAGCCTCCATGGAAATACCTTCCACCGCAGCGGGAAAAGTAGTGGAAATGTTGGTGGCTGAAGGAGACGAGCTGGCTGAAGGTGCGCCGGTGTTAGTGCTTGAAATCTCCGGAGAGAGTAGCGACGCTGCCGCAGAGCCTGCAGCCGCAGAAGAGGTTGTTGATACAACGCCAGTAGTAACACCTGCGCCCGACGCGCAGCCCGCGGCACCGGTAGTCATTGAAAAGCCTGCGCCATCGGTTGCCTCGTCCCCTGAACGGGTAGACCCTCCAGCAACCCACACCGAAGATAACGCAGAAATATATGCTGGCCCCGCCGTGCGCAAACTGGCCAGGGAGTTTGGCGTTACGCTTTCGCAAGTCTCCGGGACGGGCCCCTCAAACCGAATTTTGAAAGAAGACTTGCAGCAATTTGTACAGCGTACTTTACAATCGCCAGCTGCGGGCTCTGCGGCGGGAGCGGGCATACCGGCTGTTCCCGAAACGGACTTTGCCAAGTTCGGGGATATTGAAACTACCCAGCGCAGCAAGCTGGATAAGCTTACCGCTAAGAATATGCACCGCAATTGGCTGAACGTGCCGCACGTCACTCAGTTTGATAATGCAGACATTACTGATCTTGAAGAGTTTCGCGGTGGTATGAAAGCCGAGGCCGAACGCAGAGGGACTCGCCTGACGCCATTGCCCTTTTTGCTTAAGGCCTGCGCGGTTGCACTGCGTGACAATCCGAAGATCAACAGCTCTCTATCGAACGCTGGCGAAGATCTTGTCTTCAAAAAATACATTCATATCGGCATGGCGGTAGACACACCGGCTGGGTTGGTCGTGCCAGTGATCCGTGACGCCGACAAAAAATCTATTTGGGAATTAGCGGAAGCGGTTCTGGAACTAGCCGGTAAGGCGCGTGAACGTAAACTCATGCCCGCGGACATGCAGGGCGGCTGCTTTACAATTTCCAGTCTGGGCAATATTGGCGGCACCGGTTTTACGCCCATTGTTAATACGCCTGAGGTCGCTATTCTGGGTGTGTCAAAGGCGGCCATTCAGCCCGTTTGGAATGGCACTGAGTTTGCACCGCGCAAGCAGCTACCCTTGGCTTTGTCTTACGATCACCGGGTAGTCAACGGCGGTGACGGCGGCCGATTCTTGTCGCGTGTGGTGGAGTTGCTCAGCGATATTCGCATGCTGAGCCTCTAGCGCCCAGCTCAGCGAACAGCTCTTTAAGACTTGGCGAGCTCTGCGCAGAATTCCCGCGCGTACTTCTGGCCGTGAGAGATGGCGGCGATAATGGGGGCGAGGTCACCGCCATTCGTACGTACTTCCGTCACTGCCTTGCCCAACTCACCTTTAAGTCCCAGTTCTTTTGAGAACAGTGCTGGCATCAAGCCCGCCCATTCCAGCTCTCTATTGAGCCACGTTATGGCTACCCGGCCATTGCCATCGGCGAAGGGGTGTAGGTCTGACACTGCCAGGAACCCGATAATACCTCTAGCGAGTGCCGAGTCCAGGCCTGAATACACGTTTTCAACAACGTGTCTTACAGTACCGCTGGTCAGAGCTGGATTGACGCGGGTGAGAGTGGGACCCTTGGTGGACCAGTTTTGCGTGTATTTGAAATGTCCGGGCAGGAAGTCAGGAAGGTTGTCACACGCGATTTTGTGCCAGTGGCGTATATTCACTTCACCGCGAACAGGGTCGCTCATTCTTTCGCGGCAACTGCGTGCCGCCACGATGGCTGCTTCCATCTGAATGGATTCCTGAATATCGCCTGTTACGGGCATGCCTCCTTCCAGGTCAGCCTTCATTGCCCTGTATTCGGCAACGGAATGGACCAGCGGGATCATGAACATCCCTTCGATCATCGGCCATTCTTCCGGCAGGTTTTCAAGCGGAAGCAGGGCATCGTCAGTGAGGCTCACTGCGGATTCTCGGTACTGATTCACTGTGACCATCGCTGGCTTGTCAGCTTGCAGGATGTTTGCGGGCGTTTCTTGCAGTACTGCTTCAAGTGCATCCAACCCCGCTGCGCTGTTCATGTTGGTCAAGGCGTCGGTAAGGCGATGAAATTCACTCAGAGACACGTGAGCAGAAGTAACTTCCCTAAGCTCCTGTGTTGGAAGTTTCACCTTTCCCAGTTCGCGCAGTTGCGAACTAGCTTCCTCGTAGCGATGACGCTCAATTTGTAGCGTCGCAAGATTGACGTGGGCCAGGGTAAAATTTGGATCAAGGGCGATGGACTCCATGTAGAGGTTCTGCGCCTCTTCAACTTCCCTTTTACCGCGTAACAGACAGGCCAGCCTATTGAGCGATTGGGGCGTTTTACGCAGCGCAACCGCCTCGCGATAACTTTGCAAAGCCTTTGTTCTCTTGCCCTGCAAGCGTTGTGCATCGCCCAAAAGCATATGTGACACCATAAGTTTCGGGTTCATTCTCACGGCTTTTGCCAGCACGGTCACAGAGGCATCGACTTCTGTGCACTCCAACAGCGCGGAGCCCAGGTTGATCCAGCCTTCCACTCGGTGCGGCACTAGCTGTGTTGCCTCACTAAAGGATTGCACGGCATCTTCCATACGCCCCTGTGCGAAGCCCTGCTTACCGGCGTCCATGGAAGTTTGCCAGGCGTGCTGTGTGTCAGGGTTGTTGGTGTCATTGTTCATGCAGTGTTGCCCTATTGTGTGAGGTCATCTCGGGTATCGTCAATGGCGGGGTGCCGCTTTGCAGTTCAGAGAGATGATTGCTTAGCCAGACGGTGGTGATAACCAATGCGCGACCGGTACTCTGATAGTGTAATACGAAGTTCGCAAGCTTAACGAAATATGTGGGCGCGGGCTATTGGTCGGGCCTATTGCTTCGGTTGATTTCTTCATTGCCACCCCCAGTGTGTTCGACAGTGCTCGTTGATCAGGTTTGGGTCAGGCATAAGCTCGCTATCGGTGGGAAAAAGGGATGGCAGACAAGAGCCCAGACTGCTCAGATTCTGGTTGGGCCAGCCGGCATCGCGTATAGCATGAATGAGTTTCAATGTTTTGAATCCATCAAACCACTGATGAAACTGGCGCAGAAATTGAGCTGGTGTTTTACCCTGCCGTCGGCAGTGGTCAAGTGCGTCATCGAGACCCAGTTTTTCCAGAGCCAGCACACACTCGTTAGCCAAGTTTCCGTCCAGGCCTTGGTGCTGTAGCAGAGGGAGTAAATCATTCGACTGCGTATTGCGAAGGAGCGCAATGGCGCCAAGTATGCAGCGTAGTGCCTCAAAGCATTGCGGGTGGTAAAACAGTGCGGCATCGTGCAATGAAGTGAATCCATCGGCTGCTTCTATGAGGCTCTGAACTGCTGGCCCCGTGCCAAAGGGAACGCGGTCGGAAAGACGCGTTTGCAAACGCACACAGGAACCGGGGACTTTCGCCAGTGGCCCCAGTTTGGCGAGCTTGTTGAGTAGGTAGAAATCTTCGGCACCTGCACGTTGTGGCACGCCGCGAACCTGTGCATAGGCAGTTGCTCGTACGGCCAGAGCACTGCCTAGCGTGTGATAAGCGTAAGGAGACGCGGCGTATTCCAGGCCCAATACATAGTGATGCAGGCGCAACTCATACAGCGCTGTCGCCCTATCTGCCATGGGCTCTCCGCTGGGTTCATGGCGAAACGGAAATACAGCAGCCCGGCAGTGGCGTTGAATACTCTTGAGCCGCTGAAAATATTCAGCAGGCAGATCCGCATCTGCATCGGTACTGCAGATCCAGGGCCCGGTGATTGCGCCCTCGGCTATCCACTTTAGAGCGATATCGCAGCCGGTTTTTCGCGCAAGCCCTACACCTGCAGCTGCGGGGAGTGCGCCGCGCAAGTCCATGTCATGTAGGTACAGCTCGGTGTTTTGATTTAGCGTGTATATAGCTGCTGTGGTTTGGGATGCTCGTTCGTCTGCCAGTTCGGATGTCGGCTTTAGCTTGTCGACCGCTTCACGAAGTGCTGTATTCGCATTGCTGTTGGCATCAGTGTCCGGATGATTTAAAACCAGAATTACCAGAGTGCGGCCGCTATCGATCGGTAACTGTGCAAGCTGTTGTAGCAATGCAGCAGACTCACGATAGGCGGGAATAACGAGTACGTTGTCCCAGCGCGGATTTTGGGTAGGACAGGGCGGCAGGTCAGCTTCAATGTGGCGTTCGAGATAGCGCTGTAGGGCGACGTCTGCCATCAGGTGACTAACACCATCAGTGCAGAGCAGCCCGCAGTGGCTGGCTTGAGGCAATGTCGGCCTCGATGGGTAACAGTTCCTGCCAGCGTTGTTCGATTATATCTGGTGCGATATAAATCTGTGCCAACTCCAGAAACAGTTCAAAGTGCCGTTCCTCCGAGCGCGCTAGCGATTGGTAAAACTTCTTAAGCGGCCCCGGTTCCAGCGCAACAGCGATTAGTTCGAACCGCTCGGCACCTCGGGCTTCAATCAGGCTGGCTATTAATAGGCGGTCGAGAAAGTATTCCTCTCGGCCTTTGCGCATGGACTCTCTGAAGGCCAGTACGTAGGGGTCTTTTTGATCAGCGGCAGTAATCAGGCCGCGCTGGTGAATCCATTTCACTACCTCGCGATAGTGGCTGAGCTCCTCCACGGCCAGATCAGCCATAGCGGTGACCAGTTCTACTCGATCCGGATAGTGAGACAGCATGGAAATTGCCATGCCCGATGCCTTTTTCTCAGCGGCTGCGTGGTCCAGTAAAAAGCTGTCAAAGTCAGCCAGTACGGTTGCCGTCCACTCGGGTGGCGTTTGATAGAGGAGGGGGGAGTCCGTCATAGATGGGGCAAGCTGGGCGCAAAAGGGGCCGCTATTGAACTGTAAGTTGGCAGTGAACACAAGATTGGCCTGCGCTAAGGTCATTGTCGCTGGCTAATCGGCTTGCGATGCCGCGGGGGCCTCATGTTAAACTTCGCAGTCATTTTGCGGGTGCAGTCTGGCTGCCACCCACCATTGACCAAGCCCTCAGGACTGAACTGCCGATGATTATCAAGCCTCGTGTACGCGGATTTCTCTGCATCACCACTCACCCCACGGGCTGTGATGCCAACGTGAAGCAGCAGATGGACTATGTAAAAGGTAATGGCCCCATTGAGAATGCCCCCAAGCGTGTGTTGGTGATAGGCGCCTCTACTGGCTACGGGCTGGCATCGCGCATAACCGCCGCCTTCGGTTGCGGTGCCAGTACTCTGGGCGTCTTCTTTGAAAAGGAAGGTACCGAGAAGAAGCCCGGCACCGCGGGCTGGTACAACTCTGCCGCATTCCACAGATATGCGGATGCTGATGGCCTGTACGCCAAGAGTATTAATGGCGATGCCTTCAGTGATGAGATAAAGACCAAAACGATAGAGACGATCAAGGCCGATCTGGAGCAGGTTGATCTCGTGGTCTACAGCCTGGCGTCACCGCGCCGACAGCACCCGGTGACGGGGGTGGTGCACAATTCAACGCTCAAGCCCATTGGAGGCCCTGCAACCCAGAAAGGTGTGAATACCGATAAAGAAGTGGTGCAGGATTTTCATCTAGAAGAGGCGAATCAAGATGAGATTGATAACACCGTTGCGGTCATGGGCGGCGAAGACTGGCAGATGTGGATTGATGCGCTGGACGAGGCTGGTGTGCTGGCTGACGGCGCCAAGACTACCGCCTACACCTACATTGGCGAGAAGCTGACCTGGGACATTTATTGGCACGGCACTATAGGCGCTGCGAAGAAGGATCTGGATAAGCGCGTTGTTAGTATTCGAGAGCGGCTGGCTGCCAAAGGTGGCGATGCTCGTGTGTCGGTGCTTAAAGCAGTAGTCACTCAGGCCAGTGCGGCTATACCGGCAATGCCTATCTATCTGGCACTGCTCTTTAAAGTGATGAAAGCGCGGGGTATTCACGAAGGTTGTATTGGGCAGATTGACGGCCTGTTCCGCGATTCACTTTACAGCAGTGACCCTTACTTGGATGAGGAGGGTCGATTGCGGGCGGACGGTAAAGAGTTGGACCCTGAAATACAGGCTGAAGTGGCGCGATTGTGGGAAGGTATTAATACTGAAACTCTGCGTGAACTGTCAGACTTCGCAGGCTACAAGCGCGAATTTTTGCAGCTGTTCGGTTTCGAGATCGACGGCGTGGATTACGAGGCTGAGGTAGACCCACTCGTGCCAATCAAAAATATGGTCTAGGGCTTTTAGCAATAAGGTTGAAGAATATGTTGGATCATGGAATACCGTTTCGTCTCAATAGCCACGTTCGTCGCATCGTCGCCCCCAATGCGGGCGTGATGACGGGTCCCGGCACTAACACCTATCTTCTGGGCGATAAAGAAGTGGCCGTGCTCGATCCCGGTCCCGCTGAGCAATCCCACATTGATGCAATTTTAGACACGGCAGGCGATCGCATTCGCTGGATTGTCTGCACCCATACCCATCCGGATCACTCCCCCGCGTGGCAGGCGATTGCCGAAGCTACTGGTGCCGAAGTGTTGGGTGCTTCGCCGCCGGATGATATGTTTCAGGACGATACCTTCAAACCTACCTGGGAAATGAAGCACGACGACGTGCTCAAGACGAATGAGTTTACGCTGCGGGCAATACATACGCCTGGCCACGTAGGAAACCACTTCTGTTACTTGATTGAAGAAGAGGGAATGGTGTTTGCGGGCGACCACATTATGAATGGTTCTACTGTAGTCATAATTCCTCCCAGCGGTGATATGAAGGCGTACATCGAATCGCTGCAGTTACTGTTGAATTACCCGCTTAAATTTATTGCGCCCGGCCATGGTGAAGTTATGGAGGATTCCAAGGCCGTGGTGGAGTGGTTGGTGAATCACCGCCTCAAGCGAGAGGAAAAAGTTGTCGCGAGTTTGAGTGATCTGGGTCGAATCGATTTGGATAGTCTGGTGAAAGTGGTTTACGACGACGTTGATACCAGCTTGCACAAAATGGCCAAGCTGTCTTTGAGCGCACATCTGATTAAATTGCGTCAGGAAAATCGCGCCGTGCATTATGAGGCGGATGAGGCTTGGGAGATTTCGTAGGCCTACACGTTTTGCGCCATCTACCACCGGAAGGAAAAACAATAATGCACTATGGAGCACGGGATTAATGAACGGTTTGATGATGGATAAGAGCCTGACGATTGCCACTATCGTGGCGCATGCAGAGCAGGTTAATGCCAATGTTGAGATAGTGTCAGTTACCGCCGACAACCCGCGGCATAGATACACCTACGCCCAGGCGTTTGCGCGGGCGCGCAAGCTGGCTGACAGTATGGCCTCATGGGGCCTGGCAACAGGTGACCGAGTAGGGACCCTGGCTTGGAATGATTACCGACACTTCGAAACCTATTACGGCGTGGCTTGCAGTGGCCTGGTGTGTCACACCATTAATCCGCGCTTATTCCCCGAGCAGCTCGTTTACATTATTAATCACGCTGAAGATCGCTACATTTTTGTAGATCCGGATTTTGTCCCCATTGTTGAAGGTATTGCCGGTGAATGTCCGGGCGTAGAAGGTTGGGTGGTGTTGTGCGCTGAAGATCGCATGCCCGAAACAAGCCTGAACAACGCAGTTTGTTACGAGACTTTTATTGCCGCCGGCTCAGAATCATTTCAATGGCCAGATATCGATGAAAAATCTGCCTGCGCTCTATGCTACACCTCTGGCACTACAGGTAATCCGAAAGGTGTTCTGTACGAGCATCGCTCAACCATGTTGCACTCCTACGCCGCTTTGATGCCCGACGCCTTGGGTATATCGAGCAGCGATGTGGTGATGCCCATCGTGCCGATGTTTCATGTTAACGCCTGGGGCAATCCGTATTCCTGCCCTATGGTTGGCGCCAAACTTGTATTTCCCGGCAGCAAAATGGGTGATGGCGCAACCCTTGCCGCACTGATCAACGAAGAGCAGGTGACCCTATCCGCTGGCGTGCCCACAGTGTGGCTTGGCTTGATTGCTCACCTAAAGGCCACCGGGCAGCGCATCGAGAGCTTGAAGCAAATTATTGTAGGCGGAGCAGCCTGCCCACTTTCTATCATGGAAGATTTTGACGATTACGGCGTAGAAAGCCGGGTCGGTTGGGGTATGACAGAGATGAGCCCCTTAGGCACTGTTAATGCCAGCGCCTCTTCACGCGATAAATACACCCCTGAAGAGTTCGCCAAAATTCGCCTCAAGGCGGGGCGCACGGTATTCGGTGTAGAAATGAAGATCATCGACGACGATGCCAATGATCTGCCGTGGGATGGCGTGGCCTTTGGCTCGCTGCTGGTTCGCGGGCCGTGGGTCTGCTCTAGCTATTACAAGCTGGAAGGTTCCGATGCCCATCGGCACGATGGCTGGTTTGAGACAGGTGATGTGGCGACGATTGACCCTGAAGGTTACTTGGCCATCACCGACCGCACCAAGGATGTGATCAAGTCCGGCGGAGAGTGGATTTCTTCCATCGCAGTTGAAAATGTTGCGACTGACCACCCCAAGGTTGCCGAGGCTGCGGTTATCGGGCATTTCCATCCCAAGTGGAGTGAGCGCCCGTTGTTGATTGTGGTTCGTGGCCCCCAAGGCGGAGATCTTACCCAAGAGGAGATGCTGGCCTGGTTTGACGGCAGAATCGCTAAATGGTGGACGCCAGAGGCGGTTGAGTTCACCGATGAGCTACCGCATACCGCAACCGGCAAGGTGCAGAAGGTGAAATTGCGCGAGCGCTATAAAGATTACGTCTTTCCGGGATAACCCCCGGATTTACTGGGCTGAGGGCTTTTCCCGGCCTCTTTTGATGGTAGATGGACCGTGTATATTGACGAGCTCCGTCATAACCAAAAGTAATATTTCGTAGAATATATGCCAGTATTCTACGAATAATGGTTCTAAAGTGAGTCGAAACTGATTAATATAGCCTTCTGATCTTCCTCAGGTTGCGAGCAGGCTCTTTCAATGTCACAGCAAGCTTATCAGGCACGAACACTGCCCCAGATCGTCACCGACGCGGCCCTGGCCTATGGGGAGCGCGTTGCTATCAGTGACGGCGAGGTGCAGCTCACCTATCTACAGCTAGATGAAGCAAGAATTGATTCCGCCAGGGCATTTATCAATGCAGGGCTTGCACCGGGCGATCGCATCGCCATTTGGGCTCCCAATGTTTACCAATGGATTATTGCGGCTATAGGCGCGCAGAGTATTGGTGGTGTGTTGGTGCCATTGAACACACGCTACAAGGGGGCAGAAGCCGCCTATGTGATCAATGCCAGCGGCGCCAAAATGGTGTTTACGGTTGGCGATTTCCTAGGCGTTAGTTATCCAGACATGCTTGTCGATCAGTCACTGCCCACGGTAGAGCGTATTGTGACGCTGACCGGACAGGCCCAGAGCTGCGAAACATGGGAGGCTTTTCTGGCGAGTGGTGCATCGGTATCCACTGAGCAAGTACACGCTCGTGCCAACGCAGTGACACCTGAAGATACCCTCGATATTCTTTTCACCTCTGGAACAACCGGTAACCCCAAAGGCGTTGTTACCTGCCATGGGCAAAACATTCGCACCTTCGAAACGTGGAGCGGAACTGTTGGTCTTCGTTCGGATGACAATTATCTGATCATCAATCCCTTCTTTCATTCTTTCGGTTACAAGGCGGGCTGGCTTGCGGCGATTATTCGCGGCGCGAGGATTTTGCCAGTATTGAATTTTGACCTGGACTCGGTGCTCGCGCAGATTGAGCGCGAGAAGATTTCCATGATCCCCGGGCCTCCAACCATTTATCAGTCATTGTTGGCGCATCCAAAGCGCGATGACTACGATCTATCCAGCCTCCGCCTTGCAGTGACGGGAGCAGCGCCTGTGCCAGTTGAGCTGGTAAGGCAGATGCGTGAGGAATTGGGTTTTGAAGTGGTGGTTACCGCGTATGGCTTAACTGAGAGCTGCGGAGTTGTATCGATTTGTAAGCCCGACGATAGCGCCGAACGCATCTCGCACAGCTCTGGCTGTGCGATGGATGGCACGCAAATCAAGTGTGTAGACAAAGAAGGCAACACCGTTGCAGCGGACACTGATGGTGAGATATGGGCGCGCGGCTTTAATGTTATGAAGCAGTATTTTAATAACGAAGAAGCCACCGCTGAAACTCTAACTCACGATGGTTGGCTCAAGACAGGCGATGTCGGAGTAATGGATAAGGACGGCTATGTTCGAATCACTGGCCGCATTAAAGAAATGTTTATCGTCGGTGGTTTCAACTGTTACCCCGCGGAAATTGAAAACATTCTTTGTGATATGCCCGGCATTGCTCGGGCTGCCGTAATTGGCGTTCCTGATGACCGCATGGGCGAAGTTGCCAAAGCGTATCTGGTCACTGATGCAGGTGCTTCAGTTGATGAAGCGGCTGTGATCGACTGGTCCCGTGGGCAGATGGCTAACTTCAAGGCACCTCGCTCGGTAGTGTTTCTCCAAGAGTTGCCAATGAACGCTGGCGGCAAAGTGGATAAAGCTGCACTGGGGAAACTGTCTATAGGCGACGCCAGGTGAACGATTTGACTGCTGCACCCGCGCCAACCCATATTGATCTGGACGATACTGATCAGGCCATCATCGATCTATTGCGCGAAGACGGCCGCATGCCTTACAGAGCTATCGCGCGCAAGTTGGATATAGCAGAAAACACCGTTCGTGCGCGGGTTCGTCGTATGGAGGAGTCCGACACCATGCGCGTTGTGGCGGTTACTGATATTGAAGCTGCTGGTTACGGTATGTTGCTGGCCATTGGCGTGCAGGTAGAAGGGCGTCCTCCCGAAGATGTTGCAAGGGAGATGGCTGAGATACACGAGGTGTTCTCAGTGAACGTAGTGGTAGGTGCTCACGATGTTGAAATTCTCGTAGTCGCAGAAGATCAGGCAGCACTGAACGAATTAATCACCCACAAATTGGGTGCGATGGATGGTGTACGGCGACTGACTCCTGCGCTTGCACTGGATATTTTGAAAAACCAGCCAGATTGGGTGCCTTTCCATGCGTCGTAATCTCGATGAGGCGGATCAAGCTATCGTAAAACGCTTGTCGCATGATGCCAGAGTAAGCAATCGTGAAATTGCCGAAGAGCTCGGTGTTACCGAAGGCACAGTGCGCGCTCGCGTTAAGCGCATGGAAGAAGAGAAACTCATTCGCATTACCGCGGTTACCAATATTGACCGCTTTAAAGATGCAGCGCTTGCCTATCTTTGGATTGAGGTAGAGCGCAGTGACCAGACCAAGGCGGTTGCAGAACAGTTGGCGACTATCAACGAATTGGGTTTTGTGGGAGTGATGTTGGGTCGATCCGACATTCTGGCCATTACCATGGTGCGCAACGCAGAGCATCTTGCGCGCTTTGTCCACAGACGAATAAGCAGTATTGAAGGCGTGCGCGGTACGCAAAGTACGCTGGGCGTTAATTTTATCAAACACGATTACCGCATGGCGCGGATAGTCAGTTAGTGCTTTTTTGAACATATTAAGAAAATAGAACGATCAAGAATTAGACCCTTAGAAAAGGAAGTAACAATGAACAAGCAAATGACAGCGGCAGAAGTTGTTGCCCAAATAGAAGATGGCATGACCATCGGCATAGGCGGTTGGGGTCCACGGCGCAAGCCGATGGCGCTGGTGCGTGAGATTCTGCGCTCAGACCTGAAAGACCTGACTATTGTGTCTTACGGCGGCGCGGATGTGGGCATGTTATGTGCCGCGGGCAAAGTGAAGAAACTCATTTTCGCCTTTGTATCGCTGGATTTTATTCCGCTTGAGCCGCACTTCCGTGCAGCGCGTCAAACCGGTGCCATCGAAGTGATGGAAATCGATGAAGGCATGTTGTTGTTGGGTTTGCGCGCAGCGGCCTGGGGCCTTCCGTTTATACCCACTGAAGTGGGCCTGGGTACCGACATCGTCACCAAGAACCCTGATATCAAAGTGATAGACAGCCCCTACGACGACAAAGAGTGGGTAGCGATGCCTGCACTGAAGCTGGATGTGTCGTTGATTCATGCGGATCGAGCCGATACTCGCGGCGTATGCCAGATTGCGGGGGCCGATCACTACATGGATGACTGGTATGCCCGAGCGGCTGAAAAAACGTTTGTGTCCTGCGACGAACTGGTCGACACCGAATTTTTCCACGATCCCGCTCAAGCAAGAATGGTGCATTGGGAACGTTCCATGACAACCGGCGTAGTACCAATCGCCGGTGGTGCACATCCCACGTCTTGTTCGCCGCTTTATGGTTTTGATGTGCCGCACTTAAAAGCGTACACCGCCTCTGCCAAAGACGAAGCTGGCTTTCAGGGTTATGTCGATAAATTCCTCGGAGCGTCTGAGGAAGAGTACCAGCAGAATGTGGGTGGCCTTGACGCCATTCGCGCCATCGAACTTCCCACTTACTAATCGGCCACGGAGAATATAATTATGACAGCAGCAACTGATTACACTCTGGCCGAACTGTGCATCGTCGCAGCGAGCCAGTCTTTTGCCAACGAAGGCGAAGTACTAGCCACCGGTATCGGCGTTATCCCAAGATTGGCGGCCAGCCTCGCCATGAAGACCAGTAATCCCGATCTAATGATGACAGATTCCGAAGCATGGCTGTTAAGCGAACCCAATCCTATTGGTAAACGTGCGGATGATTTCAAGCCCGCGGCAGAAACCTGGATGGGCTTCTCACGCATTTTCGACAACGTATGGAGCGGCCGTCGTCACGCGATGCTGGGGCCTACCCAGATCGACAAGTACGGGCAGTCCAACACTTCCGCGCTTGGCGGAACCTACGACAAGCCTAAAGTTATGATGCTGGGCGCGCGTGGCTTCCCTGGAAACTCCATATCCCACCCCAATAGCTTCTTCGTGCCTGGCCATAACACTCGCGTGTTCATGGATGGGGAGTGTGACTTCGTTTCTTCCATTGGTTACAACCCCGAACGTTTGCCTAAGGGCCATAAGCTCGATGACATCGACATCCGTCTGGTAGTAACTGATTTGTGCGTGATGGATTTCGGTGGCCCCGAGCATCAGGTTCGATTGGTTTCCCTGCACCCTGGCATTACGGCGCAACAGGTACAGGAAAATACTGGGTATCCGGTTCACATTGCGGGTGATGTGCCTGCCACTGCTGCACCGACGCAGGCGCAGCTGGATATCATTGCGACCATGGACCCACACAATCAACGTGCACACCAGATCAAGGACAATCCCCCCGGGGATCGCTCCTGAGCGGAGACCGAGAAATGTTAGAGACACGTTTAACTGATTTACTGGGCTGTAAATACCCCATTGTCCAAACGGCGATGGGTTGGGTGGCTGATCCAAAACTGGTGGCGGGAAGCTGTAATGCCGGTGCCTTTGGATTTTTAGCTGGTGCGACCATTCCAGCAAATGAAATGGAGCGCGACTTGCTTCGAGTGAAGGAGCTGACCGATAAGCCCTTCGGCGTGAACTTTCATATGTACCAGCCCAACGCGGCAGACATCGTGGATATGGTCATTCGTCACGGTGTGCGTGCAGTCAGCTATTCCCGTTCACCTGGCCCTGAGTTCATCAACAAGTTGAAAGACGCGGGCGTGGTGTGCATGCCGACGATCGGTTTGCCCAAGCACGCGATCAAAGCAGTCGAACTGGGAGCTGATGCGGTAACGGTGCAAGGAGGAGAGGGCGGTGGTCACACTGGCAAGATCCCAACTACTTTACTCATCCCTCAGATCGTTGATGCGGTAGGTGACAAGGTGCCGGTTATTGCCGCAGGTGGTTTTAAAGATGGCCGTGGTTTATTGGCAGCATTGTCTTGGGGCGCCGATGGCATTGCCATGGGTACTCGTTTTCTGATGACCGAAGAAAGCCCTGTGCCTCGCGAAACGCTACAACGTTATATCGACTGTAATAACCCCGGTGAAATCATTGTCTCAAGGGCGATGGATGGCCTGCCTCAGCGCATGTTAATGAATGAGCTGCTTACGGAGTTGGAAAAAGCCAGCACCCTGCGCAAGTTGATCATTGCTATGCGTAATGGCTTGGCTTTTCGCAAACATACTGGCGCTACCTTTTTTAGTCTTCTCAAATCTGCAATCGCCATGGGCAAAGACGATGAGATGACAGCGGCGCAGGCCATTATGTCCGCCAATGCACCGATGATTATTCAAAAAGCGATGGTGGATGGTGAGCCTAGCCTGGGTGTTTTGCCGTCAGGGCAGGTAGCAGGCGTTATCGATGCGCTGTTGTCCTGTGAAAACCTGATTAATTCTATTGTTGAAGAGGCGGAACAACGCCTCAAATTGCTGGCGCTGCGCGTCACAGAAAATTCCTAGGAACACCACATGTTAGGAGCTCCACATGTCCAAGCCTTTTAAAGTTTCGATTGAAGACGGTATCGCCGAGATGATTCTTGATCATCCGCCGGTCAATGCTTTTGATAGCGCCGGGTGGTTTGCTATTGCCGATGAAATCGATGCATTGGGTGTTAACGATGACGTGCGCGTAATTATCGTTGCAGCAGCGGGCAAGGGTTTTTGTGCAGGCGTTGATATCAAAGAGCTGGCGGCGCAGCCGAATAAAATTGTAGATGTAAACAAAGGCAATTACGAAACCTTCCGCGCTATTCATCGCAACCCCAAACCGGTAATTGTTGCGCTGCACAGTTTTGTGCTGGGCGGCGGTATTGGTATGGCCGGTGCTGCTGACATTATCCTGTGTTCAGATTGCACGCGTTTTGGCGTGCCAGAGATTGATCGTGGCGCGATGGGTGGTGGTGCACATTTACAGCGTATGTTCCCAGTGCAAAAGGTGCGCTACATGTATTTCACGGGTGAATTTATTGATGCACAGGAAGCCTATCGTTTGGGTGCGGTTGAGCGAGTCGTTCCGCTGGATCAATTACTGCCGACTGCCCGCGACATTGCGGCGAAGATCGCAGACAAGTCTCCGGCGATGGTTAAGTTGGCCAAAGAAGCGCTCACTGGTATAGAAGACGGCAACCTGGAAGACAAATACCGCTGGGAACAAGGCTTTACTCTCGAGGCATATACCATGGGAGATTCTCAAGAGTCCCGAGATGCCTTTGTGCAAAAACGCGACGTGAAGTTTGAGGGTTAATTGATGGATCTCGCATTTACAGAACAGCAAAACGTCTTTCGTCAGGAGGTGCGCAGTTGGCTGGCGGATAATGTGCCGGCGGAACCCTTGCAGACCTTTGATACCGCTGAGGGCTTTTTACAGCACCGCGAGTGGGAAGCGACGCTGAACAAAGGGCGGTGGGGCATGGTGACTTGGCCAGAGGAACTTGGCGGGCGCGGTTGTGACTTGATCGAATGGTTAATCTTCGAAGAAGAATATTACCGGGCGCGTGCACCACTTCGAGTTAACCAGAACGGTATTTTCTTGTTGGGTCCCACCCTGATGGAGTACGGCACCGAGGAACAAAAAGCGCGCATTTTACCGAAGATGGCGAACGGTGAAGAAGTGTGGGCACAGGGCTGGTCGGAACCCAATGCCGGGTCAGACATGGCTGCCATTCGATCTACTGCGAAGTTGGAAGGCGATAAGTACATCATCAACGGTCAGAAGACATGGTCTACCCGCGCAGTATGGGCTGATTGGTGTTTTTGTATGTTCCGTACCGACCCGGATTCCGAACGGCATCGTGGGCTCACGTTTATATTGGTCCCTCTGGATACCCCGGGAATTACAGTACGCCCCATTCCTCAGCTGGATGGCCTACCCGGTTTTGCCGAGATCTTTTTTGATAACGTTGAAGTGGCTGTTGAAAATCGCCTCGGCGATGAGGGAGCGGGTTGGAGTGTCGCCATGGCGACCGCCGGTTTTGAGCGCGGTCTGATGTTGCGCTCCCCAGCACGTTTTCAGGAAACTGCCCGCAGGCTGGTTGAGCTGTATACCGCCAACCGTGAGTCTGCAGATACAGACCCTGCGGTCAAAGATGCTGTGATGCGAGCCTACCTGGATGCGGAAAGCTATTGCCTGACAACGTACCAAACTGCCTGCAGACTTAACAAAGGCGGCAAGATTGGCGCGGAGTCATCTACCAATAAAATATTCTGGTCAGAGCTCGATCAAGCTATGCATGCCACTGCGATGACTATTCTCGGTGCCAGGGCTGAGTTGTTGCCTCATGCGCCAGATGCGCAGGGCGTTGGGACGTGGCTGGATGGCTGGTTGTTCGCACAATCAGGCCCTATCTACGCCGGTACCAATGAAGTGCAACGCAATATCATCGCAGAAAGAATGCTGGGAATGCCGAGGTAGTCATGGATTTTACGTTTACTGAAGATCAATTGTTGTTCCAGGACTCCGTACGGGATTTCCTGGTGAACGAAGTGACTCCCGAGCGTATTCGCGGGACTTGGGAAAGCGACGATGGCCGTGATAGTGCCCTGTGGTCACAGCTGGCAGAGTTGGGCCTAACCGGTATGACAGTCCCCGAAGAACATGGCGGGCTAGGCATGAGCGAACTCGACTTTGTATTGTTGGCGCAGGAGTGTGGCTATGTCGCGCTCCCAGAGCCTTTGGTGCACACAGCATTAGTCGCGGTACCAATGCTGAAAGAGATAGGGGGAGAGCTGGCACAGCAGTGGCTTCCCAAAATAGCGACTGGAGAGGCGAAGGTCATCGTAGGTCTTGAGCAGAACCTGCTCGTTGAAGATGCACACGTGGCAGATTTACTTCTGTTGCAGCAAGGTGGTTCTTTGTTTGCGGCAACGCCCGATCAAATCACTCTGGTTCACAATGAGTCGGTAGATCCTTCGCGCAAACTGTACGCCGTAAAAATTGGTGCTGACTTGCAGCCGATTAAGGCAGGTGCAGACGCGGACGCCTTATGTTCGGCAGCACTGAATCGCGGTGCTCTGGGTTGCGCTGCACAGGCATTAGGTTTGGCTCAGCGCATGATTGATATCTCCGTACGGTACACCTCGGAACGACAGCAATTCGGTAAAGCCATAGGCAGTTTTCAAGCGGTTAAACATCACATGGCAAATGTCGCCGTGAAGTTAGAGTATGCCAAAGCGCCGACTCACCGCGCCGCTTATGCCATCGCTGAAAATCAGGATATCGCTGCTCATGCTGTTTCCCACGCCAAATTGATGGCTTGTGAAGCAGCTAATCTTGCGGCCAAAAACAGTGTGCAGGTTCACGGGGCTATGGGTTACACCTGGGAAGTGGATTTACATATTTTCATGAAGAAAGCTTGGGCTCTGGCTAACACCTGGGGTGATGCGGGCTTTCATAAAACACGAGTCGGCGAACGTATTTTTGCCGACGGCGCGGCACTGGGTGCCGGCGCCACTTTCGCTTAAGTAAAGAGGATAGAACCATGGCTGATGCCTATATTGTAGATGCAGTACGTTCACCCACTGGCCGGCGCAAAGGGGGTTTGTCAGAGGTACACGGTGCAGATTTAGGCGCACACGTACTTAAGACACTGGTTGATCGCAATGACATTCCCGACGACGAATACGACGACGTGATGTTTGGCTGCGTGGATGCTATCGGGCCGCTTGCCGGTGATATCGCCCGCACCTGCTGGCTGGCTGCAGGCCTGTCTGATGTTGTGCCGGGTACCACCATTGATCGACAGTGCGGATCATCCCAGCAGTCTGTGCATTTTGCAGCGCAAGCCATTATGTCGGGCGTGAATGATGTTGTTGTCGCAGGTGGCGTGCAGACCATGACGCAAATCCCCATCTCATCGGCCATGATAGCTGCACAGCCTATGGGCTTCCCCGACCCTTTTTCTGGTAGCCAGGGTTGGGTAGCGCGTTACGGTGCTGTTCCACCTTCACAGTTTACTTCAGCACAGATGATTGCCGATAAGTGGGGGATATCCCGCGAGCAGATGGAAGCATTTGCATTGCAATCTCACACTCGTGCATTGGCCGCCATACAAGAAGGGCGATTTGATCGCGAAATCGCACCCCTTAATGGCATAACAATGGATGAGACGCCGCGTAACACTTCCATGGAGAAAATGGCGGAGCTGGAGCCCTTGGTAGAAGGAGGCACTATCACCGCTGCCGTTTCAAGCCAGACCTGCGACGGCTCTTCTGCAATGCTTATCGTTTCTGAAGCAGCCCTCAAGCGCTATAACCTCACGCCCCGTGCCCGTATTGCACACATGAGTGTTCGCGCTGCTGATCCTATCTGGATGCTGACTGCGCCGATTCCCGCAACACAATACGCGATGAAAAAATCGGGTATGAAACTGGAAGACATTGATCTTGTTGAAATCAACGAAGCCTTCGCGTCTGTGCCGATGGCCTGGTTGATTGAAACGGGTTACCCGATAGAGAACACGAATGTTAACGGTGGTGCTATTTCTTTGGGGCATCCGCTGGGGGCGACGGGTACTAAGTTGATGACGACTTTGTTGCATGAGCTTGAGCGCAGCGGTGGCAAGTATGGTTTGCAGACGATGTGTGAGGGTGGTGGTCAGGCGAATGTGACGATTTTGGAGAGACTGTAGTCGCTTTGCTGTGGGCGATGCTTCTCCGAGAAGCAGATCTCACTCTGTCTCATTCAGCGCGAGAACAGAATAAAAGTACCAACAAATTTACAAGAACAGGTTTGAGGAATAAGACATGAGTGGAATTTTGACAGGACGCGTAGCAATTATCACAGGCGCCGGTGGCGGTCTTGGTGCTGCACACGCCAAAGTATTTGCATCTGAAGGTTGTGCTGTTGTGGTCAATGACATCAATCAGGATGCGGCACAGTTAGTTGTGGATGAGATTCTTGCTACAGGTGGAAAGGCTGCGGTTAATGGCTCGGACATTACTAACTACGACGATAGTCTTAATGCTGTGAAGCAGGCTATCGACAGTTTTGGTGGTCTCCACATTGTGCTAAATAACGCAGGTGTTAACCGCGATCGCATGTTTGCTTCCATGACGGAGCAGGAGTGGGACACCATTATGGCCGTGCACCTCAAGGGTCACTTCTGTATTAGCTCTCACGCAGTGCATTACTGGCGTGGCTTGTCGAAAGAAGGCAAGGAAGTGGATGCCAGGATTATCAATACAACGTCCGGCGCCGGACTGCAGGGTTCTATTGGGCAGTCTAACTACGCTGCCGCTAAAGCAGGTATTGCCGCATTAACACTGAACCAGGCTGCTGAATTGGCGCGCTACAACATCACGGCTAATTCGGTTGCCCCCTCTGCACGTACCGGCATGACCAGTGCAGTGCCTGAGATGGCGGAAAGAATGGCCAAGCCTGAAGACGGTAGCTTCGATCACTTTGCACCGGAAAACGTTTCTAACTTGTTGGCTTGGTTGGGTAGCGCAGAAGCGGCCCATGTTACCGGCAGAGTATTTGAGGCCGAGGGTGGCCGTATTTGTATTTGCGATGGCTGGCGCACTACCGACGGTGTTGATCGTGGCGCTGCATGGGCGCCTGCGGAAATGGGCGAGGCTATGACTGAATTATTGGGCAAGGAAAATCCTGCACAGAAAGTTTGGGGAACATAAGACCGGCTGTTTACTGGAGTCACTATGGAATTCGCATTTACAGAAGAACAGGAAATGATTCGTGATACAGCGCAAGCCTTTCTTGCACAAGTGTCCGACAGCGAAGCTGTGCGCAGCGCTATGACCACCCAGCAGGGTTACGACTCGCAGTTGTGGGGTCGAATTTGCGGCGAAATGTACTGGCAGGCAATTCACGTACCTGAAGCCTACGGCGGCATGGGGTTGGGATATGTTGAGCTAGCTTCGATGATGGAGCAGATGGGGCGAAAACTATTGTGCTCGCCGTACTTTTCGACGGTTTGTTTGGCAGCAAATGCTTTGATCGTAGCGGGCAGCGATGAGCAGAAGGCGCAATGGCTGGGTCAGCTCTGCGAGGGCCAGCTGACCGCTGCAGTGGCTTTTAATGGCGGTTCTGCTGCTTGGGATGCTGATTCGATTACAGCGACTTGGCGTCGAGAAGGTGAGTCTTTTGTTCTCAACGGTAATTATCGCTACGTGGTCGATGGACATAGCGCCCAGTTGTTGATTGTCGCCGCACGCGAAGAAGGCAAAAGTGGAGAAGAGGGTATTAGTCTGTTTCTCCTTGCTGCCGATGCAGACGGCGTGTCTCGACAATGGCTGCCGACAATGGATCAGGGTCGCAAGCAAGCCAGTATTTCTTTGGCTCAGGTGAATGTGAACGTCGATGCGTTACTTGGCCCAGAGGGCGAAGGCTGGCCCGCGTTAGCCAAGACTATTGATCTGGCCACCATCGCGCTTGCTGCGGAACAGGTAGGCGGTTGTCAGCAGCTTCTGGATATGACCATCGAATACACCAGCGAGCGGGTACAGTTCAATCGCACCATTGCCAGCTATCAAGCGGTCAAGCATAAAGCAGCCGACATGATGATGAAGACTGAAGTCGCGCGCTCAGCCGTTTACTACGCGGCCTGTATTGCGCAGGAAGCACTGGAAGGCGGACCTTTGGCTGGAGAATTGTCTGAAGCAGCCAGCGTGGCTAAATCCTATTGTTCCGATGCGTATTTCTCCATTGCAGGTGATGCGCTGCAGTTATACGGCGGTGTCGGGTTTACCTGGGAATACGATGTGCATCTGTACTTCAAGCGAGCGAAATCCTCTGAGCATTTGTTGGGCAACGGTGCATTGCATCGCGAACGCCTGGCTTGCGCGCTGTTGGATTAAGGGAGAAGAATCATGAAATTGAGTTTTAGCCCTGAAGATGAGCAGTTCCGTATCGAAGTTGCACAGTGGTTGCAGGAAAATCTCACCGGTGAATTCGAGCAGCTTAAATATCGCGGAGGCCCGGGTGATGAACATATGTTTCCCGCTGAACGAAAAGTGTGGGAGAAGAAGTTGGCCGCGGGCGGCTGGACCTGTGTGGGTTGGTCTGAAGAATTTGGCGGCCGCGGTTGCTCTATTGAGCAACAGGTTATTTTTTCAGAGGAATATGCGAGAGCGGGTGCACCGGGTCGAGTAGGGCACATTGGTGAAGGTTTGGCAGGCCCAACAATTATTGCTTTTGGTACGCCGGAACAAAAGGAAAAATATTTGCCAGGCATCGTGTCCGGAAGCGAGTTGTGGTGCCAGGGATACTCTGAACCCAGTGCAGGTTCCGATTTGGCCAACGTTAAAACCAAAGCGCGTTTTGATGAGGAAAAGGGCAAATGGATTATCAACGGCCAGAAAGTATGGACCTCTCTGGCCCATGAGTCTGACTACTGTTTTGCTATTGCGCGCACGGACCCGGATTCAGTTGCCCATAAAGGCCTTGGATTTTTCCTGATTAAAATGGATCAGCCTGGCATTGAAGTGCGGCCTATAGAACAAATCACCGGTACCTCTGAATTTAACGAAGTTTTTTTTGATGAGGCTGTCTGTGATGCTGAAGATATTGTCGGTGCTCCAGGTGAAGGCTGGAAAGTTGCCATGGGCCTTTTGGGGTTCGAGCGCGGTGTTTCAACGCTGGGTCAACAGATGCAGTTTCAGAATGAATTGAATGACGTTGTGCGTGTCGCCAAAGAAAACGGCGCGGCGAAAGACCCCGTTCTCAGGCAGCGCATCGCCAAGGCGCACGCCGAGTTGAAAATCATGCGTTACAACTCGATGCGGATGTTGTCCGGCCAAAGCGGTGGCGACGGTTCTCTGGGCAAAGAAGGTTTGATCTATAAGTTGTATTGGGCGACATGGCATCGCGCACTAGGTGAATTGGCCATGGATGTCATGGGGCCAGAGTGTGAAGTGTTGGAAGGTGGCCCCTATGCTCTAAGCAGGCTGCAGTCGATGTACTTGTTCGTACGCTCCGACACTATTTATGGCGGCACCAATCAGATCCAACGGAATATCATCGCCGAGCGGGGATTGGGGATGCCCAAAGAACCCAAAGGCGTCGCAAAGTAATTCTGAAGAAGGTAGAAACTATGAGTTTGAAAGCACCCGAATATGTTGAAGGCCACGGCCTGATAAAAGGAAAGTCTGTACTTGTGACGGCGGCTGCCGGAGCGGGAATCGGTTTTTCAGCAGCAACCAAGGCGGCACAGGAAGGCGCGCGCGCTATTGTCCTGAGTGATATACATGAGGGTCGGTTGGCGTCGGCAGTTGAAAAGCTGAAAGAAGAGACCGGCTTGCAGGATGTCTACGGCAGGGTGGGCAATGTTGCTGTAGAGGACGATGTTCAAGGGCTGGTCGATTTTGCCGAAGAGAAAATGGGCGGCACTGATATTTTGATCAACAACGCGGGCCTTGGGTCCTCCAAGCTACTGATCGATATGGAAGACGATGAGTGGAATAAGGTAATAGATGTCACTCTAAACGGAACTATGCGCATGACTCGCTACATGATGCGAGTGATGAAGGCGCGAGGGCAGGGCGGTGTCATCGTCAATAATGCCTCGGTACTAGGGTGGCGTGCGCAGAAAGAACAGGCGCATTATGCCGCTGCTAAGGCAGGTGTTATGGCACTGACCCGCTGTGCAGCTCTGGAGGCGGCTGATTTCGATGTGCGCATTAACGCAGTGGCACCTTCTATTGTGCTGCATCCGATGTTGCGCAAGTCTGCCTCGGAAGAATTATTGGCCGAGTTGGAATCGAAGGAAGCATACGGCCGCGCAGCAGAGGCGTGGGAAGTCGCCAACGTAATGATGTTCCTGGCTTCAGATTATTCAAGTTACATGACAGGTGAGATCGTTTCCGTCTCCAGTCAGCGTGGTTAAGTAGCCGCTGCACATACCTTACGAAATTTATTTCAGGAGAAAGTAATGAGAGACGCAGTAATAGTATCTACCGCTAGAACCGGGCTAGCTAAATCATTTCGCGGCGGCTTCAACGACACCGAAGCTCCGGCTATGGGCGGCCACGCAGTTCGCGCCGCCGTTGAGCGCGCTGGAATCGATCCCGCTGAGGTTGAGGATTGCGTCTTTGGCGCAGCTGGCCAGCAGGGTACACAGGCTTACAATATTGGTAGGCTCTGCGGTATAGCGGGTGGCTTGCCCGATACGGTTGCTGGAATGTCCATTGAGCGCCAGTGTTCGTCTGGCCTGATGTCTATCGCTACAGCGGCAAAAAGTATTATGTGCAATGAGTACGATGTTGCCGTTGCCGGCGGAGTTGAGTCGATCTCCCTGGTGCAAACCAAGCATAAAAACACTCACCGCAATGTCTCTGAAACTGTGACGGCTCTGGATGCAACGGCTTATATGCCTATGCTGGAAACAGCCGAAGTGGTTTCCGATCGCTACAACATCAGTCGCGAAGATCAGGATGTTTATTCCCTGCAAAGCCAGCAGCGTACAGCTGCCGCTCAAGAGGCAGGCATGTTCGACGACGAAATCGTTGCGATGAACACCACCAAAGCGGTTTTCAATAGAGAAACCAAAGAGACAACTTACGAAGCTGCCGTGGTAGATCGCGACGACTGTAATCGACCCTCAACGACGCTTGAGAGCCTTGCTGCTCTGGAGCCAGTGTTCAAGGATGGCCAGTGGGTGAAAGAAGGTCGATTTATTACCGCGGGTAACTCTTCGCAGTTGTCAGACGGTGCTTCAGCCTGTGTGGTCATGGATGGCAAGCTGGCATCCCAGAGAGGCTTGTCCCCTCTGGGTATTTATCGGGGTCTGGCAGTGGCGGGCTGCAAATCTGACGAAATGGGTATTGGTCCTGTATTTGCTGTGCCTAAGTTGCTTAAGCGACACGGTTTGACCGTTGGTGATATTGATTTGTGGGAGCTCAACGAAGCTTTTGCCTGCCAAGTTATCTACAGCCGTGATCAGCTGGGTATCGACAATGACAAACTCAACGTTAATGGTGGCTCCATTTCAATTGGTCACCCCTTTGGTATGAGTGGCGCACGGATGGTTGGTCACGCTCTATTAGAAGGCAAGCGTCGCGGTGCAAAGCTCGTTGTTGTGACCATGTGTATAGGCGGCGGCATGGGAGCGGCCGGATTGTTCGAGGTAGCTTAAGCCGCTTCGGCTTCTCCCTCACCTTTCCCCCGCGCCTGCGTGGCAATTCTTGCCCTGCAGGTGTGGGTTGACCCAAGATTGTGTATTTAGCACGGGGAACTTAAGCGCAGCTGTGCTTACAAAACTACTGTGACAGACTAGGCGAGCCTGGCTTTCGGTTATACTGGCCCCCTCAACGGATTTCAGCGGAATAGTGTTTGTGGTTTTCTCTCGTAGCGCACCTGGCGGTAGTCGCGGCTTTAGTCTGTTGGAGATGGTTGTCGCCGTGGCAATCATGGGTATTTCCCTCTCGGCGCTGTATCAAGCCGCCGGCGGTGCCACTCGCACAGTAGCTATCGACGAAAAAATGGCCTATGGCGTTGAACTGGCCCGCTCCTTACTGGCAACTCATGCCGTGGTCCCGGTTGCAGGTCTGCACGACTCCGGTGAAACCGAGGGCGGCTTTGCCTGGGAGGTGGTCGCTGAGCCTGTGACCCTGTCCGATGAGGATTTATTGCCGGAAGGTATGTTGCAGAATCTGCAAATTACCGTGCGCTGGCCGGATGGTGCCAAGGAGCGTCAGTTCGTCCTCTACTCGGTGGTTGCCGGGGAGGAGAATGGCAAATGAATAAATCCAAAGGCTTCACACTGATAGAGGTGGTGATCGCTCTGGCGCTGATGTCGATGTTGATGGTGTCTATCGTAGCGGCCATGCGAACCTTCGGGAATACCAAGACTACGATCTCCCAAGTTACCAGCCGTGTAGACGAGATGCGCGTGGTCAGTGACTTTCTCCGCAAAACCCTTGGCGCAGCAATGCCGGTTTTAAGAGAAAGTACCGTTGAGGCAGCACTTCAGGGGGAGGGTTACAGCGGCACCTATTTCATCGGCGACAGCGACCAGATTGCGTGGGTTGCACCTGTTCTGGCCGGAGCCAACCTCGGGGGTGCCTATATCATGCGCCTGGCACGAGTAGACGACAGGCTGGAGCTCACATGGTCGCCGTATAAATTCGATTTGCTGAAGATCGATCAGAGAGCGCTTAAGTCACGCCCGTTGCTGCACTCTGTTGAGGAATTTAAGATCGGCTATCTGGGCGATTACGGTGAAGAATGGATGGATGAGTGGCCAGGTCTTCATCTCAATCCCGTGGCTGTTCGGTTGAATATTAAAGTCGGGGAGAAATACTGGCCTGAGCTGGTAGTTCGTCTCAGCGGCGGAGAGCTCAATGAGGAATGATAGCCTTGGGTGGTGTCGGGTGATTGCACCCAGAAGCGGCCAAGTCGGTTCTCTACCCAGTCGTCAGAGTGGCGTAGCGCTGGCCATTTTGGTGTGGTTTTTGGCGGCCATGTCGATACTCGTAGGCGGAATGGTAATGCAGGCGCGCGTAGACGTTAAGCTCACTCAGCTGCATGCCAGCCGTGCCCGCGTGGAGGCCGCTGCAGATGGCGGCATACAGCTGGTGTTGGCGGAGTTGATTATTAAGGAGCAGGAGGGTGAGTTTGATAGGCGTGCGATCCACCACGGCCAGCGCACCTTAGGTAACCTTAATGTAGCCGTAAGTCTCACCCCTCTAACAGGCTTGATTGACTTGAATATGGCCCCCGAAGATTTGCTGCTGACCTTGTTTTCTTCTGTCACTGAAGAGGATGAAAATGTGGCAGAAGAGCTGGCACTCAGTGTGATAGAGTGGCGCACAGAAAGTCAGGACGCTGGGCAATCAGTGGGTAATGACACTGATGAATTAGGGGTGAAAGGAACGGCAGAAGGCGGCTCAGATAATGCGCAGCTGCGTGGCGCGGGGATGCGTTACGGTCGTTTCGAAGCAATAGAGGATTTACTTCTGGTACCTGGAATTGACAGGCGTATTTTTGATGCTGTCCGCGAATCCGTCTATGTGAGTCAGGAAGGGCAGGCGGGCGTTGACTGGGTCTCCGCTCCTGCGGGAGTTTTGCGAGCCTTGGGAGTCGCAGAAGAGGCCGCCGCCGTCGACATAATTGTCTCTCGAGCAGAGCTTGGTTCGCAAGAGCAAGTGGCTCCTGACGATATCGATCTCAGCTTTCAGGAAAATGCTGACATGCCCTCTTATCGGGTTGATGCACTGGTAAAGACAGACGAGACGGTTTACCGACGTCGCCGTTGGGTGAATCGGTCTCAGCCTGGTGCCGATGGTCTGCCTTGGAATTTCTTCCGTACAGAGGCAGTGATGGTAGCTTCCGCCGCTGAATCCGGTGGCATGGCATTGTTGGAGGGCTTCAATGCTGGAAACTAATCAGTCCTGGAATCTTTTTGGCTACGATTTGCGCAGAGGTGTTCACTACTTTCGCGCCGGCTGGAACGATTTTTTATGGGGCGATCAATCCCCCGTGCTAGGTGCCGTAGACGAAGTTGTTAAGGCCCATGAAGAGTCGGGCGATGCGCGGTACTTTAAATCTGGAAAGCCCGTAGCAGGGTCGCTTCAGTCTGCCAAGATCACCGCCGAAGCCGTGGTTCTTCCCGATTCCCTCGTCCTTTCCAAATTATTACGTATCCCGACTGCTGCCGAGGCAGAACTTGAGGCCGTAGTGGGGCTGGAGGTTAGCTCCAGCAGCCCCTTTCCGGCCAATGATACTTGCTATGGCTCGCTTATCACGGGGCGCCGCGCACAAGAGCTTGAGGTGCAGTTGGTCATTAGCTCGCAAAGTGCGGTGATGGCGCACATCGCAGCCCAACATGAGAGCCACGACGTTCATGCTTTTGAAGTGTGGGCGCGGGTGGTGGATCGTATTGTATTGCTCACTGGTTTTGGTGAGGCTGGTCGGCAACAGCGAAATCGACGCAGATTGGGCCGCATGGCCGGGATAGCGGCCTACTGTCTGGCGGTAGTCTTGGCGCTTTTTGCCTTCGCGGCGGGTTGGAAATATCTGGAGCTGCAAAAGGTGCAGACGATTCACGATGAAGTCGCCGAGTCAGCGACGGATGTCCTTGAGCTTCGAACGCAACTTGCAACGGCTAAGACTCTGATCGCCACCGCCAACGACTTGCTGATCAAGTACCCGTCGCCGTATGTTGAGCTCAAGCGATTAACAGCACTTCTGGGCGATGAGACTTCGCTGCTTATGGCAGAGATGGAAGGCTCAAAAATCAAAATTGAAGGTGAGTCGGCGGACGCCTCTGCGGTTATGCAGCAGCTGTTGAATAATCCGTCCTACGCGCGCGTTGAGGCCCCCATAGCCTTCAAAAAAGTGCGATCAGGCATGGAGCGCTTTGTGCTTGTGCTCACACTCAACACGGGTGGTAAACAGTGAAAATTGCCGCCGACAGACCTACCATTGTTGTTGCAGCGACCCTGGCGCCGTTGGCGCTACTGGTCCTCTACTGGATGCTTCACTTTTTTCTTCTACGACAGGATTTTGTGGCGGACATCGATAATATTCAGCCGCGAACAGCTCGCCTGTTGGGGATGGTCGACAGCCTACAAGAGCTGGAGATGGCAAGTAGCTATGCAGGTGGGGTCCTGGAGGAGCTGGCTTACCCTGCCGGGCGTGATAGCGCTAACACGGCAGTTGCTATGCAAAAAGATATTAGAGAGCTGATGACGGATGCAGGTTTGTCTGTCTCGGGCAGTCAGATATTGAAAAAACGAAAGTCCGAGGAGTTTGACCGCCTCACCTTGGAGATCTCTGCGCAAGGCAATATTGATGCGCTTGAAGAGGCGCTGGCGAACCTTGAGACGATGAGGCCAATGGTGTTCATCAAGTCCATTAATGTGAAACCCAGCCGTGCCAGCCGTTCACGTCAGCGGTTTAGCGCTGCCAAAACTGAGGGCGCCGGTGATCCGCGCACTTTGACTGCGCAGTTTAATCTCTTCTCATTAAGGATGAGGGACTGATGCGCTACAATAGCGACACTAGGGTGAGCTGTGTGGGCGGCAGTCTATGAAGACCGCCACTGAGTTCCAGTTGCGCAAGGCTGCGCTGGCGTTGACTGCAATAGTCGGCCTGCAAGTTGTGTGGAATGGCGTCAGCCTACTATTACTATCAGAGCCGGAGGCTATACTTCCGGCGAGCGCGTCCCTCAACGTCGATGGGGTCAGTCAAGGAAGCGGGGATGAAGGTGCTCCGGAAGGGTTGGCGACCAGGCCATTGTTCTGGAACGGCCGGGCTGCCCATGTTCCGCAGGAGGGTGGGGCGGTAGTGGAAGCGCCGATGGACCTCAAGAGAAATACCGAGATCGACAAGGTAGAGTTGCTAGGCGTTTACGCAGGGGGTGCTGCAACGGGCGTTATTGTTGCCTATAAGGGCGAGCGTCGCAGATTACAGGTGAGTGATTCGCTTGAGGGTTGGGAGCTTGTGCGACTCACTGAGAAAGGCGCAGAGTTTCACAGTCGCGGCGAGAAAAAGGAGCTGCTGTTAAAGCACGCATCGGCCGCCACTGCAGCCAAAAAAGATGTTAGTAGGAGAAGAATAACCCGGGCCGAGGCGCGCCAATTGAAGGCGGCAAAAGACCACGATTCCAGTGGCCAGGGCAGCTCCAAAAAGAAAGCCTCTGGAGACTCCAAAAATAAAGAAAAGAGCAGCGATAAAAGTAAGAAAGAGAAAGGAAAAAAAGAGAAGAAAAATGGATCAAGCAGTCAGGACAAGAGTGCGGGTAACGACAATGACAACACAGGCGAATAGCAGTGCGAAACTTTCTTAGGTTACCGGCCGCTCCACTGGTAGCGGCTCTATTGACGATCTCCAGCTGCACCACGATGGAGTCGGAGCCTGGGGATACGGCTGAAGCTTCCACGGTTGAAGGTGGTGCCGCTACTGCGATCACACAGCCTGCTCCGGCGTCCTCAGGATTGATTCAATCCACTTCACAGGTGATAGGCCAGGCCGAGTCTGTACTGCCCAGCGAGCCTACTTTTTATAGGGGCACTGATCAGCTGGTGCGAATGCCTGAGGCGAAGAAGCCTATTCGCCTCTACGGTGAAGATGTAACCCTCAATTTTGAGCAAGCACCGCTTACCGAAGTAGTCCACGCGATAATGGGCGATATTCTAGAGCTGGATTACATTGTTGAGCATCCAATTAACGGTGAGGTCACACTGCGCACCCGCAGCCCGGTCCCACGGGATCAACTACTGGATATTCTGGAGTCTCTGCTAAAAGCAAACAGTGCCCTGATGATTCGCGACGCGGATGGCCGCTTCTTTGTTAGTGGCTCCGGGCAAATGAGTCGCTTGAAGCCCAGCGTGGCAGCGTCGGCTTCCGACGTGGCGGGTTTTAGTACAATCATTATTCCGCTGCAATACGTCAGCGCGTCCAGCATGGCCGATATTTTGCGGCCGGTTGCAGAGGAGGCTGCGTTTGTGCGGATAGACGATATGCGCAATATTTTGATACTGGCAGGCACGCGAGCTCAGTTGTCGGGCTGGCAAGAATTGATCACCACATTTGATGTGGATCTTCTCAAAGGCATGTCTGTTGGCATCTTTCCGATCGAGAACAGTTCAATAGAGGAAATTGACTCAGCACTGGGAAGCCTGCTGGGCAAAGGCGAGGGTGCTGAAGGCATGGCCGAAGGGCTTGCCGGAATCGGCAGTGTTGTTCGCATTATTCCAATGCCGCGGCTGAGCAGCATTTTGGTGATTACGCCAAGGGCTCACTACTTAAAGCGAATTGGGACCTGGATAAAACGCTTAGATCAGGAGCCGGATTCCAATTATGAGCGCCGGTTGTATGTCTACGAAGTCCAAAACAGTAGTGCGAGCCATTTAGCCGAACTACTAAGCTCTATATATGGCGGTGGTGGTAGCGGTAGTAAAGGTAGCGGCGGTGTAGCGCCGGGTCTTACACCGGAAAAAGTCTCATCCTCTGGTGGTTCGAATGGCGGTGCAAATGGTAGTGGTGCGAAGAAGAAGAGCAGCGGAAGCACGAGCAGTAACTTTAGCGTCGGCGAGGTAAAGGTTGTAGCCGATGAAGAGAACAACGCGCTTCTTATATATGCCACCGGGAAAGAGTACCGCAAAATGGAGCCCGCGCTGAGGCGTCTGGACGTGGCCGCAACGCAGGTTATTATTGAAGCCAGTATCATAGAGGTGACTCTGACAGATACGCTTGAGTATGGACTGGAGTGGGCGTTTGATATTGGGCTGAGTGGCGGCGATAGAGGGATAGGGGTGCAGGCGTCCGGTTCAAGTCCGGCACCAAAATCCCCCGGTTTTTCTTACTCTGTTATTAACGCCTCAGGCGATATCAGGGCAGCGTTGAACGCATTTGCTGAGGAAGGTTTACTAAATGTGATTTCTTCGCCCTCAGTGATGGTGCTGGATAATCACACTGCCACCATACAGGTGGGTGACCAGGTTCCAGTCTCCACGGGTTCGACAACGAATGAAGTGGGTACCACCCAGACGATCAGTTTCAAGGATACGGGCGTGCAGCTATCTGTAACGCCTTCTGTGAACGCCGGTGGCATGGTCACAATGGATATTGACCAGTCGGTGACAGATGTTGGTCCCCTCGATGCGTCAGCTGGGGGTACCAACCGGTCCTTCCTTGAGCGAAAGATCACCAGTCGGGTGGCAGTTCGTTCTACAGAGTCTGTTGTATTGGGCGGCCTGATTCGTGAAAACAAAAGTGAAAACAGCAGCGGCATCCCGATCCTGCACAGTATCCCCCTGATTGGACCACTCTTTGGGACCAAGGCTACTACAGGCTCCCGCACGGAGCTGCTCGTCGTTATCACCCCCCGGGCAATCTACAATGACAGCGAACTACGCGACGTCAGTCGCGAAATGCGAAAGCAAATGCGCGGTCTGGACCTCATCGACGTATCGGATAGCTCTGCATTCCTGCACGACCCAAGAACAGACACCAAAAGCGACAGCGACCAGTAGCGGAGACATCCAGATATGACCAAGCAATCCAATAGGCCTCTAGCGGGCCTCCTTCCAGTTTTAGCCATTGCCCTCGTGTCTGGCTGCGCCAGCCTGGGCGACAACATGCCGCCGGAAGAGGCGGTCACCGTTCGGGCTCAGGCCTGGGCGGATGCTGTGCTGGCAAGGGATCTGGATGCAGCTTGGGAGTTCACCACGCCCAACTATCGAAAGAACACGTCTGTCCAACTCTATAGCGGCGAAGTAGCCGGGAGCCGCCGCTGGACTGCTGTGAAGGTGGGTTCAGTAGATTGTGAGGTGGATGTTTGTGAAGTACGTGTCATGGTCGACTACACCGTCAAACGTCTGAAAATGAGCAATAGCCGGCCACTGGATTACAAGTGGTTACTGGTGGACGGTAGATGGTGGCTGCATGTTCCTGCAAGCCGCTAATTCGGTTATCGCGTATGTGACTTTTTGGCAAAAATACTGTTTGTGTTAACCCCTGATTTATATAGGATATTTTAACTGTGCGGCGCGTTTGTTTTGGTTGGCATGGCGGCCTTGAATTTTTGGCATTTATAAAGTTGACGCCTTGTAGGCTCTGTGCTAATTTTCGCCTCGTACGTATGTGTTAGACACCTCCCTATCCACGTTTTTGCAGGCGGACGGTAGACAGGGGTAAGGTTTGGGGGCATACTTACGCCTTACTGAATGCAGCTTTTATTAACTTGCAACAACGATATATTGTTAAACCTAGGAGTAACAAACATGAAGAAAATACTACCCGTGGCAGTCCTCGCTGCACTGGCCGGTGTTAACGGAGCACAAGCTGTTCACGTTAACCCGGACGGACTTGGTCAGGTGCTTCTGTATCCGTTTTACACCACTGAAGCAGATCAGGACACATACATTAACTTGGTTAACACTACCGACGAGTACAAAGCAGTTAAGATTCGTATCCTCGAATCTATGAACTCTGTGGAAGTACTTGACTTTAACATCTACATGTCTCCGTTCGACCATTGGTCAGCGGTTATTACTGAGCATGCAGACGGCGGCGCTTCGCTGCAAACTGCTGACAAGACATGTACTGTTCCAATTGCAGTATCACAGGGCATTGAAATCCCTTTCCGTAGCACTGAATACCAGGCCGATTCTGAAGACGGCATCGACCGTACTCGTGAAGGTTACGTAGAAGTGATTGAGATGGGTACCATCCAAGACACTGACGGCCTCTGGTCTGCTATTGAGCACGTCGACGGTGTACCAGGCGACTGTGCTGAGCTGACTGCTCGCTGGAACACTGGTGGTGCTTGGGATCTGGATTCTAGCGACGGAATGACTTCTGTTTCTGGTGGTCTGTACGGATACGGCGTTCTTATCGATGTACCACGCGGTACTGACGCAACTTACGACGCGGTAGCTCTTGATGACTTCGCTGACTTTTCTGTGAACCATACAGATCCAGGCAGTCTGTTGCCCTCTCTTGAGAGCAGCACAACTGACTACGATTTGTTTGACCAAGGTGGCGTAGTTTCTGGTAGCGCGATCACTGACGGTGTTGACGCGGTTAGCGCAATCCTGATGTCTTCTTCTATCTCTAACGACTATGTACTCGAGCCTTCAATCGGCGGTGGCACTGACTGGGTTGTTACATTCCCCACTAAGCGCGCCTATGTAAACGAGTCAGTAACTGCAATTCCTCCTTTCACCGATATCTGGGACGCAGAGACTTCTACAGCTTGTGAAACTTTCGAGATCCGCTACTGGGATCGTGAAGAAGGTGAGCCAACTACACCTGTTTCACCTCTGGACTTCTCTCCACTGCCTCCTCCAGGCGAGATTCCCACATTCAGTTTCTGTCATGAAGCGAACGTTCTCACATACAATGATTCAAATGTATTGAGTGCTTCTGATCGAACTGGTGTGAATCTTAACCTTGAAGAGGGTTTCGATAATGGTTGGGCACGTATCGACTTTACTGGTACTGGTCGCGTTTTGACCACTCAAGACCACCAGTTCTTAGGTCTTCCGCAAATTGGTTTCGCTGTACAGCGTTACATCAATGCAGAAGTCGAAGGCGCACAGACTCTGGCGAACTACGCTGGAACTGTAACGCACAAAGCTGATCGGTCTATAGTGTTTCCATAGATAGCAGAGAGAGCCTTGCTGACTGAGCATTATCGCAGTTCTGATTAATGTTCAGTCTCAAAGCAAGACTAAAAATTAAAAAACGCGACTTATGTCGCGTTTTTTTTTACCTGTTTTGGGGAACCCGACTAAATACCGGGAGTCCTATAAAAAGCCCAATTCAAGAGTATTTACACGGATTGTGTAAAAATACCAATATATAAAGTTGGCATGTTGTATCGGCAATAAGATACACTATGGTTATATCATACAAACACCAAGTGGTTAGGAGATACATCATGAAGAAACGAATAATCCCACTACTGCTCTCGGCAGCGATAGCGCCCGCGGCCTTATCCGCGATAACCCTGGATGGTCAAGAGATTGCCAGCCTAAATATAAGTACAAGCAATGGGGACGTTGTTATAACGACAACTCCAGCCAGTAGCAGTTCCAGTTCCAGTGGCGGCTCCAGTTCCAGTGGCGGCTCCAGTTCCAGTGGCGGCTCCAGTTCCAGTGGCGGCTCCAGTTCCAGTGGTGGCTCCAGCTCCAGTGGTGGCTCCAGTTCCAGTGGTGGCTCCAGCTCCAGTGGTGGCTCCAGCTCCAGTGGTGGCTCCAGCTCCAGTGGTGGC
>JBLFWP010000030.1:0-35780 GCA_047611225.1 Halioglobus sp.
GTAACTCAAGCCCGCGCTATGAATTCGCCGTTTGTAGTCCTGTTCATAGACGCGCTCGATAGCCTCACGCATGACGCCGTCATAACCGGGTATGACGGTATCTTTCAGACCCAGATAGATGTCTCTTTTTTCTGCGATGGCACGCTGAAAAAATTGATGAGCCCACTCAGTGACTTCAGCGATGCTATTGCTGGCCAGTAACCAAGGGTCGCCTTTGTTGACGCGGCGACGGTGTAACTCCACAGGCTCGCCGCTGCTACCGACAAAAACCAATTTGATAATACCAGTGGCGGGAGACAGTTCACTAAAGCTGTGTTTGATACCGCCGCTATCCATGGTCATTAATTCAATGTCACGACCAATCCACTCGGGCTGTTTGACCTCTATATTGCGAAAGGCAATGTCCTCCCGCGTTATATTGCCGCCTATACCCTTGCGGATAGCACCGTTGGGAGACTTGGTGGCCAATTTATCCAGAGTGGCTTCTTCAATATGGGGGTGCTGGGCCAGTAAGGCATCCAGCTGGCTGCGGTTTACCGTCATCCCGGCGTTCTTTACGCCCACGCCATGCTCTTTCAGAGCGGCTATGGCCTCGACCACGGCCTGGCCATTGGTGATGAGACGATTCTTCGCGCTGAGGTCAATTTCCACCAGATCGATATCCAGTCGATTACTGACGAACTGTTCGAGGATTCTTTCGAATGCGATTTGCGCCATCTCGTCGCCGTGCAGGATTACGAGTGGATTCGATACTTTAAGCTTGGCTGACATGCTGACCCCTATATTTCTGCGGTAGATTCTGGCACAGCAGTGGTGCTGGGCATACCTATTTGGGATAAGAGGGCGGAAAAATAGCCTCAGGACTGGCTGCACTGCTTTTTTTCCAGGAAGGGCAGGCGGTTTTAAGAAAGGAGCTGCCGGTTTCAAGGAATGGGCCTCCGGAATTAGGGAAGGATCAGCCAGTGTTAAGACGCCTGGCCTTCGGGGTTCTCCGCAGGGAGTCGCTCAATTTCCTTTTTAACCGTGAATGTAGAGATTTTTGCTGGACTATCATTCCGTGTCATTTCGTGGGCCACCAGCTCAACCAAAGATTTGAAAATTGACAGGCAAAGGCCGGTCCCGCCAAACTGCTACTTCGAAGGTGATAAAGTTACCTGGTTGACAGCGAATAGTAATGAGAGGTAGCCAAAGAGATATGCCCGCAACGCTTTATCATGTTCACGACCCCATGTGCAGTTGGTGCTGGGGCTTTCGTCGTAGCTGGGATGCCCTGCGTACTTCCTTGCCCGAGGCAGTCACTGTGGTGAACGTGGTAGGTGGCCTCGCACCGGATTCCGATGAGCCAATGCCCCATGAACAACGCGAGGCTATAGCCAGCTATTGGGCGAAAATCGGTGAAGAAGTGGGCGCTGAATTCAATCTCGATTTTTGGAGCCAATGTGAACCGCGTCGCTCGACATACCCAGCCTGCCGGGCCGTGATAGCTGCTTCGTTCCAGTCTCAGGAGCAGGGAATGATAGACGCTATTCAACACGCTTATTACCTGCGGGCGATGAATCCCTCCGATATTTCTACCTTACTGCAGCTGGCAGAGGAGTTGGGGCTGGATCGTGGGCAATTTAGCGATGACCTTGGCAGCGAGCACACTGAGCAAGAGATGCAGAGGCACTTTGCGCTGCGCCGGCATCTCAATGTTTACAGTTTCCCCTCATTGGTTCTGGAAACGGATTCAGGCTTGCATCCAGTGCTGCATGATTACCATAGTGCTACGTCTAGCTTGGAAATCATAAAAGCTCTGATTCAGCCATGAGATGATAATGAGATGGTTCTGTTTCGTCATAACTCGTGCTTGCCCGCGAGGTGGCTGCCCAAGAGCGAACTGATCAAACGAATCTAGCGATGATGAGTTGGCTGCGCAGCGCGGCTCTTGCAGATTACTTTCCGGCCAAGGTACATTTGGCCTGGGAGTTGTCCACGACTTCAAGTGAGCACCTGCGCAACCCTCAAGAGACGCTGCAATTATTAGAGGATGAGGATGACGACTACTTCGATGAGGTACGAGTTTTGGAAACCAGTGCGGCCGCCTACGCGCAGTTAGGAGAGTATGAGAAGGCCATCAAGTTCCAGAAGAAGGCCTTATCAGTCGCAGAAGATCTCGAATGGTCCATCCCTGACATGCAAGATCGTCTTGGGCTGTATGAACATGCTGAGCCCTGGGTTGGGGCTTACTACTAGTTTTTGTTGGGAAGGCGGTCGAGATCTCATGGCTCTTTCTTGTCAGCTCATTCCCTGCGGATGATTTTTTGTAACGGACGCCGTATCCCTACTTACTAGCCGCACTTTCCTTGATGGGCTTAAGTTTCATCAAAAAACCTATTCAAATACCTTCAGTCGATCTAGAATCGCGAGTCAACACAACTGCGAACCAATATTTTCAATGAGCCTCCTGCACCCCCCGTCCACCGCCTATGAGCGTCTGCAAGAAATTGAAACCAGCAAGCTGTTTCAAGGCGCAGTCATATTCATCATTATTCTCTCGGCCCTGGCCATAGGCGCGAAGACTTATGATTTGCCACAAGTTGTAGAACAGACGCTGTATCTGTTGGATAGGTTCATCACGATCTTTTTCCTGATAGAGATAATGTTTCGTTTTTTGGCAAACCCGAAGAAGAGCCGTTTCTTCCACGATGGCTGGAACGTTTTTGACACGCTTGTGGTTATTGGCAGCCTGGTTCCCATTGAAGATTCCGAGGCGGTTCTGCTGGGTCGATTGTTGCGGATATTTAGAGTGCTGCGGCTGGTCTCCATTGTGCCGGAGCTGCGTTCGCTGATTAATTCTCTGCTCAAGGCGATACCTCGCATGGGCTACATTGCGCTACTGATGTTCATCATTTTCTATATTTACGGTGCATTGGGAGCAATGCTTTTTTCCGAGATCGATGAAACTTTGTGGGGAGATGTCGCCATTGCCATGCTCACCCTGTTCCGAGTGGCTACTTTCGAAGATTGGACAGACGTTATGTACGCCACGATGGAGGTCTATCCGCTCAGTTGGAGTTATTATCTGAGCTTTATTTTTCTCACCGCTTTTATTTTCTTGAATATGATGATTGGATCGATACTGGAAGTGATGGGTGAGGAGAAAAATACCCTGCAGGCTGAGCAGGCTCACGCGGAGCGAGAGAAACTTTCGCAACAGCTAACCGCGGTGCAGCAACAGCTCGATGATTTGACCACTATTGTGACCACCAGAAGTGATAAGTAGTTCGCTTTGGTCGGAAAGGACACATGCTTCGATTAATTCGGTCAGTAGTTATATCCGCAATCTTTCGCTGTGATGGCTAAAAATTAAGTGCAACTTGCACTGGGCCATGACTAGTTTATGCGAAGGGTGCGCTCAGAAAGGCACTCCAATTCGACCCCCTTAGCGTCAATTGCCATTCCCGACCGCTTGTTTCGGCCAATGTATGGGTAAGTCTCGACAATGGACAATCCCGTCTACTGGAATGTCTTGGTGAGTAAGCTCTCAGAGCGAGTATTGTGGCATGGTGCGGACATCAGCCAGGATCAGGAAACGTCATTTTTTATAAGCAGACGGCTCACTGCTCAAGAACCTTCAGGTGTTTTGCTCGCTTCGGACCCTAAGTTTGTATCTGGTCTAGCTTTCGAGCCTTGGTGAGCCAACTAATCATGGCCTATACGGGTTTGGTAGTGAGCCCTATTAATATAGTATAGGCTGATGCTTAAAAGCCCCATTAATCGACTTTTAAAGTACTAAGCCCATCTGGTGCGGGCGCTTAATAGAAGCGGAGATACGTATTTGAACAGTATCCTCTGCTCAAACCTTCTTTTGCTGCTAAATTGTTTCTGCTCGGCAGGTTACACGACAGGCTAGTCCTATCGCAGTCAATGCCCGCGAGTACAATTTGGATATGTTGAATATGACGAATATGACGAATAAAACAACGTACCTAAGCCCTGGGTTTTTTCTAACCTTGGGAGAGACTCGCGGGTCAGTCCAGTTTACGCAGCTGGCGGGTCGGTTTCGGCGAGCCTCATCCTGGCGACTGACACTCATCGATACTCTCAATCGCGGTTTTCAGCAAAGTACTCCAAATCTCGTCGCAGACCTAAGGAAACACATCGATGAGCAGGCAGTAGGCCTCTTCCCTTATATTAAAATGCTTAGGGAGGCCGGTTACCTGACGGAGTCTGTTCCTGCAGCCGTAGGGCCTGTTGAACCAGCCACTAATTCGGGCCCGATCGGCGCCGAAGAGATCACCATACCAACACCTACCAGTTTGGTATCTCAAGCCGGTCAGTACCATTGGTACAATCACGATGGAAAGCTATTGGCTAGTTTCAGCCTGTCAGAGGCTGAGGCGATGGCCGCGTTCTGTGAACCTATCACTCCAACGGGCGCCTGGGAATGGTATTCACAGGGGGATGGCGAAACTAGTCTCAACAGAAAGCAGTTTGAAGAATTGGCTCAGCGATGTCATGTCGCGGATATATTTGTAGCGCCGCGCACTATCACGGATCATCTGGAATCACCCATGAATGCCATCGTTGATCAAGCCGAAGTTCAGGGCCTAATTGACGCAAGAGTTGATGCGCACGATGAAAAAACGGACAAAGCTGGCAAGAATCTGATGCAGGTAGTTCCGGTGAATACGCAAAAAGGCATGGCACCCGCTTCATTGGGTTTAGTGATGGCCTATGCCATGGAATATGAAAGTGGCCGTCTTGCGCAAAAGTACGATTTCATACCAATGTTCCTGATCGATGCCGAGCGAGTAGCTCAGCGCGCTAGTTCTCAGGGCATTTTCATCTTTTCCAATTACTTATGGACAGTGGAAATAAATTTGGAGCTGTCGGCCGCCATCAAAGCCATCAACCCCAACAGCATCACTATTCACGGCGGCCCTAGTACGCCATCGTATGAAAAGGACTGTGAGAATTTTTTCATTGATAATCCGCACGTGGATGTCGCAGTGAGAGGAGAGGGCGAGCTTACTTTTGCCGATCTTCTAGACAAAATAAATCCGGAAGACTCGCGCAACTTGGACCTATTGCGAGACGTGCCCGGCGTGACCTATCGCACAGCCAGTGGTGTACATCGGACAGTCGACCGCGACCGCATTGCAGATCTCAATACAATACCGTCACCTTACCTTATGGGCCTGTTTGATGAATTTGGCTCGGTGCGGGCGGGTGCAGTAATTGAGAGTAACCGTGGCTGTCCCTACGGCTGCACATTCTGTGACTGGGGGTCAGCGACTCTCTCCAAGGTCCGCAGGTTCGATCTCGATCGCGTATACAAAGAGCTTGAATGGTCTGCCAAGCATCAAATTCAGGATGCTTCAATTGCCGATGCCAACTTTGGCATGCTGGAACGTGATGTCGATATCGCAAAGAAAATCGCTGAGCTTAAGCGTATCTATGATTTCCCCCGTTCCGTGCCCATCAACTATGCCAAAAACCAGGTGAAATACCTGCGAGAGATCATTGAAATATTTGCCGGTGTAGAAATCCTCACTGAGGGTCTGGTGTCACTGCAATCGATGGATGAGACTACGCTTAAAGTTATCGACCGCTCTAATATAAAGCTGGAAAAATATTACGAAATATCGACGGAATTTCGTCGGGCGGAGCTGCCACTGGCAGCTGACATTATGATGGGGCTGCCGGGGTCTACTCGAGTCTCCTTTAGCAGCGATTTGCAAAAATGCGCCGACCTGGATATTCGAGTCCGGGCGAACAAAACAACGTTGCTGCCTAACAGTCCGATGAATGCACCGGCCTACCGGGAGGAGCATGGTGTTGTGGCGCTGCCCGGCGAAACATTAATGGAAGCCGCCAGCTACACTCGCGAAGATTGGGAGCAGATGGATCTCTTGCGAATTGCGTACTACCTGTTTGATGGCTACGGGCTGCTTCGCTATGTTGCGCGGTTCATACGTCGTGAGAAAGGAATGGGAGAGGTAGCTTTTTACGATAAGGTGCGTTCTGACGTATTGGGCCAGCCGGATAAATGGCCTATTCTTTCCAACGTACTCCAAACATTGGAAGGCTATATGGCGCCTCCTGGCTCCTGGGGGCTGTACATGGAAGAGGTTCGCAGGTACCTGATCGATTGCATGGATATAGCTGATGATTCAGCGCTGCGTACCACACTCGCGGTGCAGCATTCCCATTTGCCAGCGGCAGACCGAAAGTTCCCAGCCATACTTGAGCTGGAACACGATTATCCGGCGTGGCAGAACCTACTGCTCACCGCAAGGGAAGAGGGCCATCGCGAAGATTGGGAGAAGCATATCCCTCACTTGTCTGAATTTGGACCCGCGACGCTCACTATTCAGGATCCCAATAAAATTTGTCACCGGGATATCGGCAAGCACAAGCACGTGCTTGATGGCAACTTGCATACTTGGGAACTGGACTCTCCAGTGACAAGGCCGCGCCTGGGTGTTATTGCAGCCGCTGCATCGTAATCGAAGCGCTGCGTTGGGTTCTCCAACGCGAAAATACGCAACGCCTTGCGGATAGAGCAGGCTCAAGCCTCATTCACTGGCGCGCTGCTATTGATCATTCAACCATTGCTCTAGCGAGGCGTTAAATGCATCCGCTTGCTCTATCATTATCCAATGGCCGCAATCAAAGGACTGCACTTTGTTGCCAGGCTGTTGCAAAAGCTGCTGCGTCCATTCCTGAGAATGAAACATCATGGGTTTCTGCGTCGCATAGGCATAGTAAAAGGGGAAGGAGGGTTCCATGGGTAGCAGGTTTTCCAGCCCGCCATTCACACCCAGCCAGCGCATGGCGTAGGGCATACTCATACCCCTGTGTATGTTTTCCTTGTTGCTCTTTGCACCTAAGACCGTCGCCACGAATTTCCCAACGCCCGTACCTATTTTTTCCCCGCCAATAAATCCGAGCGCCAAAATAATTTGATAAATGAATATCATTAGTTTCTGTACTAAGTTAAGTGACTTTTGCAGGGGCTCTGAATCGATGTCGCCTACATCCATGCCAATCATCTTGTCGATTCTTTCACTGTGTCGCATGGCATATTCGTTGCCAAACACGCAGCCCCAGTCGTGTGTTAGTAGAATGACTTTGTCTGTCGGGCTCACGGCATCGATGATTTCTTTGATTCTCTGCACGATATCGTTCAGTGAGTGGTTGCTGTGATCGCCCTTGGCAAAGCCGGGGAGTGAAAAACTGACGCAGGTATAGTCCTCCCTAAAGAATTCAACTTGTTGCTGCCATGATTCGTGGGTGTCGGGCCAACCGGGAATCATGACAATGGTCTGGTCACCGCTGCCTTCAATGAAGACGTCTGTGTCGACAACTCTAATAGTTTTCTTCATTGCAGCGCTCACCATGCCGTCGTTGACTGAAAGAGGAGTCTACATCGCTTGGATGGGACATGGCCATATCCTGGCCTATTCGCTTGAGCGCTCGATGCCCAAAGGGTTTGGCTGAGCGCCAAAAGGGTACAGAAAATACGCGGCAAACTCGCCGCTTTCAGCGATGGATTACATCACAATACTCAAGAAAAAAGGTAGCGCAGCTGTAGGCATTAGCTGTTGCAATGAACCTTCACTAAACTTTAGTTGTAGCGATTTCGCGAATGAGGGCGCTGGTTCGCTTCTTTAGTTCTTCTGTTGGATGTTCAAATTTCAAACCGATTGCATAAACTTCAACATTGCCCAGTTTTTGCTTTTCTTGACGAACAACGCGAGCTCGCAGTTTGAGGCTGCAGCTTTCATCGAGAGTACTTATCACCGCTTGCAGAGACTGTCCGAGTTGCAGTGGATCAGGCATTGTGATCCCCAAACCCCCGGTCGAGATGTCATCCAGTGTGGACTGCAGTTCTTGCGTACCGTCAAACTGAATGTCGAGACGATGTGTCAGTCTTGCATGTTGGCGCTGGCCATTATTGTCTGCGGACTGGACCATGTGATCGAGTATATCTTCCAGTTTGTCGGCATCTCGCGTACTGAGGCTGCAAAATCGGGTGGCTATGCCAAGGCCAGCGCCGTCGGAGCGTTGCCATGTTCGAATTACTTTCGATTCAATTGATATTGAGCCGCCCTGTGGTCTGGGCAGAATAATGCGTATTTTATCGCCCGAATGGACTTTCCCTTCGTCTACATGGATGGACGCCCCACCCCAGGATATATCCTTCAGGTCTGCCTCAACGGGTTTTGAGTCCTGCGGCCACAGTAGCCTGATTGGCGCCGAGATCCTGATACGAAACTGGGTTCGTCTTTCCTGGGGCCCCTCACTGGCCTCTTTTTCAGGTACGGCTTGGGTAGTAGCCTGTGCAGCGAGAGTCCTCACAATCTCAAGTGCTTCTTCCAACACTTCTTTGCTCTGACCAAATAAGCCAACTTCTTCGGCTTCGGCTTCGTTTGGCGGAGACTGAATTTGCTCGGTGGATTCGCTGAGAGTAACAAAGCCGCATTTTGCGCGGTGCTGGGCGACACTGATTGCCAGAAGCTGGATGCAGGAGATGAGCTCCTCGGGTGTTGCGTCGTCAATGATCTCGGATGATTGCTCTGTCATTGTGTCTTCCATGGCCGCTGTTGCATGGGTCTGGAACATTAGCACGCTGTTAGTCTTTTGATCCAGAGGCTGGGCCACATGTTGGTGAAAGAAGCTCAAACCCGCCCCGTCGTACTTATGGTGCGGTCAGCGGTTGCTCGCGCGCGAGGATGTAGACTAGCACTATTGGCGAAGCTGTTCGGCCTCAAAGGCCGGGCTTCCGATTGGTGAGACTTGATCAGCGCGTAGATCAACTACTTGTGCACAGGTGCCTTTGCTATATATTGTGTATTTTTCTCAGCACTAAGATTTAGTAAATCGTAAGGAGAGGGTTATGAAGAAGATATTACAGGCTGTTTTGGGAAGCGGATTGGTGATCACTGCAGCGCTTTGGGCATCTACAGCGAGCGCGGATGGCTTTTACATAGGCGCAGGCGCTTACCAGAGTGATATGAGTATCAATGATTTCGATGACGATGATTATGTCCCCGCCGGTTTTGTCGGATACCAGTTCCTCGATACCAATTTTCTAATGCTGTCCGGAGAGCTCGGTTACTACGATCTGGGTGATTATGATGGCGAAGGCTACGAAGTTGATGCTTCCGCCTTTACCTTGGCCGGTGTCGCCTATTTGCCTATAGGGCCTATATTCGAGGTCTACGCGAAGGCCGGCTTAGCTGTTACAAGCGTTGATGTGGATGCTCAGGATACCAAGAACGAATTTGACGATGAGGTATTTTTTGGCGGCGTCGGTTTTTCATTCGATATTTTGGACACCATCGATATTTATGCGGAATACCTGAAGTTTGATACTGAAGTAGATTCTGAAATGTTCGGTGTTGGTGTGCGGTTGGATTTCTAGCCTGTTCCTCTCCACAGGTAGCCAGAGTAGGGCGTGTAGGCGACTATACGCCCAGGCTGCCTACTGCTTGGCGCTGTTCAGGTGATAGACAGCGTAAGCGCTGGTTCCTTTTATGCGCCGGGGAATAATTGACTGTTCTATATGGCTCAGTGACGAGACCAGCCGATGTAGTGGGCGCATTGCTTTACCAGGCGCGGTGAACGAGAGGTTTCGTTTAACGCCCAGTAAGGACATCAGTAACATCGGAAAATAGGAAATACGGAAAAAGTATCCCATGCTTTTAGTGGTCCAGTTTAGGTCCTGCGACAGCGTCGCAAGCATTTTTAGCGAGTAACGGCGATGGTGGCCGTAATAGTCATCGTAGTTGGACCAAAGTTCTTTGCAGGTCGGTACGGTGATAACCACAACCGCCAAATTTGGAAAACTGCTTACCAGCTTCTTCAGAAATTCTTCTGGTTCGGGTAAATGTTCTATTACATCCAATAGAAGAAGCCCGGTAATGTCCGAACCGTGTTCGGTTGCCCAGTCGCAGGCATCGGTGTTGGTATCAACCAGTAGTTGTGCCCCTTCAGTGGGCCTGACGTCCGCCAGTTCTACGCCGCGAATGTTGAGGCCGCTGTCCTTGAGGCTCTTAACGACCAGACCTCTGCCGCAACCCACTTCAAGAAAAGGTCTGCTTTCGCCGCCTTCCTGGCGAAGTATGTTGGCCAATAGTTTGTTGCGGGCCACAGTCCACCAGTGGTGCTCAATCCCTGTGGGATAGCACATGTCATACTGATTTTCTGTGTAGGTAGTAGAGCTCATAGAGTACGCAGTGAAGGCCTCAGCTGAGGCTCTTGGGGGCCGGGGATTTGGGACACGCCAACATCTTGGGAGAACCGATTTTCAAAGTAGTACCAGCGCCTTTTTCGTTACTTCAAACTTTGGATTAACAATATACTCCCAGCCACTCCGCATGGCCAGAATCTAGGTCACATCCAACAGGGAAAGGGTGATTAAAAGGTGGTTGTCGCAGCACTGTATTTATCTGCCTGGGACCCCGCATAACAAGGTATCTGAGAAGCAGTTCTCAGTTTGGATAGCGGGCCCAGCGAGAGCCCGTCGCGTGGCATTGACTTAGTATCACAGGTCTGTTGCTATGGTTCTGGTAAGGCCGTATCCGGGGCAGGTAGCAATGTATGGACGCTGGGTAGGGCGAAAAAAACCTGGACTGAATGTATAAAAAAATAGGCATTTTAGGGCGTTGGATAACCCGATTGAGATGCTGGATTCTCTGAAACCGCCTGTTAAAGGCTGCTGAATCACTTCCCTCAATCGGGCTACATTACTGCACCATTGTGTCGCCACGCTTGCAAAGCCGCGTAGCCGGAGTTGATATCCTTGACGTGGTCGGGAAGCCGGTTGAGTATCCCTTTAATTAGCCAATCTCGCTGTCGCAGCGAGCTTTAGAGCAGACCCATATCTGCAAGTAGGAGTTGATGCATGTCGACCTTAGATGAAAAAACAATTCAGGATTTCGACAAGCAGTGGACTCGTTACGACGACAACGACGGCTGGTACGCTTCGTTAGACCTCTTTTCTGACATTATTTCTCCTTTGATGCATACCGATGACCTGAAAGGAAAGACGGTCGTCGACATAGGTAGCGGTACTGGAAGAATTGTAGGCATGCTTCTGGAATCAGGTGCATCCCATGTTTACGCAGTAGAGCCAGCAGCAGGTGCCTTTGGAAAGCTTCAGAACAATGTTGCTTCGATGGAAAGAGGGTCTGACGTCACCGCACTGAACAAGCGAGGAGACGACTGGGCTATAGACGAGCCCGTTGATTTGGCGATATCTATTGGAGTTATCGAATTCATCAGCGATCCAAACCCAACCGTTTCGCGCTGCTACGATGCCTTAAAGCCCGGTGGGGAAATATTCTTTTGGCTTTGCAGCTATGAGGGCAATGAGCTCTATCTAAAATTTATCGAGCCGCTAAGGAAGCTAACGACCTTTCTGCCTCACTTCCTTCTTATCGCAATCGTGCATTTGCTGTACTGGACGCTGTGCCTCTATCGTCTGGTGGGTCAGGTTCTTCCCCTGCCTTTGATGAAGTATCTCGATAAGGTTTGGTGGCCCATGTCTGCCCAAAAACGCCGCCTGGTGATCTACGATCAGCTTAATCCTACCTATCTAAAATATTATAAAAAGCACGAGGCCATTGCTCTGCTGGAAGATGCTGGGTTCAAAGATGTCGAAATTCATCACCGCCACAGTTATAGTTGGAGCGTAAAAGGAAAGAAAAACTAAGTTTTAGTTATTTACTTTCGTCACAATCAGCGATAACCACCCCTGAAAACGTGCCCCTAGCGGACCATCGCCTGATGCTGTGCAGGGGCTGTTTTGCATTTTGGGAATGCGAAAAAGGCAGCCCAAAGCCCCGCCAGTTGTGACCCTCCTCACAATGTGAGGCAAATTCCCAGAAACACCTTTGTGGCATCCCGGTTTTATATTACAACTGCATAGTGATGTCCGAGCCTCACTATTTAATCGGCCTTGTCCGATCAAATTAGGCACTTGGGCTTATCTGTACATATAGGCCATTAGTTTCTATAATATTTTGGTACAGATGCCACCAAACCCTTTGAAAGATAAGGGGTATTAATAAAAGACACGAACGAGAACAGGTCACCCTAACATGCTCATTTCAGGCGACTACATATGAGTCACCAGGTTATTTTGATCAACCCGCCCCAAGTGTTCACCAAGAACCAGGTGGCGAGCGGTATCACGCCGCCTTTAGGTATTGCTTATCTCTCTGCAGTGTTGGAAGCACACGATGTATCTGTCGATATCATCGACGCAGTGGGTCTTGAGCCAGGCACCATTAATGAATTTGAAAAAGAAACCTTTGTCCGAGGGTTGGCTTTTGAGGACATAGTGTCCCGCCTCGATGACGAAGTGAAAATTGTTGGCGTATCAAATCTATTCTCTTTTGCTTATCCAGTTGTACAAGAACTGTGCCGTCAGATCCGTGCCTTCAATAGTGATATTAAAATCGTTCTGGGTGGCCCACATCCCAGTGCGCTATATGCTGAAATTCTCGCTGATGATAGCGACTTTGTTGATTTTGTTATTCTCGGTGAAGGGGAGAATCCCTTTCTTTACCTGTGTCAAAAACTCCTGCAGGAAGACATGCTGGTCCAGAGCAATGTGGGCGGTGATATCGCCAACCTCGCCTATCTGGATGACGACGGCAACTGTGTCATGGGCACAGAGAAACTGGTACGCAATACCAAACTGAATAGCGACGTTATTCCCTTTCCGTCTCGCCACCTGCTGCCGATGGAAGAATACATTAAGGCTCAGGAATCCCACGGCTATTCAAACGGTCGCTGGACTTCCATGATCAGCTCGCGCGGCTGCCCCTATGGCTGTACCTTCTGCGCGTCTCGAAAGACACGTTGGGTATCACGTAGCGCTACGGATGTAGCGGACGAGATCGAGCACTGCATCGAAAACTGGAATATTCGCGAGTTCCATTTCGAAGACGACAACATGACGATCAACGTTAAGAGGTTGATTGAAATCTGTGACGAGATCAAAAAGCGCAAACTGGATATCACTTGGCAAACTCCGAATGGTATACGCGCCAGCCGCATTGATGAAGAAATGCTCACCGCGATGAAAGAAAGTGGTTGCGAGCACGTTACCTTAGCGCCAGAGAGCGGTTCTCCTCGTGTATTGGAGGAGATCATCCAAAAGGGTAAGGACTTCGACCTGGATCACCTGCGGGACTGTGGGGCCACGGCGCATAAGTTGGGCTTGAAGGTTGCCGCTTATTTCGTTCTCGGTCTACCCGGCGAAACCCGTGAAGACATGGAAATGACAATCAAATATGCGCGTGAACTAGCGCGAGTTGGTGTAGACGAAGTTAACTTCGGCCTGTTTATCCCGCTTCCCGGTACGCCGCTGTGGGAACCCAGCAAGCATAAAATCAAAGATCTGGATTGGCTGGACCTGCTCACTGTAGGTGACTTGGCCAAGGCCGTATCCTTCAATGACGAAGTCGGCAGTAAAGAGCTGGACTGGGTGCGCAAGAAAGCTTATATGAGCTTCCTGGCTACCCGCATTATTTATCATCCCATTCAGTTTGCCGGCACCATTACTAATGTGTTGCGCGGCATCGAAAAAACCAAGACAGAACGGGTGCTCAAAACAATCTACGCCCGCTATAAGGCAGACACCAAGAGCGGTATCAATAAGATGGTGATGGACAATCGCACGTTCTACGCGTACCGCCACATGTATCGTAAGATCTTCCGCCTCATATTCCGCTAGGCTGTTGTGAGCAAGCCTTACGCGCGTCCACTTAGTTTTCAATTAGCTGGCTGCTTTCTCCGCCGTGATTTCCAGCCCTTTTCTGCAGTAACGGTTTTGTAAGCTAAATCCGTGACCATTGCGTGGTGGAGAATTTGGATCGGAGAGTCAGCAATGAATGAATCTCATGGCATCCGGTTTTCAGGGCAGGTGACAGGCCTGGTGATTTTGAGAACCAGGTCTCAGAAACTTCATGTTTATGGGTTCATGACGCCTGCACGCTTTGCATGATAATCGGATAATTTTGCTTGGTTTATCTCGTCCAACTTCAGGTTGTTGTTTGCAGGCAATCTCAATGTAGCCTCCTGATTGTTCCGCCCTTTCCCCTCTGTTGATCACTTTGGCACTTGTGGGCAAGCATTTTTAGCGAATCGAGTAGTTTGATTACTTGGAAATAAGGTGGTCCCAGGATGTTGGTTTGAGGGGTCTTTATGGCGGGAAACCTCAGCTGTTACTACTGCGAAGCTGCCGGATAACGCTTGCAGGCCAGTGTTTTACGGTCTGTAACTGCTTTCAGTCTTGTATTATAATGACCGGTCTAACAAAAATACGTTTCATTTATTGGAGCGAGAGGCATTTCTCGATGACCTTACTGAAAGTCGCTGTACTTCCTTTAGTTTTGGGCAAGGATACTGATTCCTTACCCTGTCTGGCAATGGGAATGCTGGCTTCGCATCTCAGGGTATTTGAAGGCGGAAGCCTTACCCAGTCCTACGATATTGAGCGGCTACTTCCAGCGGGCTACGATGATAACCCCATTAAAGCGGTCTATCAGAAGGTCACGCAGAGTCCCAATCCGATTTGCCTATTTTCCTCCTACGTTTGGAATGAGGCTATCAATCTCAAGGTGGCCAAACACGTTAAGAAAATTTCTCCCAATAGCCTGATAATTTTTGGAGGACCTCACGTCCCCAAATTCGAAGGCGATACTGAAGAATTCCTGCAGGACAATCCATTCATCGACGTCGCAGTGCTTGGCGAAGGTGAAGCAGCAATGGCAGAAATACTCGTGGCGTTCGCTGGAACCCCTCGTAGAAAAAGAGACATGACCAAGCTAAATGAAATCACGGGTCTTGTTTTTTCCAGCAAGGATAAGCCAAGTACCAGGACAGGAGAGCGCCAGAGAATTCGCGATATTACTGAACTTCCATCGCCCTATCTTACTGGCGAGTTTGAGCCGTGGTTTCAGGATTTCAAAAGTGCGATCTTGGAAACCAACAGAGGTTGTCCCTATGGCTGCACATACTGCGACTGGGGGTCAGCAACACTGGCAAAGGTAACTAAATTCACGCCAGCGCGCGTTATCGCAGAGATCGAATATATCGCGTCGAGAAAAACTGAATCTATATTTCTTGCCGATGCGAACTTCGGAATGTTAGAGCAGGATATAGAGATCGCGACGGCCGTGGTTGAGATCAGAAAGAGAACCGGTTATCCGCAGCGACTTTATACAAACTTTGCTAAGAACGGTGGTCGCCGGCTTATGGAAGTGACAAAAATTCTACATGACGGAGGCCTATTACCGACAGGAATTATTGCGCTGCAAACGACCGATCCAACCGTCCTTAAAGCAATTGCCCGGGACAATATTAAAACCGAAGCTTACGAAAGGATGATGACCTATTTCAATGAGGAAAACATTCCGATGGCATCCGATTTAATGATCGGTCTGCCAGGTCAGACTATTGAGAGCTTCGCGAATGATCTTCAATTTTGCTTTGACTGGAAAGTTTCGGCGACAGGAAATTATACCTCGTTAATGCCCAATGCTCCGTTTGCAGAAAGGAGCTACAAGGAAAAGCACGGAATCGTGGCGGGTGCCGACGACATGATCCAATCGACTGCCAGTTTCTCTGAGGCAGATATGGATTACATGAAGCGGCTCTATACCACCTATCAGTTTAACGTTAGGTTTGGAGTGCTGAAGTACATCCTTTACTTTCTACAGATTGAATATGAAATTCCCGCAATTAAGTTTTTGGACCGCCTGCTGCAGCGCACACTTGCTGCCGACCCTGCTTTGCCTATCTCCCAGAAGATACTGGATGAGATATTCGGCCATCGAAGTACTCACCGTGATTGGGCTGTACTTTTTTGGGGCGACAATGCAGATTTCTTGTTTAATGAACCTGAAGCCTATTATCAGGAAGTTTTTGACTTCGCAGAGAGAGAGTTTGACCTCACGGTTAGTGAGTCAGTGCGAAACACGCTAAAACAGGCGCAACAGGCGGTGATGCCTAGAACCGGCAGAACCTATCCCTATGAAGTGTCTCTGGATCACGACATGGCGCAATATATTAGTCAGATCAAAGCAGTGCCTTCATTGGGTAAGATGGATGATAACGTTATACAACTGTCACAGTTGCCCAGAGGCAAGCTGACGGTTACATCTGACGAGGGTAAAATTGCGTCGCATGAGTTTGCGTTGGTGATTTCTCATGAAGATGAATGGGAATTGGAATCGCCCCTGCGGTTTTATTAGTCAGGAGCTGCTGGGCGCGGTACTTGGAATAGTTGAGTGCCGACGCTGCACCGATATTTAGCGACATTTCTTCCGGTCAATGAGTTTTTCCCGCATGTAAATTGCCGAACCTTGTAAGCCGTGGGCCCAATGGTCACTGGCCGATTCCGGCCAGCCGAACAGCCCACCGATGTTGGAAATCTCTGAGGATCTATTTTTATGAACCTATCCCAGTCTCGGTAAAAGGCAGCCTAAGCTAGCAATCATGGATATCCGGCATTCCTGTGCTAGATTGATAGTTGCCTGTACTTATTCAATCCACTCTTGGCGAGAGTCTACTGCCAACACTTCAAAATAGGAGAAGTCCACATGTACGACATGGTCATCCGTAATGGAACAGTAATCGATGGCAGTGGCACGCCGGGTCAACTGACAGACATCGGTATCACCGCGGGGCGCATTGCCGCGGTGGGTGGTGACATTGGGCCAGGAGAGAAAGAAATTGACGCAGAGGGCCTGCTGGTAACCCCTGGCTGGGTTGATATTCACACGCACTATGACGGTCAGGTGTCGTGGGATCCTATGCTGTCCCCTTCGAGTTGGAATGGCGTCACCACAGTTGTCATGGGTAACTGCGGCGTGGGCTTCGCGCCGGTTGTACCGGGCAAGGAAGATTATCTCATTCAGTTGATGGAGGGCGTGGAAGATATTCCAGGTGCTGCTCTATCAGAAGGTATTGATTGGACCTGGGAAACATTCCCAGAGTATCTCGATGCCATTGATGCACTACCGCATGCTATTGATTTTGCGGCCCAGGTGCCCCACGGCGCGGTGCGTACTTATGTTATGGGTGCCCGTGGTGCCAACAATGAAAAAGCCAGTGCTGAAGAAGTTGAGACTATGGCTGCGATTGTGAAAGAGGGCCTGGAAGCGGGCGCTCTTGGGTTTTCGACAACGCGCACTATTTTGCACCGTGCGGCAGATGGTGAATTGGCGCCGGGTACAACAGCAGATCGAGAAGAGGTGATTGGCATTGGCCGTGCACTGGGTGAGGTTGGTCACGGTGTTTTTGAGGTGGCAAGCGATCTTGCGCCAGAAGAGGAAGAGTTGTCGTGGATGCGTCAAATAGGCCGCGAAACAGGTCGCCCCGTTACTTTCGCCTGCCTGCAGAACAATGAGGACCCCGATCAATGGAAGCGTTTGCTCGCCGCCGTGGATGAGGATCGCGCGGAAGGCGGCACTTTAACGCCGCAGGTCGCACAACGTCCTGCTGGTGTCTTGTTTAGCCTGGAGAGTTCAGGGCATCCCTTTATATTGCACGAGGCTTTCCAGAAGGTCGTTCTGTTGCCCCTTGCAGAGCGCGTAGCTGCGTTGCGAGAGCCTGCTCTGCGTAGAGAAATCCTCGACAATCCGCCCGATCTTTCCGCATTGCCTGAAGTCTTCACCAAGAGTCTGACAGACTGGGGCAATATGTTTCCTCTTGGAAACCCTGTTGACTACGAACCCCCACGCGACAAGAGTGTACTTGCGCAGGCTGAAAAGCTGGGTGTTGATCCCGCTGCATTTGCTTACGACACCATGCTGGAGCGAGAGGGCAAAGGTATTCTGTACATGCCACTATTAGGCTACTCAAACGGCGATTTCGAAGCGCTGCGCGAAATGATGATACATCCTCACGCGGTGTTTGGCCTGTCAGACGGCGGTGCCCACTGTGGCTTGATTTGCGATGCCAGTATGCCCAGTTACCTGCTCACGCATTGGGCGCGTGATCGTTCACGTGGCGAGCGCATTCCTATAGAGCAGCTTGTGCACAACCAGACCCAACGCACTGCTAGCTTCTATGGAATGAATGATAGAGGCCTGATCGCACCGGGTATGAGAGCAGATATTAATGTCATCGATTTTGAGGCGTTGAACATTCATCCGCCTGAAATGGTGTACGACCTGCCCGCTGCAGCGCGAAGACTGGTGCAGCGTGTTGACGGATACAAGATGACGATTTGCAACGGTGATGTCATTTTGGAGGAGGGTCAAGATACCGGCGCCAGACCAGGGCGATTGGTGCGAGGTCCACAAGCGGCTCCATCGGTAGCATGAAGGTGTTTTAACCAGAATCAGTTGAATGACGCGGATTGAAAAATGCCGCTCCTGCACAGAAGCGGGAGCGGCATTTTTTTTGTATCGGTATTTTTTCAGAAATTTATTGCGCGCGACAGGTTTGGCCATAGTAGCCGTGGTCCTTCACTTCATGAAGAGTCGATGTGAATTGCTTGGTAGACCGTGTGAATAATATTACCGCCGCTGCCCCGTGCGGCAAAATATGCGGCTAGTGTTCCGTTGCGGTAAGGGTGTGCTGCATCCCTCATCAGAATATCGTACCTGCAGTAACTGCTTTTTCGAAGGAAAACTCCCAAACTATAGCATCTCTCCCTATGCTGAGGATGACGTCAAATTCTTGCGGCAACTTACCTTCGAATCGATAGGGCCATGCTGTATTGTGGACTCGACCTTAAGAAACCTGCGGAGCCCTAATGAAAAGGAAGTATGCGCACTCTGGTGTAGTACAGCTGCAGCTGCTGGTTCTGATGTGCCTGTATGTGGCGGGCGCTAGCGCTTCAATGCCGGCATTGATACCGCAGCCTGCGAGTATACATTCCATTGATGGCGAGTGGCGTGTTGAGGGGGTGGTTTCTGTTCAAGTCGCTGAGCAGCTGCCTGCATCATTGGATGCCCTACATTTATTGTTGGGCTCGGGCTCGGGTATGGCCTTGCGCAAAGCCGACGCCGGCGAAGTCGCGGATATTCGTATCGGGTATACCCAAAAACTGGAAAGGGAAGCCTATGTGCTACGTGTGCTATCCAGTGGCGTAGAGATACTGGCGTCATCAGGCACGGGAGTTTTCTACGGATTACAAACACTGCGCCAGCTATTGCCGCCCGCGATTTATGATGGGTCCTCAAGTGAATCCTCATGGCTTGTTCCCGCTGTGAGCATTGAGGACGAACCGCGCTTCGCCTGGCGGGGTATGCATCTTGATGTAGCCAGACACTTTATGCCAGTGGAGTTCGTGAAGAAATTTATCGATCTGCTCGCGGTACATAAATTCAATAGCTTCCATTGGCATTTGACTGAGGATCAGGGCTGGCGCATTGAAATAAAGCGCTATCCTCGCCTGACTGAAATTGGATCGCAGCGAGCACAGACTGTGGTTGGTTTTTCGCTCTTTCAGGACGCAGAGGAGCGGGTGTACGACGGCGTGCCCCACGGTGGCTTCTATACGCAGGATGAAATTCGAGAAGTTGTTTCTTACGCTGCCCAGCGCCACATCAATGTGGTGCCTGAGATTGAATTTCCTGGTCATGCCCAGGCCGCGATAGCCGCTTATCCCGAGTTGGGTAACACGGGCGAGCAATTGAAGGTGAAAGAAGAATGGGGCATCAGTAAAAATACGATCAAGCCTTCAGATGAAACCTTAACCTTTTATCGCAACGTGCTGACCGAAGTGCTGGCATTATTTCCCTCCAAATACATTCATATCGGCGGTGACGAAGCCCCGAAGAATCAATGGCAGGAAAGCCCCTATGCGCAGCAACGTATCGCCGAGCTGGGCCTGGCGGACGAAAATGCCCTGCAGGCCTGGCTGATTCAACAAATGGATGACTTTCTCACTAGCCATGGCCGCAAATTGGTGGGCTGGGATGAAATCATGCAGGGCGGCCTAAGCAGTAATGCCACGGTGATGGCATGGCGGGGTATGAAGAATGGAGACCTCGCTGCGCGCGCGGGACACGATGTAGTCATGGCGCCCACGCAGTGGACCTACTTTGACTATTATCAAGCAGACGAAGCACATGAACCTTTAGCAATCGGTTCCTATTTGCCTCTCGAGTCTGTCTACAAATTCGACCCCATACCCGAGGATTTACCGCAGCAGTATCACCGCCACATTCTAGGCGCACAGGGCCAGCTGTGGAGCGAGTTTATGCCCACCACGGATCACGTCGAGTACATGGCTTTTCCCCGTGCCGCAGCATTGGCTGAGGTTTTGTGGAGCCCGGTTGCGAAGCGTGATTATGCTGACTTCAATCAGCGCCTGACCACTCACCTGTCGCGGCTGGAGGTGTTGGATGTCCACTATCGCCCCGTTGGTAATGATGAGCTAAGCTTTTCAGGTAGAGTGAAATACTGGCTGTTCACTAGGTTGTCTGCTGTTTATCACTGGTATACAGACCTATAAGCGTGGATAAGTTTTTCGCTGGCGCCGAGACCCCTAAGGAAAGCATTGGCTGTGGCGTAATTGATTGCAGTGCCCAGACAAACCAACAGCTGCGTATTGTGGCATCATGAGAAAACTTGCGTCGGAGCCGTCAATGTTAAAAGCCCTCTTCCTCGATATGGATGACACCTTGTGTGATACCCGTGCTGCCAATGAGCAGGCCAGGAAGCTGTTGGAGCAGGCCTTGGGCGTGCAGTATGGCGCTGATTTTGACGCGCAGGGTGTGGCGGGTGCCTATATCGATGGCATCTATCGCCGGTGGACTCCAGGTCAGCAAGAGCGTTATACACCGATTGTTGAAGGGCAGAGCGAAGGCGCTTTTCGGGTACAACTTATTCTCGATCTACTGGCGGAACAAGATATTGACGATGCTAGCGAAGCAACCGCTGTTGAATTGCAGCTGGCCTTCGACCGCGACCGCCTGTCAGCCTTCGACTTCTATCCCGGCATAGTCGATTTTCTCGCCGAAGCTAGAAAGCTATTCACACTGGTGGTAATTACCAACGGACCTGAGTATTCACAGATACCCAAAGTTGAGTCGATTCATCTTGCCGACCATGTCGATCACATCATCATCGGTGGGCAGGAGCCTGAGCAGAAGCCAGCGCGCGCAATCTTCGAAAAAGCGCTTGGGCTAGCCAACTGTGAGGCGCATGAGGCTATCCATGTGGGAGACAGCTTAGCCACTGATATTGCAGGTGCCCACAATAGCGGCATCACCTCTGTTTGGGTTCAACACCAGCAGCCGTTGGATGCGGAATTGGGTATTAACCCTGCGCACACAGTGCTGCATCCAGCAGAAATACCTGCCCTGATTCGAGAGCTACAGCACGGTTAATTGCCCGAGTCTGAAATGAATTGCCATCGGAACGCTATCCGCCAGGAACCACTATGAAGTGGCTTTTTAGAATAGGCATTTTTCTCGTCGTGCTACTGGCGGCAGCCTATTTTGCCAAACCCCACTGGGAGGTCAGTCATCGCATTGTCATATCTGCACCGCCTGCGGTGGTATGGGATGTGTTGACCGATCTTGAGCAGTATCCTCAGTGGAATCGTTACTCGCCAAAAGTGGAAGGACTAATAGCGGTGGGCGAGGTTGTCTGGGTGGAGGCGCATCTGGGCGATGAAGTTCAGAATGTGCAGAACTACGTGGTATCTATAATCCCCGAGAAGGAGCTGTGCTGGCAGTCAGCTGATTGGTATGGGGCTCTGGCGCGCGGGCTTCGATGTCGTTGGCTGGAGGCACAGGGCGATGACAAAACAGTTTTGGTGCACCATGAAATAATGAGCGGCCCCTTGGCCTGGCTGATTGAGATACTCTATAGGGAGCGAATTGAGCAGGGGCTCCAGTTGGTTGATGAGTCAGTTGCTGATCGGTCGCAGTTTTTGGTGGAGCAAAAGCTGTAGTGTGTGGTTCTCGACGATAGTCCTATCTGTGGAGGCTTATGTGGGTTCGGTATCCAGTACATCGAAGTCAAATTTTGGATACTCGCCAAGCTGGTAACTCACCTGAAAGCGCTGGCCAACTTTTAGCGGTTCTAGCTCATAGCATCTTAGTGGCAAGGTGATTTCACATTCGTAATCCTGCAGACCGTGTTGCCCGAAGACGCGGATCCGGGTAAACAAAACTGCATTGAACCGTTCTATATCGGGTACTTCAGGGATCGTCACCACCGTGGGATTCAATTCAAGCCTAGCGGCGGTAGCGTTCTCTATAGCTGCCTGCATTTGATCGGCAGCGTATTCAGGTAACAAATCACACACAGTCGTCAGCGGGTAACGTTGGCCACACGCCTCCAGGCTCAAATGATCAAGCCGCTGTGAGGGTACTATCAATTCCTTCTCATGCTCCAAATCCGCCAGGCACAGTGTCACCTCTATCGATTGCGGTATGAATATTCCGTCGGGGCCTAGCTGCGGTGCAAGATTCGCTGTAACGGCAAATTGTGGTTCCTGCTCCAGAGATTTTTGCATGGTCTCGGCGATAACTAGATGTGCATCTTCGTCATGCTTGTAGAGGCAGGCGTCACCCCTAATGGCCTGAACCTGGTGGGCAGAGAGCCCTAGCTCGTCCAGCAGAAGAACAGCACTGTCTAAGGAGGATTGATGAATGTCCAGAAGAGTCACTGCAAGCTCCCCGGGAGAGAACTTGCCCAGCACTGGCAATAGTAAAGTCGCAAAGGGCCCGCAACCCGCGTAAAGAATCTCTAGAGTGGTGTTCGGAAAGCGTAATTTAAGTGCGTTTAGCGCGGCATATACGCCCCGAATGAAAACGATACTGCGCTGATAATCCACGGCGCAGTGCGCGGCTGCTTGTGGATTTATCGCTACACCACTGGCAAGTAAAGTGTCCTCGGCCCATGCGTCAAAACTGCGGTCTGGCTTGATGCCACTAATTTCACTGCAAATCTGGACGAAGCCGTCCATCGCCGCGCACAACTCGTCGGGGGTGCTGGTTTCATCCAGAATACAGTCGCCGATGGAATCGATGTTCATACGCAAGTAGGTCGTAGGGTTTTGTGGCAGGCTTTATGTATACCACTGCAGAAACATTTAGCCTATTTGTCTCACAGCCTTTTGCTTGAACTTGTAATTCAGCAGGTCAAAAAAAAGGCCGACATAGTGTCGGCCTTTTACGCTGTCAGAAACCTTAGCCGGCTGCTTTGCGCTCTTTAACTTCCTGAATAACGACTTCCGCCACGTTGTTTGGGCAGGGCAGGTAGTGAGAGAATTCCATAGAGAATTGACCACGACCAGACGTCATCGTACGTAATTGCCCTATGTAACCGAACATTTCTGAAAGTGGAACGTCTGCCTTGATTCGAACGCCCGTTACACCCGCATCTTGATCCTTGATCATGCCGCGACGACGGTTAAGGTCACCAATAACATCACCAACGTGATCGTCTGGCGTAAATACATCAACCTTCATGATGGGCTCAATCAGCTGTGCGCCAGCTTTAGGCATAGTCTGGCGGAAGGCGCCTTTGGCTGCCAGTTCAAACGCAATTGCCGAGGAGTCAACAGCGTGGAAACCACCGTCATACACTTCAACTTCTACATCCAGAACAGGGAAGCCCGCAACAGTACCTTCGCCCATCAGACTCTTGAAGCCTTTCTCAATGGCGGGGAAGAATTCCTTGGGAACGTTACCGCCCACAACAGAGGACGAGAATACGAAACCAGTACCTGGCTCACCGGGCTTGATGCGGTAGTCGATTTTACCGTATTGGCCTGAACCACCAGACTGCTTCTTGTGGGTGTATGAATCATCCACTTCTTCAGTGATTGTTTCGCGATAGGCTACCTGTGGCTTACCGACGCTCAGTTCAACCCCGTAGGTACGCTTCAGGATATCTACCTTAACATCCAGGTGAAGCTCGCCCATGCCTTTGAGGATGGTCTCACCGGAATCTTCATCAGTCTCAACACGGAACGACGGATCTTCCGCAACCATCTTGCCGATAGCGATACCCATTTTCTCAGCACCGGCTTTGTCCTTGGGCGCAACAGCAATCGAAATTACTGGCTCAGGGAAAACCATCGCCTCAAGTGTACAAGGGTGCTTGGGGTCGCATAAAGTATGGCCGGTTTGAACATTCTTCATGCCCACGATGGCGATGATGTCGCCTGCTTGCGCAGATTCCAGTTCGTTGCGGTCGTTCGCGTGCATCTCAACCATACGGCCGATTCGCTCGGTTTTACCGGTGTATGTGTTGAGAATGGAGTCGCCTCTATTGAGAACGCCGGAATAAACACGTACGAAGGTGAGTGCGCCGAAACGGTCGTCCATAATTTTGAAGGCCAATGCTCGAAATGGCTCTTCAGTGGACACAGTCGCCACCTCGCCTGTGGGCTCACCTTCTTCATCGGTCAGCGGCTGAGCGTCAACTTCGGTGGGGCTGGGTAGGTAGTCGACAACAGCGTCGAGGATTAACTGAACACCCTTGTCTTTAAAAGCAGAACCACAGTAAGTGGGGAAGAAGTCCAGCTTGCGAGTACCTTCGCGAATACAGTGCTTGATGCCTTCTATAGAGGGCTCGGCACCGTCTAGGTAGGCTTCCATCAAGTCGTCATCTTGCTCAACGGCCTTTTCGATCAGCTTCTCGCGCCATTCCTCGACAAGATCAACCATGTCTTCTGGCACATCAGTAATGTCGAACTTTTCAGGGTTACCTGGGTCGGGCCAGGTGTGGGCTTTGCGAGTCAGTAGATCGACCACGCCGATAAAGTCTTCCTCGACGCCAATGGGCAATACCATTACCAGAGGGTTCGCCCCTAGAACCTTTTCAACCTGGCCAACAACGCGCAGGAAGTCTGCGCCTATACGGTCCAGCTTGTTAACGAAAATAATACGGGCAACTTCGGATTCGTTCGCGTAGCGCCAGTTTGTTTCTGACTGGGGCTCAACACCGCCAGAGCCACAAAAAACGCCCACGCCGCCATCGAGCACCTTTAATGAGCGGTACACCTCAACGGTGAAGTCAACGTGTCCGGGGGTATCAATGATGTTCAGACGGTGCTCTTTCCAGAAACAAGTGGTAGCAGCAGACTGGATGGTAATTCCGCGCTCCTGCTCTTGCTCCATGAAGTCCGTAGTGGCTGCGCCATCGTGAACTTCACCGGTCTTGTGGATTTTACCAGTCAACTTAAGAATTCGCTCAGTCGTGGTGGTTTTACCGGCATCAACGTGGGCGAAGATACCTATATTTCTGTACAACTCTAAGTCAGACATTGTCGTTCTCAATGATATAAGGATGGGCTTGAAAAATAGCGCGCTAGAGTACCGGAAAAATGAGGATATTGGCAGTATTAATGAGCAGGTAATTGAGAAGCTGATTGAGTCCCCGGTTTCGATCGCTAAGTTCCTTTATAAGCCCGTGGGCGGCAGCCCATTTCGGCGGGGTGATTCACAGCCGGAAGGGTTATAACTGTTTGATATTATTGAATATAAAATTTTTGGCGCACCGCTAACTTCGCATTGCTATGGTGCCCTGGCAGAAATGGCAGCCGCAGCAGGCTGAGCTGCTGACGCTCCATATTGAGAGGGTCAAAGCGAGGGTAGGCGGCTGGAGCGCGCAGTTTGTGAATAAATCTCATGGTTCCCAATCAAAATTGTTGCTGCCGGGGTGTATATTCTCAAGATAATAATTTTCTCATATTGCGATTTTCGTAAGAAGAGCACAGGAGCACCTGATGGGGGCAACACCCTTCAAATTCTTGCTAATTCACTTGTTATTGCTTGCGACGTCTATCACAGCTTTTGCGAGCCCGGAACCGATTGATATCGCGGCCGGTGGCCAGCAGCTACTCAGAAATCACATGGAGTACCTGATAGATGTCGACAACCAAATGCAGTACCGGGATATTCTCGCCCTAAGCGATAGCGATGCGCGCTATACCCTGTTCGATAGTTCCACTATCCCCACCACCGGAAACAATATTTGGTTTCGTTTCACTCTTACCAATAGTTCCAAGCAGAGCCGCGAAGTTATTCTGGATATCGGTGAATTTCTGATCGATGATCTGGTGCTTCACTACGCCTACCAGGGTGCACAAATTGAACACAGGCTAGGTCTTAACACGGACCAGACCGGCAAGGTTTTGAAGCAGCGTTTTTATGCCCTGCCCATTACAGTTGATGCCTATGCAGAAACCACTTTCTATTTGCAGGTATACACGCCTTACCAAATTCTATTTATGCCAGCGGTATCCGACAAAATTACCTATAGCGAAACGGTTAATCAGGACAGTGCTATTAGTTACATACTCTCCGGTATCCTGCTGGGAATTCTGATCTATGTGCTGGCCATGGTGATTCACAGCGGCGAATTCAGGGATAGCATGTACTACTGCCTGTTCACTTTTCTATCGCTGATTGTGCTTCTCCACTGTAACGGTATATTGATTGATCTTTGGCCGGGCCAAGTATGGCTAAACACCAGAATATACAGCTTGTCTATTGCCGGCCTGGGGGTTTCTTTCTTATCGTATTACCGCACTTACTTCTATACACAAGTCAATTTTCCGCAGCTGGATAAGGCTTTAAAAATAGTGGTTTACTTCAATCTATTTCTAATGGGAGTGACGGTTTTCGGGGTCAATGCGACCCTGATAAATGTGATGATGGTTTCGGTGATACTCATCATTAGCTCGCTGCTGGTAATCAGTATCTATCTGGCAAGAAAAAGCCCGCGTTCTGTCGGTTTTTTCGTAACGGGAAACCTGTTGTTTTTTGCTTTGTCGCTAATTACAAATATCGAGACCTGGGGCCTTGGAGATCTGCGTGGTATCTCCAGGCATGGCTATGAGCTAGGTATTGTTGTGCAGTGCATGTTCTTCTCACTGGCGGCGTCGGAAAAAATTAGGTCCTATCGCGAAGAAAGTACCCTGCAACAGGATAGGGCGGGCGTGGCGACGGCGCAAAACGAGGCCAAAAGCGAGTTTCTCGCCCACATGAGCCACGAGATACGAACACCTATGAACGGTATTTTGGGTATTGTAGAGCTACTGGGTACTACCAAATTGGATGAAACTCAGAACCATTATGTCAGCGTTCTCCAAAACTCCGGCCAGGGGTTACTTGCCATTGTCGATGATGTGCTGGATTACTCTAAGCTAAGTGCAGGTAAGGTCACTGCAGAGGCTATTTCCTTCAGCGTGCATGAAACCCTAAGTGATGTTACCAAGCTCTATGAAGAGGAGGCAGGTAAAAAGCAGTTATCGCTGCGATCAAATATCTCCGGAGACATACCGGCCAGAGTTAACGGTGACCCGGGCAAGTTGCAACAGATCCTTGCCAACTTAACGTCTAATGCGATCAAGTTTACCGCTCAAGGCCATATCACTCTGACGATGGAACCGGACAGTACTGATGAGGTTTATCGGTTCAGTGTGACCGACACGGGTATTGGACTCACCGAGGAGGTTAAACAGCATATTTTCGACAGCTTTACCCAGGCAGATAGCGCGATTACTCGCCAGTATGGCGGCACTGGTCTTGGCCTGAGCATTTGCAAGCAGCTCGTAGAGCTTCTCGGCGGGGAAATTGGTGTCGACAGCGTCGAAGGAGAGGGTGCTTGTTTCTGGTTCACGATTCCCCTTGCTACAGATACTTCTTTTGTTCAGCCACCACAGACTAAAAGGCGCGGCACAGATAACTTTGAAGGCTCTATGGTGTTGGTTGTCGAAGACAATCCCACCAATCAAATTGTCGCCCAGGCAATGTTGGACTACCTTAACGTCAACTGCCAAATAGTCGACAATGGTCTACAGGCCTGCGAATTGATAGAAAGTGGCAAAGAGTTTGATGTCATTTTGATGGATTGCGAGATGCCCATACTGGATGGTTTTAGTGCTTCCTCTCGAATCATAGAATGGGAGCAGCGCGAGGGCGTCGCTCACACGCCCATTGTTGCAATGACAGCCCACGCCGCTGAGCCGCATCAGCAGCGTTGCTTTGAGGCCGGGATGGATGCCCACATCAGCAAACCCGTTCGCTTGGAGCTATTGGCCTCGACCCTGCACGAATGGATGTAGGAGGTGCGGCTGGCCTGCTGGATAGTTCAGCGGCTGATCCAATCCTCAGATTGCCTAGTTACTGGCGCAGAAAAAGCAGTTCACCGTGCAACTGATGTACACTTCTCCTTTTTCAGCAGGAAATCGCCTCTATGAGCAGAAGCCCCAAAAAGCCCTACCGAATTGAAGGCTCCGTTGCCCCGGGATTTGAATCTGTAAAGCAGTTGTACGAACACAATATGCAGACTTTGGTCGAGCGTAGCACGCAGCTGTGCGTGTACCACGGTGGCCAGAAGGTTGTTGATTTGTGGGCTACGATTGAAGAGGGTAGCGATTTTTCTGCGGATACTCTGGTCAATGTATTTAGCAGTGGCAAGAACCTGGAAACCATTGCCATGGCCTGGTTGGTTGGAAAAGGCCTGTTGAGCTACAGCGCAAAGATAACGGATTATTGGCCAGAATTTGGTGCCAACGGAAAAGGTGAGCTTACAGTTGCAGACCTAATGCGGCATGAAGCAGGCCTCGCTACTTTTGACACAAGCATCGTTGGGGAAGATTTATTCGCAGACAACTTAAAGCTCAATAAAGTCGGCAGTATTATCGAGGCACAAACGCAGACCTATAAGGAAGGGAGTGGCAGCAGAAGGGAGTATCACGCTATCACCAGAGGTTGGATTGTAAACGAAGTCTTTAGGCGCGTAGATCCAGCCGGCCGCACGATAGGTGAGTTTCTGCAAGAAGAGATCAGCACTCCGCTGGAGGTGGATGCCTTTATTGGCCTTAAGGAAGAGCAGCTAGGAAGGAGGGAGAAGGTTTCAATGCTAGGTTTAGGCTTTCAGTTTCTGGAAAGCTTGAAACCAAAATTTCTAGGGAGACGAATAGAGTCCAATATTTTTCAATTGATCGCGAAGATCATTCGTTTGATTCCCGCCCTGCGAGGTGGTTCACGGCCTAAGCCTCCAGCCCCTTTTAGAGGCATGAGAAAGATAGAGTTTTTTAACGAGCCAGTCATTGCGATGGGAGAAACGCCCTCGGCAAATACCAATTCTACCGCAAGAGGCTTGGCGAAGGTCGCCGCCATGATGGCAGCGCAAGGAAAGTGGGATGGAAAAGACTACCTGACTGACACCGCCTGGGCTGCGCTGCATGAAGACCCAATCACTGCTGATATGGGCGGGCTTATGACCACGAACTTTACACAGGGCGGTGTAGCACTATTCTCAGAACCCGCTGTGGGCAGTAGCAAGCTCGTTAGAGGGTTGAATGAAGGTCGAGAGGGTTTTTACGGCTGGATGGGCCTTGGCGGCTCGTTATTTCAATGGCATCCGGAACATAACATTGGCTTTGGTTATGTGCCTACCTCGCTCAATGTATTGGACTTGGTGAACGAGCGAGGCAAGGCCTATCAGGCTGAGGTGGTTCGTTGTATAGAGCGCTTGAATGGCTGAATACTGGGGGAGACCCATTGGGGAATTGGAAGCTTCGTGCGATCTTAAGTGGAGGACATTAGACGTTGAGGATTGCGCACCAAAGAGGCCTACGCGTTTCATGGGTCAAACCGGTTTTTCCACATCCGAATTGACAGTGGAACGCTGAGGTTGAGAAAAAAGGCAGTGATCATCAGAGTATAAAAAGCCTCGGTAGTCAGAATGGAATGCTGAACGTAAGCAATGTCGATGACGACGAAGGCCAGCTCAGCGCGGCCCAGCATACCCAATCCAATGAGTAGGCTTTCTTTGGCATTGAAACCTGCAGTGTATCTGGCCGCCAATCCCGCTGATGAAATTTGAGTAAAAAATATTCCGAGGGTGAGAGCCGCGGTCTGTGGCAACACAGAGACGAGAATGTCCCACTCGATGATCATCTTTGCACCCAGTCCAACAAAAAATACCGGGCCCAGCCACGAGAAGGCAACGTTGTCGATAATGCGCTTGGTGGCCTGGTAGTGATCTTCATCACCATCCGGATCCAGAACAAAATATTCTTCCCGTAGAATCAGACCGGCCATGTAAGCGCCAACTGCGGGGTGAAAGCCAAATTCGTGTGCGAGTATTCCATTGACCAAGGCAAATAGAAGTAGCGTAAGAGTGGAGTGTTCGCCATTGCCAAAATTCAGCAAATTTCGAAAGCCGTATTTACCCAATATAGGAATGCGAGCAAACAGCCCGGTACTGTCATGCGGAAAAATCCAGGCGCCGGCGATAGTTACTATGGCAAAGAAAGACAGCACCTTTGCGCTGATTGTGAGCAGGCTGACCGCGGTGATCTCAGCTTCACCACTGGCCAGAGGCACTAGTATAGCTACGAGGATCAGTGAGGCGATATCGTCCAGCACCGCAGCGGTCATGATACCAGTGGCTGGTGCCGAGGCCTGCAAGCCTTCGCTTTTCAGCGAAACCATGGTCAGAGAGACCGCTGTCGCCGTCATCGCCAAACCAAACATAATCGCCAAATGGTGATCCTGCCAAAAATAAATGGCGATACTGTAAGCTGTAATGAAAGGCGCGATTGCCCCAAACAGCGCGATGCCCCAAGAGCGCTTGATACTGCTGATAAATGTCTTTGAGTTTTCCTCAAAGCCCAGGGCAAACATCACCACGATAATGCCCATTTCGCCGAAACCTCGGATGAATGGGCTGCCTTCCTCAGGAATAATACCGATGTTGACCAAGATGGTTCCAAAGGCCAGAAAATACAGCATCGGTGTTAGTTTTGTTTTTTGCGCAGCCAATATTGCCAGATAAACACTGGTCCAGATAACGGCTAGCTGAATAAAGTCCGACACATCGATTCCTGTATTTATACTAATTCATCGCACGATCAGCTCACATGAGCGAAATTCAAGTAAGGCGTATAAAACGCCAGAATAGAGGCAGCGCTACTGCGCTTCCGAAGCGGTTTAGTTGATCGTGATCAGGGAAAACATCGGTGGCGTGAGTAACATGGCTGCATTCCCCACATATGGAGTTTTGTTATGACCACCCACGAAATTAGCGATAAAGAGATCATGTCAAACTTGGCAAAAACCGTTGCTATCTTTTTCGCGGCTACGATTTGCATGGCGATTGCTGTAGCGTATTTCGTAGGCTGAAAAAAAGGCGAAGGAGTGCCGCCCTTCTGCGTTCTAGTGCAGTACCACAGCCATGTCGCGCAGTTTTTCGATGTCTAATTTTCCGATGTTGCGACCGTGTACTGACAGTAATTTCTTTTCCTGGAGTCGAGTGAACAGTCGGCTCATCGTTTCTTCTGCGAGTCCAAGGTATTTGGCGATGTCGCGCCTGGACATTGGTAAGTCCAGATCAGTCGCGCACAAGCCGCGCAGTTGTAACCGGCGAGAGATATCTACCAGAAAAGAGGCCAGCCTTTGCTCTGCAGGACTCTGGCGTAGCGACAGCAGGGATTGTTGCCTTTGAAAAATTTCCTCACAAAGAATATCTGTCACGCGTCTCTGTATCTCAGGGTGCGTGCTGTATAGCCTTTCCAGGGCCTCATACGGAACTGAGCAGACTGCCGTTGTGTCCAGAGCTTGTGCGCTGTATCGGTGGCTATCGGCGTTCAATCCATCGATACCAAAAAGCTCGCCTGGCAAATAGAAGCCAGTGATATGCTCTTCCCCCTTCTCGTTCAGGTAGTAGGTTTTTACGGCACCGGAACGCACAATGTAGACAGAATCAAAGGCATCATCCTGACGATAAAAATACTCGCCTTTATGGTGTGGCTTGGGATGCGAGGTGATCTGATTCAGCGCGTCGAGTCCGAGCTGGTCTGCTAATTTCGCGATGCACAGTTTGTTTAGAGCGCATTGCTCACAATGCTGCTTGCTTGGGTCATTCATTGAGCCGAGTCGGCTGCCACTCCGCCCATTGACGCTGATCAAATTTTCGGGGTTCGATTCTATCTTTGCCTGCATATTCATCGTGTCTACACCTCTCATATTATCGTGTTCAAAAACGTTCTGGCACTTGCTCAGTTCCATCGCTTAATGGTAATGAAGGTTTAGAGATGTAAAAATGAGAGCTTGTGCGTAATTTATAAGGGTTTACCCCTAGTTTTAGGTGAAAACATCCTGTTGTAATGTTGAAGTCCTATGGTGTAATTGGGTATTGAAGTTCTGTCCAGCCCCCTCAACGAGCGGGGCAGCTTTGGAGAATGGCGATTTTTAATGAGTAAACCACAGTTGGCCCATACCCCTTTCTTCGCTCTTTTGGATGCGGCTGTTGATGGCATTGTTCTGATTGACGAGAAGGGCACCATTGAGCGGGTGAATCCGGCCGTGGAGCGGCTCTTTGGTTATAGTTTTGAAGAGCTGGTAGGTCAGAACGTGAAGCTCATGATGCCCGACCCTGATCGAGCCCATCACGATAGCTATCTACAAAACTATCTCGATACGGGTGAGCGCAAAATAATTGGCATTGGTCGGGAGACCACTGCCCGCCGTAAGGACGCAAGTTGCTTCCCGATCTATCTATCGGTTGGTCATATCACGGAGCCTGCTCATAAAGGCTTTGTTGGTATCTTACGCGACCTTACGTCCCAGCGGGCGAAGGAGCGAGAGATCGCCCAGACTGAGTTGGAGATTCGCCAGTTGCGAGAGCGGTTGGTACATGTTGCCAGGGTGTCTACCTTGGGGGAAATGGTGACTGGAATAGCGCATGAAGTGAACCAGCCACTCACTGCCATTGCCACCTATGCGCAAGGTTGCCGCCGCATGATCGATGGTGGCCTCAAGGATCCCAGTGAATTACTGGATGCGCTGGATGCGATTGCCACTCAGGCAGAGCGGGCAGCAACGGTAATATCGCGAATTCGTAATTTTTCCCGGCGATCTGAAGTTGTACAAAAAGTCTGCAATTGTGCCGACATTCTGGAGGAGGTCATCGCGTTGGCGAAGGTGTACGCAGTCGAGACCCAGGTTTCGATTGAAACCAATTTCGATACAGCTGAGCCTGCATTGGTCATGGTTGACCCCATACAGGTGCAGCAAATCACGCTAAACCTAATTAACAACGCAATTGAAAGCATGGAAACCCTTACCGGTGAAAAACGTGTTGTCGTCAGTATTCAGAGACTGAGTGAGGCAGAGATCGAGGTGTCAGTCGCGGACCATGGCACTGGTATAGCGCAGGAGCTGGAAGAGAAAATATTTGACACTTTTTTCAGCACCAAGCCAAGTGGTTTGGGAGTGGGGTTGGCAATTTGCCAGTCAATGGTTCAAGCGCAGGGCGGCATTATAAGTGTGGAGCCCAACGAAGAGATAGGGTGTGTTTTTAGTTTTACATTGCCTACAGCAGTGGGGAGCAAGCTATGACTGTCACCGAGCCGCAGGTAATAATCATTGACGACGACGAGAATGTGCGCGACGCCCTCGTGTTCCTGATGAAGTCCGTGGATCAGAGCGCAAGTGCCTTCAGTTCGGCAAAGGAGTTTATTGGGCAATATAGCGGTGACCTGCCTGGCTGTATTGTCAGTGATATGCGTATGCCGGGAATGAGTGGCCTGGAATTACAGCAGGAACTACGACGACGAGAGTCGAATACTCCAATTATATTTATTAGCGGGCATGGAGATATTCCCATGGCTGTAGAGGCAATCAAAGCGGGAGCAGAGGAGTTTTTGACGAAGCCCTTTCGTGACCAAGCGCTGCTGGATGCGATCAATGGAGCGATTAGCCGCGATCAAAAGCAACGAAGTCAGCTTGGTGCACAGGCTTCCATTGATCGCTGTATCGATTCTCTCACTCGCCGTGAGCGGCAGGTTCTTGATCTGGTTGTTGCGGGAAAGACCAATAAGGCGATGGCAGATGAGTTATGCCTCAGTCAGCGCACTATCGAAGTACATCGTTCGCACATGATGGAAAAAATGGGTGCGCACTCCCTCACTGAGCTACTAAAGCAGGTCCCAGCCGGGACCGATTCCAGCAGTTGAGATGTCCTGACAGTTGACTCATATCAAGCAAAATTAGCCCTGCTTACTGTAACGTGCATTAATCAGTGCCATGGCTTACAGCGCCGGTACATGACTGTGTGAGAGGGTGAGTTACTCCAGTGTGTTTGCTTGGAACGGTCTACATTGCAGATGCCGATCAGGCGGTCGGTAGAAGCATCCAATTTTTGCTTGAAAGCGATAAACTTTCAGCGAAGGTGTTTGCTGAGGGCCGTGGTTTGCTCGATGCTACCAGGTTAGTACCGCCGTGTTGTATCGTGGCGGATGCATTGCTACCCGATATTTCTGCGGTAATGATGCTGCGACAACTGCGCAAGGAAGGGTACGATATTCCAGTGATAATCCTATCGGGATCTAGTGACGTGCCTTCCGTCGTAGAGGCTGTAAGAATGGGCGCCTGGGATTATTTTGAGAAGCCCTTCATGCAACGAGTGTTGCTGGATAGCGTGAAGCGAGCTATAGCTGCCAATTAGGAGTTGCCTTCCTTGCCTTCTAGGAATCGCATCCGTCCTTTGCGTTCCTCGTTGACGTGACTGAGATCACTGATGGTTTCTCGAGAAATTTTTGTAACGGCCACCAAAAGTCTAAAAGTCACACGCGCGTTGTTGGCCGTTGCCAGAACGGGGGCTACCAATGGTGTGTCGTAAAAAAAGTCACCAGATTCCCGAAGCGCTGTGCGTAGATGATCGCCGGCGGTCTTGCGAGTTGAATCGTAGGCAATGGACAGCACCTCCAGGGACTCCATGAAGGCCTCGATACCAATCCACTCAATCATTACACCACGTTCTACTGCGCGGCGAGTTCTGCGCCGCAGTTTGCGTGTCAGGTTCCTATAGTCACGTTGCACGTGGGGGCCGAAGATTGGGGAAGATACGGCCTGCATCGAGTCTTCCTCTGTCAGTTCGCGCCAATCCGCTACTGTGAGCTCAGCCTCGATATGAGGGAATACCAGTTGTTCTTCGAGTCTCATGTGCTCGTGTATATGATCAATATACTTACGGCCGTTCTTGATAACCAGGGTCTCTTCTAGCTTGCCGTTCCGCCATTGCACTATATCTCGTAGCATAGCTCGGCCGCTTTTCGCGGTGTGGTCGTGATCACGCTGCAAAGTATCTACTTCATCTGCGGCCGCTGCATTCTTTTCTGCCACTCGGCTATAGATAAGATCCTCCCTGGGGTGGTGAAAGCGGTCAGGCCATGTGGTGACGTAGTCCATGATTTCATACACCACGTGGGAATCGACAAGTTCACCCTTCTCCAGGGCATCGAGTTGATTGCAGAACAACTTAAGTACGTCAGCCATATGACGATGCTCAGCGCGCAAAGTTTTCATCATGGGTTGTTCAGATATCGCTCGTGGGCCATTACGATGCTTAGCGGCCTGCGGCTTTTTTTTCGAACCGCCTGTCTTTTTATTCACGCTCCCGGCTTTCTTAGGGGGGGCGGCTTTACTCGTGTTCACTGTTGTTGTGGTAGCCATAACCGGCGCTCCTTAACTTAGTCTTTAGTCCCATCGCCTCGACTTTACCGTGAACAATGGGCCTGCATATTGATCGGGGTCATGGATTGAATTGAGTCTTCTAATGCTGGGTGTTGAGGTGCTAGTGGGATGATCAGGAGTGGGCTCAGTCATGTCAATGCATGTGTTCCATGTGAGGTCCGTGCATGGCGGCGCCTGCCAGAGTAAGCAGCCCAGACGCCATGAGTAGTAGAGCAATTATAATTTGTAATTCACGCCGCCTGAGTATATCGCGCAGTCCGGAAGCGCTGAGGCTAGTCGCCAACATTGCTGGCAAAGTGCCAA
>JBLFWP010000031.1:0-35059 GCA_047611225.1 Halioglobus sp.
CTGTATCCATTGCTCGAAATCAGCGACACTACACTGATGTTGTCAGACGGTAAAAGTCTGGAAGCACTACTTCGGGCTTGCCCGGGCAACGAATTAATCAAAACCGAACACAGAATTGACCGCTGCTAAGGCTGGCCAAGCCAAGAAAAAGGGCTAGTATCAGTAGCGGCGCAGGGAGCAGGGAGTACATTATTGATGTCTGATACAAGGGTCATCAATGTCGATCTAAAGGGACGCACACCACCCACTTTTATCGCGGTGGAAGGACCTATCGGGGTTGGCAAGACAACTCTGGCCAAAAAGCTGGCCGCTAGTTTCAATTACGCCACCTTGCTTGAAGATGCCCACGAAAATCCGTTTCTGGAAAGGTTCTATCGCAACCGCGAGCAGGCCGCCCTGTCCACCCAGTTGTTTTTCCTATTCCAGCGCGCGCAAAAAATTCAGGATATGCGTCAGGCTGATATTTTTGAGCCCGTGCGCGTTGCTGATTTCATCATGGAAAAAGACCCCTTATTCGCCCGTGTAAATCTGCAACGTGACGAATTCGAATTGTACGAAAAGGTCTATCAACAGCTGACCATCGACGCGCCCAAACCCGACCTTGTCGTGTACCTTCAGGCGCCTACAGACGTGCTTCTTTCACGTATCGACAATCGCGGACTGGGCTTTGAACAGGACATGGATCGCTCATATTTGGAGCACCTGAACGAAGTGTACAGTGAGTTCTTTCTATATTACGATGACGCTCCTCTGCTAATCGTCAATGCCAGCGAGATCGATCTGGCCCACAGTGAAGCGGATTACAAACACCTGGTGGACTACATGCTGGATATTCGCAGCGGTCGTCACTACTTCAACCCCACGTTCTTTGGATAGCGCTACGCCTTCCCGAGCTTGAAGTGAAACCACCAAACCAGATAGGAACTAGCCATGGGCAAGATCACGATCAGCACCCTGGACAAGATGAAGGCAGAGGGCGAAAAATTCGTCTGCATTACGGCCTATGACGCTACTTTTTCTCGTCTTGTTAGCAGCGCCGGTGCCGAAACGATTCTGGTAGGTGACTCTCTTGGGATGGTACTGCAGGGCCACGACAGCACAATCCCAGTTACCGTCGCGGATATGGCCTACCACACTGAATGTGTTTGTCGGGCCGAACCCGACTGCTTGGTGATCGCCGACATGCCGTTTATGAGCTACACCACGCCAGAGGAGGCTATGGTCAACGCTACGCAGCTAATGCAGGCGGGGGCACAAATGGTCAAGATGGAAGGCGGTACTTGGCTCAGTGACACTATCAGTATGTTGGTCGAACGCGGCATTCCGGTGTGTGCACACCTCGGCCTCACACCTCAATCCGTCAACACCTTCGGTGGCTTCAAGGTCCAGGGCCGAACTCCAAAAGAAGCAAAATCAATTCTTGCAGATGCGGTAGAGATACAGGACGCCGGCGCCAGCTTGCTGGTACTGGAGTGTATTCCCGCGCATCTGGCGGCCGATATCAGTAGTAAGCTCGATATTCCGGTCATCGGCATAGGTGCAGGTGCCGGTACTGATGCCCAGGTACTGGTAATGCATGACTTGTTAGGCCTTTCGGAGCATACCGCTCGCTTTGTGCAGAACTTCATGGAAGGTCAGTCAACAATCGCAGGTGGTCTCAGCGCTTTTGTTCAAGCCGTCAAGTCTGGCGCATACCCGCAAGAAGAGCACACTTACAGTTAGCCCATATAAATCATGTCCGCGAGCCTTTTGTTAGTAAGCGCTCACTTCAATAGTATTCTCAAAACACACACTACGTCACATTTCTGCTTCCTTTGGTAACAAACAGTGTGAATATTCCCTAAAAAGCCATTGCCCGGCTGGGGGTGTTGGGGCATACTTTTGCACTTGGTTGAGGGGTAAAGTACGTATTCAACCGCTCAAAATTAACGTATTTTTTGTACTGGTTCAGCGTCACCTTTGGGTACCGTGGGGAACAGCTAGATATGCGAACTTACAATAGCAACACGCAGTTACAAGCAGCGCTAGGCAACTTTCGTAAGAAGGGCCAGAGCATTGCCTTTGTACCGACTATGGGCAACCTCCATCAGGGTCATCTGGACCTGGTGCGCAAAGCTCGTCAACTGTGTGACATTGTCGTCGTCAGTATTTTTGTAAATCCAATGCAATTCGGCGCCAACGAAGACCTTGATGGATATCCGCGTACACTCGCTGCCGACAAGGAAAAACTCTTCGCCGAAGGCGCACAGGTTTTGTACGCTCCCACCGCTGATGAAATTTACCCCGATGGAATGGCTGCACAAACTGTTGTGCAGGTTCCCGATCTAGGCAACACGCTTTGCGGCCGCAGTCGCCCCGGGCACTTTGACGGCGTTACTACTGTTGTCAGTAAGCTATTTAACATCGTGCAGCCCGATGTCGCCGTTTTCGGCGAGAAAGATTTTCAGCAGCTTTCCATAGTGCGCAAAATGACTACGGACCTGTGCATGCCTATCGAAATAATTGGCGTAGCCACCACGCGTGACGAAGACGGTCTTGCCAAGAGTTCACGCAACGGCTATCTCACCTTCGATCAACGTCGCATCGCTCCAGTACTGCACCAAACATTAAACAGTTGCCGTGAAGCAATCGCCTGTGGCTTCGATAACTTCCTGCAGTTGGAATCCCATGCACGTATGCAGTTGTTGCAAGCAGGCTTTGACCCAGACTACTTTGCCATTCGCGATGCGCGCACCCTGCAAACTGTCACTGAAGACACCGAAGAAATCGCTATTCTCGCAGCTGCTCGCCTGGGCTCTACGCGCCTCATCGACAATGTGCGCTTGGCTCTAAATCCAGTCTCCGACTGGGGCATGCTGGCCGGCGGGCACTAAAAGACCGCCACAACCTACGATGTTTTTATCACCGCTGACTTGCACCCGCTAGTCGGCCAAGTATTATTCTCTTCTCAAACAATTAATTAAGGAAAAGGCTGCATGTCTCAATTTCCTACCAGACCCGTTCCTGAAAACTTCAGGGACGCACATATCAATGCTGATAGTTATCAGGCCATGTACAAACGCTCCATTGAGGACCCTGAAGGCTTCTGGTCCGAGATGGCGCATTCTTTTTTATCTTGGGATAAGCATTGGGAAGAGGTCGTTAATTACGATTTCGTGAAAGGCGATGTCCAGTGGTTTGCTGGCGGGAAACTCAACGTAAGCTACAACTGTATCGATCGCCACCTACCACAACGGGCTGACCAAACTGCCCTCATTTGGGAAGGGGACGATCCCGCCGACAGTAAACACATTACTTACAGCGAACTGAAAGACAACGTATGCAGACTGGCCAACACGCTAAAAGAACGCGGTGTCAGTAAGGGGGACCGGGTGTGTATTTACATGCCAATGATTCCCGAAGCGACGTATGCCATGCTCGCTTGCACTCGCATTGGTGCCGTTCATTCAGTTGTGTTTGGCGGTTTCTCACCGGAAGCACTGAAAGACCGCATTCTGGATTCCGACTGTCGCGTACTGATTACCGCTGACGAAGGTGTGCGGGGTGGCAAGAGTGTGTCCCTCAAAGCGAACGCGGACAAAGCGCTTGGCTCCTGCCTGAATGTTCACACCTGCCTGGTAGTGAAACGTACCGGCGGAGATATCGATTGGCAGGACACAAGAGACATCTGGTACCACGAGACCGTTGATCAAGCCTCCAGCGATTGCCCTCCTACCTCAATGGAGGCGGAAGACCCATTGTTCATTCTCTACACCTCGGGCTCGACAGGCAAGCCTAAGGGCGTACTGCACACCACCGGCGGTTATCTTTTACAGGCTGCCATGACCTTTAAGTATGTCTTTGACTACCGCGAGGGCGAAGTCTACTGGTGTACTGCAGATGTGGGCTGGGTTACCGGGCACAGCTATATCGTATACGGACCGTTGGCCAATGGCGCGACTTCTCTGGTCTTCGAAGGCGTGCCCACATACCCGGACGCCGGACGTTGCTGGGAAGTTATCGACAAGCATCAGGTGAATACCTTTTACACGGCGCCCACCGCCATACGTGCACTGCATGCGGTTGGCGACGAACCTGTCACACGCAGCTCCCGCTCTAGCCTCAGGCTGCTAGGCACTGTAGGAGAACCTATCAACCCAGAAGCCTGGGAGTGGTATTACAATGTCGTCGGTGATTCCCGCTGCCCCATTGTTGATACCTGGTGGCAAACCGAAACCGGCGCGCACATGATTACCCCCTTGCCTGGCGCCACTCCACTGAAACCCGGCTCCGCCTCTGTGCCCTTTTTCGGCGTGGAATTGGCATTGCTCAATGAAGATGGTTCCGAAATTGAAGGCGCAGGTGCTGGCTACCTGGTCATTAAATCATCGTGGCCCGCTCAGATTCGCAGCGTGTACGGTGATCATCAGCGCATGATAGACACCTACTTCAGTAACTATCCCGGGTACTACTTCACCGGTGACGGAGCCAGTCGCGATGAAGACGGTTACTATTGGATTACCGGGCGAGTAGACGACGTACTGAACGTGTCAGGCCATCGTATGGGCACTGCAGAAATAGAAAGCGCATTGGTACTACATGAAAAAATTGCAGAAGCCGCAGTGGTAGGTTATCCCCACGATATTAAAGGCCAGGGAATATACGCTTACGTCACTCCAATGCTGGGTGTAGAGCCTACTGAGGAGTTACGCGCCGAATTGATCGCGCTTTGCGTCAAAGAAATAGGTGCCATCGCGAAACCCGACATCATCCAATGGGCGCCCGGCCTGCCGAAAACTCGCTCAGGCAAGATCATGCGCCGCATACTGCGTAAAATCGCCGAGAACGAATTGGATAGCCTGGGAGACACCAGCACCTTGGCTGATCCCTCCGTCGTCGAAAGTCTGGTGGCTAACCGGTCGCAGTAGCGGCCGGCGTTCTTGTTACTACCAGTTGTAGCGCAATTCCAAGCCGATGCGCCTTTCGAATGTGCGCGGTAGAAACTGCAGATAGGCGTTGGGGACTAGATTTTCGTTCTGTGCTGCAATATTGGATACGTAGTTTTCATCCAACAGGTTCTTCACAAAAAGCGACGCCGTATAGTGCTCATCTTTGTCGCGCAACTGCACTGAAACATCCAGAATCTCATAGGCATCCTGCCGCTGGTACATGTCCTGGTCGATGGATAACTGCACATCGTCCTGCATTCTGTAATTACCCTTCAGAATAATATCTACAGGCCCACTGTCCATGGGAATTACATAATTGGCGGCAAGATTAAGTTTCCAATCTGGCGAGTACGGTAACTCGCCGCCACTCAAATCCTGATTGGCCGGACTGTCACCACAACTGGTCTGGCCGAGGTAACCCTCGTTGCGAAATTCCTGTCCAAAACTGCAGGGGCCACCAGCGTAACTATCAATCTGGGCATCAATAAGTGCGAAGCCGCCAAACAGAGATAGATTTTCCGTAGGCTGCGCCATAAAATCGACTTCCAGACCTTCGGTTGTTACCTCGCCAACATTGGTCAGGATAAAGCTGAACTGCTCATCAGGGGTTCCGTCCCCATTCACATCCTGGGTATTGCCATTTTCGTCGAGAATAAGAACGGACTCCGTGGCCTGAGCCTGAAAATCCTGATACTCCGTGTGAAACAGAGTGACGTTGAGCACCAAGCGGTTATCAAACCAGCTAGATTTCATGCCAATCTCGAAAGACTCGGACGTTTCCGGGTCCACTGGCTGTGTGTTTTCCGGAGTACTACCCGCAGTTATATTGAACGCTGGACCTTTGTATCCCTGCACAAAGCTGGCATACAGCAGAATGTCTTCCGCTGCATTCCACTCAAAGGTCGCCTTGCCGGAAAGGTCTGACTCCTTTACCGAATCAGAAAATGCCGGGATTGGCTGGGTTATCGCCGATGTACTCACGCGTTCAAAATCAAAATCAATATCGTCTTCGGTATAACGCGCACCCACCACCAAGCGCATATCGTCGTTGATATTCCAGGTACCTTCACCAAAGGCTGCGTAGTTCAGCGTATTCACTTGGAAATCACTGCTGCCAACTCCGTTGAAAATAAAGCGATCAAAAGTACGATTAATTTGTTGGTCGAAGAAATACAAGCCGGTTACATAGGAAATTGTCTGATCGGCAGATGAAGTCAGTCGTAGCTCTTGTGTCCACTGCTCCTGCTCGGTATGCCCTTCTTGCCAAACATTGAGAGCGTGCTCCGGAAGGTTATCTACATCCGCAGACGTTTCCTGTTCCCAGTCACGGTAGGCCGTGATTGAAGTAAGGGTATGATTACCCACCTGCCAGTCAGCAGTAAGGGAGTGACCACTGCCGCTCACTTCTAACTTATCGGGAAAATCATGATTGGACTGCGTGTTGGTTTCCGAGGGGACCACTGGAGACAACACATCCAGAATTGAATCCACTTGCCCCTGGTTATTGGGCGGCTCGGTCGGCCAGGGCATAACTGAACGTAGGGTGGCGACACAACAATCACCTTTAGTTTCGTTAAAATCACTGGACCAGAGCAAGCTCAGATCTTCGTTCGCATCCCAGCGCAGTTTTCCACGCAGGCTCCAGTCATTCTTTGTGTTGAGCGCATCGCCGTTATACACATTCTCGATGTAGCCATCGTCCGCGGCATAAAAACCGGTTAGTCGGTAACCCAGGTTGTCTGCGATAGGGCCCGCTACGGTGAAGCCACCTTGCAGCTGATCATCTTCTATTGCGGTGGCTGAAAAGGTTCCGGTATGTTCCTCGGTGGGCTCCTGAGTAATAATATGCACTACACCAGCGGTAGAGTTTTTGCCGAACAGCGTGCCCTGTGGGCCACGTAGCACCTCTACGCGCTCCACATCCAACAGCTGTATAAAGGCCATACCTGAGCGGCCCAATACCACACCATCTAGCACGGTAGAGACACTGGGCTCCGCCGCCGAACTGAACGATTGCGTGCCTATACCCCGTATATTGAAGGAACTGCCTCTGGGTGCACCGGTTTTTTGAATATTCAGGCTTGGCACCAGTTGCGTCAGGTCTTCAGAATCTGTCAGAAAGGCATCCTTGAGCAGGTTCTCGGGTAAGGCCATTACTGACACTGAGACATCCTGCAAGCTCTGCTCGCGTTTTCTGGCGGTCACAACAATCTCTTCCATCAGGGAGGTCGAAGACCGTACACCTGCATCTCCGGAGCTTTGAGCTACGCCTGTCAGAGGCAAAGTCAGCAGTATGGCGCCGACGATTGGCTGCAATTTAGTCATCTTATTATCCCGTTATTTTAGTGGCCTATGCAGGCAGTATAGTTGCACAAGGTCGGCTGGCCAATGATTAACACTAACCACTTTTAGGCGGGCAGCACACTCAAGTCTGTATAGGCGCCCTCCCTATCTAAAATAGAGGCCAAAAAAAGGGGCGTGCCCTGCGGCACGCCCCTTTCGGTCTTCTACTGTGAAGCTAAGGTTTACTCAGCAGCTTCCGCAGCAGGCGCTGCTTCGGCAGAAGCTTCATCTTCCAGCAGTTCCTTGATGGACAGCTTGATACGGCCACGTTGATCGACATCCAGTACCTTAACGCGTACTTCCTCGCCTTCCTTGAGGTGGTCAGTCACATTCTCAACACGCTCATTAGCGATTTGAGAGATGTGAACCAGGCCATCTTTGCCGGGCAGGATGTTAACGAACGCGCCGAAGTCTACGATGCGTGCCACAGTACCAACGTACACAGCGCCGATTTCTGCTTCAGCAGTAATCTCTTCAACCAGGGCAACAGCAGCATCACGCGACGCCATATCCTGACCGAAAATACGTACCGTACCGTCGTCATCGATATCGACAGTTGCACCGGACTGCTCAGTGATAGAGCGGATCATTGCACCACCCTTACCGATAATATCGCGGATTTTGTCGGAATCAACTTTGAGAGTCATCATGCTAGGCGCATTTTCAGACGTTACAGTACGAGACTCAGCCAGTACTTCATTCATCTGGCCCAGGATGTGCAAACGAGCCGTCTGCGCCTGGTCCAAAGCGATTTCCATGATCTGCTCATTGATACCTTCGATCTTGATATCCATTTGCAGAGCGGTAATGCCTTCAGCAGTACCAGCAACTTTAAAGTCCATGTCGCCAAGGTGATCTTCGTCACCCAGGATATCCGTCAGAACTGCAAAATTGTTGCCGTCCTTCACCAGGCCCATTGCGATACCAGCAACAGGTGCCTTCAAAGGTACGCCAGCGGCCATCATCGCCAGAGAACCACCACAAACAGAAGCCATAGAGCTGGAACCGTTTGATTCTGTGATCTCGGAAACGACACGAATGGTGTAAGGGAAGTCTTCGGAGTTTGGCAATACAGCAGCCAGGCCGCGACGAGCCAGACGACCATGTCCTACTTCACGACGGTTGGTAAAACCAACACGACCGGCCTCACCTACTGAGTAGGGAGGGAAGTTGTAGTGCAACATGAAAGGGTCGCGACGCTCGCCTTCCAGTGCGTCAATGATCTGCGCATCACGGGTAGAACCCAGAGTAACTGCACAGATGGACTGAGTTTCGCCACGTGTGAACAGTGCAGAGCCGTGAACCTTCGACAATATATCAACTTCACAAGCGATTTGACGCACAGTACGGCCATCACGACCATCGATACGCGGCTCGCCCGCCAGAATGCGCTTGCGCACAAGATTCTTTTCTACGCTCTTAAAGATATCTTTCACTTCATCTTTAGAGGGGCCGCCTTCAACTACCAGCGCTTCAACACAGGCTTTCTTCACTTCACCAACACGCTCGTAACGAGAGGCTTTGTCGGTGATGCGGTAAGCTTCGCCCAGGCCATCTTTAGAATGTGCTTCAACAGCGGCTAGCAGCTCTGCGTTGACTGCAGGTAGTTCCCACTCCCAACGTGTTTTGCCAGCTTCTTTGACCAGTTCATTGATCGCTTGAATAACAACCTGCATCTCCTGGTGAGCGAACAATACAGCGCCCAGCATTTGATCTTCTGACAGTTCCTGCGCTTCTGATTCAACCATCAGCACAGCGCCTTCAGTACCGGCCACAACCATGTTGAGCTTGCTGTCTTTCAGCTGCTCATAGGTAGGGTTCAGCATGTAACCTTGCGCATCATTAAAGCCAACGCGAGCGCCGCCTATAGGACCATTGAAAGGACAGCCCGAAATAGCCAGAGCAGCGGAGGTGCCTATCATGGCGGGAATATCTGGATCAATATGCTTGTCAGCTGACATCACTGTACAGATCACCTGAACTTCATTCATGAAGCCGTTGGGGAACAGCGGACGAATCGGGCGATCGATAAGACGTGAGGTTAATGTCTCTTTCTCACTGGGACGTGCTTCGCGCTTGAAAAAGCCGCCGGGGATTTTGCCTACAGCGTAAGTTTTTTCAGTGTAGTGCACGGCGAGGGGGAAGAAGTCGCGGCCTTCGCGAGCTGTTTTTTCCGCCACGACAGTACAAAGTACAGAGGTGTTTTCGATGGTGACCATAACAGCGCCGCTCGCCTGTCTGGCGATTCGACCTGTTTCCAGGGTGACGGTCTGGCCACCATACTGGAATGATTTAGTTACTGGGTTCACAATTATTCTCCAATTCTCAATATGACATCGGAGCGCTCCCATGAGCGCCCCGCGAAGGGATAGAGCTTATCGACGCAGGCCGAGTCGCTTGATCAGATCACTGTAGCGCGTGGAATCTTTGCGCTTGAGGTAGTCCAGCAGTTTGCGACGCTGGTTTACCATGCGGATCAGACCGCGGCGGGAGTGGTGGTCATGTGAGTGCGACTGGAAGTGTCCCTGCAACTGCTCAATATTCGCGGTCAGCAGTGCTACTTGTACTTCCGGGGATCCAGTATCGCCTTCACCTACCTGATACTCTTTTACGATTTCTGCTTTCTTTTCTGCTTTTAAAGCCATGCTATTTTCCTTTTAGTAATCTGCCTTGAGTGGCGTACCACTCTTCGTTAAATTAAGAGCCTATCCGTGCAGACTAACAGACAGGTTCTCGTCACCTCCCGGTGACAATCAGTCGACGTGGCGCTACACGCCCATCGTCCAATATTTCTCCAACCCCTAGAAACTCTCCGGTTTCCAAGGCGACGCGCACAATACCATTACAGGGCGCATTTGGCACCATAACCGGCTGACCCTGGCGGATGTAAAACCCGCCAGACTCGCTCAAACGAACCAGCGGCAAAGCACCTAAGGCGGCATCTGCCGGCTGTAGCAGCCCATCCATCTCGGCTACTTGATCGTTGGCCTTGAGGGCCTCCAGCGTGCTCATTGTCACGCTGTCTTCAATTTCAAAAGGGCCCGCTGCGGTACGGCGCAGAGCACTCACATGTGCACCACACCCCAATACCTCACCCATATCTTCCGCTATAGAGCGAACATAGGTGCCCTTGCTACATTTGAGCCGAATATCCACTTCGGGCCTGGAACCGCCGCGATAAGCCAACAGTTCCAGCTCTTTTATGACCACTCGGCGCGACTTGCGTTCCACCTCTACACCCTGTCGAGCCAGTTTGTAGAGTGGCTGACCGTTCTGCTTTATGGCAGAAAACATCGAGGGAATCTGGTCTATTTCACCCTCAAAGCCTTTTAAGGCTGTGGCAACATCGCTTTCGCTGATGTCACTGGCATCACACTCGCGCAGTACCTCGCCTTCGGCATCACCGGTGGCAGTTACAGTACCCAACGTAAACGTGCTTTCGTAGGCCTTGTCTGCGTCCAGTAAATACTGGGAAAACTTGGTCGCCTCTCCAAAACACAGGGGCAACACTCCCGTTGCCAACGGATCTAGGCTGCCGGTATGGCCGGCCTTGGCCGCGAAATACAAGCGTTTAACGCCCTGCAACGCGTAATTGGAGCTCACCCCCAGGGGCTTATCCAATATCAAAATGCCGTCTACCAGACGGCCGCGCTTAACTCTTGCCACTACTTACTCACCCGTTGTGTCTTCATCCAGACCCAGATTTTGGTCTGCATCTGCTGCTCTACGAATCAGATCTTCCAGATCGCGACCATGGCCAACGCTGGAATCAAAATAAAACCGTAATTGCGGCACAGTGCGCATGCTGCTGTCCCGCGAGAGTTGGCTGCGCAAAAAGCCCGCTGCCTTGTTCAGTACCTCAGTCGCCTCTTTGGCTTCTTCGGTTGAATCACTACCCATGCGCGTAAAAAATATTTTGGCGTGACCCAAGTCGCGGCTCACGTCTACACCAGTAATACTCACCATGCCCACACGCGGATCTCTCACCTCGTGTTGGATTAGTGCCGCCACTTCGCGCTGCAGATGGTCGGCAACGCGTTGGGTTCTGGTATATTCTTTGGCCATGGAATTAGTCCGTCAGAGCGCCGCCTATAATGAGCGAGCGATCTCTTTGACCTCATACACTTCTATGAGATCGCCAGCCACCACATCAGTGTAGTTCTTCACACCGATACCACACTCAACACCGTTGCGAACTTCGTTGGCGTCATCTTTAAAGCGTCTCAGGGACTCTAGTTCGCCCTCATAGATAACGACATTGTCACGCAATACACGGATAGGCTTAGAACGGAACACCGTGCCTTCGATTACCATACAGCCGGCAATTTGACCAAACTTGGGTGAGCGGAACACATCGCGTACTTCAGCGATTCCGACAATCTCTTCGCGCAGTTCCGGCGCAAGCATGCCAGTCAGGGCCAGCTTCACGTCATCGATCAAGTCGTAGATCACGTTGTAGTAACGCATATCCAACCCTTCACCTTCCACCAGCCTGCGAGAGGCGTTGTCAGCCCGCACATTGAAACCGAATACAACGGCACCCGATGTCATGGCCAGGTTGATGTCCGTCTCGGCGATACCACCGACACCACCACTGACGATATTGACCTGAACTTCCTCATTGCCAAGGTCCATCAGTGACGTCTGAATCGCTTCCAGTGAGCCGCGCACATCCGCTTTGATAACCACATTGAGAGTCTTCTTCTCTCCTGCGGTCATGCTTTCAAACATGTTATCCAGTTTCGCTGCCTGTTGACGCTGCAACTTATCATCGCGCGTCTTCTCGGCACGGAAGTCCGCTATTTCGCGGGCGCGCTTCTCGCTTTCTACCACGGCGAATAGATCACCTGCAGCGGGAATTCCATCAAGGCCAAGGATTTCAACAGGAATACTGGGGCCTGCTGCCTCAATCGGATTGCCGTCTTCATCCAGCATGGCGCGCACGCGGCCGAACTGCAGGCCAGCCAACACGATATCGCCTTTTTTCAAGGTACCACTCTGTATCAGTAGTGAAGCTACGGCACCGCGACCCTTGTCCAGGCGGGATTCGATCACACTACCTTGAGCCGGCACATCTCTAGGTGCAGAGAGCTCCAGTAATTCTGCTTGCAGCAACACAGCATCCAGAAGTTCAGGAATGCCGTCTCCGGTCTGTGCAGATACATTGATGAACTGAGTATCGCCACCCCACTCTTCAGGGATTACTTCTTTCGCGGCCAGTTCGTTTTTGACGCGCTCTGGGTCGGCACCTTCCTTGTCCATCTTGTTAACGGCTACGATAAGCGGCACACCAGCAGCTTTTGCGTGGGTAACTGCTTCTTCGGTCTGGGGCATTACGCCATCATCAGCTGCCACTACCAAAATCACGATGTCGGTGCTCTGCGCTCCGCGGGCACGCATGGCTGTGAAAGCCGCGTGTCCAGGCGTATCGAGAAAGGAGATCATCCCGTGATCTGTCTCTACGTGATAGGCACCAATGTGCTGTGTAATACCGCCAGCTTCGCCAGAGGCGACCTTGGCGTTGCGGATGTAATCCAGCAGCGATGTTTTTCCGTGATCAACATGGCCCATCACAGTCACAACAGGAGCGCGAGGCTCGGATGTCCCCTCATGCTGTGCCAATGTTTCTTCCAGCTTGTGTTCCAGCGCATCAGCGCTGACCAACTTAACGCCGTGACCAAATTCTTCAACCACCAGAGTAGCGGTGTCCTGATCGATCATCTGGTTGATTGTCGCCATCACACCCAGCTTCATCAGTTCCTTGATGACCGCGCCAGACTTGACGGACATTTGCTGCGCCAAGTCTGTCACTGAGATCATATCGGCGACCTCTACCTCATGAACTTTACGTTGAGTTGGCAATTCGAAGCCGTGCTTGGAATGTTCAGCGTGGCTAGCCTTGATCTTCTTACGACCACCGCGCCTGCGACCTCCACCGGACTCCGAATCGAGATCCGCCAGTGACAGGTTGTGCCCGCGTTGTTTGCCGCGACCAGCCGGAGCATTTCGCACCAAGCGTCCACGGGGTTTGCGATTCTGATCGGCTCCAGGAGTTTCGGCGGGCGCATCATGCAAACGCTTGGGACGCCGCGCACCTTCTTTCGTTTTCTCCGCGGTCTTTTTCGTTAGCGCATCAGCTTTCTCTTGCTCTTCTGCAGCTTTGCGCGCCTCTACAGCCGCAGTCCTGGCCGCTGCATCATCGACCTCTTTCTGCTTGCGCCTGGCCGCCGCACGCTGACGGAGAACTTCAGGATCAAGGTTTTTGAGGTCTTCTTCGGTCTCTTCTACTACGACCTCAGCCACAGCCGGTACTTCGACTTCCACAACCTCTTCCGCAGCTACTTCTGCCTCTACGACCTCTTCGACTTCCTCAATAATTTGCTCTTCGAGCTCCTCACCGAGAATACCGTCTTCCAGCTCACTAGGTTCGCGCTTCACGTACGTACGCTTCTTGCGCACTTCAACGTTAACGGTTTTCTTACCTTGCGACCCGGATGTGCGCAATGTACTGAGCGTCTTGCGCTTCAAAGTAATGCGCTTTGGGGCATCAGTCGATTCGCCGTGACTGCGCTTCAAGAAACTCAGCAAGGTCTGCTTGTCCTCATCGGACACAGCCTCAGCCGCCTCAGTGTGGGGCAATCCTGCTTCTTTCATTTGCGTGAGCAAACGATCAGAGGACGCACCTACCACTTCTGCGAGCTGCTGTACTGTCACTTGCGCCATTCAATAATCTCCTTCGTACCCTGTTCTAATGCGATCAATCTAGCAATGTGATTAACTTTGCATGCCAGGTTACTCTTCTGCCTCAGCAAACCAGGGCGCTCTTGCGGTCATGATTAATTCACCCGCACGCTCCGTTGTCATATCCGGAATATCCATGAGGTCATCAACCCCTTGCTCCGCCAAATCTTCCATGGTGACAATCTCGCGGCTAGCCAATATATAGGCCAGATGACGATCCATGCCTTCCATCGTCAACAAATCTTCAGCGGGCTCATTCGCACCCAGCTGTTCTTCTGAAGCGATTGCCTGTGTCAACAAAGCGTCTTTCGCTCTGGCGCGCAGTTCTTCGGCAATATCTTCGTCAAAGCCTTCAATCGCCGTCAATTCTTCCAGCGGCACATAGGCCACTTCTTCCAGCGTGGTGAAGCCTTCTTCGACCAGAATCTCGGCTACGTCTTCATCGACATCCAGAGCCGCCGAGAACACTTTGATGACCTGACCAGCTTCCGCTTCGTGCTTATCAGCGGCATCTTCCAGGCTCATCACGTTGATCGTCCACCCAGTCAAATCAGCTGCAAGGCGCACGTTTTGGCCAGAGCGCCCGATAGCCTGGGCCAGATTAGCTTCCGAAACAGCTACATCCATAGTGCCACTGTCTTCGTCCACAACGATGGACTCAACTTCAGCGGGAGACATTGCGTTGATAACTAACTGCGCCGGGTTGTCGTCCCACAGCACGATGTCTACACGCTCATTGTCCAGTTCGTTGGACACGGCCTGTACACGAGAGCCGCGCATGCCTACACAGGCACCAACCGGATCAATACGCTGATCATTAGTCTTCACTGCTATTTTTGCGCGGGAACCTGGGTCACGCGCGGCGGCACGGATCTGAATAACTTCTTCAGCGATCTCTGGCACTTCAATTTTGAACAACTCAATCAGCATCTCAGAGCATGAACGGCTCAGGATTAACTGTGGGCCACGGGCTTCCGTGCTAATTTCCTGAAGGATGGCGCGAACCCGGTCATTTACGCGGAACGTTTCGCGGCCTACTAACTGCTCTCTGGGTAACAGACCTTCCGCGTTATTGCCTAAATCAACGATAACGTTGTCTCTAGTGACCTTCTTAACGGTGCCGGCGATCAGTTCACCCACACGCTCCTGGTATTGCTCTGCTACTTGCGCGCGCTCAGCGTCGCGTACACGCTGTACGATGACCTGCTTGGCAGTCTGTGCGGCTATGCGGCCAAAGCCGACATTCTCAACCTCTTCTTCATAGACATCGCCCGGTTTCAGGTTTACGTCCTGCTCGATAGCTTCTTCTGTGGTGAACTGGGTTCCCAACAGAGCCATTTCATCATCGGGCACAACCAACCAGCGGCGCGTAGACGTGTAGTCACCGGTTTCACGATCGATGGTGACAATAATGTCAGCCTCTTCGTCATAGCGTTTTTTGGTCGCCGTTGCCAACGCCAGCTCTATCGCCTCAAAGATAATGTCTTCAGACACACCCTTCTCGTTAGATACCGCCTCTGCTACCAGCAGAATTTCCTTTGTCATCTCAAGCCTCGCCAATTCACTTGCCGCGTTCAAACATTTGGTTGTATGCGCGCCTTTTCAATTGCGCTGTGGGGCAACAAATATTCGTGATTATCAACCTGGATCACGACATCATCACCCTCAATTCCTTTTAACTTTCCCTTGAACTTACGCCGCCCTTCGAAGGCAGTGCGCAAGCGCAACTCCACTGTTTCGCCTACATAACCGGAATACTGTTCCAGCTTGAACAACAGTCTATCCATACCTGGTGAAGAGACTTCCAGCGTATATTCACCGGAGATAGGCTCCTCTACATCCATCACACTACTCACCTGTGAACTCACAGATGCGCAATCATCTACATTGATACCGTTAGGGCCATCAATGAAAATTCTCACCAGACTGTGCCGGCCTTGAGCTGCATATTCGATGCCCCACAACTCATAACCCAGCGCTTTAACAGTGGGTTCCAGCAACTGGGTTAACTGCTGATCTTTACCTGCCACGGCCTGTCTTTACTCCACATACGAAAAAGCCCCTAAAAAGGGGCTTTTTCATGTTCACACTGCCGGTCCTAAGACTAACAGTGTCTGTTGGTAGCGGGGGCCGGATTTGAACCGACGACCTTCGGGTTATGAGCCCGACGAGCTACCAGACTGCTCCACCCCGCATCAATGCTTCCTCGATTGTGAAGGCCCCTTGGCACATCACTTTTAAGGCCCTAAGGCCCCAAATTCGAGGCTGTGCATTATAGGTATCGCATAGTGCTCGGTCAACCTCGCGAAGCACTTAATATCCTCTAATTCCGCGGCATTACCGGGAATAGCCGCAATGAACTGACCCAAACAGGTGCGTCAAGGGCTGCGAAGGAAAAAATGACGTAAATACAAGGGCTTAATTAGGCAAAGGGGAGAGTTTCGAAACGAACAAGCTGCATACCTGAATAAGGTCCCAGCAATGCCCAGACACAGGCAGCGCCACTCTACAACAGTCCTTCAAGAGGACTCTCGCCGGCCCCTTTATTGAGCACACTGTGCCCAAATTGAGGCTGTTTTACTCAGGATGGGCTGGAAAGGTCACCACATGGCGCAGATCGAACTGCACAGGCATGTTTTCGCCTACCTCAATTTTCACGTGGCTGGCGGTCAGGCATAGCACGCTTTGCCCGTCGGGCAATTCCAATTCATAGAGGTATTGTGCTCCGCGAAAGGTTCTTCCCCGTACGCGCAAACTCAGGGAGCTGTCAGGCGTGTAACGCAGATCATCGGGGCGGATCAGCAGATTTAGATTCTCGCCCTCGGGCAACGGGCTGCCGTTCTCGCCAGACTCCGGAAGACCGAGTACCTTTCTTTGCACATCCGTGAGGGCCACAATCGCACCCTGCCCAATGAATCCTGCTACAAATTCACTCGCAGGTTTGTGATAGAGCCGATAAGGGGTGTCCGACTGCACTATTTGACCGCCGTGCATGAGCATCACCTGGTCCGCCATACTGAAAGCTTCCTGCTGATCATGGGTGACCATAATGGCAGTGACATTGTCGCGCTTCAGTAACTCCCGAACTTCTGCGGCCAACTGCTCCCGCAGCTCACTGTCCAGGTTGGAAAACGGTTCATCGAGTAATAGAATCTCAGGTTTAGGTGCCAGTGCGCGCGCCAACGCGATGCGTTGCTGCTGACCACCCGACAACTCATGTGGAAAGGCCGTTGCGGAGGCACCAAGACCAACCAAGTCGAGTAGCTCCTGAACTCTTGCGCTGCGCTGGGCTCGACTCATTCCCTTGAGACCAAAACCAATATTGCGCGCCACATTCAGGTGGGGAAAAAGAGCAAAGTCTTGAAACACCATTCCCACCCGACGCTGCTCCGGCGGCAAGATATAATGAGGCGAACTGATTAATTTTTCTTGCAGTAAAATCTCACCAGCACTAACAGACTCAAAACCCCCTATGGCCCGCAGCAATGTCGTCTTACCGCAGCCCGAAGGCCCCAGCAAACAGCCGATCTGCCCCTTCTCCAGAGTGAGGGAAACATCCTGCGCAGCAACGAATGAGCCATAGCTCACCGACACCTTGCGCAATTCCAGCTGGCTACTCATCGTGAGCAACCTCTGGAGACAAGCTGCGCGTCAACAGTATCACCGGCAGCAATCCTATCAACACAATGGCCAGAGCGGGCGTCGCGGCCGCAGCAAGACGCTCGTCAGAGGCAAGCTCATAGGTTCGAACGGCTAATGTATTAAAGTTGAAGGGACGTAATATCAAGGTGGCGGGTAGCTCTTTGAGCACATCTACGAATACCAGCAGCAAAGCCGTGAGCAAACTACCACGCAATATCGGCAGGTGGATGCGCCTCAAAACCTGCGCCGGACTATGACCCAAAGAGCGTGCTGACTCATCGAGGCTCTGCCTGATGCGCGTCAGCCCCGACTCGACCGTCTGCAGTGACACAGACAGAAACCGTACGACATAGGCAAAAACCAAAGCCGCTATTGTGCCGCTCAGTAAGAGCCCGGTGGATACATCAAAATTGTCACGCATCAGTGTGTCTATGGCGTTATCCAACCATGCGAAGGGGATCAATACGCCAACGGCGATTACAGTACCGGGCACAGCATAACCCATGCCGGAGGTACGCACGGCTGCTGTTTCTATATAGCCAGGGTAAAGGCGCTTACCGTACGCCAACAGTACAGCCACCAACAAACAGCAAAGACTCGCAATAGACGCCAGTAAAAAGCTATTTCCCACCAGCATAAAGAAAGCAGCATCGAAACTCTCTCGCCAATTACTTGAAGCCCATACCAGCAACTGCCCCGCCGGCAGCGCGAAGCCGGCAAACAAAATTCCAGCGGCAATCATAAAACATGCGCCGCCGCGCCACCCCGTCAGCGCAATACGCGAAGAAGGTTTCTGGCTGGAGGTAGGATGAAAGCGCATCCGTCGTCTGGAAGCCCGCTCCAGCGCAAACAGCACAAATACAAACAGCAACAAGAAAGAAGCAAGCTGCGCAGCGGTAGTGAGTTCCCCAAGTCCGTACCAGGTGCGGAAAATACCGGTGGTAAAAGTGCTAACGCCAAAGTAATCCACAGTGCCGTAGTCGGCGAGCGTTTCCATCAACGCGAGGCTCACACCTGCTGCAATGGCTGGTCTTGCCACGGGAAGCGCCACCTTGAACAAGGTTTCCCAGGGGCCGCGACCAAGGCTGCGGCTAGCTTCCAAAACCGCCGTAGACTGTTCGACCAGAGCAACCCTGACTAACAAATAAACATAGGGATACAACACCAGCGAGAGCATGCAGACCGCACCGCCCAGCGAACGTATTTGCGGGAACCAATAGTCACCATGATTCCAGCCAAACGTTTCACGCAGCGCAGTTTGTATAGGGCCGGGGTAATCCAGCAGACCGGTATAGGTGTAGGCAATGATGTAAGCAGGCATTGCCATCGGCAGCAACAAGGCCCAGCTGAAAAAACGGCGCCCTGGAAACTCGCACATGGCAGTAAGCCATGCCGCACTTACACCCAACACAAAAGTGCCCAATCCCACGCCAATCATCAGCAACGCAGAACTCACTATATAGTCTGCAAGAACCGTTTCACGCAGATGTTGCCAGACGTCACTGTAGGGCTGAAGAAGACTAGCGACAATCACCAGCACTGGAATACTGATCAATGTGGCTATGAAGACCAGTACGAAACGCCACCACGAGCTAGACGCGAGCGAGCGGCGCATAGAGAATGCCGCAGGGGTTGGGTGGCGGGTCCTTATTTCCACTTTATTTTTACTCTACTTCCAACGGGCCCGATCCATTGCCATCAACGCTTCGGCATTGAGACGACCAAGCTCACTGGCGTCAACCTGGTCTGCTTTAAACTCGCCCCAGGATTTCAGCAGTGCACTGGGCTCAATATCGCCACGTACGGGGTATTCGTTATTCGTCTCAGCGTACCAACGCTGGCTTTCGTCCTCGGCCAGAAACTCAATCAGCGCCACGGCGTTGTCACGGTTTTTACTCATAGCGGTTACACCGGCGCCACTGATATTAATGTGTGTGCCCCTATCGTTCTGATTGGGCCAAAAAATTGCCGCTTTATTTGCGGCAGCCTTTTCGGAGGCGTCTTGTGAAGAAAGCATCGCGCCAAAGTAATAACTATTGACCACTGCCACGTCACACTGGCCTGCTGCCAATGCGCTGATCTGATCGCGGTCGCCACCGGTTGGAGGCCGCGCAAAATTAGGGACAAAGGCTGTAAGCCAGGCCGCTGTCTTTTCAGCGCCCTGCGTTGCTAACATGCTCGCCACCAGAGATTGATTGTAAATATTGCTTGAGGACCGAATGCAGATTCGCCCCTTCCACTTTGGGTCAGCCAGATCCTCATACGTGCTCAGTTGTGAGGACTTAACCCTATCTTTGGCATAGACTAGCGCCCGCGCCCGCACCGATAGGCCAAACCAGTCCTCTTGCGGGCTGCGTAAGTGAGCCGGGATCTCATCGCGCAGGGTCTGCGAATCGATAGCCTGTAAAACCCCCGCTTGATGCGCGCGATAGAGACGGCCTACGTCAGTGGTCAGGAGAATATCTGCCTGCGAATTACGGCCCTCGTTTTGTAAGCGAGTCAGCAACGCGTCACCCTTTCCAGTGACAAGATTTACCGTGACTCCCGTTTGTGCCGAGAATCGATCGAGCAAGGGCTTTATAAGCGCTTCTTTTCTGGCGGAATAGACATTTACCACTTCCTCGGCCGAGGACAATGACGCCCAAAAGACAGATAAAAGCAGTGAACTGACAAGAAGTACGCGCGCTGTGGCACGATATGCAAGATGGTACATCATCAGTGGGTTCCGTTTAGATGTTGCGAATGCTTATTATTCTCATTTAGACGAGATAATCAAGTTAATATAACATTACAATTTATACGGGTACCAAAAGATACGCTAGTGCAGCCATAATGGGTAGCAATGCACTACCGCCCCTAGCGTCTATCGGTAGGAGGGCCAAATCATCGCTCTCGCCAAAATGCCCGTCCGACCCGCGAGCGCCGAAGGTAAGCCCCCAAATCTTCCTGTGTTCTGCCTCAGCTTACTCGTTTTTATGAAGCACAAGGGCAGTCATGATCTTTTGGCCATCCAGCCAAACCCAAGGACCCGAACCCAGAGCCCAGAGCCCAGAGCCCAGAGCCGATTTTCTAATTTGGTAAGGCGGTATAGCGGGCCAAATTCTCTCTAGCGACAAGGTTCCCAGGGTCCAAAAGAAGTGCCTCGCGAAAAGCGTCCAAACCCTCGGCTAATCTATCCTGCAGTATTAAGGCTATACCAAGATGATTGAAAACCTGCGGCAGTGGCGCACCTTTGGTAAGAGTCGCGCGAAAAAGATGCTCAGCCGCCCCATACTCTCCCTCTGCCAGCGCAACCTGTCCCATGCGGTAATAGCCTGCGGGCAAATCCGGGCGCAATTCCAGAGCCGCCATACTCTGCAGCCGCGACTCTTCTACAGCACCATAGCGTAAATGGCCTTCTGCCAGGTGAACGTGGATTTTATAGTTGGGGCCAGCCACCTCTAGCGCTCGACTAAAAAGTACTTGTTGATTTTTCCAGTAGCCAATCTGCCAAAAACTCAATAGGGACAGGTAGGCAATGAGGATTACTGCAAGTGCATTCGCGAGCTGCAAGTATTTTCGCTGCAGCAAAACTAATATCGGTAGACCAGCCATGAGAAGGCCAATTGACGGAATATACATATACCGGTCGGCATGGGCCTGCCCACTAACCTGCACAAGTCCGATCACAGGAAGAAGCGTTACGAAGTACCACGCCAGCCCGGCACTCATCAGAGACAGTCGCCTGGCAAACCACAAGCCGAGTCCGGTAAGAGTGAGAAAAATGCCTGCAGAGACGAGCAACTTAGTACTTGAGCGAAAACCACCTATTGGATAGTAGACAGCCAACTCTACGGGCAGTAGCGACTGCTCCAGATACTTCACGTAACCCATAATTGCAGTGTAGATTCTGGGTGCAATACCATGGGCATCAAGATGCGCCACCGATCCACCGGTGTCCTGTGCTATCACCGTCACTGCGCATGCAGCACCAGAAAGCAGAATGAACGGCACTTTTTCCGTGATCAGGTAGCTCCATGATCTCGGCATGAATTCTTGATTGTCGCGAATAGAAGTGGGGTGGCGGTAGACAAAGTAGTCCAGAAGAAGCAATACGACTGGCAGTGTCACCGCCATCGGCTTCGATAAGAGAGCGAGGATAAAACACAGCAGAACACCAAGATACTTGCTGCGGGATGGCGCAGCACGGTGACTATCGTAAATGAGCAGCGCGATCATATAGAAGAGCGCGCACAGTAGATCTTTGCGTTCAGCGATCCAGGCTACCGACTCTACGTGCAGTGGGTGTACGAGAAATACCAACGATAAAATGCAGGCATTAACTCTGCTCGCGGACAATCTTATAAGAAAAAAATAGACTAGCAGGCTGACAAAAGCGTGCAGTACTGCATTGTGGATATGTGCCCATACCGGACTGGTGCCAAACAGCGAGACATCCAGCATGTGCGACAGCCATGTCAGCGGATGCCAGTTACTGACCGCAAAAGTGGTGAACGCCCAGCGAACTCCGTCCAGTGTTAGGCCGGCACTTACCACCCGGTTCTCAATGACATACTCAGCGTCATCAAAGTATACGTAGTCAAATGAGGTGGTTTGCCAATACAGCAAGGTCAGCAATATGAAATGTAGGGCGACAACCACTGCATGACCAAGCGGGCTGTAGTCCAGTTTCAAAGCATTCTCTTGCTGCGCCAATTTGCCCCCTTCCCCACTATGGATTCGCACCTACCCCAACCAAGAACCATGATATGGCGCTTCGTTGCGACAAACCAATGCTATTAGGAGTTCGTATCAGGACAGGGATATGCAGAGTGGATCCAAACTCCCCATTGCCCAGAAAGGGCCGTCAGGGAGCCGAGGCCGGGACTTAACGCGCCCAGCTTGGGCCGCACGAACCCCTCAGTCTAAAGATTGATGATTAATAATGGCGCGAAGGCGGGACTGTGGATGCTTCGAACCTTTTCAACGCAGCTATGCTGTCTACAGCGGAGTAATGGCGGAGTAATACCGGTGAGTTTGCGCCAAAAAAAGTACCAAATGCGAGCGACAGCCAATCTTCTATGAAATATGCGGTACCCGCGCTGAGAGATAACGTCAGGCCAAGTAAAAGCTTACTCGGCCACCTCCTCACAGCAGGCATTAGGTAAGGGAATGTATAAACGGTTTCAATGTCTGCTTTGTGCCAGAAGCGGACATTGGCGGAAACCCTGTTTATGACTACAACTAACGGCCGCAATCGCCTAGAAGCGGACGTTCCAATAAGTCACCTCATTAGAGGGGCGCTTAGGGGAAGCAAAGACCTACCGTATTGCGAGACTGGAGTGGTTCGTCTTGGCGGACTGTCTGAAGTAACTTGAAGACTGGCAAGGGGTTCCCCGACCCGAACTTCCGAGCTTGAGGCGACTGCGCGTGTTACCGGTACCTGAGGTTAAGTGGGTTCAATAAGGGGGTGGGACCCCTGATTGAACCCTAAGGCAGGATTTGCAGACCTAAAAAATTGACATGTCTGTATGCTTTTCACAGTTAGTCGGATGAATCCCGCACACGTGATGGTTCATCTGAGACTTCTAGAAACTCATTCATAGACACAAACAACCCAGTTATCATGAGAACGAAGACAATAACTGCAAACCCGAGTAATAATTCAGTATTCATTTCAGCTTCCCGATTATGCCCATGAGTTTGAAGTACATTCCAAAACAAAGAATGGAGGGAACCCAAATTGCGGTGAATAAACCTTCCTCCCGTTGGCCCGAAAACCATAGGTAACCCGAAACAGCGAAGGATATTGCAACGGCCAAAAGTATGAAGAAATCCGATTTTTTGATCATAAATTAACTACTCCTCTTTCATATAACCTATTGCTGCCGATAAGCAACCCAAAATAGCAATCGCTGCTATAGACCTAATACCCGATGTTCCGCGAACAGAAAACTCAGTAACGTTAGTTAATCCCAGTAGAATAGTGCTCGTCAGAATTACTGACGAAATTAGTAGAATCCATCCGCAAAAAACGAGCCCGGAGAAAAGACGGTCAATCACTTTTTTTGTGTCATCTTGATCACCCATACGCCCCATTCCTTACCCGAAATTAGATATTTTCTGCATTCTCTCCGCAGGTAACAAATGCGATCGTTGGAAAAGCATACCAATGTCTCCAGCGAATCACTGCTTTTCACTAATTCTGTGTATTTCATATTAGACATACGTACTTTCCTGGGTTTCGGATCATTCTTTGGATAATGTCTGCTCCCGGCGCTCCATATAAGTTCACAGACTTCACTTCCCCAGCTTTGATCCATGGAGCGACTTGTTACGTATATCGGTTAAGTGCAATGAAGGATGAGGAATAGTGCCATGTTCGGACTTTTTAGGAGCTCGCCACTCAAGAATTGGCAGAAGCAACAAAAGGAGATTTTAACTAGAGCTTTTCAAGCCCAACGTAATGGAAACATCCGCCTTTATTCAACTCTGACTGCTGAATCCGAAGCATTGAGTGAGAAAATCGACCGACTGAAAACCGAGCTTGGTCAATAAGGGGTTGCCCAAAAAGGCTGATTTTCGCTCCAGCTTAACGACCGCGTTGAGGTGAAAGCGGTCATTGTGGGCCTCGGTTACCAATGTGCACTATTGGCACAAAGCAGGCGCTGCAAATTTATACTGGATTTGGCTCAGGTGGCGCCGATTTTTCCTGCAGCCCAGTTTCCACATCTTCCAGCACACCATTTACAAACTCAACAAACTCAGGGGGCAATGATATGCTCCCTTTGGTTACTGAGCGCCTCCAGTGCTTAGCCCCACCTGGATGTGATAATACACCAGCAATATTGGACGTGTTTACGATGTCAAAATTTCCTGCCTCGAAGGCGTGGCCCCAGTGACCGAAAAGAGTGTTCATAAGGAGACTGAAACGCAGACGGTCGGTTGAAGATAGCTCATCACCTCGCATTCCAGCCATATACAATTCTGCTAACTCAGGGTTCTCGATTACTTTGTACTGCCACTGACTGGCGTCGTCGAGTACTCCCCGATACGTTGCGTGCTCAATCGCTTTAGTATTTTGACGCAGTTGGACGGTGAGGTACACAAGGGTAACGATGACGGCTAGTGCACCAACTGCCTCTGCTGCAGCTCCTATTGCTTCCCAGTCCATTCTTCCTATACTCACTTATTCTGATTAAGTGCCTGCCAGCATAGCAGAGTCAAAATGTCTCTTCATACGGTGACAACAGTCTTTCGCTGCGGCCAAAAATAAATCTTTCTTCAGCGTCCGCTTCTGGCACAAAGCAGACACTCACATCATTCCAATCCATCCCCGCTCAAAAGCCACTTCGAGCCGGAACTCGGGACATTGCAATCCCATAGTCGGCCTGTAGACGAAATCGGTCATGCGTAATTGCTGCCACCTGTCAGCCAGGAGGTGGATTTTAAGCGATCTTATTGAAATTCGGTGCAACCACATTCTCGCCACGCGCAACGGCCCGGAGAGTATCCAGATAGTCAGCCCATGTCTGCATCATCACTTTTCTGTCTTCAAGGTACTTCACGCGGTTATAAGCACCTCCGTTAGGGTCGCGTACCCGGTGGCCAAGTTGCAGCTCTATGTATTCGTCACGCTCTTTAAACACTTCTAACAGTATCGTCTTGGCCATAGCCCGCAAACCGTGGCCGGTCATTTCATCGCCGCTGTAGCCCATGCGCCGAAGCGCCCCCAGAACCGCGCCTTCTGATAAATGGCCCTCTTTACCGTAGCTGTGAAAGACATGCTCAGACTGCCCAGTAATCTGCTGCAAAGCATGCAGGATCAACACGGCCTGTGTTGGCAACGGGACGATCAGGGCCACTTGCGTCTGGTTACGAGTCTTGGGTGGCGTATAGCGCCATTCAGCGGCCTCCAGGTCTATATCCGCCCACCGTGCGGCGCATAACTCTCCGAGCCTCACAAATACCAGTGCCACCAGTTGCAGAGCGCTTCTGACCACTATAGTGCCACTGTACTGGTCAATATCGAGCATTAGTTGCCCGCCCCGCTTGGGGTCGATAATTGCGGCTCGGTGGCGCACTTCTAGCGGCTTCAAGCCACCACGGAGGTCAGCAGTGGGGTCACGGTCGGTCCGACCTGTGGCCACGGCATAACGGAACACCTGTCTGCACTTCACCTGTATACGCTTGGCAGTTTCCAGCTTGCCCTGATGTTCCAGCTTGCGGCAGGTAGCCAGTACCATCGGAGGTGTGACTTCGTTAACCGGCCTGCTGCCGAAGTCTGCAATGGCAAAGCTCAATAACCATTGGCTCTTTTTTCGGGTGGACTCTGCTTTATCCGTCTGGCGTGACAGCCATTCCTCGGCAATAACCTGAAAACTGTTTTCCTGCGCCATCAGAGCAGCGGCTTTGTCGTCCTGCCGCTTCTGGCTGGGGTCGACACCCTGAGCCAACTGCTTTTGGAAGTATTCCTTGCTTGCTTGGCCTATTGCAGGTTCACGGCTGGAAATATACCCAGTGAGAGCATCTTTTCTTCGCCAAGGCGGAAATACCGCAACCGCCATCGCTTTGCACCAGACGGCACAACCTGCAGAAACAGCCCCTCCCCTGTGTTCAGCTTATCGGGCTTGGCTTCAGGCTTTGCAGCTTCGCCTACCTAGCGTGGGTGGGGGGCTTTCGAGTGGCCATATCGGCATGTGCCTGAGTAACTTTCAAGAGTTACCCAGAAAGTTACCCAGCTTTTGCTCGGACTTTAAGGGTGATTATCGGACGCTACGGGACGATCAGGCACAAAAAACCCAGCTATTGCTGGGCTTAGAGCGTTTCATAGAATTTCTTGAAACATTGATATGGTGCCGAAGGCGGGACTTGAACCCGCACGAGCATAGCTCACCACCCCCTCAAGATGGCGTGTCTACCAATTCCACCACTTCGGCAAATTTTTTCAGATCAATCGAGGCTAGGAAGATCACCCTCTTGAGAACCCACAGCTGCAGGAATGTCATTCTCCAGCCTTGGCAGCTCATCTTCCAAAGTTGTAGGCAGATCAAGCTCAGCTGCAGGGATGGCCAGATCCAGCTCATCCACTGCTACAGATTTTTGATTTGCCAACAACGCCAGGCTAAAGCTGCTGGCGAAAAATAGGGCTACCAGCCAAGCAGTCGCCGTTGTCAGCACATTGCCACTTCCGTCACTGCCCAGCAATGTCTGGGAGCCGCCGGCGCCAAACGAAGCACCCATATCAGCGCCCTTGCCCTGCTGCAGCATAATGAGGCCAATGATTGCCAGCGCCACCAGCAGGTGGGCGATTAAAATAATTTGTTCCATAGTACTGTCCCTCCGAGGGACACTTCACTTCTGTATCAGGCACTCGCCGCATTAACGATTGCCAAAAAATCTTCCGCGACCAATGCCGCTCCGCCTACCAGTGCTCCGTCTATGTCAGATGCAGCAAATAACTCCGCCGCATTGCCCGGCTTAACACTACCGCCATAGAGCAAGCGGGTCTCGGGGGCATCAACGCCCTTAATATCCTGCAAGCATTCACGAATAAAGGCATGCATTTCCTGCGCCTGCTCCGGGCTCGCTGTAAGCCCTGTACCAATGGCCCAAACAGGCTCATAGGCGACAACCAAAGTCTCCAAGCCTATCTGACTGCCCAAAGCGCCCTGTAATTGCCTACTCACCACTGCCTCTGCTTCTCCCGCTTCACGTTCTTCACGGGTTTCACCAACGCAAACGATGGGCTGTAAGCCACTCTCAATAACGGTAGCCAACTTCGCAGCGACCAACTCATCGGATTCACCGTGATACTGGCGTCGCTCTGAGTGCCCCAGAATCACCCAAAGGCAGCCCATTTCCAACAACATGTCGGCGGACACCTCACCTGTATAGGCACCCTCTTGCATGTGGCTACAATCCTGCGCGCCAATCGCTATTGAAGACTCTGCAACCAGTGACAGCGCCTGAGCGAGATGTACATAAGTGGGACATACCGCCACTTCTGCCGTAGAAGAAGAGACCGAATTCACCAAGCCGCCAAGCAATTGCGCGACCCTGGCCCGGGAGCCATGCATTTTCCAGTTACCGACTACCAGTGTCTGGCGCACGCGAACCTCTGAGTGTAAAAAGCGGCGGCAATCTTAACCAAGATCGCTTGCTCTGACAAGACAAGTGCTCAATACGGTACGGAAGAATTTCATTACCCGAGAATCGCTTCAACCCGAGCCGCAAGCTCAGCACACAGGGTTTCAACCTCTTTTTGCTCCCGACCCTCTATCATTACCCGCACTTTTGGCTCTGTGCCAGAGGGTCGCAGCAACACCCTACCGTGATCTCCAAGACGCTCCTCCACCTGCGCCACGGCGGTAGCGATCTCCGGGTAATCATCCAGGTTCACTTTGCCGCTCACCGTGACGTTGATCATCACCTGCGGAAACATGGTGATGCCCGCGCGAAGGCCTGATAGATTCCCGCCCGCTGCCTGCAAAGCCATTAGCACTTGCAGTGAGGCGACAATGCCATCGCCGGTTGTCGTGACATCTGAGCAGATAATATGTCCGGAGGATTCGCCGCCCAGTGCCCAGCCGTTCTCCTCCATCATTGCCTTAACGTATCGATCACCGACATTGGCTCTGGCAAATGCGAGGCCAGCATCTTCCAACGCCACCTCCAGACCAAGGTTCGACATTAGCGTGCCAACCACTCCCGCATCGCCCCTGCCCACCGCCTGCCTATACATAGCGATGATGTAAACCAGTTCATCGCCGTCGATCAAATCTCCCTTTTCATCGACCATTAGCACACGGTCACCATCACCGTCATAGGCAATACCGATATCGGCACCCTCTTTACGGACTAACTCAGACAGGGCACCCATACTGGTGGAACCAACACCCTCATTGATATTGAAACCGTCGGGATCTACACCTTGTGTAACGATTTGCGCACCCAGCTCTTGCAGCACGCTGGGTGCAATGTGGTAAGTAGCTCCATGCGCACAATCCACTGCAATGCGCAGACCGCGAAGACTAAAACCTTCGGGCACTGTGGATTTACAGAATTCAGTGTAACGGCCCGCGGCATCGTCTACCCGCACCACCTTACCCAGATCCTGAGACTGAACAGTGGTCATTTCTTTTTCAATTTCTTCCTCAATGGCATGTTCAATTTCATCGGAAAGCTTGGACCCATCGGCGCCAAAAAACTTAATGCCATTATCTTCAAATGGATTGTGAGAGGCGCTGATGACAATACCTGCGTCCGCATTTTGTTTGCGCGTCATTAGCGCCACAGCCGGAGTCGGCATGGGGCCCAGTAGTTTTACATCTACGCCCGCCGCAACCAACCCTGCCTCTAAAGCGGACTCAAACATATAACCGGATATTCGGGTGTCCTTACCAATGATGACGAGGCAGTGACCTGTGCGTCCGGAGAGTCGAGAGAATACTCGCCCGCTAGCCCATCCAAGTTTGAGCATGAAATCCGGCGTGATCGGAAAATCACCAACGGTGCCACGAATACCATCGGTACCAAAATAACGTTTACTCATATGCCCCAAATTCCTCCAGTGCGACCCACATCGCCACCGCATCCGCGGTAGCGAGCACATCGTGTGTTCGTATTATTTTTGCACCGCGCTGGGCTGCCAATACTGCCAAAGCCAGGCTCGCCGGCAGGCGCTGTGTTACATCACGTCCCAGTAATTTCTCGATGACAGATTTGCGAGACAAACCCACCAACAATGGTAAGCCTATAGATGCCAGCGAGGGCAAACCAGCCAGCAACTGCATATTGTGAGCCACTGTCTTCCCGAAACCAAACCCCGGGTCCAGCAATAGCCGCTCCCGCGCGATACCAGCCTCCTCACAGGTCGCAACACGGCCACGAAGAAATTGGCTGACATCATTAACTACGTCTGTGTACTGCGGATCGCTCTGCATCGAACCAGGCTCGCCCTGCATGTGCATCAAGCAAATTGGCAGGTCCGTCGCTGCGGCGGCTTCCAGCGCACCTTCTCTGGTCAAAGCCCGAACATCATTCAGCAACCCGGCACCAATGGCCGCCGCTTCTGTCATCAATTCGCCGGTGCTGGTATCAACAGAGATCACAACATCCAACTCACTGTTTATTCGCTCCACCAAAGGCAAAACACGATCCATTTCTTCTTCACGAGAGACAGCCTTTGCGCCAGGGCGGGTAGACTCACCCCCAATATCCAAAATCTCCGCACCCGTAGCAACCATCTCCCGGGCACGCGTCATCGCGCGCTCGAGATCAAGGCACTCGTCGCGAAACAAAGTACCTCCATCGGAGAAGGAATCAGGTGTGGTGTTGATAACGCCCATAATCACTGGACGGGAGAGGTTTAAAATACGCCCGGCGCAATTCAGCACCGGGACGTTGGACTGTTGAGAAGGAGACACTGCCCTTACGATCAGTGCTCGCCGGCGGGGCCACCGATGGGACTGCTACCGGAATCTTCTTGCTCTGCGCCAGCATCGGACTGCCCGGTTCCGCTGTCATCGGAGTCATTCCAGCCTTTAGGCTCACGCGGCTCTCGCCCTTCCATGATGTCTTCGATCTGGTCAGCGTCGATGGTCTCATACGTCATGAGTGCATCTGACATGAGGTGCAGTTTGTCTATGTTGTCACGCAATAATTGCTCAGAGATGGCATAGCAATCATCGACAATCTTGCGAACTTCCTGATCAATTTGTGTGGCCGTTTCATTGGACAACGCCTTATGAGACTGGCCGGCACTGCGCCCAAGAAACACTTCTTCACTAGCCTCGTCGTACATCAATGGCCCCATCTTTTCAGACAGACCCCACTTGGTCACCATATTACGGGCGATCTCTGTGGCACGCTGAATATCATTTGACGCACCAGTGGTTATTCCGTCACGACCCAGTGTGATTTCTTCTGCAATACGACCACCGAACAAGCTACAAATCTGGCTGAGGATGTGGCGACGGCTGTGGCTATAGCGATCTTCTTCAGGCAAGAACATTGTCACGCCCAGCGCTCGGCCGCGGGGGATAATGCTGACTTTATAAACCGGGTCATGCTCAGGCACCAGTCGCCCTACAATCGCGTGACCCGCTTCATGATAAGCCGTGTTGCGTTTTTCATTCTCTGACATCACCATCGATTTGCGCTCAGCGCCCATCATGATTTTGTCTTTGGCCAATTCAAACTGCTGCATTCCCACGGTACGCACATTGGCGCGCGCGGCAAACAAAGCAGCTTCGTTTACAAGGTTGGCCAAATCCGCACCAGAGAAGCCGGGGGTGCCACGCGCAATGCGCGAGGGCTCTACATCTTCCGACAAAGGTACTTTACGCATGTGCACTTTCAGGATTTGTTCGCGACCGCGAATATCGGGCAAGCCCACAACGACCTGCCTATCAAAGCGACCGGGACGAAGCAGCGCCGGGTCAAGAACATCGGGACGGTTGGTAGCGGCGACGACAATCACGCCATCGTTCGCTTCAAAACCATCCATCTCAACCAGCAATTGGTTCAGTGTTTGCTCGCGCTCATCGTGACCACCGCCGAGGCCAGCGCCACGATGACGGCCTACAGCATCGATCTCATCGATGAAAATTATACAGGGTGATTGCTTCTTGGCCTGGTCGAACATATCGCGCACACGGGATGCACCCACACCGACAAACATTTCAACAAAGTCAGAACCGGATATTGAAAAGAACGGCACCTTCGCCTCACCGGCAATTGCCTTGGCAAGCAGTGTCTTACCTGTACCTGGTTGGCCAACCAACAGCACACCGCGAGGGATACGCCCACCCAGTTTCTGGAAGCGGCTGGGATCTCGCAGGAAATCAACCAGTTCCTTTACCTCTTCTTTCGCTTCGTCCACACCGGCGACATCGGCAAAGCTAGTGGTAATCTGATCCTCGCCAAGCAGGCGAGCCTTGCTCTTACCGAAGCTCATGGGGCCACCACGGCCGCCACCACCACCTTGCATCTGGCGCATGAAAAACATAAACACAGCAATGATGATTAGAATAGGGAAGCAGGCAACCAGCAGTTGACTCCAAACGCTCTGCTGCTCCGGCTTACGGCCCTCTACCTCAACTTTATGCGTCCACAAGTCGTCCATCAGCTTAGGGTCATCCACGCTGGGACGAATGGTTTCAAAGTGAGATCCATCATAGCGCTCACCGGAAATCGTCAATCCATCGACCACAACCTTCTTCACCGTGTCCTGCTGGATTTCAGCAATCAGTGATGAGTAGCCAACCTGTTCCGGAACATTCTTCATGGTGAAGTTGTTGAACACAGACAGAAGGACCGCAGCTATGACTAGCCAAAGCAATAAATTTTTTACCATATCGTTCAATGCCGTTACCTCACGGGGGATTCCCGATGCGTTTTTTCACAGCTGCTACCCGAACCTTTAATGGCCCAAGACAAATACGCAGCTTATGCTTCTAGTAATGTTGCTAAATCTAGTCCAACGGGACAAATTTTAGCGTGCAAAAACCGTGACTTACGGTCGGTAGGCTGTCCAAAACAGACCTTGATGTACCAATCTACTACAGTTGGGACGATCTCTCCATATTTCAAGGGGTTCTTGCGTACTTGCTCACAGGCTCTGAAAGCCCTTCGCGACCAGATATACCTCTCGGGAGCGGGCTCGGGAAGCTTTCGGTTTGCGGGTCAGTGTTTTACTAAAAGAAGCCTGTGTATCACGAAAAAGAGCGTCAAATCCCTCCCCCTGGAACACTTTAGCCACAAATACCCCACCGGGCGCCAATACCTGCCGCGCCATATCGAGCGCTAACTCCACCAGATAGATGGCCCGCGGTTGATCAACCTCATTCACACCGCTCAGATTAGGCGCCATATCAGACATCACCAGATCAACTGGCTGATCCCCTAACGCCTTGAGAATCCCCTCAAACACCTCATCTTCCGTAAAATCCCCTTCTACAAAATCGACACCGGCAAGACCGTCCATATACAGAATATCGGAGGCCACTACGCGCCCGTGATCTCCCACCTGCTCTGCCGCGACCTGTGACCAGCCCCCAGGCGCGCTACCCAAATCCAACACCGTCATACCCGGCGTAAATAACCGGTCTTTCTCCTGCAACTCCAATAGCTTGTAGCAGGCACGCGAACGATAGCCATCACGCTGTGCCTGCTGCACATAGATGTCGTCGCGATGCTCTTTTAGCCATGCTTTGCTGGAAGACTTTTTCTTCGCCATTAGAATTCGCTGCTTTTGCCCTATCCAGTACGTGTTTTTTCGATATCCTGAGGCAGTAGGCTTGTGTACAATGCCCGCCCCCGTTCAGGCGGGTATTGTAACCTGAAACTGCCAGCACCCTGGAACCGCCGGCACACTGGAACCTCTATGAGCAAGAACGTGAAGTGGGATACCAAGCAACTGCGAGCCATCGGCCACAAACTGAAGCCGGTAGTAGCTGTTGCGGGCAACGGCCTGACCGAAAACGTGCTGAGCGAGCTAAACCGCGCGCTCACCGATCACGAATTGATTAAAGTGAAACTGGCCGTAGGCTCAAAGGAGGCGCGCAAAAGCGTCGCTACAGAAATCTGTGAGCAAACAAAGGCAGAGTTAGTGCAAAGCATAGGCAACATAATTGTGATTGTACGTCGCTCGGAAAAACCCGACCCAAAACTCTCCAATCTCATCAAGCGCGGCTAAGTATCAACTCGCCTTTCAGGCGAGGCCCCAACACCGAACTCTCCAACAAAGAAAGAAAGCACTTCTCCGAGCATGTGCCTGTTCGCTATGATGAAACTCTTCACAGCGACCGGAGCTCACCAAGATGGCTGAAATACTAAAGTTCCCATCAGAACAGGCTCAGGGCCTAACCTTCCTCGATCGCCAGCTTCGCGAACTTCTCGCCGCCAAAGGCGCCGATGCACAATTGATCGACTTTGCAGCGAAACAGCTCACCGCCATCTACGCCCAACTAACTGAGTCAGAACAATACAGCTTCGCGGTAGAGCTCCCCTCTCAACTCGATCACGAGGAGAGCGCCGATCTTTACCGGCAAATTAACGAGGGGCTAGAAGGTATACGAAAAGAGAACCACAGCTTGTTAGTCAATCTTATAGCGCAGCTGGTGCTGGCTGAGGTGAAGTTGTTTCAGCACGAGAGGATTGATTAGGGCCGAGGGCGCTTTATTTCAGAGATCCGAGATTACAGCTCCTCGAGATCAAAGCGATAGCTCACGTCGAGTGGTAGAAAATCTATTCCAGCGCTACGAAGCTAGTGCTGGGAAGGCCAGAGACTGCTTGCGGACTGTGCGAGGCTGGAGGTCGGGGGCGGCCTTACGCAGCTCAAGCCTCCATGGAGAGCCTGCCCCGCTTTATCGGGCATGGGTTCACGGCGTGTCCGAAAGTAGCCTTTGGCCTTTCCTGCACGAATCCCCACTACGATGCAATTCACAGCAGAATAACATTACACTAGCGCGAGCCACGATGCCGTTTGAGGCTAGAGGAGTGTGACGCTAAATATGATGAACCTGATCAATCTCGTATTCGATATCACCGCCGGGCGCCTTAACAACCACAACATCGCCCTCTTCCTTCCCAATCATCGCCCGCGCAATCGGTGAACCCACAGAAATAAGATTGCTCTTAATGTCTGCTTCATCTTCCCCGACGATGCGATAAGTGACAGCTACATCCGTTGCAACGTTAATCAAATCGACCGTAACGCCAAAAATCACTTTGCCCGTCTTGGGAATGGTGGTCACGTCTATCACCTGAGCATTACCAAGCTTGCCTTCGATCTCCAAAACACGGCCTTCCGTAAAACTCTGCTCCTCACGGGCCGCGTGATACTCGGCATTTTCTTTCAGATCACCGTGCTCTCGAGCATCGGCAATAGACTGCACAATTCGCGGGCGATCAACTTTCTTTAAACGCTCCAGCTCAGCGCGCAGAGTATTCTCACCCGCTGTGGTCATTGGAAACTTGTTCATGCCTCTATCCTCTTATGCAGGTCCTGCAAGCGCCGTACCGTGGTATCGCCTTCATGCTTCAAAGCCATGCAGATCGCTTCTGCGGCCGTTAAGGTAGTAGTGTAGAACACTCTATGCGCTTCCGCATTGGCGCGAATGGCGGACGAATCTTCTATCGCTCGGCGACCCTCTGTAGTGTTAACGATCAGATCTGCCTCATCGTTTTTGATCATATCGACAATATGCGGGCGACCTTCCTGTACTTTATTCACACGCCGGACTTCCAGTCCCGCATCCTCCAGCGCCTTGGCCGTACCGCCAGTGGCCACCAAAGAAAAGCCCAACTCAAGCAAATCTCTCGCGACTATGACTGCTCCGGGCTTGTCCACATCACGCACGCTGATCAGTGCGGTGCCGCTAGTGGGTGCTGCACTTCCTGCGCCCAATTGCGCCTTGGCA
>JBLFWP010000032.1:0-34271 GCA_047611225.1 Halioglobus sp.
CAGTTCCCTCCGGGCAGAGTGCGCAGAGACTTGGAAGACATGGTGACATGGCTAAATGAGCACAATCTGGGCGATGATCCAGTGGTGAGGGCCCGCATGGCCGAACTGGCCGTGACGGTAAAAGAAAGTGAAGTATTGGGCCTGAAAGTATTGGCTGCGATGGTCAATAGCTGTGACGCCACGGTTGATGCAGCGATGAACAAAATAATCCACACTACAGCCTGTCAGGACATCGCCAGAGCAGTGCTGGATTTTGGCGGGCCAGAGGCATTGGTCAGCAATTGTCACCCAGAGCAGATTTGGCGGCAAAGTATCACTGAGACGATTGGCGGCGGCACTTCGGAAATTATGCGCAGCGTTGTCTCGCGGCAACTATTGGGCCTGGGAAGCTGAAGGCAAACTTTAAACGATCACTGCAAACGCAGGACAAACAGTATGGCATGGGATTTCGAAACAGACCCCGAATTTCAGCAAAAACTCGACTGGATGGACAGCTTCGTACGCGAAGAGATTGAGCCCATCGGGCTGGTGTGGAATAAACCCGCCGACTCCTTCGATGTACACAACAAACAGACCTGCAAACTGATCAAACCCCTGCAAGATGAAGTGCGCAAACGCGATTTGTGGGCATGTCACATGACGCCTGAACTCGGTGGTCAAGGTTATGGCCAGGTCAAGCTTGCCCTAATGAACGAAATCCTGGGGCGCACCATCTGGGCTTCGCGTATATTTGGCACCCAAGCGCCGGATACAGGCAACGCTGAGATCATTGCGCACTACGGAACAGAAGAACAAAAAGAGCGCTATCTGCAGCCCCTGCTGAACGGGGAAATTGTATCCTGCTATTCGATGACGGAACCCCAAGCTGGCTCTGACCCGGGAGAATTCAAATGCCGCGCCTGGCGCGAGGGCGATGAATGGGTACTGGATGGCGAAAAATATTTTTCCTCCCATGCGGATTTTGCAGAATTCCTGATCGTGATGGCGATCACCGACCCTGATGTACCCGTGCATCAGGGCGCAACAATGTTTCTCGTTCCGCGAAGCACTCCCGGCATAGAAATTCTCCGCAATATCGGGCTGATGAACGAAAGCCTGGACGAAGCTGGCAGTCATGGCTGGGTTCGCTACAACAAAGTACGCCTGCCAGCGGATGCCGTACTGGGTGAGCCGGGTAAGGCCTTCGAGCTGGCGCAGAGGCGTTTGGGTGGAGGGCGTATTCACCACGCTATGCGCACCGTTGCCTACTGTCGCCGCGCTCTGGACATGCTGTGTGAGCGGGCACTGAGCCGCCATACTCAGGGCACTGTATTGGCAGAGAAACAAAGCGTACAAAACTATATAGCCGACTCTTTTATTCAGTTGGAACAGTTTCGCTTACTGGTGTTGTACGCCGCCTGGTGGTGTGACAAGGGCGACCGTCACAAATCCCGCGCCTATATTTCCGCGGTAAAAGTGCAAGCAGCAGAAGTGCTGCACGATATTGTCCGGCGCGCAGTGCAGGTTCACGGCGCACTGGGCTGCTCCAACGAAACCCCGCTCGCCAGCCTGTGGATGACGGTGCCTACCATGGGCATAATGGATGGACCTTCGGAAGTACACCGTGTGACGATTGCCAAGCAGGTTCTCCGCCAGCACTCTCCCTCCCCCGACCCGCTGTGGCCCAGCGAATGGCTGCCGCCAAAAATTGCAGCGGCAAAGGAGAAGTACGCCGAGTATCTGGAAGACACGGTTGGAAATTTGTAATGGATAAACCTCAGGCCACCGACAAACACGAGCCCACTCTGGATGTCGCCCCTCTAGAGAAGTGGATGGACCAACACGGCCTACCCGGTTCCGGCGAACCGATTACCGCCCGATTCATCAGCGGCGGTGCCTCCAACGAAATTTTCGAACTGTTGCGCGGCGACACTCGCATGGCGCTGCGCAAACCACCACGAAAAGTCCCCAAGGGTCGCAACGAAATCATGCTACGCGAGTACCGCGTTCTCGCCGCGTTGAGCGGCACCGACGTGCCTCACGCTGAGAGCATAGCCGTATGTGACGACACCTCCATCATCGGCTCTTGCTTTTACATCATGGACCATATCGACGGCTGGACGCCCATGGGGGAATTCCCTGCGCCTTTTGACACCAACGTGGAACTTCGCGCAGGGCTCGCCAATGAACTGGTCGATGCCATTGCAAAATTGAGCCTTGTTGACTGGCAGGCAGTGGGCCTAGAAGGCTTCGGCAAGCCCGAGGGATTTCTGGATAGACAGGTTGATCGTTGGCTCGCCCACTTAGGAAAAATTAAGTTTCGCGACCTTCCCGGGCTGGATGAAGCCTCACAATGGTTGCGTACTCACACACCCAAGGCATTCAAGCCGGGCATCATTCACGGCGACTACCAGTTCGCCAATGTCATGTTTCATCATCAGGGGCCTACCAAAATGGCAGCTATCGTTGACTGGGAAATGGCTACTGTGGGAGATCCTCTGCTGGATTTGGCCTGGGTAATGATGACCTGGCCCAACCCTGAGGAAGACCAGAGCAACAGCTATGTCGATTACACCGGCATGCCCTCCAAGGACGAGCTGATGCACCGCTATTCACTGGCCAGCGGCCTACCGGTAGACCAGATGGACTACTACATCGTACTGGCGCGGTTCAAAATGGCCTGCGTACTGGAAGCGGGGTATGCACGTTATGTTCAGGGCGGAGCAGACAACCCTATGATGGCAATGTTTGGCGATGTGGTGCTTGATATGTCCGCCAAAGCGCGTGAACTTTCGGCCAGCTCTACACTAAAGCCCACCCAGTAACGTAAGTTGACTTGCGCTTGCGAAGACAGTAAACATCACTTCCCGATTTTATACATGACAGATGTCTTGTTATAAGCTATATTTTCCAAATGAGGATCCGTACAGCCCTCAAAGCACCCCACGAGGACAATATCATGGAATACCGGACCATCGACTGCGACCAACATGTAATCGAGCCTCCTGATCTGTGGGAGAAATACCTACCCAAAAAGCATCAGGACAAAGCCCCGAAACTGGTAAAAGACAAGGACGATGGCGACGCCTGGCTATTGGGAGAAGCCATAGAGTCACTTGGACTGGTGGCTGCAATGAACCAGACACCCAAGACATTGAAGTGGACCGGTGTTAAATACGCAGATATGCACCCGGGAATTTACCAGCCAGACGGTCGTTTAGAATTGATGGATGAAGATGGGGTAGATGCCGCTGTCTTTTTTCCGCCACAGCGCACCATGATTTACTTTATGGGTCAGGAAAGAGAATTTTCATTGGCAGGGATGCAGGGTTACAACAATTTCATTTCAGATTTCTGCGGACACTCCCCGGAGCGGCTGGGCGCTATCTGGCAAATGCCCGCCACCGGCATTGAAGATTCAGTAGCGGAACTGAGGCGCGCTGCGGAACATGGCGCAAAAGGTGTGGGCCTTGCTACCTGGCCTAGCGGTGAAGCCGTTCTGTCCAAGGAAGATGACAAATTCTGGGCGGTAGCGGAAGAACTGAGTCTGCCCATTCATATCCACATTGGCCTCACTCCCCCAACGGTTAAAACCAAGCGCGTCTCTGAAAAAGGCGGAGTACCGCAACTGGTGCAGTTTTCCACTACTATGAGCCGCATGCCAGTACTGTTCGCGGAATTTATATTTAGCTCAGTGTTTGAACGCTTCCCTGGCCTCACGGTTGTCGGCGGTGAAGTTGGTGCGGGCTGGGTGCCCTTTTTCAAACAGGAACTGGACGACCGTTACAGGCGCAATCGGTACTGGACAGAAGTTAATCTGTCGATGCTACCCAGCGAGTACTATCTGCGAAACTGTAAGGTGGGTGTAGTGAGTGATCAGTTCGGAATTCAGAACTGTGATGCGGTGGGCGTTGATACCATGATGTGGTGCAGTGATTTCCCCCATCACATCACTGATTGGCCCAACTCCCAGCACCTGATTAACTCTATGTCCCAGGGGCTGGATGCGAACAAGAAAAAGCAGATTTTTTGCGAAAATGCGGGGAAATTGTACGGATTTCTAGACAGCTAATGCTGACGCGGGACGATAATAGCGGCCGGCTCAGCCTTCCTTGGCCGCCGCCAAATCAATGCGTATAGTGCGCCGCAATAATTTACCTGTTTCGTTGTAAGGTAATTCGGGAACGAAACGAATTACTTGCGGTACGCGGGAAGAGCGCAGTGTCGCTTTCACCCAGGCCTGCAATTCTTCTACGGTTGCTTCAGTATCTGGCTTGAGCACTACGACAGCCGCCACCGCCTCACCCCAATGCTCATCTGGCACACCTACAACGCCTACGTCCGCCACACTGGGATGGCGCACCAACACATCTTCTATTTCTCCCGGTGACATATTCTCTGCACCGCGCACGATCACATCATCGGCACGGCCCTCAAGAAAGATAAACCCTTCATCGTCGACCTCACCCGCATCGCGAGTGGGGAACCAGCCGTCCGCATCCAGCACGCTACCGCGCCCCACATACTCCCCGGACACCTGCTCTCCCCGTACAAAGATTTCGCCACGCTGGGAGGGCTGTAAAACATTACCTTCCTGATCGCGTATTTGTAACTCAAGCCCAGGCAACAGACGCCCCACCGACGTCACGCGCCTGCGAATAACGGGGTCATCGCTGGCCAGCGCATCGCGGTGGTCGGCGGGCCTTAAAACTGACAAGGTAGACGCTGTTTCTGTCAGGCCATAGGCTTGCGTGAAACCCACATGAGGTAGCAGGGCCATCGCTTTTTCGATAACGGGTTGCGGCATTTTACCGCCGCCGTAAGCCAGTGCTTTTAGATGGGGTAGATCAACTGCACCTTGTGCATCCAACCCTTCCATCTCCAACTCTTTGACAATCTGCGCCAGCATGGTCGGCACCAGAAAAGCCGTGGTTATTTTTTCTTTACGGGCTAACTTAATCCAGCCTCTGGCATTGAAGTTGGGCATCTGTACGATCGTACGGCCGGCAAACACCGCGCTGAGCACCGAAATAACTCCTGCTATATGGTACGGCGGCACCGCCACAAGCGCTGTCTCAGTCAAGTCGGAGCCGAACTCAGTAGTGCCGAACAAATAGGACACCAGATGTCTGTGGCGTAGCACCGCAGCTTTAGGTGCACCTGTTGTGCCGCTGGTAAATAGCAGCACCGCAACATCTTCAGGGTCCATAGACCAATTCTGTTCCAGACTTGCCGTGCCGGCGCTAGCCTTGTGTATAAAGGCATTCGTCTCTTGTGTGGTAATCCCGGCGGTTCCTGCAAGCGTGACTACCCGCTCCTCATCCGTCACTAACAACGCAGGTTGTACTCGCTCTAGCAAAGCCTCAACTTCTGCCCCTGCAAGACGATAGTTGAAGGGCACAACAGGCCTGCCTGCCCAAGCACTGGCGAATACGGCAATGGGGAAAGCGAGGCTGCTAACATCCAGTAGCGCTAAGTGCTCACAGTCCTGAGTTTTGAATTGTGCGGCCGCTTGTCCAGCGGCATCGAATAACTCTTGATAACTGAGAGTGTCGTCGCCATTTTTGAAAGCCACCCTGTCACCGAAGCCTTGGGCCGCCATTTCTAACAACATCATCAAATTCATAAGTGTGTTCTTAACTCTCTATTGCTTTTTATCCACAGAATCCAAGCGAGCTCAGTCCGAAGAAGGTAAGGGTTTAGCGCCTTTGATGACCAATGGTTCTCCAGCTACTGCCAATGAGCCCTCACCGGGTTTTACACACAGCAGTTCAAGCGTGGCGTCCTCGTCAGTGTAACGCTTGCCTAGTTCAGTACCCTGGGCACTGTCTGCGCCCAGCGCATCGCCTGCGGCAACTGAATCGCCTTGGACATACATCAGGGCACCACCACAGCGAATGGCTGTATCCCCTGCTGGCGCCGCGATAACGACCACTTCAGTACCGCAGACGGCACTGCACAATCGCACACCCGGTTTTAATTCACTCATGAGTCGCTGCTCCTTTTTTTTTGAGTCCACGATTTGACTGCTGGCTGTATGCAAAGCATAAATGATTTTCTAATTCAGACAATGGCATCGATCAAGCCCCACTCCAATGCAGTGCGTGCTTTTATTTTTCTCGCCGAAAGAGCCATATATGCGGTGCGATGTCGACCAATCCTTTGCGTAATACTAACTGTACCACCGGCACCGGGCAGCAGGCCCATTTTGATTTCAGGCAGTTGCATAAAGGTACAACGATCCGCCACGACTCGCGCAGCAAATGCAGGTAGCTCTATACCTGCGCCTATGCATGCACGGTGCAGTCGAAACTCGAGCTTCTCTCTTAATTCGAACAGGCTCTGCCCAACATTTCTGCTGGAGCGAATAGCATGGGCGGTGGCCGCGTCATCTACCGATCCAAACTCATTGAGATCTCCGCCAATGCTGAAGCAACTACCCTCCCCTCGTATAACACCTTTGGTGAAACTGGTGTCCGTGCGCAACAGCTGTAAGGCATCAAACAAGCCATCGCGCATGAGGGCGCTGTAAGCGTTGCGGGTCTGGGGGCGATTGAGCACTATTTCCAGCTCTGATCCGTTGCGATTCACTCGAACCGGGCTGTCAGACTGCCATAATCTCTTATCAGCATCTGGATCAGGTCTAGGTGCTGCACTGCGCTCGCGCCCGCCCTGTAGCGTTGCGTAAGCCAATGACTCCGCCATAAGGCCCTGATAAGAATCCGCATACTCATTGTGACGCAGCAACTGCACCAACGTCATTGCTGCTATGGGGTGCGCGATGATGTTGCGTATCATGCTATCGCTGTCACTGGCTGTCTCGACAACAACGTCAACGGCTCTATGTAGCGACTCTGGAACACTCCCAATCGCAATAACGGGACACGGCAGATTTCGCAGCCTTGGGATCATTCGCTGCAGGCTCTCAATTGTGTCAAAGGCAAGCTCCGCTTCGAAATCCAGCAATAAATACTTGTGTCCGCCCAGAGAGGAATACTCTTCCAATCCCCAGGGACTAAGTGACAGCGGTATTAGAGTATCGATATCCATTACTGCGGTAACAGCTTTCCCCTGGGACGGTTTATGCGGCTGAGACATATCGCTCCTCCACTGCAGAACATTTTTTACGCTGGTAGATGAGCTCGCCGCCTATAAACGTACAGCGCACGTCTTCACTGCGCAAACGCAACCGAGCTTCAGCCCAGCTGCGATCCAGCAAACAAAAATCAGCTATCGCTCCCACAGAGATAGCACGGCTCACGCCACCGGGATCATCTGCCGCGCTGCTGAACAATGCTAAAGCTTGCTCGGGGGTTAGTGCTTCCGCTGCGCCAATCACCTGGGTGCCCCGTGTTTTTCGATCCACGGCGGCACGCATAGCAGCCCAGGGATCGGCATCACCATAGGGCGCATCACTACTACCAGCCAAAGCGATATCATTGGCAAGCAATTGCCCGCCCCGATACAAATCACACCATTGCTGCGCGGGAACATCTTGCAAATATTGATCACCTCTCCCGTAAATAAAACCCGGCTGAGTGACAACTCGAACACCTGTCTGTGACAACAGGGGCATTACATCCTCAGGCACCAGTGATGCGTGTTCAATTCTATCCTGGGGATGTACACCGGCAGCCTGTAAAACCGACAAGGTAAGCACCAGCTCCACGGGTGTCACACAATGCACCGCAACACCTCGACCAGTGTCGTGAGCACGATTAACAATTGTATAAAAATCATCCCAGTTCGGAAGATTGTTTTCGTCGAGCAGAATTTTTCGTTCACCTCTTTCAACTTTCTTGTGAACGGACTCAGGCAAATCATCATCCCCAAGCACTCTCACCTTTTGCAATAACTCGCCGGACTCTGCGCAGGCTTCAAAATGACGCATAGCAAAGAGACTGTTATCAGGCGATGCGTCTGTCACGCCAGTGACACCGTAGCTCGCTAATTGCTGCGATACCATAAACAGCGATGGCATAACTATATGGTCGTCTGAAGCCACCTGATCACGCATCCAAGCATCCAAACGAAACAACCTGCCGCTAGGTTTACCCGCTAGATCCAGCTCAACTCCGGGCATTCCAACATACTCTTGCAGCGACAGTAATTTAGCTGCCAGCGAATTCACCATCCACATCTTTCCGCTGCGATGTTGAATTTTGAGTGGGCGATTCGACACCAACTCATCCAGCGTAGCGCTGTTCAATTCCCCCGCTACAGACTCGTGGTAATTAACCCCTCGCAGCCAGTCTGAAAGGGCTCCACCCGTGCATGCACTGCGTAGTTCATCTCTAAGCTCTGCCCTACTGAAGACCAGAGGGGGCCCGCATTGCACAGAATTGCAAAGGGCGGCATAGGCGAGTAAATGGAGGTGATGGTCGTGTAAGCCCGCTAACAGCGCGCCCTCTTGCCCGTCGATGATGCAGTCTTCACCGGCACGCGATAATGCCTTCCCCAACTGCGTGATAACGCCACCGTTTTCGCCATCACTGCAGCGCACATCAATGACGCCATCGTGACCATTGATCTGCACGTTGGCGATCAACACGCTGCAAACTCTAACAGCACGGCGTCGGTGTTTTCACCTAAGGCCGCGGTGGGTAAAGTCGTCTTTCGCAATGTCGGCTGATGCAATAAAAAGCGTTGCTCGCCGTCTTCAAGACACCACGCTTGCGCTACTATATCCCAAGTCACTTTACCGATATTTTGAGACTTGTGAAACGCTAGACAATAGCTCGCCACATCACAAAGGTTTATATCAACCAGGCCACCCTGACCACGCTGCCAGAATGCCAGCGCTGCAACGGCCGCATGCATACCCGTCAATGGGTCAGCAATTGCGTCCCCGCAAAATGCCGTGGGTGTTTTATCATCTTCATCACACAAACTTAAACCCGCCGCGGCACCGGCATCATCACCAAACGCGACCCAATTGGATTTGGATTCGACACGACCGTACCCCGTCAAACTAAGCCATACCTTGGAAGGATGTTGATCGACAATGGCCTGTGCCTGAATCCCCATCTGCTCAAGCGCTCTTGGACGTGAACTCTCTACAACAATATCTGCCGCATGCAGTAGTGCAAGCAGAGTTTCTCTACCAGCAGCCGACTGGAAATCCAGCTGCACGCTTTCTTTTCCTGCGTTCACAAGTTCATAAAATTCGGCAGTGCCGGTGCGCATCGCATCTGGTCTATGTTCACTTTCGACTTTGATAACGCGCGCACCTATCTGCAAAAGAAGTTGCGTGCACAATGGTCCCGCCCACAACCCAGACAAGTCGATTACTAGGGGTGCGTTATTTATAGATGGGCGCTCAACAGAACAGGCCGTGGGAGAGAATCGATACCAGGGTATCTTTTTTCCTGCTGTAGATGTTGCAGCCGCAACCGGCAAACCCAACATCCGCCCACGGGAAACGAGAGCTTCAACCGCTCGCGAGGAAATCTTCTCTTCAAGTGTTTCCCAAGTTGACGTGGCGAAACCTTCTTCAAGCCAGGCCGGCAGTAATCTCCAATCTTCCTGACGCGCAAGATTGAGTGCGAGCATGCCGTCTGTACCCGCTATCAATCGGCAACTTCCACCAGGCGAAATTCTTCCCTGCCGACTAAGACCGAGAATTCTGCTGCGCTCCACCAAAAGTGCCCCACTCTCAAATGACGCTGGTAAGGAATGTCCCGCGAGATTTTCCAAAGCGGAGATGGCGCCTTTGGCACAACTGGGTATCGCATGGTCAGCCCGCTGCGGTGGACCCTGCTTCTCGCCGGTGAGTGCCATGAGGCCAGATTCAGCCCAATCTCGGGCGGCATCCCCGTCCAAAGCCGCGGTTTGCGGTACTGGGAGGGCCTCAGAAGAGCAGCTGCTGCCTAAACTGTGCAGTAAAGTGGCCGCATAGCGCTGGTGCAGCGAACCACCGGCCAGCAACGAGCTGACCAGTGTATGCGGCAGGCTGGCGCTCTTGGGGGTATGGCTGCCCTGTAGTTGCCATTGAGCGGTGTGGAGGGAGTTTATTAAGCTCATAATCCTAGTTATAGCAGGAATCAGTATCGCGCTTTCAGTTCGCGTTATCTGACACACCGTCAGATCTCTAATTCAACCACGTTTAGAGTGATCTTCCAAGCGGGCATCGCGCAAGGCTGATCGGCGCATCTTGCCGGCGTCGTCCCGCAGCAAGCTGCTGACGATCTCTATGCTGGTGGGAACTTTGTAGTGTACTAATTGCTGAGCCAGGTGCTCTCGCAAATCCTGCTCTTTGACATCCGCCGTGCCGCTGCCTATATCAACAATTGCGTGCAAGCGCTGGCCGCGATCTTCGTCGGGTAAACCAATCACAGCACTGGAGCGCACGTGCGGATGCGCATCAATTGCCGCCTCCACTTCTGCCGGGTAAATATTTCTACCGCCGCAGATCACCATATCACTGCGCCTGTCACCTAAATATAAATAGCCGTCTGCATCAAAGTAGCCCATGTCTCCCACCGACTCCCAGCCGTCCTCGGTGACGCGTGCCTGCGCGCCTACATACCGGTAAGTCGAGCCAGTACCACCGGCTGGCATCATATAGATTTCTCCCATTTCGCCGGGCGCAAGTTCGCTGCCCTGGTCGTCGAGAATTTTCAGTTGCGCGCCAGCGGACGGCTTGCCAACAGAGCCCGGATGTTCCAACCACTCGGTGCCGGTAATGAACGTTCCTCCCGTTCGCTCACTGGGGCCGAACGCTTCATTCATCACTGTCGGACCCAGCCATTCAATCCAGCTGCGCATTAACCATGCCGGGCAAGGCGCGCCACCGCTGAGCACAAATTCCAGAGAGCTCATATCCACAGCGACACGCTGCGCCTCGGGTAGTCGCCATATACGTTGCATCATAGTGGGAACAATCATCATTCGATCTACGCTGTGCTGCTCAATCAATTGAATGCATTTGAGCGCATCAAAGCGCTGCATCACCACCACGCGACAACCAGAGAAAAGTCCCTGCCATGCCGAACTAAAAGGCGCACCATGATACAAAGGGCCAGGAACCAATACTGCACGGCGTCCTTTGAACAAAGGTGATGCTCGCTGCGGATCGTATTGCGCTGCGTTAACGGCAACAATCAGTTTCGGCAAACCTGTGCTTCCGCCTGAGGCCATGGCGCGTTCGCTGGGAGAAGTGATTGGTACTAGCGGGTCTGAACATTCGCTGCGTGGTGAATAGTCCTGCGGTAAACAAGGGCGCCCGTCATAAGCTTCGTCATCACCCTCCTCCAGAACTCCCACTACCAGCGTAGGGTTTGCGCGCTCCACGATGGCAGCACGCTCAGCTCTCGGCAGTAAATGAGAAACAGGATTGGGAACGGCGCCCAGCTTCCAGACCGCGAGGCAGGCTGTAAAAAACTCTAGAGAATTAGGCAGCGCAATGGTGACAAAATCACCGGCGTTAACCCCCAGCGCTTGATAGTCTCGAGCCAGGCGATTGGCCAGCCCCTCAAGCTCAGCGCGCGTTAGTACGTCACTCTCAGCCACTCCCTCTAGCGCACCCTGCCCCTGCCCCTGCACCACCAGCGCCACTGTATCGGGAGATGCTGTAGCCAATGCAGTCATCATTGAGCCGTAGGAAGTGACACCCTGCAATAGGTCGGTCGCGCGTTCATCTGTTGCCAATGGGACCTCCTGCACAAATCGGGGGGGCGCTTGTCTAGCGGGTAGCGTTAGATAAGGCGCAAAAACCTTGGGCTAACGCGCTTTTACAAACTCAGACATGATGTGATCCAGCGCCTGCACCTGACGTTGCCGGGTAAAATAACTTGGCCTGAGAATGGCATTGCAACCCAGCCCGTAAATCCGATGCAACAAGCTGTGTGCCAGAGGCAATAAATCAATCCCCTTTTCCAGCTCGTCATTTTCCTGCGCCTGCTCCAAATATCCGATAATGATTTTCTCAGATACGTGAATACGCTTGGACTGCTCCCGCCTATGCTCATCTGACACTGCCGCCATGCCCCAGAACTGCATGCGAATCTTCCACTCATTGCGCACCTCCTGAGTGAGCGGCAGACTGAGTTCACAAAAAGCCTTTAGTGCAGCAAGGCCAGACTTTCCCTCTAGGGACACGTCTGCCCTGGCCAGAGAGCGCTCGTTAATCCAGCGTATGGTTTTAGCGATCAGTTCTTCTTTGTTGTGAAAATAGTGCTCGATAAAACCGCGAGAATAACCAGACTGCCTGGCGATCTCCCTGATGGTGGTTTTCTCCGCTCCCACAGTTGCCAGCATCTCGGCAACTATCTCGACAATCCGCTCCCTGCGCTCATCGTGATCTACTATTTTTGGCATGCGCTAACCCTGTATTCCATTTCGTCGGATTGAGCGAGCTATTATAAGACAATTGGCTTTATTAGAAACACAATATCGCTTTCATAGCCCCGTATCCCTCATTCCTCTAGTGATATCTTGCCCCTGCAGCACTTTTATATATGCCAAGCGTCTGGTAAATTGTCTGGCCAGACTGCATGAGACCCACAAGCATGCCCTTTCCGGATTTTGAGCCCAGCACCCCGGCTTTTATTCGCTCCCTTGAGGAACGCTACGCCACAAACGATTTAATCGTGTATGAGGGACTACGCCTCACTTACGGTGAAGCTGCACAACAATCTGCACAGATGGCCAGAGGCATGCTCGCGGCAGGCTTCAGCAAGGGCACCCGCGTAGGCTTGCTAATGCCCAATAGTCCCGACTTCGTCGTGGCCTGGCTGGCCGCTGCGCGAATCGGCGCGGTCATTATCCCTATTAATACATTTTACAAACCCAGAGAGCTGGCCTTCGTTCTACACCATGCAGATATCGAAGTACTGCTTACTGCCGACAAGCTGTTAAGCAATGATTACCTTGAGCGGCTGGAAGTCTGTGCGCCGCAGTTGACTGAAAAGTCGGAGACAGATACCCGCCTACTACTGACCCAGTTCCCCTACCTACGGCAGGTTTACGTTTGGGGAGAGTCATCCCGCCGCTGGGCACACAGCGGTGAAAGCCTGCTTGAACGTTCTACGGAAATTCCAGAGCCACACTTACAGGCCATTGAAGAGTGTGTTGTGCCAGCAGATGTTCTGATGATCATCTATAGCTCAGGTAGTACCGCTGACCCTAAAGGCGCCATTCACACACAAGGCAGCGTTATCAAACACGCCTACAACCTGAATCACTGGCGCGACCTACAAGAGGCAGACCGAATATTTTCGCCCATGCCTTTCTTCTGGGTGGGCGGCCTCGTGTTCACATTGTACTGCGCCATGCACAAGGGCTGCTGCCTGATCTCTGAAGCAGTCTTTGAACCGGAAAAAACTCTGCAGTTGATCGAAAGTGAACGTGCAACTCTGGTAACGGGCTGGCCGCACTATGGTGCGGCACTAGCAGACCACTCCAGCTTTAAGGAAAGGGATCTCTCTACGATTCGGGCGGGGAACATTTACGCCTTGCTACCGCAAGCCAGTCAGCCAACGGATCCAGAGCTACGCTCCAATGCACTGGGAATGACAGAAACTTGCGGGCCCCATTGCATAGATCACATGGACCTAGATCTCCCCGAAGCAATGCGCGGCTCTTTCGGACGTGCCATCGAGGGTGTGCAGCACAAAATTATTGATCCGGACAGCACAGAAGCTTCAGCTGCAGGCGCAGACGGCGAATTGTGTGTGCGCGGCTACAACGTCATGCAGGGGCTATACAAAGTCGAACGCGAGGATTGCTTCGGTGAAGACGGTTTTTATCGCACAGGTGATGCCGGGTATTTGAACGAAGATGGTTTCCTGTTCTTCAAGGCGCGCCTGGGAGATCTCATCAAGACCGGCGGGGCCAATGTAACGCCGCGCGAAGTAGAAATAGTGATAGACGAACAAGCTGAAGTGCAGTGCTCCTATGTGGTTGGCCTGCCGCATCCCGACCGAGGCCAGGTGGTGGCAGCCGCTGTCATTCTCAATGCGGGAAGCTCACTGGATGCACCCGCACTTACCGAACGCCTCAAGCAGGAACTTTCAGCGTACAAGGTGCCCGCCAACATTTTCTTTTGCGACAAAGGTGATATTCCCTTTACTGATAGCGGCAAAATCGACAAGCGGCGTCTCACCGATTACCTCTCGGGGTTGTCGGCCTGATGATCAAAGACAAAACGGCCATCGTTGGTATTGGCCAGACCGAATTTTCCAAGAAGCTGGAAGCCTCCGAACTGGAGCTGGCTTGTACTGCAGTGCTCAATGCGCTGGACGATGCAGGCATCGCTCTTTCAGAAGTAGATGGACTGGCCTCCTACACCCAGGAATCCAATTCCGAGGTGGAGATGGCCCGCAATCTCGGGCTTGGGGATATCACGTATTTTGGCCAGGTGGGCTACGGCGGCGGAGCGGGACCAGGCGTCATTGGCAATCTCGCTATGGCAGTTGCTACGGGCCAGTGTCGCGTCGGGGTGGCCTGGCGCTCCCGCAAAAGGGCCTCAGGCGCGGTGCGCAGACCCTGGTCAAAAACGAGCTCCACCTTGCAGGAAGAACTTGCGGTCAACTACACACGGCCTTTTGGTGTCATTCGGCCGGTAGATGAAATAGCGCTACTCGCTCGCAGGTACATGCACGAATTTGGCGCTACCCGCGAGCATTTTGCCAACATTGCCGTTGCTCAGCGCAAGTACGCTAACAACAATCCCGACGCGATGATGTATGAAAAAACCCTGAGCCATGATGACTACATGGCAGGCAGATGGATTTCCAACCCCTTGTGCTTGTTCGACAACTGCCTGGAAACAGATGGCGCTCTGGCTGCAGTCATCGTTGCCGCCGACCGGGCAGTAGACTGTAAACACCAGCCCGCACTCATTCACGCTTTCGGCCAGGGGTTTCACGCTCAACACCAAACCATGCAAAACTTTTTCTGTGACGATCCTCTTAAAGGGCCCAGCTGGGTAGCGGCGCGCCAGCTCTATAGTCAATCTGATATTCAGGCAAAGGACATTGATGTCGCGCAAATATACGATGCGTTCACGCCACTGATACCCCTTTCTTTGGAAGGCTACGGTTTTTGTGAGCGCGGCGAAGGTGCGGCTTTTACAGAAAACGGCAACCTTGAACTTGGCGGAGCTCTGCCGGTGAACACTTCCGGTGGCGGACTCTCAGAAGCCTACGTGCACGGTTTTAATCTTATTACTGAAGGTGTGCGACAAATACGCGGCACATCCGTAAATCAGGTGGCGGATGCTAAAAGTTGCCTTGTGACGGCCGGCGAAGGCGTTCCCACCGGCGCATTGATTTTGAGACGCAAGGAGTGATGGCCAGCCCATGAGTGAAAACGCATTGCTACCGCACATCGACGAGGTCAACGCGCCCTTTTGGGAGGGCTGTCGTGAAGGCGTGTTACGCCTGCAATACTGCCCCGAAACCCAGCGCTTGATTTTCCCCCCGCGTCCGCTGAACCCCTGGTCTCCCAGAGTAAAGCCCCAGTGGCGAGAGGTCATCGGGCTTGGCACTATTTGGTCGGTGATCGAACCTCACGCGCCATTAATGATGAACTTTACAGAGCTGGCACCCTACAACGCGATTGTTGTAGCGCTTGATGAAGACCCAACAATTCGCATGGTCGGCAATCTTGTCGCGCAAGCCGGTGGCGCAATAAATGCTATCGCGGCCAGTGATATTGAAATCGGCACAGCCGTGCAACTCGTCTTTGAATCCATCAACGATGACATTACACTGCCCCGCTGGATCGTCGCGCAAAACACGTAGTTAGAATCAATTATTTTTACATTTCGGAGAGCAACAATGAGTGGTTATAGAGCCCTTTACATCGAAGAAGCCGAAGAAGGCAAGTACACGCAGTCCATCATACAGCGAGATCTGGCCGACCTGCCGGACAACGATGTATTGATCAAAGTGCAGTATTCGTCGCTCAACGCTAAAGACGCCATGTCTGCTCACGGCAACAAGGGTGTTACCCGAGAATTCCCTCATCAAGGTGGCATTGATGCAGCCGGTGTTGTTGAAGAATGTGGCAGCGGTAAATTCAAAGCGGGCGATGAGGTCATCGTCACAGGCTACGATCTCGGAATGAACACCGCGGGCGGTCTGGCCCAATACATTCGCGTGCCAGCGGAGTGGGTACTCCCCTGCCCCTCTGGCATGACTACCAGGCAGGCAATGCTGTTTGGTACTGCTGGTCTCACCGCGCAGCTGTGTATCAACAAACTAACGAAAATGGGTTTGCAAGCTGATCAGGGGCAGGTGCTTGTGACTGGCGCCACTGGGGGCGTGGGCAGTATTGCAGTCGCCCTACTGGCCAACGCCGGTTTCGATGTGGTCGCCAGCTCAGGAAAAGCTGATGCCAGCGGCTTGCTAAAAGCGATTGGTGCGAGTGAAGTGATAGACCGCACAGAATTTTCCGAGGCCAACAAGCGCCCCATGCTCAAGGAGCGCTTTGCGGGAGCAGTGGATGTTGTGGGTGGTGACACTCTGGCCAATGTACTCAAGTCCACCAAAGGCAGTGGTAGTGTTGCCTGCTGCGGTCTGGTGCAGTCTCCCGCATTTGATATCACAGTGCTGCCCTTCATTCTAAGGGGAATCAACCTATTGGGCGTCGATTCGGTAGAAATTCCACTGACAGAAAAGCAAGCCGCGTGGACGCAATTGGCCACCTGCGCCGGCCTGGCTGGCATAGAACAGCTCAATAGTGAAATTTCTCTCGATGATGTGCCTGAAACGCTGGTGAAACTTCACAACGCCGGTATGACAGGCCATGCCGTAGTCAACATAGACGGCTGAAATACTTGGCCTCAAAGCTTTTAGGCAGGGCTTACGTGTACTAAACTGTTTGGCAAGGTGCGTGTCTTGTAAAAAGAAAGAGGTGAGTAATCGTGTCATTCGAACTGAATCGACGACTGGTGGCAAAGCGTCCCTCGCTGGACACCAGCGCAACGATTGACGCGGTTACCGCCAGCATCATCAACGGCGCTTTCGAAACCGTCTGTTTTGAGGTTGCCACCCATCTGGGCAGAGCAGCCTCTTCTGCCATTATCAACCAATCGAACGAGCGCAACGCCAGTATCATCGATGGCAATGGTCGATTGGCGGGGATCTCTGTTGGCATTCCGCAATTACTCTTTGTATCGCCGTTGGCAGTTCGCTGGGGACTGGAAAATTACGATCAGGACGAGTGGGGGCCAGGCGATGTCTTCGTTGGCAACGACCCCGATTACGGCGGTGGTCACCTCCCGGATTACACAGTTTACGCACCACTGTTTGATGACAATGGCGAGCTGGTACTGATTCAGGCACTACAAGCGCACCAGGGGGACACCGGCGGCAAAGACCCCGGCGGTTTTTCCGTAGACAGCGTCGACATTTTTGGCGAGGGCCTGGGCATCCCGGTGTTAAAACTGGTGCACAGAGGCACACCCAGACGCGACGCCATTGATCTGCTAATTCGCAATAATCGTTTCCCTTCATTCGCCGGCGACATCGCCGCGATGATGAGCGCCGTGCAGGCGGGCGTCAAATCACTGCAAGCACTGATCGCACGCTATGGCAGCGACAGCGTAAAAGCCGCAATCAATTTTAATATCGACCAAACCGAACAGCGTTTTCGTCAGGCAGTATCTGGCTGGCCGGATGGCAATTACCCTGCGGATGTATGGATAGATCAGGACACGGCTGGCAACCCGGATGTGCACGTTAAGATGAGCTGCAATGTCAGCGGAGATCAACTTGTTGTCGATATGACTGGCAGCGACGCGCGACCGGAGTTGGTCAACGTGTGGAACACTTTCGCCAACACGCGTGGCTATGCCATCGCACAACTCGCGTCCATGGTCGATCCCAGTATCAGCAAAAATGAAGGCTTGTTCTACGCCGTCGAGATGATTATCCCGGAGGGCTCCATTTTGCAGCCACCGCCGAATAAACCTGCCGCACTGGGAGCCTTTCATCCGGCGGTAGAAGTTGGCGAAGCCATTTGTATCGCACTCTCCCGGATTATACCGGAACGATCAGCACCCCAAGTCTATAAACTGGGTATGCCCAGCGCTGTAATTGGCTTCAGCGATACCGGGGAAATGTGGATGGATCAAGGCGTAGATGTGCGCTCTTCAGATGCGTCTGCAGTACAGGGTCTGGATGGCTGGGGCTCCATGTGCGCCGGACTGGGTAATTTGATACTGGCCACAGCCGAAGATGCTGAAAGCCGTTTCCCAATTCTGAATATCGGCCGTGAAATGACAACAGACACCGGCGGAGCGGGACGCTGGCGCGGGCAACCGGGCACCTTGAATATCAAACAGGTGCTGGAACCAGTTTCAGCGATGGCCTGGATGGTATCGCGCAAACATCCGCTGCGCGGCCTCAACGGCGGCGATGATGCCGCTCCCTACAGTAACCATTTTATGGCGGGCACCGCCGATGAATACGAGGTAGAAAACGCTATTAATGCGCAACTACCCGCGGGTGCAATCACGCGCTACCAATACGGCGGAGGAGCCGGCTTTGAAAGCCCATTGCTACGGGACCCGATTGCAGTGCGTGAAGACGTGCTGGATGAATACGTCAGCATTGCAGCCGCCCGAGAACGCTATGGTGTGGTATTGACCGGAACGGTAGAAGCTTGTGATATCGAAATTGAACTGACGCAGACACAACAACTGCGAGCCGAACGCAATGCGGGAGACGCCAACTAATGGGTTATCGCATTGGCATCGATATAGGCGGCACCTTTACAGATTTCGCCCTGTTGAAAGAGGGCCAGCTGCAACTGCACAAAAATCTCAGCACGCCGGAGGATCGCTCCCTTGGTGTTATCGAAGGTCTGCAGGTTTTGGCCGACACACAAAGCGCTACTCTGAATGAGTTTCTGCGTGACACCGACGCCATCATTCACGGTACTACGGTAGCCGATAACACCCTGATCGAAATGAACGGCGCCTGCACAGGGCTGCTAACAACACAAGGCTTTCGCGACGAACTCGAACTGCGCCGAGGCTATAAAGAAGATATCTGGGATGTTCGCCTGCCACCCCCCACGCCGATTATCCCACGGCGCAGACGCCTCACGGTTAAAGAACGTATTCTCTTCGACGGCTCTGTACATACCCCGCTGGACGAAGACGCTGCACGAGTAGCCATCCGTAGACTGGCTATACAAGGCGTGGAATCTGTAGCCATTTGCACTTTGTTTTGCTTTACCAACCCCGTCCACGAGCTGCGCCTCGCAGAATTGGTTCGTGAAGAAATGCCCTACGTACATATTTCGCTGTCACATCAGGTACTGCCCAAGTCACCGGAGTTTGAACGGGTGAGCACTACCGCAATAAACGGCTATGTAGGCCCGCGGGTAGAACAATACATCAACCGCCTTAGTGAACGGCTAGCGGCTGCCGGTTATGACCGCAAGCTGCTGCTAATGCAATCCAACGGCGGCGTTATGACGCGGGAGTACCTCACCGATAGCCCCGTGCGCGTTCTCGCCTCTGGTCCCGCCGGTGGCGTTATTGGCGGCGCCGCAACGGGTATTGCCAAAGGTGCGCCGGATTTACTGTGTGTTGATATGGGTGGCACCAGTTACGATGTCTCGGTTATTCGCAACGGCGTGGCACCTGCGCAGGGAAGCTGGAATTGGCATCACCGTTATCTGGTTGCCGTGCCAATGGTTCAGGTTGAAACCCTGGGCGCCGGTGGTGGTTCTATCTGCAGCGCCCATTCAGGTGTGTTGCAAGTAGGACCTGCAAGCGCAGGCGCAGAACCCGGGCCTGTCTGCTATGGTCGCGGCGGAAAACTGCCTACAGTGACCGATGCCATTCTTACCTTGGGGCTATTGTCGGACGAAGCTGGATTCGCCGGTGGAAGTTTTCAACTTAGTCGCGCAGGTGTCGAAGACGCATTGCGCGAGCACGTTGCCGAACCTATGGACTGTAGCGTAGAAGATGCGGCGTTCGACTGCTGGCGCGTGGTCAATGCCAATATGACACAGGCTGTCAGGCGCCTCACCGCAGAAAAGGGCAGCAATCCTAAAGATTTGACCATGCTTGCCTACGGCGGCAATGGCCCCGTCTTCGCCGCTATACAGGCGCAGGAACTGGGCATAGACAAGGTGCTGGTGCCGCGCACTTCACCAGGTTTTTCGGCCACAGGCGCACTCACTGCACAACCGTGTATTGACGAAGAGCGTTCCTATCTCGTAAACGCCACCGAAGCAGATGCCGTTCATCTGCGCCAGCTGTTCCTGGAATTAGATGAACGCGCAGAACATTTTTTACTGGAGGCTGGTTTCGAAAGAAAAGACATCCTGTGCCGGTACCAGTTTAACCTGCGTTATCCCGGTCAGAACTGGGCGCTCACAGTTGATGCTGCAGAAGTTCTTGGTAGTCAGAATTTATCTTTTGTAGACGAAGCGTTAGTCACGACAATGATAGAGCGTTTTCATAGTCTGCACTTCGAGCAATACGGCCACGCCAGGGAGGGCGAAGCACCTGAGATTACGGGACTGCGTCTGGCAGCCTCCACGCAAATCCCAAAACCCCATTTTACTGGCGGCTTCACAGCCCAGCGCCAAACCGCTTCGCCCGCAAAAACCAGACGGGCCAATCTTGGGCAGGGGTTTACTGACATTGATATTTATCTAGGCGCTAACCTGGACCCCGGCCACGAAATTAAAGGCCCGGCCATTATCGAAGAGGACTTTACTACCATCGTCGTCTACCCCGGCTGGAACGCGGTGCTGGACGACGCCAGTGATTACGAATTAACACGTGTACTAATATGAAGAGAATATGAAGAGACTATAAAGAGAAGCGCAATAGAAGCTAGCGACAAAGAGACTGGCACCTGCACTCGCCACACTGGAGACAATGAATGGATAACACGGACAACGACATCGTTGAATTGGACACCACCCCGGTAGATACCTGGGTGGGCGTGCCACTGGGCGGCGGACAAATGAAAGACCCGGTCGCTCCCAATGATATACGACGCTGGGCCCAGGGCATGCAGAACTGTAACCCCCTGTTCTACGATGAAGCCGTTGCTGAGGCCGACAATAGTCGCTTCGGGGAGTTGGTAGCACCACAATCTTTCGCAGTGTGCACCGATGATAGCCACGGTGCAGCGCCGGCCATTCAGGGCAACATCCCCGGTACACACATGCTTTTTGGAGGCGATGAGTGGTGGTTCTACGGGCCGCGTATACGACCCGGCGATAAGATTACCCGCAGCCGTATGTTGTTCGATTACAAGGTGTCCCAGACTGGCTTCGCAGGACCCACCATGTTTTCACGCGGTGACACCGAGTACGTAAACCAAAGCGGCGAGTTCATCTGCAAGCAGCGCTCAACCTCTATTCGCTATCTAGCCGAGCAAGCAAGGAAACGTGCGCAGTTCAGCGGTGAAGAAGACCCCACCTGGACAGAAGAACAATACATTGAAATTGAACGCAAGAAGATGGCCTACTTTGAGCGGGTGCAGCAGGAGCAGAACCAGCGCAAGCTGAATGCTCAAGAGGGAGAGCAGTTACCTGAACGTTTGATCGGCCCCCACTCTGTCGCCAGCTTCACCTCCGAATGGCGCGCCTATCCCTTTACTATCTGGCACACCTTCCGCCCTGATGGCCTGCCCTCCTCCCTGTATGACGCAGGCTGGCTACCTGAGATGGCGCGTGATTTTGACAAGGGCGAAATTGACCCAACGCATCTGGACGGCCTCTACCACGGGCCTTCAAGAGGCCATGTACAACCGGAATTCGCGCAGTTGATTGGCTTGCCCAGAGCCTACGGTTACGGTGCGTCTATGGGTGCATGGATACTCGACTACATTTGTAATTGGGGCGGAGTCTGGAGCGATGTCATCCATAGTAAGTTCTCATACCGCACACCCGCAATGACCGGTGACCTGACAATCCTCAATGGCGAAGTCAGTTCCGTGCGCGAAGATCCGCTGACGGGCCAGCCACTGGCGGTCGTGCAGGTTCGCATGACCAACCAGAATGACGAAGTACTGGCCACAGGCGGCGCAGAAGTGCGCTTGCCCACCGCCGACATGCCGCCAGCGGAGCGTACTTGAGTTGAGTAACTCCGCGCCCACACTCCAAGCAGACGCCTCGCGCTACACCTGGGCGAAGTTTCTCGAAGATGTGGTGGCGCGCCATCCAACAGGCTGTGCTATACGCTTTGAAGGTCGGGATATCACCCGTACAGAAATCCATCGCGACGCACGGCGGCTAGCAAAAGCACTGGCTGCCACTGGTGTAGCCAAGGGCATGCGTGTGGCTGTGCACATGGCCAACCGCCCGGAGTTTGCAGTGGCCTCTTTTGCCGTTGCCATGCTCGGGGCGGTACTGGTACCGGTCAATACTTTTTCCACAATCGATGAACGCGAGTACATCCTGCGTCACAGTGACAGCGCGCTACTACTGTTCCAGCGCACCTTACTCAAACACGATTTCCTGCAAGAGCTACTAAGTATTCTTCCACAGCTGTCCAGCGCAGATTCAACACCGTTGTACAACGAAAAAATTCCACAGCTACGCCACGCTGTCGCATTGGGGCTGGATACTGCTCACGGTGGCGTGCAAGCCTGGCAGTCATTCCTAACCACAGGCGATGCTATTTCTGACGCCCTTCTGGACGCCATGATCGACGAGGTCTACCCCGCTGATGACGGCATGATCATCTACACCTCCGGCACCACTTCGCGCCCCAAGGGTGTATTGCATATGCAGCGCGCCGCTGTCATTCAGAGCTGGCACATCGCCGAAGAAATGCGTTTCACTGAAGCTGACAGAGTGTGGACTACCTATCCCTTTTTCTGGTCCGCTGGAATATGCATGGCGCTGGGCTCTTGCCTCGCGACGGGGGCGACACTGGTGCTGCAGGAGACTTTCGACCCGGGCGCAGCACTGCAAATTATTGTCGATGAAAAGGCCAATGCTACCCAGGCCTGGCCACATCAAGCCAAAGCAATGGCGGAACACCCTCTTTACAAGAGCCTGGACCTGTCGCACATCGACAAGGAGGTCTACCGCATGCAACCAGACATTCCACCGGCCGAAGACATCTGGGGCACACAGGGCTCCTTTGGTATGACGGAAACATTCACCTTCGTCAGCAATCTTCCTGCGGACTCACCAGTAGCACTGCGCAATGACACCGCGGGCGCCATAAGGCCGGGTATTGAAATACGCATTCTCGATAAGGATACTGGCGTAGAACTTGGCCAGGGTGAAGAAGGTGAAATTGCGGTGAGGGGCGTAACCCTGATGCGCGGCTATTACAAAGTAGAACCCGAAGCTACCTTCGATAGCCAGGGCTACTTTCACTCACAGGATGGTGGACACATAGATACAAATGGCTACCTGCACTGGAAGGGTCGCCTGTCCAATATTATTAAAACGGGCGGAGCCAATGTTTCGCCAATGGAAATCGAAGAATCCCTGCTAAGCTTTCCCAATATGCGTATTGGTGTTCCTTTCGGTGTCCCCCACCCCACACTGGGAGAAGTTATTGTGCTTTGCGCCGTTGCCATGAAAGGAACGAAGCTTGCCGAGAAAGACATTCTCGTATTTATGAAAGAAAAACTGGCGGTCTACAAGATCCCTAGAAAAATACTGATGTTTACTGAGGAGGATTTAAGTTTTACCGGCAACCAAAAAATCCAAACCGACAAACTAATTGCAAAAGCCCTGACCAGGCTACGGGATGAATCTATAGAGATAGACGGGGTGAACTACAATGATTATCTACTCGAAGCCGACTCTTAGGAGCACTGCTATACTTCAACACTCACTGCGATACAGGTAACTTCCGCTTGGCCAAACGTCTACTTGAAGGTATCCGTGTTGTAGATATCGCCGGAGAACCCTTGGCAATGACTGGGCGCATGTTGGCTGACATGGGTGCGGAAGTGGTCAAACTGGAACCCCAAGGCGGTGACCCTCTAAGGCGAGCAGTACCTTTGTGTAAACATTCCGGACAGTCCTTTCGCTTCCTCGCCTGGAACGCAGGCAAAACCAGTATCGAATACGACCCACAGAATCGCGGCATCGATGCATTGTTGCTAGGTGCAGACGTTATCATCGAAACACCTGGCTTTACCGGCGCACTCGAGTTGCCCGATAAAAGCGCACCTAATGCAGTATGGCTAAAAGCAACGCCTTTTGGCGCCACTGGGCCTCGCGCTGCATGGCGCGCAACCGACCTCGGTATTCTTGCTGCCTGCGGCAATTTATATGCGACCGGCTTTCCCGATAGGCCACCCAACCGGTGCTGCGAGCCTACCGCCTATGCTCACGCCAGCGCAGAAGCGGCCTTTGCCATATTGACTGGGCTAGCAACAAGCCGCGGACAGCACATCGACCTTTCCATGCAGGAGGCGCTAATGATCGCCAGCATGGGGGGCGCGGGGCAGTATCCCAAAACCCACCGCAAGGGGCGCAGGATGGGCGCCTCCATGGGCAATACCCGAGAAATATGGCGCTGTCGCAATGGCTTTGTGTCCTTTGGTTTACGCGGGGGGCCGGCCCGCGCTCACAACTTCAAAATATTGTTGGAACAACTTGAAAACGAAGGGCTGGCCACTCCCGCCTGGCGCGAGCGCGATTGGACGACTTACAATTCCTTCGAACTTGAAGACACAGAACTGCGCGCCATCGAGCAACCGTTGGAGCAATATTTTTTACGGCACACCATGTCTACCTTGTACGATTTGGCGGTCGCCACCAAGCTAATGCTGGCCCCGGCAAACACCGCTGAGGATATTCTAGCCAGCCCACAATTGGCGGCCCGGGAAATGTTTACCTCTTCTTCACATTTTGAAAAAGTGCCTGCGCGGTTTGTTCTCATCCATGAAGAAGCGGATAGATCTCAAGCTCTCTATCCGACCGCAGCTGCCCCACTGCTCAATCAAGGCCCGCTTCCCGTTTGGCGCGCAAAGACCGCGCCTCCCTCAGACAAACAAAATACGCTGCCCTGGGCGGGTCTGAAACTAGTGGAATTTGGTTCAGGTGCCGCCGGCCCCATCGCCTGTCGCTATTTTGTCGAACAGGGCGCCACAGTCGTGAAGGTAGAATCGCGCAAGCATCCAGACTTTCTTCGTGTCATGGCCATAAATTCGTCTCACGGTCTGGAAGGGTCTACGTTATTTGACGCGCTCAACGTAGGGAAGAAGAGCATCACCCTCAATCTCAAACACCCTGAAGGTAAGGCAATCGCCAAACAACTATTTCATTGGGCAGACGCTGTAGTGGAAAATTTCGCACCCAAGGCGATGAAGTCCTACGGGCTTGATTTTTCCACCATGCAAAAAGAAAAACCGGATCTGTTGATGCTATCCACCTGCCTCAATGGCCAAACAGGGCCCCACCGGGACTACCCGGGTTTTGGCGGGCAGGGGGCAGCCTTGTCGGGGTTCAATTATCTAACGGGGTGGGAGGATCGCGAGCCCATAGGCCCCTACGGCACAATTACAGACTCCCTCGCGCCGCGCTTCGCAGCTAGCGCTCTCGCGGCAGCTCTGTTACATCGCACTCGCACCGGCCTGGGTCTTCATTTGGACATTTCCCAAGTCGAAGCGGGCATCTATAGCCTGTCACCCTGGTTGTTGGAGCACCAGGCAAACGGCGCCAGTGCCTCTCGCATGGGCAACCACTCACCCCGAGCCGTGCCACACGGGGTTTTTCCCTGCCATGGAGAGGATCGCTGGATCGCCATCGTCTGCTGGACGGAACAGCAGTGGCAGGCACTGGCCGCAGAGATGAACCTGGAGCCCTACACCTATCTGGGACTGAGTAGCCGCCTTAGAGGGCGGGCTGAAATAGAGCGTTTGCTAGCCGAATGGAGTCAATCGCAGGGGGCTGAGGCTCTCGCTCAGCGACTGCAGGACATTGGCGTGGAGGCAGTTCCTCTTGTGGACTTTGAAGATTTGCTGGAGCGCGACCTACAGTTGCGACACCGGGGTCACTTCGTACCGCTAGAGCGTTCCGCAACAGGTGCATCCGTCTACGAGCGCAACGGTTTCCGTATTCGCGAGGAGCACCGCCCATACCACTCGCCCTCTCCACTGCTTGGGGAGCATACACAAGAGGTACTTTTAGAAGCACTCAAACTGGATACAGACGCCCTCAATCGCCTGCAAGAAAGCGGCGCCATCGAATAAGCACCTCCGTTCACTTGACTAGAGCCTGTACGATTTTCAATAAGTCGACATAATACGGCGGATCGAATTTGCACTGTGCAGAAACTCCCAACGGAACAAATTGACGCATGCCCTCTGGCGCTGGGTATCATCGCCCGCATCAGCATGCGGGCCATACGGCTGCCGTGATTAAAAGCAATCGATACAATTTGTTTGAGGTGCCGGATAGAAATATACTCCTCGCTATCGTTGGCAAACCAGTGAGGCAATTTACTTAATACTGATAGCGCCTCACTTGTTCCCAAATTTTGGTACCACCTGCAGAGGCTGAGTATCGAATTTCCGCGCGACACTCTAACAACCTGAAACTTATAAATAGAAGAGGAATGACCAGCGCAACAGCCACAAACAACAAAAACGATTCCCCAGGGAGATAACCAAGCAGCAGTTCGTTGCTGAAAATGGAGGGCAAAGTTCCGACAGTGAAATTCGGTCTCTGGTGGTACGCATTAAGTGTGTCCCATAGGTATTTTCTTATGGGTGAAGATCGTCATTGCCAACAATGGTCTCGCCAGAGATTCCGAGTTCCGATAGGGCCGCCAGTCTATAAGCGGTGCGGTGCACAGATAAGCGGCTCTGCCTAAGGTGGCTGGCACCTGCCCAATCTCAGGTCACTATGCTGTACCAGACACAAAGCAATGCCGGCTAGCCAATGTTTGGACAGCGCAATGGGTGCCATTGAACTTCTCCACGATTACTATAAATCGATTATAAAACCAATAAACGCTAGTATCGACTTAAATGCCAATTCGTGAAGGCCCACTCGGCCAAGGGATTTACCGCTACCGCTAGCAAAAGAGCGCTTACTTGAACCTGAAATCTACATTTTTTGCCATCTTAGGGATGTCCTCTATGGCCATCGCCCTGCCCCTATTGGGCACATTGGGCGAAGGGGCCACATTCTTCGTGGTCCATGGCGCGGTCGCGTCAGATATTCTGATATTTGCCCTATGCATTCTCCTAATACCGCCAATCCTGCTGTTGACTGTTGCGGCAGCAACACAAGCTCTTTTTAATGAAAGGGCTGGCTATCTTGCAACGATTGCTGCATTGGGCGGCCTTGCAACTTTGTGGTGCCTGAGCTTAACGAAGTCCATGCCCACCTCCGCAAATATTGCAGTCAGCCTGTTAGTAGGAGTGGGCCTAGGCTATGGATATTACAAACGCAGCGACATCCGATCTCTTCTCAGAATAATCGGGCAGGCAAGCCCGCTCATCCTGATCTTTTTTCTGCTGTTTACGCCCGTGAAAAAACTTGTCCTACCTGAGGGTGTCGATTTTCTGGGCACAGGGGCCACCGCCAAGACTCCCATTGTGATGTTAATTCTCGATGAACTCTCTCTCGCTGCATTAACCAAAGCTGAGGGAGAAATAGATGCCGGCAGATTACCCAACTTTGCGCGCCTTGCCGATTTAAGCACGTGGTACCAAGACACCGTCGCGGTAGCCACCAACACGCACAGAGCCATCCCGGCGATTCTCGCCAGCAAAAGACCTGTTGGCGACGTACTACCGCTATACAGTGAGTTCCCACAAAACTTCTTCTCGCTTCTAACTGCGAGTCACGAGATCAGATCCAGCGAATCTGTTTCGCGACTTTGCCCGCAACATGCCTGCAACAAGACCAACCGGAACCGGCAGAACGAGTTCAGCGCCTTTGGCATGTATAAGGATGCGGGCTACGTCTGGCTCCATGCCATTGCACCACCTGCAATCGCAGAGCAATACCTGCCGCCTATATCCCACGGTTGGAGTAATTTTAGCCGCGCCACTCAAACTGGTGCAGGTACAGGCACAAACGGCGATCACTGGTACGCCGTGTTGATGGACAAACTCGTTAAGGACGCCGGCACATTCGTCGTGCCAGGTAGCGAAAATATTCACGGCGAGCTCTTTGAAAAATTTCTGGCTGGCATCGATAAATCCAAGGGTGCCTCGGTGAATTATCTGCACGCCACCCTGCCCCATCATCCTTGGATTTTTCTCCCGGACGGCTCTATCTACAATGGCGAATCACCCGCTGGCACTGCCGAAACTTTAATGGTGGATGACAGCCAGTACCTCGCTAATCAGAGAACTCTGCAATATGCCTTGCAACTGGAATACGTAGACAAATTTTTGGGTAGGCTTCTGGACAAGCTGGAAAAAACCAATCGCTTGGACGAAACGCTATTGATAGTAATCGCCGACCACGGAGTTGTCATTACACCCAACAGCGCAAGGCGAATACCTGAAGCCTCTACGCTGGCAGATATTGCCCGCGTACCTCTTTTCATCAAATACCCCGGGCAGACTTCCGCAAAGATTGATCAACGCAAGGCAGAGACCCTCGATATTTTACCCACCATAGTCGAAGTGTTAGGCCTGCAGATTAAAGAGCCACTGCACGGCCAATCCCTACTGGCCACCCATTGGCAAGACCGGCAGCGCAGCGTATTCGAAGCGGGAGACAGGATCCCCGACATAGAAGCCGTCATGGATATGCAGCAGGCCAGAGATAGGATTTACCGCGCCCTTATCCCAGGGAAATCGGCACTGGAAGCCCTGGGGCTTCCCCAGAGCCGGAATCTCATTGGTACGCCCGTACCTGAACAGACAGCGACAGCCGAGAAGCTATTGCTAAGAATTGATAACATTGAATCGTATGCTGACCTGGATCTTAAAAATGACACTCTTCCGGTTCGATTGACCGGCACCCTGGAAGGCGCGAGCGGTGATACCGAACTGGTGATCGCCATTAATGGTAGCGTCGCTGGGACCGGGCTCACCTACGACGAAAAGGGTTCCTTCACGACATTGCTTCAACCGCGCATGTTGCAGACCGGACGCAACAGAATCGCCGCGTTCACACGTAGCGGAGACATTCTGAAAGAAGTGCAGATATCAGGAAACCAGGAAAGCCCCTGAGTTCAAAAACCGCACTCGCGCTAAACGATTGCAGAACACGCGGTGTGTATAGTGGTTTTACGGCCACAATGTGTGAACCTACTCCTAGTTTTAGACCCTGACGAAAGCCCTACTCACAAAGGCTTTTGTGCTCTGTCTCGTCATAGCCATCGCTCACCATATAGCCGTTCAGCAGGATCAGTGGATAGGCCACGCACCGCTCCTCCCTGGAGAAAATTGCATCCGACAACAAACGCTGCTTGATATCGTCCACTTTCAAACGATCTTCCACCATACGGACGCCACCATCATTCTGCGTATCGAATAACATGATGTGCTCGCCCTTCTCCTGCCACTGCGGCCAGAAAACCTGCTCGCCGGCACTACCTTTCCCCGGGTTTCCGGTATACGCAAAATTACCCCAATAACTCATCATGGCATTAGACATCACAGAGCGTTGTTCTTTATTACTAAAAATCCAGCTCCATGGACTCTCAACATGGGTACCGAATACAAAGGGAATTTCCATACTGTGGGCGGCGCCTATAAGCGTAGACAAATCAACAATGGTGTCTGACAGATCGTCAAAATCGAATCGATAGGTGTAAACCGGCGGCCCGCCATGCTCAGTGATAACCTGGGCAGGCACATCCACTGAGTACACTCGCCAGGTATCCGCACCCAAAGCAGCTGCCGCATTATAGCGCTGCTCGTCTTTTACTTTTGGCAGAAAGCCGAAACGGAAATCTACCCAGCGTGGGTCGTACAGCATAAACAGTTTGTCTTCATCGCGATTGGTACCCGTTATTATCGGCACTGCGTTGTACTTGGAAGGATCTTCAAATAACTCCAGAGCAGGCTGTACAAAAACATGGCCATCGAGAAACAACCGCGGCTGCTCATACATTCCCTGAGGGTGAGGAATTATCTGTGCATATATTTCATCTGGAGTTTTACCACGCAGCTCGTTCGCAACAGTCTCGCTATCCATCCCCTCGTAGGCGGGAACAATTTTCGCAACGAGCTGCTCACCGTTATTTTCGTGGCTGGGGTAGTCAATAGCGCCTTCATCAATTCGCTCAGACTTTTGTGCATCCATAATTTTCAGCGAACCGCTTTGTACAATAGCGCCGTGAAACAAGCCTTTCGCCAATGGCGTTTGCACCATGGACCAGACGTTTCTACCGCCGGCTGACTCTCCGAAGACAGTGACCCGACCGGGATCGCCACCAAATTCCTCAATGTTATCCCTTACCCACTCAAGGGCAGCAATGATATCCAAGGTTCCGTAGTTGCCCGAATGGTCGGCCAAACTCGCACCGGACGGGCGCAGTGACGCATGTCGAAACCACCCCAATAGTCCCAGACGATAATTAATTGATACCACCACAACGTTCTGCCCATCAGCAAGCCGCGACGACTCGTACAACTGCGAAGACCCCATCATATTGGCGCCACCGTGAATCCAGAACATCACCGGCAATGGCTCTTCGCCACTGCGTGCTTTCTGCGGCGCAAAAATATTCAGGGTCAGGCAGTCTTCAACGCCTACCACATGCTCAGACTCCGGGGCATTTGGGCCGGATGTAGGATTCGCCGGCTGCACGCATGCCGGGCCAAACGCCAGAGATTCGTGCACGCCCTGCCATGGCGCAATGGGCTGTGGCGCTCGCCAGCGCAACGCCGCTACAGGTGGGGCCGCGTAAGGTATGCCCTTCCACACGTATGTATCGTGATCGCCTTCGTAGCCGACTACGTCACCGGACTGAGTGCGCACAAGGCTATCATCTGATGCCGATGGCGCTGTAGACCCACAGGCAGACAGAAGACTGGCTATAGCAAGCGCACATACACAGTTGAATTGCGGTATTTTCATTCTGATATTTCCAACACATTGAGAGATGACACAAGGACTGACCAAAGGCGTTTGAACACCTAAAAAATAGAATCAAACAGATAGTTCTGGGCAACCACATTGCCCAGGGACAGTGTAGTAGAGAATTGCGTAGCCCCCTAACCCCGCGCTACTGGCAATCGGCACCAGACAAGGGCGTCCCGCTCCAGACAAAAGCAACGGCCAGCGCATCGTGATCGCTTAGTGCTTCGCCTTCAGTGGTGACGAATACATCCGTTTCAAACTGACAGGAGGTTGGTGTAATGGTTAACGCGTCGCTAGAGCGGAAGAAGAACTTGTCTATCGCTTCCTCATCGACGATTCCAAGTGCAGCACATGCATTGCTTACGCCGGTCTCGCTGGTGAGAACCAGAAGGTTTGCAGCATCGTGTTCTCGACGCAGGCGCATATTAAAATCACCTCCGAGAATGATCGCCCTACCCACTGAAAAAAAGTTCATAAACTCAACCATGGCAAGAGCGTTGTCGACCTTTAGCGCTTGGTCCCCGGCATTATTCCCTGCTTCGCCATGCACGTTGTAGATATCGACACAAATACCGGGAGCCAGCTCGGTGCGCGCCATGCTGAACCCTTTTAACGCGAGGCAGTCTCCTGAGTTGTTGTCACACCCCGCCCATGCTTGCCGCACAACTTCACCAAAGGGAAATTGGGAAAACCGGTTTAGACCGTCACTGACCTGAGCCTCAGGTCGCCGTGGATCACTCCCTAAGGGAAGTGGCGCAGACGCCGAGTGATACGGATGCAGAGCCTCGGCCGCCAGGAGTTCGTGGTACACCCGCAGTGGCGCCAAGGTGTTGGGAACGGGAGTCTCCCAATCCTCCTGCACCAGCACCAGGTCGTAGCCATTGAGGAGAGGACTGATCAGAGGAGTATTAACTTCCGGATTCGATCCAGAAAGTATGTCGGGTAGGCCTGCTACGTTGTAGCTCAACGCTAAAAATTCACCGGAGACAATGGAGGATGCGATGACGTCAGTATCATCGCTACAGGCTCCAAGCAGACAAAGAACGGCCGCAATCACTACAGATGTAGGACGTCGCGGCCGTGAAGCGACAGTATTAGCCGACAATGCGGTGGCATAAGCTGCTTTCATAGGGATGTCCTGAGTAAACGGTTTTCCCATGATGCCATGCAAATGCGCCTTACTGCACCCGATATTTAGCGCGACCGAAAAACCGCGGAGCACAGACACTCGATATAGGACTATCGAATCGTTAGAGTTTATACAAACGGATGGAAACATCCTCGAGACCCCGCGTAGCAACATTGGGCCACCATTCAGGATCCGATTCATCCACTACCAACTGATCCTGATCAGGCTTTGCTCATGCGCGTGCTTGCTGACGCTGTGTGTAAAACAGTTGACGTGCTGTCATATAGATTCCGCAGCCACACCACTAACCTTACAACTCTAAGGTTTTGAGGGGCAGTGTTTGAACCCCCAGCCCCCAAAACCCATGGCTTTGACAGTGCCTCATCCAAAGATGCGTCCGGATGACAGTCACTTTCAGCAAAAGGGGGCTCATAAGGAGATTCGAATGAATATGCGCTTTTTGTTGGTATGTAGCCTGCTGGCTACTGCTGCCTGTGATCCAGTGATCCCGGTAGCACCAATAAGCACCACTGTATTTGAAGGATTCATCGTGCATAGCCATATACCGGACAACCCGGTTGGTATCGTCTACCTGTTTCATGGCACTGGCGGTAGCGCGGAAATTGCGTACAAGATAGAAATGCTCGACCAAACCAATGAGCTCGTCGAGCGCGGCTATGGCTGGGTGGCAACAGAGAGTACCGAGCGCACGGGTAATAAGCGCTGGTGGGTCTTCGATTCCTCACTGGCCACCAACCCTGACCTCGCACGCCTCACCCGCTTGCATGGTGAACTAGTGGCGAGCACAGATGTGACCAACGATACACCGATATTCGGCATCGGTATGTCTAACGGCGCACGCATGGCCACACTATTTGGTCAGTCTTTTGCTGACAATGGCTACCCTGTAGTGGCAGTCGCGCCCTTCAATGGTAGAGCAGCTCCATCAGTAAAGGTCAGCGGTGGATTAACCGTGCCAGGTTTTTGGGTCACCTCTGTAAACGACACAACCGCACCGCCAGCCGGCGTCATCGAAGATCAGCTGGCATCCGCCACATTAGGCACCACTACCCAGTTAGTGACCAAAACCGAAGAACCCCTGCTACCAGTTCGCTTCACACGAATACCCGCAATCGACATTGATGAAGCCATAGCAATCACCGAGGCGTTGATCGCTACCGGGATCTGGGATGAGGATGGCAATCGAGTACTGGATCTGGACACCAGCTTACAGCTGTTGGAAGCGCTATCGCTGCCCACCAACTTCGGCGCAACCCAAGCCCAGCTCAGGAGTCAGATTTACGCAATATTGGCGGTCCATCAATTTGTCGGTCTGTACCGCGAAAGTCTGGTGAACTTTTTTGACACTCAGCGCATGCTACAGCCGTAGAGGCCTTGCCAGCGTCAGGCAGTAGCTTTTTGCAGCTCTCGCCTTGAAATTCACGACAGCAAAATACCCAGGTTGGCTGCAACGCGTTCCGGGGGAACGCCTATGGACGCAGGGAAGAGTATTGGTTCCGGCACTAATTGCTGCCAGCGTGCCAATCGATCTTGAAATTTGTCCGGAGTGCCTGCTATAGCAATCTCCTCAACTAATTCATCGGGTATACACGCAGCCATCGCCTCGAAATCATAAGTGGCCAGATGTTTACGACAGGCCTGCCCCACTTCTCGCATTCCGTGAATATCGAGTATGCCGTGGTAATGCTCCACGCTGAACGAAAAACCAATCTGGCGCTTAGCATCCATAATCGCATGCTCACGATTGGCCTGTATCGATGTGATGATCTGCGGATAGAGCTGACAACTACCAGCGGCGCGGCCATACTTCTTTTCAGTTTCCGCGAGAATAGGCAGCGTAACTTCCTGATGCCATTTCCAGGAATGCACCGGGTGGCCCATCATGCCATCGGCCTTTTCGCCTGCAGCGGCAATCATCCGACGATTTACCGCAGCGAGAATAATGGGGATGTCTGTGCGCACCACCTGCTGGCGAAAATAGGCAGGAATGCGTATATCGTAACTTTCGCCCTCCCACTTCAATCCCAAACCCGAATGGCCAAAGACGTGCCGCAATAGATCAACTAATTCTTTCACTCTTGTTAGCGGCTTGCCGTATTCAACGTCGTACCACTCTTCATTCATTTTTTGCAGACCGGTACCCAAGCCCAGCATCAAACGCCCACTGGATAATTGATCGATATCAAGGGCC